>DAITKX010000084.1:3371-14756 GCA_036835995.1 Bacillota bacterium | reverse complement strand
AATACGTGCCCCTTTACCTTGCGGAAAAGGGGATCAGTACCCAGTTCACCATGGGGACCATCGAGGAGCTTGGCCTTTTAAAAATGGACTTTCTGGGTCTCAGAAACCTCACCGTGATCCGGGACGCCCTGGAGCTCATCGAGGAAAACCACGGCGTGAAGCTTGACCTGTCCAGGATGACCTATGACGATAAGGCGGTTTACGACCTTTTCAGCAGCGGAAATACTCAGGGCGTGTTCCAGTTTGAAAGCTCCGGGATCACGCAGTTTTTGAAGAACCTGAAGCCGGACTGCTTCGAGGACATCGTGGCGGCCAACGCCCTCTATCGCCCGGGACCAATGGCGTCGATTTCAACCTACATCGAAAACAAGAAAAACCCCAAGGGGATCGAGTATATCGATAAAAGCCTGGAGCCGATCTTATCCGTCACCTACGGCTGCCTCATCTATCAGGAGCAGGTCATGCAGATCGTGCGGGATCTGGCCGGATATACCTATGGCAGAAGCGATCTGGTCCGGAGAGCCATGAGCAAAAAAAAGATGGATGTGATGCTGAAAGAACAGGAATACTTTGTTTATGGAAAGGACGACGAGGCGGGAAATATCGAGATCCGGGGCTGCGTCAGAAACGGCATTCCAGAGAGCGCGGCCAAGGAAATTTACAACCAGATGATCAGCTTTGCGGAATACGCTTTCAATAAATCCCACGCGGCAGCCTATTCCATGCTGGCTTATCAGACTGCGTACCTGAAAAAGTATTATGCCGTGGAATTCATGGCGGCGCTGATGACCAGCGTCATCGGAGACGCCACCCAAATCGCCAAATACATCAGGAACTGTCAGGAAATGAAGATCGAAGTCCTGCCGCCCGACGTCAACGAAAGCGGCAAGAAATTCACGGTGAAGGAAGGGAAGATCCGGTTTGGGCTGCTGGGGGTCAAAAATGTCGGAGAAGGCGTCATCGACGCCATCGTGAAGGCGCGTGAGGACAAGGGACTTCCCAAGGATATATTTCAGTTCATCAACAACGTCGACATCCATGAGATCAATAAAAAGGCGGTGGAGAGCCTGATCAAGGCAGGGGCTTTAGACTGTCTCAACGAAAACAGGGCGCAGCATCTGGCCGTCTTTGAGGGGCTCATCGAATCGGCTCAGAACAATTCCCGGAAGAATATAGAGGGCCAGCTTTCCCTGTTCCAGATAAATGCCGACAGCATGCACAATTCGGGTATGACGGCGCAGCTTCCGGATGTGGAGAACTTTTCAAAGGATTTGCTGATGGCCATGGAAAAGGAGATGCTGGGAGTATATATTACAGGGCATCCTCTTTCGGATTACGCGGAGAAGATTGAAAAAATCTCCACGGTTACATCTGAGGACCTCGCCCACGCAGAGGCTGACGGCGGCGTTCAGGACGGAATGGCTGTGACCATGGCCGGAATGATCAGCTCAAAAAAGACCCTGATCACGAAGAAAAACAAGATGATGGCGTTCATTCAGCTGGAGGACCTGTACGGAACCACGGAGGTCATCGTATTTCCCAACGTGTACGAGGCCGCTCTCGGGGTGCTGAAAAACGACAAGGTCGTTGCGATCCGCGGAACCGTCAACTTCAAGGAGGATGAAGAGCCCAAGCTGCTGGCGGACAGGATCCTTGACATCAATGATTTCGGAGGGGGAACCGTTTCCGGCATGCTGAAGATCACCGTACCCAAGGACCTCGACGAAACGCGGTTTTTCTCCCAATTCAAAGAGATCAGCAGGGAGCACAAGGGCGACACGCCGGTGATTATCAAATTTGCCGCAACCGGAAAGAAGCTCAAGACAAATACGGATCTCTGGGTCGATCCGGACGACAGGTTCATGCGGCAGCTGTCGGGTCTGGTAGGAAAAGAAAATATTCAATAAAAGCCGTTAGACTGAAGCGTTGCTGTTCACAGTCGACGACGGGTTGCGATTCACAGCCTCCTCAAGTGGGTCGTGGTTTTGCCACTTTCATCGATCATCTCGCCATGTTTAGACTGTCAAACAAACTTCGCCACAGACAGTGTTTGACAGAATCTAAACATGTTGCTCGATTTCATCGGAAAGTGGCACAAAACCACTCCAACACTTGCCTCAGCTGTGATCGCAACCCGCCTTCAACTGACTGTGAACAGTAACCGTTAGACTGAACTTACTTATTACATATTACAAACAATAGGAGGAAGTTGTCGTGAAAAGAATTGCAGTATTGACCAGCGGCGGAGACGCGCCGGGGATGAACGCCGCGATCCGCGCGGTGGTGAGAAGTGCGATATACAATAAATTAGAGATTTACGGGGTAGAGAGAGGATATGAGGGGCTGCTCAACGGAGACTTCAAAGAGTTGACGGTTTCCTCGGTTTCCGATGTCATGCAGCGAGGCGGCACTTTCCTGAAAACGGCAAGGAGCAAGCGGGTCATGACGCCTGAAGGCGTCCGCAAGGGAGCCGAAATGCTGGAAATCTTTAAAATAGACGGCTTGGTGGTCATCGGCGGGGATGGCTCCTACCGGGGCGGGCTTGATCTGACCAGGGAGGGCGTGACGGTCATCGGGCTTCCGGGGACCATCGATAACGACCTGGCGTACACGGATTACACCATCGGGTTTGACACCGCGGTAAATACGGTTTTGAGCGCCATCGGGAACATCCGCGACACCTCTTCCTCTCATGAGCGGAGCACCGTCATCGAGGTGATGGGAAGGCACTGCGGAGACATCGCGCTGTACGCGGGCCTGACGGGAGGCGCGGAAGGAATCCTGATCCCGGAGGAGCCGGTGGATATCGACAGGATCTGCGAAACGCTCATTCGGGGGAAGAATCGGGGAAAGCTTCATAGCGTCATCCTTCGCGCGGAGGGCGTGGACATAGGCACCAACGAATTGGCAAAGGCAATTGCGGAAAGGACCGGACTGGATACAAAAATCGTCGTATTGGGATATATCCAGAGAGGCGGTTCTCCCACGGCCAGAGACAGGATGCTGGCAAGCAGGATGGGCTACAAGGCGGTGGAACTGCTCATGCAGGGCGGTATGACCAGCAAGGCGGTAGGCATCAAAGGAAACGATATCGTACATTATGACCTGGAAGAAGCGTTGAAGATGCCGAGACAGCATGACAAGTCGCTGATGGATCTCGCCGAGATCCTCTCGATCTAACATTCTGTCCGGCGCTTCATCCAACGTATAATAAAAAAGGGGTTTAAAATGAAAAAAACAAAGATTATCTGCACCGTGGGTCCGGCCTGCGAAGAGCGCGAGATTTTAAAGAGCATGATGCTTGCCGGCATGAACGCCGCAAGGCTGAATTTCTCACACGGCACTCATGAGGAACAGAAGCGGAAGATGGATCTTGTGAAAGAGCTGCGGGCAGAGTTGGATCTCCCGATCTCTATCATACTGGACACCAAGGGGCCTGAAATCAGGACCGGGCAGTTTGCCGAAAAGGAAGTTCTCCTGACCGATGGGCAGAAGTACACGCTGACCATGGACGACGTCCTTGGAACGGATAAGATCTGCTCGGTGTCATATAAGGCTCTCATAGACGATGTCAAGCCGGGTGACCGGCTTCTCATCGACGACGGACTCATCGGTATGACAATCGATGAAATCAAGGGAAACGATATCCTGTGCACCGTGGATAACGGTGGAATTATAAAGGATTATAAGAGCATCAACGCTCCGGGGGTCACCGTAAAGCTTCCGGCCATAACGGACAAGGACAAGGAAGATATCGAGTTCGGCATCCGTGAGGGGGTGGATTTTATTGCCGCGTCCTTCATCAGGAAAGGCTCCGACGTGGATGAGATGAGGGATTTCCTGAAAAATCACGGAGGAGAGAAGATCAAGATCATTTCCAAGATCGAGAATAAGGAAGGCGTAGATAACATTTTGGACATCGTCGCCGCCTCGGATCTCATCATGGTAGCCCGGGGCGATCTCGGGGTCGAAATTCCGGCGGAGCATGTTCCCGTCACCCAGAAGCGGATCATCAAGCTGTGTAATCTGGAAGGGAAGCCTGTCATAACGGCGACCCAGATGATGGATTCCATGATCCGAAATCCGAGACCCACGAGAGCGGAAGTGGCCGACGTGGCTAACGCCATCTATGACGGAACCGACGTCATCATGCTCTCGGGAGAGACCGCCTCGGGAAAGTATCCGGTAGAGGCGGTGCAAATGATGGTGGACATCGCGAATGCGACAGAAGATTCTTTAAACTATGACTCTATTCTCAGAGAGAAAAACAGGGTGAGGGACGCCAGCATCACCGACGCCATCGGTCACGCGACCTGTACCAGCGCTCAGGGCTTGAAAGCGGTCGCCATCCTGACGCCCACTGCAACAGGGCATACGGCTCAGGTCGTATCCAAGTTCAGGCCGCGGGCGCCGATTTTGGCATTTCCAACCAGCGACCGGGTCGCAAGGCATTTATCCCTCGTATGGGGCGTTATCCCCATCGTGGCCGAGCTGGCAGAGTCGGAAAGAGGGGTCTTCCACGAAGCGATCCGAGCCGCGGTGGAACAGGGCTACATCGCCGAGGGCGATCTGGTGGCCATCACGGCGGGCGCGCCCGTTGGGGTGGGCGGCATGACGAACATGCTTCGAATTCACATCGTAGGAAACAAAATATGAAGAAAGTGGAAATGACGGAATAATAGAAAAGGAGGGGAGAAACGATTCCCCTCCCTTTTCATATGAAAGATATTATTAATGGCATGGAATTTGCTAATTAATTTGTTAAGATCTCCACGTCGCATTCCTGGTTTTCAGAAGCAGCGCCCGCTGCCGCGGGGTCACCGTTGGCGGCGGCTTCGGAACGGATCGTCTCGCTGCCATATCTATTGGCGCCGAACAACCTGTTTAAAATGAACACCGCTGCAAGAAACAGCACAAAGACCACGATCATCGGCACGGCAAAATTATTGACAAAGCCTGAAATCAGGAAGCCTACGCAGGCGACGGACGCGCAGGTCACCGAGTACGGTATCTGAGTTTTAATATGATCCGTATGGCGAATATTTGCAGCGGCAGAGGAAAGGATGGCAGTATCAGCCAGCGGAGAGCAATGGTTCCCAAATCCGCCGCCGCCGATTACCGCGGCGATACATGCGTATACATTGATATCCATGGCAAGGGCCAGAGGCACGGCGAGGGGGATCATGATGGCGTAAGTGCCCCAGGTTGCCCCGGTTGAGAAGGTCATGACACAGGAGAATACGAAAATAATAAACGCGACGAGGAATGGCGGCACATTTCCCACAAACAGCGAGGCGACATAGCCCGCGGTGTCGAGCTCGTCGCCGACTCCGCCGATGCCCCAGGCAAAGGCCAGGAGAATGACTACAAAAAGCATCGACTTTGTTCCTACGACAAAGGCTGCGATGGAGTCGCTGATCTTTGACAGACCTCTCACCTGATAGAATACGATGGCAAACAGGACAGCGATAAACACCGCATAGGTGAGAGCCAGCATACCGTCCATATTATTGACCGCATCGAGCAGATTGAATGATGTGAAGAAACCTCCGGTATAGAGCATAAAGACTAAAGCGCAGCAGATCAGCAGGAGAATCGGCGCCAACAAATCGACGGCACCGCCGTTTTTCTGCTCGATGGATGAGAAATCATCGTCGTCCGCACCACCGCCGCTGAAGGTTTTATCGCACAGCGCGCCGGTCTCTGCCGTTCTCTTTTCCGCCTTCGCCATGGGACCGTAGTCCAGGCCGAGGTATACGACCACGATGACCATGATGATCGACAGCCAGGCGTAATAATTAAAGGGAATGCACATCAGAAAAGCCTGAAACGCGTCCTGCTTTACACCGGCGGTAGCATAGCTGCTGGCGATGAGAGAGCAGATAAAGGCGACCCAGCTTGACAGGGGAACCACGAGGCAGATTCCTACAGCGGTAGAGTCAATGATGTAAGAAAGCTTTTCCCTGGAAACGTTGAACTTGTCGCTGATAGGCCGCATGATTGCGCCGTTTGTCAGAGCATTGAAGTAATCGTCGAAGAAAATGAGAAGACCGATGAGCCAAGTGGCGCCCTGAGCTCCTTTCTTGGTTTTGATTTTTCGCCCCAACAGGCGGCCGAATGCGGCGGATCCTCCTGACCTGGTCAAAAGCCCGATCATTCCGCCCAGCAGTATGACGATGATCAATACCTGCATGTTCCATGAGTCGGTGAGATTAGAGAGGATAATGTTCACCATCTTCTCAAAGCCCGCCAGCGGGTTGCCTCCGACTATAATAAGGCAGCCGGTGTAGACACCGATAAAGAGCGACAACAATACTTCTTTGGTGACGATTGCCAGCACAATCGTGAGAAGAGGCGGAACCACTGCCCAAAATCCTACTTCCATATAACGACCTCCTTTATAAATAATACGGCGAGGATATCTACTTTTACCCTCCGGCTTATTATAATCTGCTAAAATTTACCTGTAAATTGATCTGGCGATAAAATATTCAGAAAATTAAAAAAACTATGCACTTGCTATAAAGTTGCATGTTATAAATTAAACAATTTTTCCCGCAAAATGTAACGAATCCGCTATTTTACAAGAAGAGAGGTAAATGTAAACATGGAGAAGGCGATGGATCATATCACCATTGGTTTGATGGCAAAAATCAATGGAATTTCCGAGCAGACCCTAAGGCTGTACGACAAGATGAAACTGCTTCAACCCAGTGAAATCAATGTGGAAACCGGATACAGATACTATAATATCAAGCAGTGTGCCCAGCTGGATATGATCCAGTACATGAAGGCTCTCGGCATGAATCTTGTGCAGATAAAGGAGTGCCTGGATGGGAAAGATATTGGAAAATTCAGGAAAATTCTGGAGAGACAAAAACAGAATATTGAAAGGCAAATGCTGGAGATGCATTTTGCGAAACAGGCTATCGGGCGCTCCATTGAAAACTACCGGCGCTATGAATCGGCTCCCGAAGAGAACACGGTGATTCTGGAGTATATGCCGGAGAGAAAGATATTTTGCTATGATACAAAGATAAATTGCTACAGCTACGGTATGGATTATTACGAGCATATTCTCCGGTCGCTGAAAAAGCAATACGCGCTCCACCACCTGCCCATGTGCTATTTCTGCAATGTCGGCAGCATTATGAGGAAGGAATTCTTTCAAAAAAAGGAATTATGGGCTTCGGAGGTCATCCTTTTCGTAGAAGATGATTTCCTGTCGGATGAGGGCATAGAAATCATTCCCGAAGGGGTCTTTTTATGTACATACTGTTACGGTTTTAACAAGGAGGAAGAATCCTTAAAACTGCTGATGGACTATATTACGAGCCATAATTACGAGGTGAAAGGAGACTGCATCAGCGAAATACTCATTGAATTTCCAATATTCAATAACTATGACCGAACCGCTTTTTTCAAACTGCAGGTACCTGTAAAGCAAAAAAAGAAAAAAATTATTTAAGTCTATTGACTTTGTCACTGGTATAAGGTTTAAGATAACCTTGACCAAAAAAGATTTCCAAAATATGACACTTGAAACGGAGGGTTTAGAAATGCAGTTGGAAAGTGTAAAACGAACGGCGCAGGAAGTGATCGACCTTACGCAGAAGTACATGATCGAGACCTATCAACGCTTCCCTTTCATCGCGACGAGAGCAAAGGGAATGTATCTTTACGATGAAAATGATCAGTCGTATCTGGACTTCTATGGCGGCATCGCAGTCAACAACGCCGGAAACTGCAATGATAAGGTGGTTGCGGCGGTGCGCGAGCAGGTCGGGGACCTCATGCACACCTTCAATTATCCTTACACGATACCTCAGGCAGTCCTGGCGGAGCTGATCTGCACGACCCTGGGAATGGACAAAATTTTCTATCAGAACTCCGGCACCGAAGCCAACGAGGCTATGATCAAGCTGGCCAGAAAGTACGGAACTGACAATTTCGGACCGGAAAAATATCATATCATTACAGCGACTCAAAGCTTTCACGGCAGGACCTACGGGGCGATGTCCGCGACGGGCCAGCCTGACAACGGCTGCCAGCTTGGCTTTAAACCGATGCTTCCGGGCTTTACCTACGCGGAGTTCAACAATCTGGATTCCTTTAAAAATGCCGTTACGGAGAATACCATCGGCATCATGCTGGAGCCGATTCAGGGAGAAGGCGGAGTGCGACCGGCCACAAAAGAGTTTATGGAGGGGATCCGAAAACTCTGCGACGACAAGGGGTTGCTGCTCATGATCGACGAAATCCAGACCGGGTGGTGCAGGACAGGTGAAATCATGGGATACATGAACTATGGGATCAAGCCTGATATCGTGTCCATGGCGAAGGGGCTTGGCGGAGGCATGCCCATCGGCGCCATCTGTACGACGAATAAGATCGCCGCGGCCTTTAACGCCGGATCTCACGGAACGACCTTCGGCGGAAGCCCCGTATGCTGCGCCGCAGCCTATGCCGAGGTGAGCGAACTTCTGGATCGGAGCCTGGCTCAAAACGCGAAAGAGGTGGGAGAGTACTTCATGAAGAAGTTATCCGCGCTGCCTCACGTGAAGGAAATCAGGGGAAAAGGGCTGATCATCGGCGTGGAATTTGATTTCAACGGCGCGCTGGAGATCAAGCACGGATGCATCGACCGAAAGCTGCTTGTAACGGCGATCGGCGGCGCCATCATCAGAATGATTCCGCCGCTCATCGCGTCGAAAGAAGATTGCGATAAAGCCTTTGACATTCTGCTGGCTTCCGTGAAAGAAGCGGCGGAAGCGGTCAAGGGATGAGTTTCTTTTATTTAAATTTATAATAATTCAGGAGGAATTCAAGGTGAGAAAAGAGTTTGACGAGGTATTGAAGTATACCGAATTCGCGATGAAAACCATCGCGCAGAAGACTATGACTGCGGACGAAAAGGATTTCTTTATCAAAGAGACAAGGCACAATTTCGACAATCATATCAACCCGGGTTTTCTGGAATACCGCAAATCAGCCGGCGCGGACGACATGGCGATGGAATGGAGAGCCGACGGAGACACCTTTACGGATCTGCACGGAAATACATATATCGACTGTCTGGGCGGTTTCGGAGCTTTCAACTGCGGGCACAGACATCCAAAGGTGATAGAAACCGTAATGAACCAGCTGGAGAAGCAGCCCTTATCCAGCGCGGAGCTCATCGATGCCAACCGGAGCCTGCTGGCGAGGATTCTGGCGGACGTAACGCCGGGGGACCTGCAGTACACCTTCTTTACCAGCTCCGGGACGGAAGCGGTGGAATGCGGGCTGAAGATGGCCACGCTGGCTACGGGAAGACATTATTATGTGGCGTTTAAAGGAGATTTTCACGGAAAGACCCACGGCTCCCTTTCCCTGACATCGAAGGAGCACTTCAGGGGACCGTTCCTTCCGCTGCTGCAGGGAGTCAGATTTGCGCCTTTCGGAGATCTTGAGTACCTGGAAAAAATGCTCGATATCATGGAGTTTACCGGAGAGCTTCCCGCGGCCATCGTCTACGAGCCCATTCAGGGTGAAGGCGGCGTCAATATTCCGCCGGATGAATGGATTCCCGGAATCAGAAAGCTTTGTGACAAATACGATATCATGATGGTGGCAGATGAGGTCCAGGCGGGCATGGGGCGCACGGGATATCTGTTCGCAACGGATTATTCCAAGGTGGCGCCGGACATCCTCTGCCTGGGCAAATCCATATCAGGAAGCGTTGTGCCGCTTTCCGCCTGCGTATGTACGGAACGGGCATTTAGAGGAATGTTCCCGGATCCGCTGCTTCACAGCACTACCACGGGAGGGAACCCGCTGGCTACCGCCGCCGGTATCGCCGCTTTCCATGTAATCCTTTCCGAGGATCTGCCCGGAAGAGCGCAAAAGTCCGGTGCAATCTACATGGAAGGGCTGGAAAAACTCCATCGGAAATATCCCCAGCTGCTGACAACCTACCGGGGCAGAGGACTTATGATCGCAATGGAATTCTGCGACGGCGACCTTGGATATGAAGTCGTCTATGAGGCCTTTAACAGAAAGCTTCTGCTGTCGGGCTCCCTGATCAACGCCAAGACCATCCGTATCGAACCGCCCCTTAACATTACGGAAGAGCATGTCCGAAAGTCTCTTGAGATTCTGGATGAATCCATGGCCATCGTATATGCGAAGCATTTTAAGTAGTGCGGAAAATCGGACAGCTGTAAGGAAAACCGTACAGTCAAAGGGACAGTTGTGCGGAAAACCAGACGGGAATTACAGCGCATTCTTTATGGTGGCATAGATTTTGCGTCGGATGTGATGTATAGAAGATTATTTATGCTGAAAAAGGAGATGTGGAATATGGATATGGTTGAATATGTTTCGGATATCATTGAAAAGGGCAGAAAGGCACAGCGGAAATTTGAGTCATATAATCAGGAGCAGGTTGACCAGGTCGTCAGGGCGGTGGGAAAAGCGGTCTACGACAACGGTGAGGAGCTTGCCCGCCTTGCGGTGGATGAAACCGGAATGGGCAATTTCGAAGATAAGATCATGAAGAATAAGGGCAAGGCCATGGCGGTCTGGAATCATTTAAAGGGAAAAAAGAGCGTCGGCATTCTTCGGTATATTGAGGAGGAGGGGATTGTCGAAGTCGGCAAACCCATCGGAATCATAGGAGCGGTTACGCCGGTCACAAATCCGGTCATGACTCCGATGCACAATGCCATGATCGCACTGAAGGGCAGAAATTCCATCGTGATATGTCCGCATCCGAGCGGAAAGGAAAGCGGAACGAAAACAGTGGAGTACATAAACAAGTACCTGAAGGAACTGGGAGCGCCGGAGCATCTGGTTCAGGTGATCCCGGAGCCCACCTTGGATATTTCCAATCTGGTCATGAAGATGACGGATGTCTGCATTTCCACCGGAGGACCCGGCATGGTGAAGGTCGCATACAGCAGCGGAAAACCGGCCTTTGGAGTAGGAGCCGGAAACAATCAGTGCCTCATCGACGAGGACGCCGATATCAAAGACGCCGTACCGAAGATCATCAGAGGCAGGATCTACGACAACGGCGTGCTCTGCACCTGTGAGCAGAGCATCATCATGCCGGAGAGCAGGTATGGCGAAATCATCGATGAGTTTGCAGCGCAGGGAGCATATTATGTTTCCTCTCCTGACGAGGTCATGGCGCTGAGAAAGAAGGTATTTCCGGAAGGCGCGCTGAACAAGGGCTGCGTCGGTTTAAGTGCTGCGAGAATCGCTGAAATGGCGGGAATCAAAGTGGATCCTTCCACGAAGCTGCTGATCGTGAAAGCAGACGGCCCCGGAAAAGCGGACCCCTTCGCGAAGGAAAAGCTGTTCCCGATCCTGGCGGCGTATCCGTATAAGACGTGGGAAGAG
>DAITKX010000084.1:0-3361 GCA_036835995.1 Bacillota bacterium | reverse complement strand
CGTAGCCATCGTAAACGCGAACCTCGACGTTGAAGGCAAGGGCCACAGCATGGTCATTCACTCCTTCAATAAGGAGCACATCGAATATGCCGCGGAAAACATTCCGGTTTCCCGATTCCTGGTCAACGGGATCGGCTCCAGCGGACTGGGAGGAGCTTACACCAACGGACTCGCTCCCACGGGCACCCTGGGCTGCGGATCATGGGGCAACAACAGCCTCAGCGAAAACCTCAGCTACAGGCATCTGATCAACATCAGCCGGATCGCCTATACGAATCCTGACGCACATATCCCGACTCCGGAGGAAATCTGGGGTTGAAGATAAATCCTTAAAAAATACCGCGGCATTCCCACGATTCAGATGCCGCGGTATTTTTATCACAGGGGAAAAATTATCTTGCATAGAGGGAGTACAATCTATAGAATAAAAAAGGTTGAAAAATTGAAAAGACGAAACGATTGAAGGAGATTTCAACATGAACATGAGCGAATACGGAAATAAATGCGTCACGGCAGACGAGGCCGTAAAGGTGATCAAAGACGGAGACTGGGTGGAATTTGCCTGGGGAGCGAGCCAGGCCGGACTGCTGGGCGAAGCGATCAGCCGCCGGAAGGAAGAGCTGCACGATGTAAACCTCCGCGGAGGCGTGCTTTTAAAGCCGCTGCCGTTTATAGAAAACGATCCGGAAGGAGAGCACTTCACCTGGAACAGCATGCATATGGGCGGCTATGAGCGCAAATTGGCGGGGAAAGGCATGGCGTACTACCTTCCCATCAAATATTCCGAGCTCCCGCGGTATATCCGGGAAAACTGCTCCACGGACGTTGTGGCGATCCAGGTTGCTCCCATGGATGAATACGGGTATTTCAGCTTCGGTGTTTCCATATCCCATTACGCGGCGGCAATTGACAGAGCCCATACCGTGATCGTTGAAGTCAATGAGGATATGCCCAGGGTCCACGGCGGCTATGAGCACACGATCCACATTTCCCAGGTTGATTACATCGTTGAGGGCGGGCATCAGGGGCTTCCCATCCTGCCTTCGGCGGAACCCTCTGAAATCGACAAGCAGATAGCGAATCACGTGCTGTCTGAGATCCATGACGGGGCCTGCATTCAGCTTGGGATCGGCGGCATGCCCAACGCCCTGGGGAAGATGATCGCGGAATCGGATCTGAAGGATCTGGGCGTACATACGGAGATGCTGGTGGACAGCTTTGTGGATATGGTGGAAGCCGGAAGGGTGACCGGACTGAAGAAGAACATCGACAAGGGCAGGATGGCCTATTCCTTTGCCGCCGGCTCCCAAAAACTCTACGATTTTATGAAGGATAACCCGTCCGTCGCGGCTTATCCGGTGGATTACACCAACCATCCTTTCATCGCTTCCCAGATCGATCAGCTGATCTCCATCAACAGCGCTGTGGAAATCGACCTGTCGGGGCAGGTCTGCTCCGAGACCGCGGGTCCGAGGATCATCAGCGGAGCCGGAGGCCAGCTGGATTTTGTGGAGGGCGCGTATAACTCAAAGGGCGGAAAGAGCTTCATCTGTCTTCCTTCCACATTTAAGGATAAAGACGGAAAGCTTCACTCCAGGATCAAGGGGATGATGACGCTGGGCTCCGTGATCACGGACACCAGGGCAGGCGTTCAATATGTCGTCACGGAACACGGCAAGGTCAATCTGAAGGGCATGTCGTCCTGGCAGCGCGCGGAAGCGCTGATTTCCATCGCGCATCCCGACTTCAGAGACGAGCTCATCGCCGAGGCGAAAGAGTTGAAAATCTGGAGGAAAAAGAATAAATAAAGGGCGGAATAATATTATAGCTCGACATAAAAATGGAGGGAACCTATGCCCCTCCATTTTGTTATTCCGTCATTTCCTCTTTTTTATTATTTCGTTATCTCCATTTTTTATTTTACATATTCGTTCAGCGATTTTACAAGGTATACGTTATCGGGCATTTTCTCCGTGGTGATGTAGCCCGGCGGGCTGTTGATCAATGCGGGAATGCGGTTTATGAGATTCGCGCAGGTGAGCTGCACCGTCGCCGGACGGTTTACGATATTCGTCATTTCGGGCTCCCCATAGAAGGACCACTCATTTTTGTCGAACTCTTCAGGCGCGTATACCTTGCCGATGCACTGGGTTTCCAGGGTGATCCCCTCGGTGGTTTCGGTGGTGACGACAGCCGACATGCCGGTTGCGTCTCCAGCTTTGATGGTCATGCCAAGGGTGGAGGAGTCAAGATCCTTATCATGGGTCGTGGGTATGCATTTTTGTGTTTGTGAGATGGGAGTAAGGCCCAATCTGCCGCACAGCCAGCCATTTTGATTCCACATATAGCTTGGGGCGATTTCGCCGCTTTCGATTTTTTCCTTTATTTCGTCGGAGCTCAGGTCGTTAAAGGCTCCGATTTCCCTGTCAAATTCCTCGAGGGTAAGGCCGGCCCCATGTCCTTTTGCCAGGGCGATGCCGTAATCCTCGACGTTATAGCTGCTGCTGCCCGTTATCTTTGTAATTTTATGCAGAGAGCCTGCCAGGGTGTCGATGAGCACGCCCCAGTACATATCGGGGTAGCCGCTGCCTGAAAGGGTGCAGTTGTTTTTCTTTGCCAGGTCGTCGAGCTCCTTTGTGATTGCCGGCGAGGAATTCCAGGGATAGAGCGATTCCTCGCAGGTTGCGATGGCGTTTACGCCGTTTCTGGCGCAGACGGAAAAAGCTTCCTTAACATCGAGCATTGTGCTCCTGGTGGCTATAACGCAGACATCGGGTTTGAGCTCCGCGAGGATGCGGTCGGCGTCCTTTGCGTCCGAAATCCTGATCCCCAGCATTTTACCGCCGCCGATGATTTCTCCGATATCCTTTCCGATGACAGCCGGATTCATGTCGAATGCCGCTGCGATCTCAGCGCCCTTTTCCAGCAGATACCTCATCAGGTATACGCTCATTTTGCCACATCCGTACTGCACCGCCTTTACCTTACGTTCCATAATGCGTCCCCCCTAAAATCTTAAGATTTACTGTCAGTATAAACCTTATTCTTACAATAAGGTCAAGATGTATTTAAAAGACAAATTACTTAAACTTTACACCTGGTAAAAGGCGTTGAATAAGGCTGAAATGCGGGGATTTAAAGGAGATAAAAATATATAAAATGAAGCTTGACCTTGAAGTAACAGCAAGGTTTATACTAAATCAAAAAAGAGGCAAATTATTACGAGGAGGTTTCTATGAAACGATTGAGGAAGATGACCCTGAACATCAACGGCGCGGACCGCATGTTCATCTGTGATCCCGAAAGGGACACACTTGCAAGCGTGCTGCGGCGCCTGGGTTTGACGGGAACCAAGGTCGGC
>DAITKX010000083.1:8332-15043 GCA_036835995.1 Bacillota bacterium | reverse complement strand
CAAGTGCGTGACCTTCTTGGGAAAAAACTTGACGCCATCACTGTCGAAAGAGCTGTGTTCGGCCTATTTTTTTCAGGGGTCAAATTAAGCGATGGCCAGGGCGGTCTGTGTTTTACCCCGGTAAAAGACATTCCGCAGGCGGTCTGCTGTCCCAGCTCCGCCAGAGCCATGCCTTTATCCGGCAAGCTGCAGGGCCGCAGTGCGGTAGATTATCTAGCCGATCTGGAGAGCGACAATATTTTGCGAAAAACTTTGGCCATTGCCACCTTAAATGCCCTGTCCGCCAGCTGTTGGAAAGAAGGAGCCGCAAGGGGGTATGAACTGCAGACAGGGGTAGATGCTTTTGACGATGTAGAGATTCCTAAGGGCGGGAAAAGCGTGGTGGTGGGCGCGCTGGTTCCCATTTTGAAGAGGCTGATTGCCGCTGATGCCGACTTCAAGGTATTGGAGATGGACAAACGCACCCTGAAAGGAAAAGAACTGGATCATTATGCACCGCCTGAGGATTCATACAAGTATGTGCCCGATGCCGATCTTCTGATTATCACAGGGGTAACTGTGCTCAACGACACATTGCCCGGCCTGCTGGAGATGGTAAAGCCCAGCGCTCAGGTTATTGTCGCCGGTCCCACGGCCAGCATGATGCCCGATGCTTTTTTCAAGCGCGGCGTAACCGTGCTTGTCACAAAGCCTGACGAAGTGTTAGATATCATCAGCGAAGGCGGATCGGGCTACCATTTCTTTGGAAAAAGCGCAGAAAGGCTGGTAATCAAAGCGGCTGGCAGAACATGAGCGACTGTAACAGCAAATGAAGAGTTTTACTGAAAGGAGTCCCCTGTGACATATTATGATGAAAAAATACCGCTTCTGCGGTTGCAAGTTGAGCAGAAAAAGCATGAAGAGTCCAAGTTGAAAGAATTGCGCATTCAACGCGCGTCTCTGAGTGCTAAAGTCGATACGCTCAGAAAATATAAATTGGACGAGGAAGCCGATGTTGATCGTCTGGAGGGCCATAGTTTAACCGCCTTCTTTTATGGAGTCATCGGCAAGATGGATGAAAAGCTGAATAAAGAGCGCGAAGAAGCCTATGCTGTCAGGGTTAGGTATGACGCCGCCGCACGCGAACTTTACGCAGTTGAGGAAGATATAGAACTCTGTGAAGCAGAGCTTGGTAAACTGCACAAATGCGAGCAGCAGTACGAGCAGGCGCTGAAGGATAAGCTGGAAGCAATTAAATCTCTCGGCGCTAAAGATGCTGAGGAAATTCTTCGAGTTGAGGAACGGATTTCCTACCTTGAAGGGCAGAGAAAGGAAGCACGGGAGGCCCTTGCAGCCGGTCAGACGGCGCTTGAAACCACCGATCGCATTCTGTCCAGCCTTGATAGTGCGGAAGGCTGGGGCACTTGGGATTTGATAGGCGGAGGGCTGCTGTCGGATATGGTAAAACACGGCCATCTGGATGAAGCTCAGCAGCAGGTGGAGAACTTACAGATACAGTTGCGCCGTTTTAAAACAGAGCTGACCGATGTGACGATTTCCGCGGATCTGCAGGTCAGCATTGATGGGTTTTTGTGCTTTGCGGATTATTTCTTTGATGGATTGTTTGCGGATTGGGCGGTACTAGGTAAAATTAACCAATCCCAAACGCAGGTACAGAACACCAAAAGTCAGATCGAGCACGTCATAGGACGCTTGACCGACATGCTCAATGCCGCGGATAAAAGCCTCGAAAATGAAAAGGCAGTATTGAATGATTTGATTGCGAGAGCAACGATATAAAGCGCTATACTCGGTGCTTCCCAGTAAGCTCGCTGATTTTGACCTTTATTATCATTGCCTTTGGGCCTGCCGCCTTTATGTATTTTTCTCCTTCCTCAATAAACTCGGAACAGTATTTATTGAGAAATTCTCTGAAAGCCGCCAAAGCTTCTTCTTCATCTGAAACAAGCTCGGCTGTTCCGAAGGCGATGGCGCTCTCATATAAGGTTCCGAATTTATCCGGCAGAACCTGGGTTTTTCCTACGACGGTAAAGCTCACTTTGCTGTTGTGTTTTATATTGTCGTATTTCAGGCCGCCGGCACTGGTGGCGTGGAGATAGATGCAATTGTTCATGCAGACATAGCTTATGGGCACTCCGTAGGGCTGTAAATCCTCGCTGGCCGTCGCCAGGATTCCGTATTCCCCCTCCTTCAAGACTTTTAAGGTATCCTCTTCATTCATGAGCCGGTCCGTTCTTCGCATTTCCATCATAATAATTCCTTTCCCTTTATAATGTTTATAATGTAAATTTTCGTCGTACCTTTTTCTTCTATAAAGTCAATTCCCGGTTGTCAGCATTCATATGGGCAATCTCCGTTGTGCCGCCGAGATATTTTTGAGTAAGCTCGGCTAATGATGCCGCCGCTGCTTTCAGGTCGTCTTTTCTGCCGGGGTCCACCGATTCGATGATCAGGAATGCATTCACCGTATTCTCGGTAAGCATCGTTCTTTGTCCGTCGCGCCAGTTCCAGCAGCGGCACACGGCGCCTTCATCGTCTTTATAAAGAATTTCACCGGGCAAGGCATTGTCATAGTCCTCATCGCCAAGTGCAAGAAAGAGCTCTCCGCCGTCCGCCTTTGTCAGGAGAAGATCGCCCTTAAAGGAATCGATATCCTCTCCGCCGCAGGGGAGGCCATGGCTCAGAGACACCGCGTTATAGATATCTACCAGCGGGTTGATGGTTGAAACTCCGGTACCTTTTTCTATCCGCTTCAGCAGCGCTTCGATTGAACACCGGACTCCTTTTTTCGTTTTAAACTTTTGGTATGCCTGCCGCCAGACAGAGATTGCTCTATTTTCGCTGAACACCTCTTCGGTCAGGAATCGGGCTGCCTCCTTGCAGCTTTTCTGTAATAGTTCGTTGATTTCCTGTCTTATATCTGCAACATGAGCTTCCGTATTTTGAATGCCTTTCGCCAGAACTATGGCTATTTCAGCCTGAGGGAACAATTCCCAAAACTCTTCGGTAATTATAAACTTTGCCATTTTTCATCGTCTCCTTTGTTTTAAGCCATTATATCATAGTTAGTCATACGGTAAAACACTCAAATTACCGGTTTTGCCGGATTTAGACAGGAAAAATATTGTCGGTAAAAAAATGATGGAAAAAAAGTGGATCGTTGGCCGATTGAGGGATATACTCTTAATCGATACGTGGAGAACATGGCCGCATTCAAAAACAGTTTATCGGACGCAATTTAAACTCCGTTTACATAAGCGGCGTATCTTTTTAAAAAAGAACTGGAAGGAGGGAAACTATGGCGGCAATCCTTGTCATCGACGATGATCCGCATATCCGGGAGCTTGTGGGCGCGCTGCTCTCGGGAGAAGGCTTCGCGGTTCATGAGGCGAAAAACGGGCGAGAAGCGCTGGAAAAGCTTAAAGAAGAGAAGGTAGACCTCTGCGTTCTCGACCTCATGATGCCGGACATGGATGGCTATGAGTTTTGCCGCCTTGCCCGCCGGTATTATGAAGACCTGCCCATCCTGATGCTGACAGCGAGAGGAGGGCTCGGCGACAAGGTCAAAGGCTTTGAATTTGGAGTGGACGATTATCTTACAAAGCCTTTCGAGGGGATGGAGCTTGTCCTCCGCGTCAAGGCGCTGCTGAGGCGTTATCATATCGCGGCGGCCCAAGCCGTGCAGATCGGCTTGATCACCCTCGACAAAACCAGTTATTCGATAACTGCAAAGGGCGTTCAGACAGACATCCCAATGAAGGAGTTTGAGCTTCTGTTTAAGCTGGGCGGCGCTCCGGGCAGAACCTTTACCCGGGATCAGCTGATCGAAGACGTCTGGGGTTTTGACTTTGAGGGTAACGAGAGGACCTTGGACGTCCATATCGGACGCCTGCGAGAGCGTTTTCCACAGGAAAAATACGGTTTTAAAATAACCACGGTCCGGGGGCTGGGGTATCGGCTGGAGGTGAAGCAATGAAAGGCATAAGCAAAATGCGCATGGCTATCAACCTTATCCTGCTGATTCTCGTCTTTTCAGGCTGTCAGATGGCAGGTTACGCCCTGTCTTCGCTTCTGTTTTTCGCAGCGGGATCTCCTGCAGCGTGGATGGTGCATCTCATTTCGGCTGTCGTCGGTTTTGGGATATTCGCGGGCGTTGCCGCGCTGGTGTCCTTTTATATTACCCATAGCTCCCGCTGGAAGGAACACAACCGCCGGCAGGGGGGATTTCTGACAGAGGCCGTAGACGTGCTCAATCGGATCGCCCGGGGAGATTTCAACGTGTCGGTGCCAACTTATGATCGGGACCCCTTTCCCGAACTGGCCGAGAGCATCAACAAAATGGCCCGTGAACTCGGCTCAATGGAAACCATGCGGCAGGATTTTATCTCGAACGTGTCCCATGAGATCCAATCTCCCCTGACGTCCATCAGCGGGTTTGCGGCTCTGCTGAAGAGCGGCGCGCTGACGCCCGAACAGCGCATCCATTACATCGAGGTGATCGAGTCTGAGAGCAGGCGCCTCAGCAAGCTCAGCGAAAACCTGCTCAAGCTGTCCGCTTTGGAAGCCGACGGGACGTCGATCAATAGACGCGAATACCGTCTCGATAAACAGATTGAACATATCACCCTCATGATGGAGCCGCACTGGATGGAGAAGGACATCAATGTGGAGGCCGAGCTGCAAAAGGCGGTTTATTCCGGCGATGAGGAGCTGCTCTCTCAGGTGTGGATCAACCTGCTGCACAATTCCATCAAGTTTACGCCTGAAAAAGGGAGTATAACGATTACGCTTTCCGTCGACGAAAAGGAAGCGGTCTGCGGGATTTCCGACACCGGTATCGGAATTTCACAGGAGGATCAGGCCCATATCTTTGAGCGCTTTTATAAAGCCGACAAGTCCCGGGACCGTTCGCTGGGGGGAAGCGGCCTGGGGCTGTCGCTGGTGAAGAAGATCGTGGAGCTTCACGGCGGCACGGTTTCCGTTGAAAGCAAGCCTAAAGAGGGCTCGGTATTTACCGTAAGATTGCCCGTCGATTCATAAAATTTCCGCTCTCTACTTTTATAAATTTTGTCTCTAATCTTATAAACTTTTCGGTTTACACTCCGTTTAAACTGCATTTAACCTCCGTTTAATTTACCGTCATAGAATAAGGCGGTAATGAAAAAGGAGGTATTTGTATATATGGAATCTATTATTTCAGTGAATGAGCTGGTCAAGAAGTACGACAAGGCGAAGGAGCCGGCCGTCAAGGGCGTGAGCTTTGCGGTGAACGAGGGCGACTTTTTCGCATTTCTCGGCCCCAACGGGGCTGGAAAGACGACGCCGATCTCGATCCTTACCACGACCCTTTCCAAAACGTCCGGAAATGTGACGATCGCGGGATATGATGTGGAAAAACAGGCGAGGAACGTGCGGGAAAAGGTGGGAATCATATTCCAGCAGCCCAGCCTCGACCCGAACCTCACGGCGGAAGAAAACATCCGCTTTCACGCCTGCCTGTACGGGATGTTTAACTACCGTCCGTCCTTTCGCATGATGCCCGCGGCATACCGGAACCGCGTGATGGAGTTGGCCGAAATCGTCGGAATAAAGGACGCGCTGTTCAAGCCGATCAAAAAGCTGTCGGGAGGGATGCAGCGCAAGCTGGAAATCATACGTAGCCTGATCCACACTCCGGCGGTTTTATTCCTTGACGAACCGACCCAGGGCCTCGACGCGGTGAGCCGCAGGAGCCTTTGGGATTATATCGACGAAACCCGCAAGCGGTATGGAACGACGGTATTTCTTACGACCCATTACATCGATGAAGCCGAGCATGTGGATAAGGTCTGCATCGTCAATCACGGCCAGATCGCCATGTCGGGAACGCCGGAGGAGATGAAGAGCAGCATGCTGAAGCAGGAGCTTATTCTGGACGCGGACGACCGGAGCGCGCTCACCCGGGAACTGTCGGACATGGGTCTTTTCCATCGCGTCGACAGCCATGTGATCGTTCCGTATCAGGATTTGACGGCCCAGGAAGTCATCGCGCGCCTCAGAATAAGACTGACCGTGCTGAAGATCCAGGAGCCCACCCTTGAAGACGCTTATGTGGAATATTTGCTCAGAACAGAAGGAGGAAAAGCGGCATGAATGCGAATGAGATTGCTATTTCTAAAAATAAATCGGGGTTTTCCCGGGAATGGAACGCCGTCGTTACCATCGCGGCACGGGATATCACGCTTGCGTTCAAATCTCCCGGAGTATTGATCATGAGCCTTGTGATGCCGATCATCATGATGGGGATGCTGGGCGGCAGCCTCGCGCAGAATATGGCGAGCGGCTTGTCCTTCAACTACGGCCAGTTCATGCTGGTGGGGATGATGGTCAACATGCTGTTCATGACCACGACGACGGGACTGACCTCCCTTGTTGAGGACCATACCACCGATTTTACCCAGGAGATGATGGTTTCTCCGATTTCCCGCTATTCCATCGTGATCGGAAAGATCTTCGGCTCTTCCTTCGGCGCCGTCGTCAGCATGTTCGGCACAATCGCCGTGGGACTCGTCATGGGCATCACCATCAGCCCCGGCCAGATGCTCCTGATTCTCGCCCTGTCTCCGCTCATGTGCCTGTCCGCGGGAGCGCTGGGAATGCTCATCATCGGAGTCATTAAAAACAATAAGACCGCGAACCTGGCGCTGATGCTGGTGGTGCTGGTGGCCAAAT
>DAITKX010000083.1:0-8322 GCA_036835995.1 Bacillota bacterium | reverse complement strand
GAGATCATCCGGGCGGGCATCCAGGCGGTGGACAGGGGGCAGACCGAGGCCGGGCGCTCGCTGGGCCTTTCCAGCACCGCCACGCTGATGCTGGTGGTGATGCCGCAGATGTTCTTATCAGGCGCGATCATTCCCATCGGCAGCTCGTCAGGGGTGCTGTTCGTAATCAGCCGGCTCATGCCCATGACCTACTGCCTCGATCTCGTGCGCGCCGTCGTCTACGCGGGAACGCCGGACTATGCGAGCGTCGTGATGTTTAATCCGGGCGTGAACTTCGCCGCCATCGCCGCCCTGACCGCGGTTTGCCTGGTGATCGGAACCTTTTTCTTCGCGCGGTCTGAGAAAAACAGATAGAGCGCGGGGGGAGCTTTCATCCCGCATCCTATTTCAGCGTGTTCATTGAGCTCTCCAACGCTTTTTTACTCGCGTCCGGATTAGGTTTGCTCGCCCGGATCTCGTGTAAAACCGCGTCGATTCCGTCGTCAGCCTGGGTCCATCGCTCCTTGTCCGCGGCTTTCAGCACGGCGGCGGATTGATCCCAGGCGGTCTCCAAATCGCTGACACGGGTTTTCGCCGCTGAAAAATCGCCGCTGTTTACAAGGGTGAGCACATCTGACTCTATCGTCCGAAACTCAGAAAGGTCCGACCAGGATATCGAGCTGTCCGCACTGTTTGCAAGGCTTGACTGTCGAAGGGCGTATCCGCTTCCGCCCAGCAGCGCGAAGATGCATATGACCGCGATGGTCTGCTTGAGCACGGGGCGGGAGTCCTTTGATGACGTTTCGCCCTTTGCCATTTGGGGTGAAGCGCCTGAATTAATGTCCTTCTTCGTGATGATGAGAAACACGACGGTTGCGAGAATGGCGGCGAGGAAGATAACGCTGGTCAAAGTCGTTCCAAGTCCGAGCCCTCCATTTGATTTGGGCTGGGAGAGAAAGTCCCCCAGGGATGCGCCCAAAGGCCGGGTCATAATGTATGCGATCCAGAACGACAGGACCGAATCAAGTCCCAGCCTGTATCCGATTCCGACGCACAGGATGACGGCGCAGACGATGATACCTGTAGGCAGATAGCCGAGGCCCAGCCCTTCCGCCATCAGATCGCCGGAGGCGGTTCCGAGGGCGAAGGTGAAAAGAATTGCCAGCCAGTAAAACGCTTCCCTGCGGCGTGTGAATATGGAGTGTATGGACAGGGTTTTTTCATAACGGTACCAGACCAGGAACGTAAGGAGCAGGCAGATGGAAAATCCTATCGTGCTGATTTCAAGAGGCAGCCCAATCCCATCTGTCAGCGTATCCGTCACAAGGGTTCCAAACACGCTGAGCAGCGCAACGTTCAGCCAATATAATCCCGCCATATATTTTCGCGCGCGGAACTGAAAAACCAGCGCAACTGCCAGCAGCACGCCCATGACCACCGAGGTTCCGTTTAATCCGAACCCTAACGTTACGTTCAGAAAATCCGATACGGTTTCTCCGACCGTGGTGCACAAGACTTTGATGATCCAGAAGAAGATGGTGATTTCCGGCACCTTGTTTAGCATTACCTCATATCTCGTTTTTTGCATTGTGATTTGTACCTCCTAAATTGAATTGTTGTTTTTCAATTGTTCCTCTCAGTTATCTTTTCAGTTGTTCCTTTCATGGAGCCTTTTAATGCGCCCCGCCAGCTTGTACCCTGTAAATCCGAAAATAGTGCCGAGCAGCATGCCGGCGATTATATCGGAAGGGTAATGCAGGTAAAGATAGAGCCGTGAAAAGGCGATGAGCAACGCCAGAATCAGCACGGGTATCCAGAGCTTTTGACGGCTGAAATACAGCGCGGATACGGCGGCGAAGGCCGCTGCGGTGTGACCGGACGGAAAAGAAAAATCCGTAGGGCGCGGCACCAGCAGCTGTATCGCCGTATTGACGTCACAGGGCCGGATGCGGGCGACAAAGGGCTTTAAGATGCCGTTGCATACGATAACGTCCAACACCAATGCGAAGCACATCGCGATTCCCACCTTCCGGTATTTCCTGCTGATGAGGAGACAAACCGCCAGAACGATCCAGATAATTCCGGCGTCGCCCAGATCCGTAACCAGAGGCATGAGCACATCCAGCCACGCCGTTCTACAGTTGTCATAGATAAAATTCAGTATTGCAAAATCAATTGTCATGTGGAACCTTCTTCCCGCAGTTGGAACAATATGCGTCCTTTTCAGCGATCGATGATCCGCACTCTGCACATTTGATTTGCAGCGGGGTTCCGCAGACACGGCAGAATGTGCCTGATTTCTGGTATGCTCCGCAGTTGGGGCAGACCGTTTGCAGGCTGCGCGCGATCAGAAATGCGATTACGGCCGCAAGGTTGAAGAAGAGCCCGAGAATCGTCCAAAGGGTTTTGTTCATGGCTGCCTTTGACGACGCCTGATACAGCCACGCCATGATCAGGAGCCAGTAGAAAAGGGCGATCAGCCCGCAGAGCAGGGCATAGGCGGAGAGCACGATTTCCGCTCCGATGGAGGGCTTTGTAAACTGGCCCGAATCAAAGAAGTCGGACTCTCCATAATCATGGCCCCGCTCATGGCCTTCACGGTCTTCGCCGTCATATCGCTCGCTTCCTTTGACGTCCTTCTGGCTTTCGTTTCCTTTGCCATCTTCATAGGTTTGGTGGTAGGTGACGGCCTCGCCGATCTGGGTGCGGAACATGAGCCCGGTCAGGATGCCTCCTGCAAGAACGATTATAAGCGCCAGAATAACGAACCGTCTGGCAGTTTTTTTGAAATTCATCTCCATAATTTTTGTATGCAGCTTGTTCATACCAATTCCTCCTTATTGATTTGTGTTCTGATTGTATCATCAGCTTCTAAACTGCTGTTTGCCTGTGGGTAAACTGCGGATAAAATATTTTCTTTTTGGTAGATCCTGACGAGCCCCCGGCCGATGGCTTCCAGGCTGCGTTCCTGTGCGATGCGCAGGCCGAAGTCCGTAAGATCGGGCAGGGCGCCTGACAGCACTCCTGCCGCTTTCTCGCAAAATCCGGCCAGATCCTTCGCCTTGTAGAGGTCCTTTCCGTCGGAAAGCCAGCCTTCATAGACCGGAATGTCCCGCACAAGGGTGGGAATGCCGCAGGCAAGGGCCTCCAGCACTACAATTCCTTCCGTTTCTTCCGTGGAGAGAAAGGCAAACAGATCGCAGCCGCAATAGGCGTCCCGCAGCTCATCCCGCTCTACGTAGCCGGGAAAGCTGAGATTTTCCGGAGCGTTTTGGATGACGGCACGGATGCGTCTCGGAACAAGGTACAAGTTGGTATAGCCGAACCAGAAAAAGCGCGCTTCCGGCATGCTGCGGGCAAGCTCCACAAAATCTGGAAGTCCCTTGCGTTCAATGTAATGGCCTACGGAAATGACCGCCTTGTCACAGGGGCCGAGGCCATATTTTTCACGAAACGCGGCGCGCCGTTCCCGGCTTGGAGCGAAAAAGCCCGTATCGACCCCGTTGGAAAGGCTGTAGATCGGTTTCCTGATCCCGTAGCTCTCCAGCAGACGCTTTGAATAGGGCGTGGGAGTGATGACGAGATCCCCCGACTCATAGCAGCGGATGATCCAGCGCTTGAACAGAGGCGCAAACAGGTTGGAGCCTTTAAAGGAATTGCGGAAATCCTCCATGGTGGAGTGGCCGTAGTATATGACCTTCCTGTGCTGCCTGTGGGCCAGCCACGCCGCCGCCGGCGAATCGGGGAACACCGTATTGATGTGCACGGCAGAGGAGGCTTCCCGCCATCTGTCGGTAGTTTCAATTCCAGCGCGCTCAAGCGCGTCCTTTTGATGCAGGATGGCCTGACCGACGCCGCTTTTTCTCACCAGAGAGAGGCATCCGGAATACAGGGTAATACGCATGGAAACTCCTTTCTTGACGGGACGCCGATGGGCTCCCGCACTCAATGCATCAGGGATATGGCCTGCTTGAGCGCCAGGGAAAGCCCCATGCTGTAGAGCGCTATGGAAGCGGGCTTTCCCAGCAAAATGATCGCTGTAAATTTCCGCCAAGCCATCTGTGTGGTGCCTGCCAGATAACACAGAAGATCGTCCGGCGCTACCGGAAAGAAGATGGCGATTGCAAACCAGCGCGCAAATTTGCTCTCATTTCCTGTCCACGCTTCATACTTTGCAATGGTCTTATCTTTAAAAACGGTATACAGAACAGGCTTTCCGAAGTTTCTGGCAATGCCGAACGCCGCAAGGGAGCCGATGCAGATGCCGATGTAATTATAGAGAAAGCCCGCCCAGGGCCCAAACAGCAGCACGCCGCCCAGACAGCTGATCCCGCCCGGGAGGATCGGCATGATCACTTGAACCGCCTGAAAGGCGATAAAGACCAGTGCTCCCATGGCGCCGAACCCCGCAATGTATGACTGAAGCGCTTCCTGAGAGGTAAAGAGTTGATTGTGAAGGGCATACCCGGAAAGAACGGCGCAGAGGATCAGGCTGACCGCTGAGCCGATGCGGATGGCGTTCTTTGAAATATTCATCTGCATGGTATCACCTCCTGACAGGCTATCGCTTCCGCCGTCGCCGCCGGTTCATCGAGGGCGCCGAGATAGATGCGCTCCACTCTTTCCGCAAATACTGCGGAGGAAAACTTTTTCTGTGCGCATTCGGCTGCATTTTTCCCCATAGCTTTCCCCACAGCTTCATCGGAAAAGAATCGGCCCAGAGCATCCAGATAATCCTGCTCGTCTTCATACTGCCAGCCGTTGCAGCCGTTCAGGATCACTCCGTCCAGGCACTCATCCTTACGGCAGAGCGCCGGCAGACCCGAAGCCAGAGCCTCGATGTATGTGAGACCCTGGGTCTCGCTGGCGGATGCGCTGACGAACAGGTCTCCGATATGATAGTAGTCCCCGACCCGTTCCGGCGGAATCATTCCGGCAAACCGCACCGAATCCCGGATGCCGAGGTCCGATGCCATTTGCTCCAGCGCTTCGCGGTGAGGTCCGTCGCCGACGATCAGAAAAGTCACGGCTTGTATATCCCGTTTTGCGTGATATTGGAGCAGCTCTTCCAGATTCTTCTCTTTCGCGAGGCGGCCCACGTAGAGCAGGACTCGGTTTCCCTCCGGAATATCGAGCTGTTTTTTTAAGGCAATCCGCTTTTCCGCTGCGGGCGCTGCTGTAAAACGGCTCAGGTCGATGCCCGTTGGGATCACGTGGATGTTCCGTTCGATTCCATATCTGTTTAAAATCCCCCGCACCTTTTCCGTGGGAGCGACCACGCAGGCGCTCTGCCCGATGATCCAGCGCGAGAGGGCGGCTACCATATGTCGGCCCCATTTTCCATTGGACAGGAAATAATGCGTATAATCCTCGTAGACCGTGTGATAGGTGTGTACGATAGGAATCGCCAGGGCTTTGGCAATCCGGCGCGCGATCATAAACGTGGAAAATTCACACTGGGAATGGATGATATCTGGTTTCCAGTCCATGATGTTCTGCACGTAGCTGCTGAAAAAAGCCGTCTTGATCCTTGCACCGGGGTAGACCTTTCCCGCGCCCACCGAGCCGATATAGGTCACGCCATCCGATTCAAAGGAGTGAAGGCTCTGGGACAGGGTCAGGACGCGGACCTCATGACCGCGCTGTGCAAGCTCCCTCCGCAGATTCAGCACGGAGGTCACAACCCCGTTGACGGTTGGTGCATACCAGTCTGTTGTAATCAAAATTTTCATAATGCGCCTTACCTTTCTCATAGCGTACCGGCGCCAAGCACTGCAATAAAAATCTGCTTGCCTTCTGGTACAAAACCAGTATAAGCAAGCAGATTAAACTGCATCTATCATCAAGTTAAACTACACATAAAATTAAACTGCAGATAAGATATGAAAAAACAGAAACCTTATCATGCTCTCCTTACCCTTTGAGGCGATAACCCGCGCCCCGCACCGTCTGGATATACCGGGGGTTGCCCGGGTCTTCCTCGAGCTTATCCCGCAGCCGGTTGATGTGGACGGCGACGGTGGCGTTGTCTCCCATGGCGTCCATGCCCCAAATGCGCTCGTAAAGCATTTCTCTGTTAAACACCACATCCGCGTTGAGGGCTAAAAACAGCAAAAGCTCATATTCCTTGTTCTTCAGCTCGACTTCAATATCGTTCACATAGACTCTGCGGGTGTCGGTGTTTATGCGGATAGTGCCTATGGTGAGCTGTATTGGAGCAGAGCGGTCCGTTTTCTTCAATCTGGCATACTGCGCAAGGTGGGCCTTGACCCGCGCCACGAGGACGCTTGGTGAAAAGGGCTTTTCAATGTAATCATCCGCCCCGAGTCCCAGTCCCCGTATTTTATCGATATCCTCCCGCCGGGCCGTGACCATCAGGATCGGAATATCCAGCGCTTCCCGCAGCTTGCGGCAGACGGTGAAACCGTCTATCCCCGGAATCATCAGATCCAGCAGGATCAGATCAAAGCCGCCCTGCAATGCCTTTTCCATGCCGCTTCTTCCGTCCGGCGCAATCTCTACCTCGAAATGATCGATCACGAGATAATCGCGCTCAATGGCGGCAATGGCTTCATCATCTTCTATAATCAATATCTTTTCCACGCTATTCCTCCGACTTCGGCAGCCAGATCGCGATTTCCAGTCCGCCGTTTTCTCTTATTTTTGCTTCAATGGTTCCGTTCATACGCCGTATCGCATTGGCTGCAATGGCAAGGCCGAGGCCGCTGCCGGACTGAGGGTTCTGCCGGGATGGATCGCTGCGGTAGAATACCTCGAATAGATGGGGCAGCGTATCCTCCGAAACGCCGGGTCCGTCGTCACAGAGGGACAGGCAGTATCCGCCGTCCTTCTCCCGCAGGGAGATGGTCAGGGTCCCTACGTCCTTTGTCTTGTATTTTGCGCTATTCTCCATGATATTGATCAGCACGCGGCGGAGCTGGTCCGGGTCAGCCGATACGGTGGCGGTTACAAGGTCGCCGACGGAGAGGACCAATCCCTTTTCCTCGTACTCTGTGCCCACTGCCCGCACGAGCTGATGCACTTCATCGTCGAGGTGCAGGAGCTCCGGATTGTCCGGGTACTCGCCCAGCTCCATTTTGGAGAATAAGAAGATTTTGACCAGCATGCGGTCGATATCTTCGGTTTTGTCCCTGATGATTTCCAGGTATCCCCTTTGGGCTTCAGGCGTTTTAGCCACTCCATCCAAAAGCCCTTCCACATAGGCGCGGATCGAGGTCAGCGGGCTGCGCAGGTCGTGGGAGACGCCCACCAGCAGCTCCTTGCGGCTTTGCTCATGCTGCTCCGTCCGCTCTACCGAGGCTTTGAGCCGGGCTGCCATCTCGTTGAAATCGGCACAGACAGGCGCAAATTCATCCTTATAGCTGTAGTCGATGCGGTGCTCCAGGTTCCCGTCGCTGATCTGCCGGACTCCCTTTGAGAGTATGTCCAGGGGACCTTCGATTTTCCGGAACACGAATTTGGTCAGGAATCGATTGGTGAGCAGGATGGAGAAGAACACAGCAAAGAGCAGGATGATGGCCGAGAACGCGATGGCAACCTTCAGAGTGCCGTAGGACAGCTCCGAGGGGCTGGCAAAGATGGCGATGTTGTAAACCTTTCCGTCAATTTCAGCCTGACGGACATATAGCTCGCGGTTTCCATTGGAGACGAAGCCCTTGCCGCCTAATCCTTCAATCGCGTTCATCAGCGTTTCATCGTCAGGGTTGGCGCGTCCGTATCGGTATATCGTTTCGCCGGAAGAGTCCACCCGCAGAGCCATCGCATTTTTATCGAGTATCTTGCTGATGGCCTCCAAATCCTTCACTTTATCTTTATGGGCTCCTTCCGCCTGATCTCTATGGTTTTCGTCCGTCAGCGATCTCTCCACGAGCATGGAGATGCCGCGGCTGGCCCTGTAGAAGTCCTCGCTGTCCTCAAACCCGAGGCCAGCGCCATACCGGATCGAAGCCCAGATGATTCCTAGGCACACAAACCCGATGAATACGGTGATCAATACCGGAACGAGGATCATCAGGATATTGGAGATCACAAGCCGCTTCTTGATCGTTATATTTTTTCTAAACATGTCCTTTAATTTCATAGAAAATACCGCCTTGATTGATGTATATGCTAAAGTATAGCATAATTTTTTTCTCTGATCTTAAACTCCGCATAAACAATTGAGTTTATGCAGTTTATGAAGAGTTTACCTTTAATTTGACTGGAGTTTATTTTGGGATGCTATGATGTCAATCGGTTATTAAAGGTGAGAACGGCGCGGCCACCCGTCATCCGGACAAAAGGCCCGCAATGCTCAATGGAGGAATCTTTATGGAACAGATG
>DAITKX010000082.1:3095-15155 GCA_036835995.1 Bacillota bacterium | reverse complement strand
CATTATTTGCACCGTTTTATTATTATGGTATAATGAATCCTATGATTAATGTGCGGCTTCGCCGCATACGGCGTTGCCGTAAGGTGGATTCAATATATTTTGCTCGGCGTTGCTCGCAAAATATAATATCCATTATTATTTTACCATAATCTTTAAATCAGAGGTAGTATGACACCCATGAAAAAGGAAAAAGATAAGAATTGTATCTCAGAAGGTTTGGAAAGCTCCGTTCAGAAGAATCAGTTCATCAGCATGGATGATATGAACGAGGTCCGAAAAACAAAGCCGGCCATTCTGCTTCACAGCTGCTGCGGCCCGTGCAGCACCGCCGTGGTGGAGAGGCTGAAAGGACGGTTTGAGATCACGATATTCTTTTACAATCCGAATATAACCGACAGGGAAGAATATGAAAGGCGCAGAACCGCCCAGATCGAGTTTATCGATCAATACAATAACAGGATCGATTCCATGGACCGCATCGCATATCTGGAGGGCCCCTACGAACCGGAGGTGTTCTATGAGGCGGCAAAGGGACTGGAGCAGGAGCCGGAGGGCGGAAAGAGGTGTGCATCATGCTTTCAGCTGAGGTTGGAAAAGACGGCTGAGACAGCAAGCATGTCGGGCTTTGACACCTTCGGGACGACGCTTACGGTAAGCCCACACAAAAACTTCGAACTGATTTACAAGCTGGGCATGCAGCTGGGAATGCGGTACGGTCTGACTTTTTTAGGAGAGGACTTCAAGAAACAGGGCGGCTACCAGAGATCCATCGAGCTGTCAAAGGAATATCATCTTTACCGTCAGCGCTTTTGCGGCTGCTGCTTTTCCGATACAACAACTTAAATAAAATATACTGGAGGAAAGAAATATGACAAAAGGTTTACTGATTCCGGACGGCTATACGCCTGTCATCGATTTTATGGAGAGCCAGAGGGCGATCAAGAAGATAAAGGACTATTTTCAGCAGGAGCTGGCCTACGGCCTCAATCTGAGAAGAGTCTCGGCGCCGCTGTTCGTGGCTCCGGAGAGCGGCCTCAACGACAATCTGAACGGGGTAGAACGGACGGTGTCCTTTACTTTAAAAGGGATCGACGAGAAGCCCGTGGAGATCGTGCAATCCCTGGCGAAGTGGAAGAGAATGGCTCTCGGCAAGTATCAGATAGAGCCGGGCAGAGGCATCTATACGGATATGAACGCCATCAGGAGGGACGAGGACCTCGATAACCTGCATTCCGTCTATGTGGATCAGTGGGATTGGGAAAAATCCATCCATAAATCCCAGCGGACTGAGGAGTACCTCAGGAAAACCGTCGTCACCATCTATAATTGCATTAAAAATCTGGGGGATTATGTGAACCGGATCTACCGGAATCTGCGGACAGATCTGCCCAATGAGATCTTTTTTATTACGACACAGGAGCTTGAGGACCGGTATCCCGAGCTGACTCCGAGACAGAGGGAGGACGCCATCGCAGAAGAAAAACGGGCCGTATTCATCATGAAAATCGGCGGGCAGCTGAAATCAGGCGTCAAGCACGACGGCAGAGCGCCCGACTACGACGACTGGGAACTGAACGGCGACATCGTGCTGTGGAACGACATCCTGGGCATCGCCTATGAGATCTCCTCCATGGGAATTCGCGTCGACGAGGATTCCATGGTAAAACAGCTGGAGCTGGCCGGTGCGACGGACCGCATGGAGCTGCCGTTTCACAAGGCCATCATCAATAAGGAACTGCCCTATAGCATAGGCGGTGGAATCGGCCAATCCAGGCTTTGCATGTTCTTCCTGAGAAAAGCCCATATCGGCGAGGTGCAGGTTTCCGTCTGGCCTGAAGATATGATCGAAGAGTGCAAGGCTAACAATATTTTCTTGTTATAATAGGAAAGCGATGAAATACGTCAATGTAGTGATCGATAATAACACGGATCACACGGATAATCTTTATACTTATCTTTGTGAGGATGACAGCGTCAAGGCAGGCGACAAGGTATTCGTTCCCTTTGCAAGGGGAAACCGCATCAGGGACGCCTATGTGTTTCAGGTGGCGGACCGGCTTTCGGAAGAGGTCAAGGGCCTCAAAACCCTAGCGGGGATCGATCCTGATATTTCCCTGAGCCAGGAAGCGGTTGCCACGTGCGTTTGGATGAAACGGCAGTATCTGTGCCGGTATATCGACGCCATCAAATGCTTTACCCCTGCGGGGACGCCGTCGAAGAGGGGTAAGGTCAGGACGCCCTACAAGGAAGCCGGGGTGGAAAAAACCGAGGCGATGCTTCTGACGGACGAACAGCGGAAAGCTGTTGAGACGGTCCTGCCGTGCCTGGGGAGCCGCGCCCATGAGGTTTTCCTCATTCACGGCGTGACCAGCAGCGGCAAGACGGAGATCTACATGCAGGTTATCGACGACTGCATCAACAGGGGGAGGACCGCTATCATGCTGGTGCCGGAAATCTCTCTGACTCCTCAGACCATCGAGCGCTTTATGGGCAGGTTCGGCCCGGAGAAAATCGCCGTCCTTCACAGCAAGCTTTCCATGGGGGAGCGGTATGACGAATGGATGCGGATCAAAAAAGGCGAAGTAAAGATCGTCATCGGCGCCAGGTCCGCGGTATTTGCGCCCCTTTCCGACATCGGCGTCATCGTCCTTGACGAAGAGCACGAGTCGACCTATAAATCGGATATGAGTCCCAAGTACGACGCCATCGAGGTTGCCATCAAAAGGGCGAAAAAAAATCGGGCCGTCGTGCTTCTTGGGAGCGCGACGCCGTCGCTGGCTTCCGCATATAAGGCGGAAACGGGGGAATACAAAAAAATCGCCCTCACGGAGCGATTTAACAAAACTCCTCTTCCTTCCGTTGAGATCATCGACATGAGGGAGGAGCTTAAAAATGGAAATAAATCGATTTTCAGCGTTGCGCTCTATCGGGAGATAGAGGAAAACCTGGGAAAGAAACGCCAGGTGATTCTCTTCTTAAACAGGCGGGGATATTCCACCTTTGTGTCCTGCAGGTCCTGCGGCTACGTGATGAGGTGCCGGGAATGCGGAATTTCCCTTACATACCACAAGTCGAAAAACGAGGCGATCTGCCATTTCTGCGGCAGCAGAGAAAAGGTCCCGACGATCTGCCCGGTCTGCGGAGGCAAATACATCAAGCACTTCGGCACCGGTACGGAGAAGGTGGAAGAGCTGACGAGGGAAATCTTTCCCGAATATACGGTAGACCGGCTGGATCTGGATACGACGACGAAAAAAGGCAGCATAGACAAGATTCTGAACTCTTTCAGAAAGGGTAAGACGGATATCCTCATCGGTACGCAGCTGGTGGCAAAGGGCCTGGATTTTTCCAACGTCGGCCTGGTGGGCATCGTTTCAGCGGATATCTCACTGAACGTTCCCGATTTTCGCTCCGCCGAGCGGACATTTCAACTGATCACTCAGGCGGCGGGCAGGGCGGGCAGAGGCGATTCTACCGGCAGGGTGCTGATCCAGTCCTATAATCCGGAGCATTACTCCATCGTTGCCGCCGCAGAGCACGACTACGAAGCCTTTTACCGGGCGGAAACGGAAATCAGAAAGCAGATCGGCTATCCGCCATTCAGCGACTTGATCCAGGTCGTCCTGTCCTCAGAAGATGAACAGGAGGCTTACGAGATTTGCCGGCAGGTGGCGGAGGATTTTATCCGAGGAGCGGGAAAGAGCGAGGAGCGCTATGTCTTGGGGCCTCAGGCGGCGCCGATGAACAAGGTCAAAGGCTTGTACCGCTTTCAGCTGCTGATCAAATGCTTCCCCGGCAAAAGAAAGGAATACTCCCGGATTTTAAATGAAATAAAAATGGGAATAAATACCGATAGGAATGCGAAATATCTCATTTCCGTCGATATTAATCCATATAGTTTTTTATAATGCGGAAACGTGTAAAAATACCGGCAGCGGAAGTCTGCAAATCAAAGCGAGGAGAAAATTAAATGGCTTTAAGAAATATTGTTTATGAAGGAGACGACATTTTAAAGAAGAGAGCGAGAGAGGTAACGGAGGTTAACGACCATATCCGCATGATCCTGGACGACATGCTGGAGACTATGAGAGCGTATAACGGAGCCGGGATCGCAGCTCCCCAGGTGGGTATCCTGAAGAGGATGTTTATCGCCGACGTCGGAGGTGAGATCATCGAGCTCATCAACCCGGAAATTCTTGAAACGAGCGGCCTCAAGGAGGAAGATGAAGGCTGCCTGAGCGTTCCGGGAATGATCGGAACGGTGAAGAGGCCGGAATACATCAAGATGAGAGGGCTGGACAGGGAAGGGAAAGAAGTCGTCTATGAAGGAACGGGATTTCTTCCCGTGGTGCTCAGCCATGAATATGACCACCTGGATGGGATATTATACACAGATAAGGCCACTAATCTGAGGGAAGCAGACCGGGAGGAAACCGGCGGCAGAGACGAGGACAGGTAAAGATATGAAGATCGTTTACATGGGAACGCCGGAATTTGCCGTTCCAGCCCTTGAAAAAATGTGTGAAAACGGCTACCGGGCAGAACTGGTGGTAACCCAGCCGGACAAGGCCAGGGACCGGGGAAAGAAGATACAGTTTCCTCCCGTCAAGGAGAAAGCCCTCGCCCTTGGTATCGAGGTGATCCAACCCGAAAGCATCAGGGGGAATGAAGTATTTCTCGCCCGGATAAAGGAGATCGCCCCCGACCTCATCGTGGTGGCCGCCTATGGGAAGTTATTGCCTGTAGAGCTGCTTAAGCTTCCCAGGCTGGGCTGTGTCAACATCCACGCGTCGCTGCTTCCGAAATTTCGCGGCGCGGCTCCGATTCACAGGAGCATCATCGCAGGAGAGAAAAACACAGGGGTCACCCTGATGTATATGGAAGAAGGGCTGGATACAGGGGACATGATCGCGTCCCGGTCTACGGAAATCGGAAAAAAGACCACTGCCGAGCTTCATGACGAGTTGGCGGCGATGGGGGCGGACCTGCTGGTCGAGACACTCCCTCTGATCGAGAAGGGGACCTGCAGTCGGACAAAGCAGGACGAGAGCAAGGCGACCTACGCGCCGATGATTTTCAAAAAGGATGGCCTAGTGGATTTCAGCAGAACCCCGGAGGAGATCGAGCGGCTCATCAGGGGCCTTAACTCCTGGCCGGGAGCCTACACGACCTATCGCGGGGAGCCCATGAAGCTCTGGACTGCCGAGGCGGTGGATGAAACCGCAGACAAGCCGGACGGAACCATCATGGAAGTTTCAAGCCGGGGAATTAAAGTGGCGGCGGGGGGACGCACGCTTCTTTTGAAAAAAATTCAGATGCCCGGCAAAAAAGCCATGGATGTTTTCGAATTCTTAAAAGGGAATAAAATTACGGCCGGAGAGGTCTTAGGCTCGGATAAATAGAGCCGCACAGCAAGCAAGGAGGAGATTAATTAATGTACTTTGGCATGTTTGATCCGACAATTATCATTTTAATACCTGCGATGATCTTTACCTTTTATGCTCAAAGCAAGGTAAATTCAGCATACAACCGGTATGCGGCGGTACGGAACCGAAAAGGGATCACCGGAGCTCAGGCGGCCAGGAGGATCCTCGACAGCAACGGGCTTCAGGATGTTCCCATCGAAGTCATAAACCGCAGGCTGGGGGACCACTACGATCCGAGAAAGAGGGTCATGAGGCTTTCGCCGAAGGTCTACAACGACCCATCCATCGCGTCCATCAGCATCGCCGCCCATGAATCGGGACATGCGATTCAGCACGCGAGGGGTTACGCGCCTCTTGGGTTCCGGAATGTGCTGGCGCCGCTGGCATCCTTTGCTTCCGGCCTGGCGTGGCCGATCCTGATCGTCGGGCTGATGATCATCGGGGCGGGAAACGCCTTTCAGGGAAATATAATCTTTAATATCGGCATACTTTGTTACGCAGCAGCAGTTTTATTTCAGGCGGTCACCCTGCCGGTGGAATACGACGCCAGCAGCAGAGCGATCAAGCAGATGAACGAATTAGGTCTCATTTATGCGGAAGAGACCGTGGACGCCAAAAAAGTCCTGTCCGCTGCGGCGCTGACATATGTCGCCGCGCTGGCCGCGTCCATCCTGACTCTTCTGAGAATTTTAGCGCTGAGGGGGCGTGAATAAAATGGATAAAAACAGAAGAACAGCTTACTTAACACTTATGGATGTAGAATCAAAACAAGCCTATTCCAACATCGCTCTGAACCACCGGATCGCCAGCATCAGGCCTGAGTCCCCCGCCTTGGTACGGGAGATGGTCTATGGCGTTTTGGAAAACAAGCTCTATCTGGACTATATCATCGATCAATTTATAAAAAATCGGGCGTCTAAGCTGAAAAACAGCGATCTGACGGTCTTAAGGCTGGGCATTTACCAGCTGAAATTTCTGGAGAGCGTACCGGATTATGCCGCGGTGAGCGAAAGCGTCGATCTGGCCAAGAGATACTGTCATGGCAAGGAAGGCTTCATCAACGGCGTGCTGAGAAGCTTTCTGAGAGCGGACAAGGAAGTCGAGCTGCCTGACCGCTCAGAGGACCAGGTGCGGTATCTGTCTATAAAATATTCCTATGAACCGTGGATCATAGAGCTGTGGCTTGAGGAGTACGCCCCCGATTTTGTGGAGGAACTGTTGGCCGCGGGAAATGAAACTCCTCATCTGGTCATCCGGGTGAATTCCCTGAAAACCTCGAAGGAGGATTTGAAGAGAAGGATCATTGCCAAGGACTTCCACGCGGAGGACGGCTCTCTCTGCAAGGAGGCGCTTCACGTGGAAGGGAGGGGCCTTCTCGACGGAAAGCTGTTTAAAAGCGGTATGTTTTCCGTTCAGGATGAAAGCTCCATTCTGGCAGTGAACATGCTGGATCCCCATCCCTTTGAAACCGTCATGGACGTCTGTGCCGCGCCCGGCGGAAAGTCCCTGGCCATCGCGGAAAAGATGATGAATAAAGGAACGGTGATCTCCTGGGATATTTACAAGAGAAAGCTGGCCATAATCGACAGGGAAGCGGAAAGGCTGGGAATTTCCATCGTCGAAACGAGAACGTGGGACGCGACCCGCGTCGATTCCTCCATGATAGAAAAAGCGGACCGGGTCCTTGTGGACGCGCCCTGCTCCGGGTTGGGCGTCGTAAGGAGAAAGCCGGAGATCAAATATAAGAAGAGGAGCGCTGAAATCGACAGCCTGCCGCGAAAGCAGCTGGCGATCCTGTCGGCATCCTCAAAATACGTGAAACCGGGCGGGACTCTGGTATATAGCACCTGCACCATTTCGCCCTATGAAAACCAGATGGTCGTCAAGGACTTCCTGAAGAGAAATCCGAACTTCAGCAAAGAGGAGGAGCTGCAGCTCCTGCCCAATGTCAACGGGACGGACGGATTCTTTATCTGTAAAATGAAGAAGGACGACTGGCTGGAAAGCATTTGATGAGGTTGCTGACCGCCGCTTCCGCCCGAATCGGGTGGAAGCGCGCGGTCAGCGCGGCATATTTTTGACATGGTACGCATTTTTTGATACAATAAATCGGTTAACATTAAAATTGAGGAATTTTTATGACTCAGATTGGATTTAAAACGGATAGAGGAAGAAAGAGAGGCAGGAATGAGGACTCTCTCTTTGTCATGCCCCGGGAAAATATCTATATCGTCGCAGACGGCGTCGGGGGACAGAATTCCGGAGAGCTGGCCAGCTCCATGGCGGTGAAAACCATTGCGGAATACATAAAGGAAAAGCCCTTGCAGAACGTTGAGGATGAAGAGGCGCTGAAGGACTATTTTTTGGATTGTATGAAGCACGCCAATCAGATCATCTATCGGACCGCACGGCTTTCCCGGGAAAATGCCGGCATGGCGACAACCGCCGTGGTGCTCTATCTCGCCGGCGGAAACGCGTATATCATCAATGTAGGAGACAGCAGAGCCTATATTTGCAGGGATGGTCGGATCAGTCAGATCACGGAAGACCACACCTATGTGAACGAATTGGTAAAGGGCGGCTCTATTACGAAGGAAGAGGCGGTGCTCCATCCGCAGAAGAACATGATTACAAGGGCTTTGGGAGCGGAAGAGAAAATCCTTCCGGATTTTTATCGCCTGAAAACATTGAAAGACGACATCCTGATCCTCTGCACTGACGGCCTTTACGGAGAGGTGTCCGAGGAAGAGATCTGCGGCATGGCTGCCGCGTCAAATTCCATGAACGCGCTGAGCAAAAATCTTGTTCAGCGGGCGAACCGGAATGGTGGAAACGATAATATCACAGTGATTTGTTTAAAAATATTACAGGAGGACTAACACATGAGCAGTAGAATACTTGCCGGCAGGTATGAGTTACTCGAGAAAATTGGCGACGGCGGTATGGCGGTGGTATATAAGGCAAGAGACCGGTTGCTCAACCGGTTTGTCGCGATAAAAATATTAAAACCTGAATTTACGAAGGATCTGAAGTTCATTGAGAACTTTCGCAGAGAATCCCAGGCTGCCGCAAGTCTTTCCCATTCCAATATCGTAAATATTTACGACGTCGGGAAGGAAGGGAACATCCATTATATCGTTATGGAGTTGATCGAAGGCCAGGTATTGAGCGATATCATCAAAAATGAAGGGCCCATGGAGTTTCGCAGGGCGGTTAACATCGTCAAGCAGATTGCATTGGCTCTCGGTTTTGCGCACAAAAATCACATCATACATAGAGATGTCAAACCCCACAATATTCTTATTACCCAGGAGGGGACCGCAAAGATCACCGATTTCGGCATCGCAAAAGCTGTCAACGCCGGAACAATCGTGGGAAACACGGGAACCATCATGGGCTCCGTTCACTATTTCTCACCGGAGCAGGCCAGAGGCGGGTATGTGGATGAAAAATCAGATATCTATTCCCTCGGTATCGTTCTTTATGAACTGGTGACCGGCAAAGTACCCTTTGACGCGGACAATCCGGTGGCTGTGGCTCTGATGCACATGAATGATGAGATCGTGCCTCCGTCCCGTCTGGTGCCGGGAGTTCCCTCTGCGCTGGAGGATATCATTCTGAAGGCTACGAATAAATATCAGGTCAATCGCTTCAAATCGGCAAACGAGATGTACGATGCGCTGAACGGTATGGATTTTGAAAAAACAAGGGCATTATCCGGTTTTGACCGTCACTCGAACGGAATGGATGCCACTATTGTAATGAATGCAGTCAACGGCCCTTCGCCGTCAGCTTACGGAGGAGAAAAAGGGGATAATGGGGGAGATATGAGAAAAAACGACAAGAAGGACGGAAAAACCAAGAGAAAGGTCAAGATAAACAAGGTCAAGGTTGCGGCCATCATACTGGCCCTGGTCTGCGCGATCCCGGTGAGCCAGCTGATACTTTCGGCTTTCGACCATTTTGGAGCGGCAAAAGAGATCGCCGTGCCCAACCTGCTCGGCAAGACGGTGGAAGAGGCCACCAGCGAACTGAAGGGACTTAACCTGAAGCTCGAAGTGGAAGATCAGATTTCCAGTTCCGAATACGAGAAAGGGGAAATCGTATCTCAGGATCCAAATGCGGAAATGACGGTAAAAGAGGGATATACCGTCACTGTAAATGTAAGCAAGGGCAAAGCGAAAGAGGGAACCGTACCCAACGTCGTAAACAAAACCCAAAAGGACGCGAAATTTGTTCTGGAGAGCTATGGATATGAGCTAGGCAGGGTCGATCTGGAAAACAGCGATATGCCGAAGGATGTGGTCATCAGGCAGGATCCGGCGGACGGCACGGAAGCGGCGGCAGGGACAAAGGTCAATATCGTCGTGAGCCTTGGCCGCGCTGTGGAACAGGTTTCGATGCCCAATATCATGGGAAAGGATGTCTCTTCCGCCAGAAGCGAACTGGAAAAGGCAGGACTGAGCATCGCCTCCGTGGGTTATGATATGAGCACGGCCTATGATATCAATACGGTGATGTGGCAGCAGTACGAACCCGGAACCATGGTCGACAAGGGCACCGGCGTGAACATAAAGATCAGCACGGGGGACCAGCCTCCGGCGAGCTCCAGGTCCATTGCGATGGAGATCAGCTATGATCAGGCGAAAAATCCGGTGTTCTATCTCACGGTCATCATTTCCGATGAGTCCGGAGTGAGGAGTATCTTCAATAAAGTGCAGAGGTTCAAGGAGGACGGCTCGGAAATTCTTTCCCTCACCGGCGACGGTGTTGGAACGGTTCAGGTTTTATATGACAATGATGTCGCATACGAGGCGAATGTGAATTTTAACACCGGAGAGATCAATTGATGAAAGGGATCATCATAAAGGGGATCGCGGGCTTTTACTACGTGAAGACGGAAGAAAAGGTCTACCAGTGCAAAGCACGGGGAATTTTTAAAAAAGACGGCGTTACGCCTTACGTCGGCGACGAGGTAATCATCGAAACCCTCGATGAGGATGAGGCGGTGGTCAATGAAATCCTTCCCAGAAAGAATTTTTTCATTCGTCCGCCCATCGCCAACGTCGACTGCTTCATCATCGTCACGGCGGCGGCCAGGCCCGATCCCAATCCCGACATCATCGATAAGTTTCTCGTAATGGCGGAAAAGAGCCATACGGATATCATCATATGCGTCAATAAGATCGATCTGGTCTCACTGGTCTCAGGGGAAAAGAGAGAAGGGATCGAGGCGATCTACCGGGATATCTACCCTCTTGTCAGCGTCTGCGGCAAGACAGGCCAGGGGATCCGGGAGCTGTCCGATCTGATGAAAGGCCGGAAATGCGCGCTGGCGGGACCCTCGGGCGCCGGAAAATCGACGCTGCTGAACAGGCTTCAAAGTCGGTATACGGTAGAGACGGGAGACATCAGCGAGAAAACGAAGCGGGGAAAGCATACCACCAGACACGTGGAATTGTTTGAGACAGATTCCGGCGGGATGCTCTTCGATACGCCGGGATTTACTTCATTTGATATCCTGGATGCGGAAGAGGACGAGCTGCAGTATCTCTATCCGGAGATATCCGCCCTCGTCGGCGGCTGCAGATATGACAACTGCCGCCATATCAAGGAGCCGGACTGTTGTATCCGCGAGGCGGTGCTCCAGGGAAAGATCCACGAATCCCGGTACCGTTCCTACGTCAATCAGTACAAAGAAATACAGGAAAGAAGAAAATATTGAAAAGGAGATCCCATGAACCGATTAGCGCCATCGCTTTTATCCGCAGATTTTTCCAGACTTGGAGAGCAGGTCGCTCAGATTGAAAAGGCCGGGGCTCAGATCATCCACGTCGACGTAATGGACGGTCATTTCGTCCCGAATATCAGCTTTGGCGCCGTGGTGATGAAAAGCCTTCTCGGAAAGACCAGGCTTCCTTTTGACGTTCATTTGATGATCGAAAACCCCGATCAGTATATCGAAGATTTTGCGACGGACAACACGGAGATCATCACGGTTCATCAGGAGACGTGCCCGCATCTTCACAGGACCGTGCAGCATATCAAATCCCTGGGGATCAGGGCGGGAGTTTCCCTGAATCCCGCTACGCCCGTTTCGGTTCTCGATGCGATCCTCGAGGACATCGACGTGGTGCTCGTCATGTCGGTGGATCCCGGTTTCGGCGGGCAGAAGCTCATCCCTTCCGCTCTGGATAAGGTCAGGGCGCTGAAGGAGTTGAAGGAAAAGAGGAACCCTGGGCTTGAGATATCCATCGACGGCGGCGTCAACCTGGAGAACGTGAAAGAGGTCACCAACGCAGGGGTTTCCCTGGTGGTTGCCGGATCGTCCGTATTCGGGGCGCCGGATATTGGAGAACGTGTAAACGAGTTTCTGGCCTTGATGAAGTAATCAAAATGAAATAAAGAATGAAGAAAAGAAATGTTTCAATTTCCATTTTTGAGGTACTTTAATTCTATGAAAAGTATCGGCCCTGATCAGGGCTGGCATGGAAATTGGGACATTCTGTATTTTTTGTGGAATGTGTCAAATTTGTGAGGAATTTGTGAGGAGGAGGATGTAAACTCAAATATTAAATACCCTACACTGCAAGTAATATGGCAGGCTATAGAAAAATGATTAAAAGGAGGAAGG
>DAITKX010000082.1:0-3085 GCA_036835995.1 Bacillota bacterium | reverse complement strand
ACCAAAAGACTTATTCAAAACCAATTGCATTTGTACTGACATTGCTTTTAGTGTTTTCCGTGTTCGCCCCCATACCTTATGTGTATGCGGACGACGGCAGAGATTCTACTAATAAATTGATGGATTTAGATGTGACGGTCTTGCAGGATGGAAAGATAATGTCAGAGACTGATCCCATCGACAGCACCAAGGACATCAACGTAGGAGTCTCTTTCCGGGTGCCGGTAAGGGGCGATTACGTGGTGGGCAATGATGTAAATATCGTCACTGAAGCCGATACGGTTTGGAAAGGGGATGTAGCGTATCTCGAATTGAGCAACGCTTTTAAAACCGTTCCGAGCGGAACTTATGATCTGAATTATAAGGATCCGAGTACCCATCAAAATCTTTTGGTCGGTACCGCGCAGTTTATCCCATCAGGAGGTGCGGTGTGGGCTAAAATCGAATTTAAGGGTGCCGACGAAGTATTTGATGGACTGTCACATGGCGACGTAGCTCAGACCCATATCATAATGTAAGCTGTATCCTCAGCGCCAATTTCAGCTTCAAGGAAGACCTTGGGGAAGAAACAGGGGGCAGCACACAAGTGAAAATTCTAGACAAGAATTACACCGTGGTCACCCCTGGGCCTGAAACCAACTATACGGTGACTAAAGCCGGAACGGCGGATTTGTCCAAACAGGAAATTGCATGGACGGTTACCGTATCCGGGATACGAGGCGGCAAGGCCCTTGATCTCACAGGGTATCAGTTCAGCGACGATCTTCGCGCTGTAGGGGAATACGTAGAAGAGTCCTTTGCGGTGAACGGGAACTCCAGAACCCCCGCAACCGAAGGCGGCATTCTGACATATACCTTTGGTGCAGACGATGCAGATGATGCAACCACTCCTCAAGCGGTCGTGAGCTTTAAGACGAAAATAAGTGACGCCGATTATTTCACGGCCCAAAAGAAGACGGTGACAAATGCGGCGCAGCTTATGACAGGCGGCGGAGTCGTGAAAACCGGTACAGGGACAGCCGTAGTTGCGCCCAAGTGGATTGAAAAGGAAGGTACCCCTGGAAATGAAGCGGGCAGCGGAGGAATTTATAATCCTAAGGACCGCACCATCACATGGACCATCACCGCCAATCAAAACAAAGCAAATCTTAAAAATGTCGTGATTACCGACGTGATGCAGAATGGCCTGACAGTGTCCTCGGCGGCCTGGCAGCTTTGGTACGAGACCCCATCCGGACACTGGGGTGACCCGACGCCCATCGATCCGGCTCAGGTAACGGATGGCAGATTTGTAATCGGCGATATAAACAACCAGATTCTGCTGACGATTGTTTCTAAGGTAAAAGATTCGGACTATCAGGCGGGGGTCACCCAATATCCTAATACCGCCAGCATTACATGGGAAGGATTATCGGGACCCGGGATCGGCACAGGCACTGTCGAGGTTGGTATCGGCTATAACGCCATCACCAAGGCGGGCATTTTAAGCGATACATATCGGACGGACCGGACAATACACTGGGCCGTAAATGTGAACACCAAGGGACAGAAAATCCCGGATCTAAAGGTTTATGACCTTCTGGTTTATGGAAAGCAAGCCAACTTTACTCTTTCGGATGACGACTTGATCGGCCTTGGAATCAGTAAGTCGGCTCTCACCGCCCATTATGGCCAGAAGTATGTCGAAGGATCATTTTCGACTAACGGAGCCCTAGGACTTGATATAACAGTCCGTCATATTACCCGCGATGGTAATGCAGTTGCGGATCTGCTGATCATCAGTTTTGAAAATGAAAAAGTCTATAACGATACTTTTAAGTTTGACAGCCAGGTAGTGGATCCGGACATCTTTGCCGCGGCCAATAAGGACACTACGGTCTACAATACCGCTACGCTGTTCAGCGGCAGTGCAAAGCTGGACGAGGCGCTGGGATCGGTGAACTATCCCAGCAGGATGCTGGCAAAAGAAATGCTGGATAGAGATGTAAGCAAGCCTGTGCTGGAGGTAAACAGCGGCATAACCACAGATTTGAACAAGGGCTTTAACTACGAGGACAAGTCGGTGATCTTCCGTCTCAGCGTCAATGCCGACGGCCTGGATTTAACCGGCGCAACGAATGCCGCGGGCGAAACTTTGGGGAAAGCGACGGTTACGGATACGCTGCCTGACGGCTGGGAATTTGTGAACATCGCCGATGAAACCCAGTACTTGGTCTTTGAAGGTACGACAGGGTCCGCTGCAAGTGTCACCGCGACGGGCGGAGCCCTCGATGATACCGCAAAAACAGCCATAGGGCTCAGCGCAACACTCAGCGGTAAAACCGCTACCTTTATCTTCGACACACTGGACAAGCCCTATGTGATCCTGGTCAAGGCGAAGCCTTCCGACGAGACGATAAAGGGATACTTCAACAGCAATAAGGAAACAACGGTAACCAACAGCCTTAATTTGCATGCTGACAAGTGGACTCCAGGGGTTGGATCGACCCAGCAGGTGAAGATTAAAAGCGAGGTCCTGGGGAAAAAAGCGGATCGTTTGGAGAATGGAGTCGTGAGATGGACCGTGGATTACAAGCCCGCTGAGTTGGACATGAAGGGCGATTCTCTTACGGATGAGCTGCCCGTTGGCGCAGACCTGCGGATTTCTTCCACCGGAGCGCTGCTTATTGACGGAAACATCACGGTGCAGGCGTTGTCCCTGAAGTCCGACGGAACTTATGTTACGACTGGCGATGCATTAACGCTGGATCCCGGACCGAACGGCAACATTTCTTACGACAATGCTACGCGGAAGTTGACCTTTAAAATTCCAGGCGACGGAACAAAGGCATATCGTTTCGAGTACATCACCGACATTACCGGCGGAAAAGGAGATATAACGAATAAGGTATCTCTCTACGGCACCACCGCCGGAGGAATCGATCAAAGTGCGGTTTTCCCTGTTAAGGATGCTGATGCCAGCGCTACTATGGAGAGAACCGGCTGGATACAGATTACCAAAACAGATGGTCTCGGAAATGCTCTTTCAGGAGCGGAGTTCACGATCTTTGCCCTGGATGGAACAACCGTCATCAGGAAGGGCACC
>DAITKX010000081.1:5341-15171 GCA_036835995.1 Bacillota bacterium | reverse complement strand
TGAAACCACGCGGTAAACACTCCCATCAATGCGGGAAGAATGGAGTTGATCAACCCTATATAGTGTGAAAAACCAATGCCCATCAGAATATACGTCCAAATCGGAGTGAGAAGGTATACCGCTCCCCACGCCGCGGTCAATATTCGGTTTGTGCTGATAAAAAGCGGATTCCCGAAAGCTTTTCCCCCGCCATACTTTACCGCGCTGTAACGGGCGGTAAGGGGTATTTTGGGAAGCGCGCCGATGGTCCAGATCAGGCCAAAGGCCAGATAACTGCCGGAAAGGACCAGCCTCATATCCACGCAGAGTAAAGCTGCCAGCGAAAGTCCCGCCACGATTGGAACGCTGATCTGCTCGTAGACGACCGGGCGGAATTTCATCCAAAGCAAAGGAACGCAGGCCGCCGCGGCAACTCCTATGGCGCCTCCAACGGTGGAATCCATCGCCAGCACCGTCCAGATGACGATCCACGGCGCGAGAAAGATCAGCATGTTGGTCTTGCGCGAAGGAGCCGCTTCAGACCGCTTTGAAGGAGAAGCCGCGCCGAAGAGCTCATCCCATTTCAGCATCAGGCTGAAATCCCCCAAAACTCGATATCGCCTCTGAAACAGCGCATCCTGCCCGGAGATTTCGCCCCGGGAGATGGAGCGCCAGACGGAATACGGCGTTTCGATCCTGGTGGTATACGGCGTGGAACCGTCCGCTACAACCTCCGATCCTTGCCTGGTAAGCAAGATCTGATAGGTTTTACCGATGTCGGTATAATGGATCTCCAATACGCGTTCCGCGCCATCCGGCTTGTATAAAGCCGCCATCTGTTTTGTAAAGAGAAAGCTTTCATCTGCCATTTTTTCAAACACGTCACGGGGATACAACGGCTTTGCAAGCTCCTCCTGCGTTTCCGCCGCCCGAATCCCGCCGGTGTCATATTCGGCTCCTCCGCAGAAATGGTCAAACATGGATATGACGGAATCGTAGTTCTCTTTTGCTGTCCAAAAGCCGCAGGACTTTAAAGTCCTGCGGCAAATATCGAAATAGAATTAAATTCCAAACACGAGGAACGCCGCGCCCAGAATGATATATGCGGCTACGAGTTCCGCCCCTTCCAGCCAGTTGACCTTGTGATCCATGAATACGGTAAAAGCGATGGTGACGCTGATGATAAGGCCCAGTAGCTCCATCGGCGTATAGACATATTCCATGGTATTTCCCAGCACTGCGCTCCAGATGACCATCAGAGGTGTTACAAACATTGCGATCTGCATGCTGGAGCCGGTCGCGATCTCGATGCTGATATCGATCTTGCCTTTATAGGCCATAATGACCGCCGCCGCATGCTCCGCGACGTTACCCAGGATAGGGATAAGGATAATGCCGATAAACGCTTCTCCAAGTCCGTATTGTTCCGCGGCGCCTTCCACGGTGCTGACGAGGATCTCGCTCATGATCGCTACAAACACCGCCGCTATCGCCATGATGATCACGCCTTTGCGAAGGGTCCATATCGGCTCTTCCTTTTCTTCCTCGTCGTCGGCTTCATTTAAGAAGATATCCCTGTGGGTGACCAGGGAGAAGATCAGGCTCAAAACGTATAAAAACACCATGATGATTGCCAGCGCCAAGCTGAAATTTGCTACCGCGCCGCTGCCCGCCTTCTCTCCGCTTGCAAGCTTAAAGAAAAATGGGACGACAATGCTGAAAAGTGCAAGTCCCAGCAGATTGAAATTGTTTTGAGTAATATTTCTATTGAAAGGTAAGAATTTAAACTTCATCCCTCCAATCAAAATGCTCATTCCCATAACGAGCAGAATATTTCCAAGGATCGATCCTGCCAGGCTGGCAAGGACCAGGGAATACAGTCCGGCCTTGACCGCAAAGCCGGAAATCAGAAGCTCCGGGACGTTGCCCATGGTGGCGTTCAGAAATCCGCCTACTTTAGGGCCGGTATATAAACTGATCTGTTCCGTCGCGTCTCCCAGCACGGCGGCAAGGGGAACGATACCAAGGCAGCAGAGCCAGAATACGGCTCCGTCGCTCAAATGCAGCGCAAATCTTGCGGCGAGTGTGATGGGTATGAAGACCAACAGCCAATATAAATACTTCATTTATTGTTCTCCCTTCAAAAATGTACAAAAATAATATTATCTTTTTTCAGATTAGTTTACAATATCTTTCGACAAAAATATATTATATATAACAAATATATGATCAAAATATCATACACGCAAAAAAAAGACTGCCGATATCGACAGTCTGCAATGGTATTGAAAGCCGTAATTTTTTTGAAAACCGCTATTCGCCTGCCAGCGATTCCAGCTTCAAAATGGACACCTCGTAGGCGGTTTTTACGGTAATATTCCCCTCGAGGTCGCGCTTCCGGTATTCCCGGCTCTGTATTCTTCCCGTGATGGATATCTTTGTTCCCACGGAAAGATTGCTTGCGTAGCCTGCGTTTCTTCCCCATGCAATGCACGGTATGTAATCGGATTTGTTATACATCCGGTTCACTGCGAGCATGATATCGCAGATTTCCCGCCCCAGCGGAGAAACCCGGCCTATGGGCTTTTTACAGATAAACCCTTCCAGACTGATCTTATTCTCATGCTCGATTCTGCAATCCTCTTCACACCGCTTGAACTCTCTGGCAAAGACTACTACGTTGAGCTTATTCCTCCCGTCCTGCTCTTCGTTGTACGTCCTTATCTGTCCAAGGATCTCCACAAAGTCCCCCGGTGCAAATTCCATATTCCAGATCAGTCTTTCGGATACGATAATCTGAATAACATCGCGATAGCCGCTCTTCCTGTCCACTCCTATGAAAAAGCTGTAAAATGTCTCTCCATAGGACTTATGGCTGACTGTCGGCGGCGACAGAACGACTCCAATCAATACCGCGCTGTTTGTTTCCAGCCCTTTCTCTTCCAAACCCTCCATTGCATTTCCCCCTTTTATCCTTTTAAGTTTCTCTGTCGCACGAAATCCGGTGAATCAATATAGTTTATTCACCAGCATATCCGATATTACTACTTTTTAGGATATTTGAGGCCTTGGGCCACGGGAGAAAAAGGCATCGCAAGGGGAGACGGCATAAATGGACGGCTCCTCCATGTTTTAAACGGAAGACCCGCCCCCTTGCGTTTCTTGTATGATTCCGGTCAGATCTTTGATCGCTTCCCCCGCCAGGATCAGCCCTGCCACAGAAGGCACAAAGGCGATGCTGCCGGGGACCTGCCTTCTGACGGTGCATTTTCTCTTGGTGCCGGGAGGACATACACAGTGGGCTTTACAGCTGATGGACATATCCTCCATCGGCGTAATGGGGGGCTCCTTGGAGTACACCACCTTCAGATGCTTGATCCCCCGCTTGCGCAGTTCGGACCGCATCACCTTTGCGAGAGGGCACATGGACGTCTTGGAGAGATCAGCCACCTCCAGCCTGGTGGGGTCCAGCTTGTTGCCTGCGCCCATACAGCTGATGATAGGCACGTTCTTTTCCAGAGCCCGCTCGATGAGAACCAGCTTGGAGGAAACCGTATCGATGGCGTCTATAATATAATCGTAGAGGCCCAGATCAAATTCGTCTGCATTGTCCGCGCCGTAAAAGGTTTCATGGATTTCAACTTTCGCACCGGAGTTGATCTCCAGCACCCGGTCCCGCATAACCTCCACTTTCTTTTTTCCTATGGTTTTTTGAGTTGCGATGAGCTGCCGGTTGATGTTTGTGAGACAAACCTTGTCATCGTCAAAGAGATCCAGCGCGCCGACTCCGCTTCTCGCCAGAGCTTCCACCGCAAAGGTTCCTACGCCGCCGATGCCGAACACCGCTACCCTCGCCTGTCCAAGCCGTTTCATTCCGTCAGCGCCAAGAAGCAGCTCCGTTCTTGAAAATTCATTTAACAAATATCTTCTCCTCCTCCTACCACGGCGATATCTGATCCGTAAGTATTAATATTTTACCCCATTTTTATGAGCAAACACAATTACTTTATCTGATGATTCCATACTAATTCTATATTATAATGGGATTATTGACTTTTCCTTCATTATTATTTACTATTGAGTTGTTAACTGCTTCACATTAAATTGGCCACATGATTGAGCCGGCCGGCGAAATCAGGGACCCGGCCATGGTCCGAAGATTGGAAAGGAAATTATGGAATACGATTTTAATCAATTGATCGACAGAAAAGGAACGAATTCCTTGAAGCATGATTTTGCAGCCAAACGGGGAAAACCGGAAGAGGCATTGCCCCTATGGGTTGCGGATATGGATTTTATGACGGCGCCCGCGGTAATAGAGGCGCTGGTAAAAGCCAGCCGTTTTGGGATCTTTGGTTACACAGAGACGGACCTTTCCTATTTTGAGACCCTGCAGCGCTGGTTTTGGGAGCACTTTCACTGGAATACCGATATTTCCTGGCTCGTAAAGACTCCCGGCGTCGTGTTTGCCATATGCACGGCCGTCCGCGCGTTCACCGACCCCGGAGACGCCATTCTGATCCAGCGCCCCGTATATTACCCGTTTACAAACGCCATTCTCGACAATGACCGCGCCCTGGTGAACAATTCCCTGATCAACAGAAACGGGCGTTATGAGATCGACTTGGAGGATTTTGAGGCGAAGATCAGAGATAACGGCGTAAAGCTCTTTATCCTCTGCAATCCTCACAACCCTGCGGGCAGGGTCTGGTCCCGCCAGGAGCTGACCGCCATGGGCGACATCTGCGTAAAATATAAGGTCAAGGTCGTTTCCGATGAGATCCATGAGGATTTTGTCTACCCAGGTTTTCAGCATACTGTTTTCGCAGATCTCAAACCTGAATTTGCGGATCTGACCATCACATGCACGGCTCCGAGCAAAACCTTCAATCTGGCGGGGCTTCAGATTTCCAATATCTTCATCAGCAACAGGGAACTCCGGCGCGCATTTCGCGGCGAAAGGGACCACGCAGGCTATTCGGAAATAAATACGATGGGCGTCGTTGCATGCCAGGCCGCCTATGAAAAGGGATATCCCTGGCTTGAGGAGCTGAGGGTCTATCTGAAAGGCAATCTGGATTATGCGAGATCCTTTATCGACAGGGAACTTCCCGGGATCTCTCTGGTGGAGCCGGAGGGGACTTATCTGCTGTGGCTCGACTTCCGCGCTCTGGGGATGTCCGATGAAGAGCTCGACCGTTTCATTCTGAACGACGCGAAGCTCTGGCTCGACAACGGATCCATGTTCGGTCCCGAGGGCGAGGGATTTCAGCGCATAAATATAGCATGCCCGAGAGCGACCCTGGAAAAGGCTTTCGCTCAGCTCAAGCATGCTGTAGACCGATTGGACCGTTAAGCTTTTTTATAGATGTTCAATTCCTTCGGCCCGTCTGCAAAGTCGGCAAACTGCGGGACGATCTCTTTGAAATGCGGAGCCTGCATGTGCTTGTCCAGCGCTTCCTTGCTTTCCCATTCCTCAATTATGGTCAAAATCTGAGGATTTTCTATATCCTGATAGAGATCATACTGGATGCAGCCTTCGTCATTTCTTTTGGTCGCCTCAACAAGCCTGGCGACCAGGGCAATGAATTCTTCGATCTTTTCTTTTTTTATCGTGTTTTTCGAAACAACCTTAACCATTTATTTTCTCTCCTTTATCCGCTATCCGTTCAATCCTGTTCGCAGGTTCTCATGGCCAGGATCGTCTTTTCGATCAGATCGTCGATCTCCCAGCCCAGCATTTCCGCGCCCTGTTCTATGACCTCGCGGGAACAGCCTGCCGCAAAACTCGGAGTCTTATACTTCTTTTTCACGGACTTCAGCTCCAGGTCCTGCACGCTTTTCGACGGGCGCATCAAAGCGACCGCTCCAATGAGTCCCGTAAGTTCATCGGTGGCATACAGAATCTTTTCCATGATATGCACCGGTTCAATATCAACGGTCAGGGCGAACCCATGGCTGGCAGTTGCGCGGATGATCCCCTCGTCCAGGTCCAGCTCCTTCATCAGCTCCTGCTGTTTGATGCAGTGCTGCTCCGGATACATTTCGAAATCCAGGTCGTGGAGCAGACCGACGATCCCCCAGAACTCCTCTTCTTCTCCATATCCCAGGAGCTTTGCAAAATACTTCATGACCCCTTCCACGATGAGGGCGTGCTTCAGATGAAACGAGTCCTTGTTATATTCGTTCAAGAGCGCCCAGGCTTCCGCCCTGGTGATTTCCTTTCCTTTTTCCGCCATATTTTCTGCCACTTACAATACCTCCGATTCAGTTAAATCTTCTACCAATACTTCCATGATTCCTCCGCAGACCATTCCTTCGCTCTCTGCGACGTCTCCCGTCAGATCGATGGTTTTTATCAGATGGCCGCCGGTTCCGATGATGGAAAAGGCGTCCCTTTTTATCTCCGCTTCGCTGCAGCCCCCTCCGATGCTCCCGATGATGCTAAGGTCGGGGTAGACGAGCATCTTGGCCCCCGCGCCTCTCGGCACGGAACCCTTTGTAGCCATAACGGTAACGGAAGCAAAAGCGCTGCCTTTTCTCTGGGTTGCCAGTTCTTCCAGCACTTCAAGATCCAGCTCGGAGCGGTTGATGCGTTTGCTGCCGTTCCCGAGCCTTTTGCGGCTGATGAGCTCCGCGAGGATCGAAATCGCAATCTCTTCCGGTGTGATCGCTCCTATCTTCAAACCGATAGGGGTACAGATCCGCCCAATGCGCGATTCATCAAAGCCCTCCTCGATCAGAAGCTGCTTTACCCCCTCCACACGGCGCTTGGAGCCGATCATTCCCAGATAAAAGGTCTCCCTCCGGGAAAGAATTTTGCGGAGGCACAGCGTGTCGTGCTTGTGTCCGCGGGTGATAACGACGATATAATCATACTCCGAAAGCCCCAGCATGTCAAAACTGTCCTCAAAGCTTTCACAGATCACACGCTCCGCCGTAGGGAAGCGGCTCTCATTTGCAAAGCTGGGCCTGTCGTCTACAACGGTTACGGAAAATCCGGTTTCAGAGGCAAATTTCACCAGGGGTACGGCGATATGTCCTCCCCCCAGCACGATCAGCCTTTCCTTTGGGATAACCGGTTCCACAAAAACCGTGCCGGCCTCTGTTTCTACAAGAGCAGGTATGCCTTCTTCCATGACTTCTTTGATTTTATCCGGAACGCCGGCAGGGTCGCTGTTTCTGTCCAGCACCTTCTTTTCCAGCTGTCCGGGCCTGTCCGCCAGCTGGGTCGCCATGGCGGCCGGATAGCCTTCCCTGACCTGTTCCAATATTCTATTATACAATTCTTTCACGTATTTCACTTCCTTTATTATCATATGATTATAATTTGAAGAAAAAGCCCTGTCAAGCACCGCAGAATAACCCAGCTAAACGGTCCCTCCAGATCTGCCGCTAAAACATCATGCATGGCGGACCCTTTCCCTGAATAAACTGTAGCGACTGAAAAAATCAAATGTTGAGGGCGTATTCTCGCATTATAAAACAAACAGGCCGTTGGGAGGTATTGAAAGGTGAAAAAGTTAATCAGAGGCCGATTGATTATAGAAGTGCTGACATTCTGCGTTGTGGCCGTGCTGGTTCTGACCGTTGGCTGGAAAGGATGGGAGCTCCACGCCGTTTCCGGAGAAATGAGGAAGCTGCCGATTTATTCCGTCGACACAAGCGATAAGAAAATCGCGATCAGCTTTGACTGTGCTTGGGGCAATGAGCACACCCGCCCGATCCTGGACATTCTGGATCAGTACGATGTAAAGACCACTTTCTTTATGGTGGAGTTCTGGGCGGAGAAGTTCCCGGATGATGTTCTGGAAATTTACAACAGGGGGCATGAAATCGGCAATCATTCCGCGACCCATCCCAATATGACGGAGCTTTCCACGGAGGGCATGACGAAAGAGCTGGAAGGAGCGGGAGACGCCATCGAAAAGATAACGGGCGTCAAACCTACATTATTCCGTCCGCCCTTCGGCGCTTACAACAACTCTCTCGTCGAAACCTGCGAGGCCAACGGATATCACGTCATCCAATGGAGCGTCGACAGTCTGGACTGGAAAAACATCACAACGGAGCAGATTGTAGACAGGGTGACGAGAAATGTCAAACCCGGCTCCATCGTCCTGTTCCATAACAACGCGGAACACGTGGAGGATTATTTGCCCGCGATACTGGACCGCCTTAAATCGGAAGGATATCAAATCGTCCCTGTGGGTCAGCTCATCATGAAGGAGAATTACCACATGGACCACGCGGGAAAGCAGATCGCCGACTGATAGGTCGGGTTAACCCTTTACACTTGAGGCGGCTAAATCAATATACAGGAATTGGAAGGGATTGATATACTGTATACATGTTTTAAAACATTGACTTGTCTTAACAGGTATCCTATAATAAGTTCGACAAATTTATAGTATTTTATCCGGTTGGGAGCAACTGCTTTCAAGTCATGAGCTTTAGGGTGGAGAGCTTCATTGAAGTTCTCCTTTTTCTCTGTAATTTATGCTCTTTTTTCCGGCTCCCGGGCAAACTAAATAAAACCTTTGAAAGGAGGATTGAAATGGGTGTAATAGAAGGTATTTGGGCGGCAGTCTTTTGTATGGTCGTCGTTTTCGCTGTTCTGATCTGTCTCTATTTTCTGATCAAGCTCTTTTCCGCAGGGATTAGAAAAATTGAAATGAATGGCAAGAAATCTACGGAATGATCTGCCTCAATATTTTATTCGATACAAGGAGGAAACTAAATTTATGTTCACAGAAGCGATAGCAAAATTATGGCAGGATTCCGGGTTTGCGGCAATGACATGGCAATATCTGGTTATGATCGCAGTTGCCTGCGTCCTGATTTATCTCGCGGTTGTAAAGAAGTTTGAACCGCTTCTCTTACTGCCCATCGCGTTCGGAGTTTTATTGGCCAACCTTCCTATGGCAGGATTGATGGACACGCCCCCCTCGGCCACGGAAAACGGGGGAATGCTGTATTATTTATATTTGGGAGTGAAAAAGGGTATCTATCCCTCTCTCATTTTCCTGGGAATCGGTACGATGACCGACTTCGGCCCACTGATTGCCCGTCCGGTCAGCCTGCTCTTGGGCGCGGGCGCACAGTTTGGGATCGCAGTCGCCTTTGTGGTAGCGATTGCTCTCGGTTTTTCGCCTCAGGAAGCCTCCTCCATCGGTATCATCGGAGGAGCCGATGGCCCTACCGCCATCTATCTGACGACGAAGCTTGCTCCTCATCTGCTGCCTGCCATCGCCATCGCCGCATATTCCTATATGGCGCTGATCCCCTTGATCCAGCCGCCGTTGATGCGTCTTTTAACAACAAAAAAAGAAAGAGAAATTAAAATGGAACAGCTGCGTCAAGTGTCAAAGCTTGAAAAAGTCTGCTTTCCCATTGTGGTTTCTATTCTTTGCATCCTTTTGCTCCCGGCCGTCGCTCCCCTCATCGGAATGCTGATGCTCGGCAATCTGTTCCGGGAATCCGGCGTCGTGGAACGGCTTTCGGATACGGCACAAAATGCTCTGATCAATATCGTCACAATTTTCCTCGGCGTTACGGTAGGAGCAACAGCGAAAGCTGATACGTTCCTGCAGCCTGAAACCCTTAAAATCATCGTCCTCGGACTGATGGCATTCATGTTCAGCACCGTCGGCGGACTGCTCCTTGGCAAACTTTTATGCTTGCTTTCCGGAGGAAAGATCAATCCGCTGATCGGCTCCGCCGGCGTATCCGCAGTTCCGATGGCAGCACGTGTCTCCCAGATCGAAGGCCAGAAAGCAAGACCTGGAAACTACCTGCTGATGCACGCTATGGGCCCCAACGTGGCCGGAGTCATAGGCTCGGCTGTGGCC
>DAITKX010000081.1:0-5312 GCA_036835995.1 Bacillota bacterium | reverse complement strand
GCAGCCGCCCACTTTTTTATTTTAATGTTTCATTCATGCTCCCGGTGCGGTAACCCGCCAGATCCAAAGAAACGTAGGTAAATCCGATTTCCCTGAACCGGTTATAGATCCGGTCCCGGATCTCCTTCTCCATGATTTTGGAGAATTGATCCTCTGCGATTTCAACCCGTGCCAGAGTTTCGTGATGGCGGACCCTCACCTGGGTAAAGCCCAGATCCAACAGCAATTGCTCCGCCTCATCCACCATCTTGAGCTTTGCCGGCGTGATGGTCTCTCCGTAGGGAAACCTGGAAGAAAGGCAGGCAAAGGACTGCTTTTCCGCAGTGGGCAGCCCCAGCTCTCTCGATAGCTGACGGATCTCATCCTTGGACAGTCCGGCATGTCTCAGAGGGCTCTTGACGCCCAGCTCGCGGATCGCTTCAAGCCCCGGACGGTAATCTCCCAGATCGTCCATGTTGGAGCCTTCCACCACCTCCCGGAATCCTTCTTTTTCCGCGAGATCCTTCATCTTGGAAAACAGCTCATGCTTGCATAGGTAACACCGGTTCACGGGATTTTCGGAGAAGCCCTCAATTTCAAGCTCTTCTGAATCTACAATCCTGTGGGTGATCCCGTTTTCCCTGGCAAATGCAATCGCCTCAGAAAGCTCCCGCTCCGGAAAGCTGCAGGAGCGGGCGGTAACCGCAATGGCCTTATCTCCCAGAACGTCGTGGGCCGCCTTCAACAGAAAAGTGGAATCCACCCCGCTGGAAAAAGCGACGGCGACGCTGCCCAGACTCTTGATATATTCTTTTAAATCATTGTATTTCTCTTGTAAGTTCTTCATATATTTAAATTTCCTTGCTTTCAGTTTTTTCATTTAAGGGGGCCAAATACCTTTCCACCGTTTCGATGATGACCTCTACATCCGCCAGGGCGCCCTTTCCCAGATCGCCGCACGCCAGGCGGCTCTCTTTCGGCTCTATAAAGCGGTATCTCCCTGATATTTCTCTGGACGATGGGATTTTCATACATTCTGGTATTCATTGCCGGGCAGATAAAGACAGGGGCGTGCTCCAAAGCCATGATCACCGTGGTAGCCATGTCGTCCGCGATACCGCCGGCAAGCTTCCCGATGATATTTGCGGTAGCCGGAGCCACGAGGCAGATGTCGGCCTTTTTTCCAAGGGAAATATGCTCCACCTGATCCGGCTCGTACTCGGCAAACATCGAGGTATACACCCTGTTCTTCGTCAGGGTCTGAAAGGTCAGCGGGGTAACGAACTCCACGGCGCTGTCGGTCATGATGACGTCCACGTTATATCCATCCTTCACAAACCGGTTTGCCAGTTCGGCAGCCTTATACACGGCGATGCTTCCCGTTACACACAGCAGAATGTTCTTCATCGGCTTGATCCCTCCTTTTCCGCCAGCAGCAGCACTACGTTTCTGACGATGGCCTCCGCGATCTCTCTTTTCGTCGTCAGCCTCTCGTATTTTCCATTCTTTTCGATCAGGTATCCCACGTGCTTCTCTCCTGTGATTTCAGTCAGATCGTTGGCCAGCACCATGTCGCAGCCGTTTTTCTGCAGAAGCCCGTAACCGGTCCCGATCAGCACATCTAAAGGCACGCCGGTAAGCAGCTTGAAACCGACCAGAATGGTGGACGGATGCAGCTTCTTGATTTCACCGATCGCCTTAGGGGTCTTTTCCAGGATGATCACCGGGTCCTCGATTTCGGAGCTGATCTTTCCGTCCGTCAGCTGCTTCGCCGGATCGTTTTCCTCACCGGCCCGGATCGCCCCAAGGGTGGTCACCATCTTTACCGCATAATCGCTGACCGCCATGGCATGAATCACCGCGTCGATCCTTTCCGTGGTCAACAGGTTTTTCAGGGCCTCCAAAAGCCCTTGAACTCCCATGACCCTGACGACCTCGATCCGCTTATCGGAAGGGACCATCGTATTTCTGTCACACAAATAATAGATCTTGCCAACGTCGGCGGTCTGAGACTCCAGAAAAGCGTCTGCAACAGCCAGACCCAGCCTTCCTGAGGAAAAGTTCGAGATCACCCGGACCTCGTCGATCTTCTCGGAAGTTCCTCCGGCTGTTATGATAATATTTCTCACCACTTTGCCCCTTCCATGTTGTTCAGCTCCGTATTGATCCTGAATCGGCTCGGCAATACCTCGATATCCAGAGGAAATTCCTCTCCTCTTTCGCCGTCGACGTCGGTTCCTATCCGCTGTTCCGATTCGATATAGAGCTTTTTCGTCTGGAAAAACACAACGTTTTTATTTTCATGATGCTGCCCCGTCATCACGTTGAACAGCAGCGGAGCGAGTTCCAGAATCGGCATTTCCTTAAAGACCATGACGTCCAAAAGGCCGTCGTTGACCTCCGCCAGAGGGGCGAGCCTCTTGAATCCCCCCGCGGATCGGCCGTTCATGACGAGCATGAAGTAGATCTTATCCTCCGAGGTGTATTCTTCGCTGGTGATCCTCACCGGAATCGGCCTCAGATTCGGAATTTCAGACATTCCCTTCAGGTAATAGGAAATCACCCCCAAGGTATTTTTTATATTCGGGTCCGTCTTCTGACTGACATCCACGAGAAAACCCATGGCGGCGACATTGACGAAATATTTTCCGTTGACTCTTCCGATGTCCGTATAGGTATAGTGCTCCTCCAGGGCGATTTTGACCATTTCGTCGATATTGTGGGGCAGGTCGAAATAGTAGGCGAAATCATTCGCCGTACCCGATGGGAAAATCGCGATGGGAAGATCGATGCCGTAGCACATCATCGCATTGATCAAAACATTTATGGTCCCGTCGCCGCCTGCGGCGATCACCTTTTTATATTCGTTGGGATCCATGGTCCGCATCACCTCGTAAAGAATGGACTTCTTGTCCGCTCTCACGGGAACGATAAACATTTTCCTTTTTTGAAACTTCTCGATGATCATATCAAGATTGCTTTTGAACAGGCCGTTTCCCGCATAGGGATTGTAGAACAAAAGAACCTTATTTTTCCTCATGGATCAATAACCCCCTTACTTTTCCGATCAGATACAGGGAACCTGCAACCACCACCGCGTCATAACCGGTCAGGCTCAGCGCATATCCGCACGCCTCTTCCGGATCTTCGACGGCAATGCAGCTCTTTCCCCGACTCCTGATCTGGCTGCACAAATCGGAAGCGGAAAGCTTTCTTGGATTATCCGGTTCCGTAGCGATAAATGTCTCTGTGATCCCTTCAAATTTTTCCAAAATAGCGTCTATTTTTTTATCCGCCAGCATGCCCACCACCATGAGGATCCTGCCGTCGGAAAAATATTCTTTCAGCGCGGCCCGCAGCGATTCGGCCCCGGCCTCGTTGTGGGCGCCGTCAATGACCATCCAGGGTTCTTTCCTCAGGATTTCAAACCGCCCCGTCTGTTTCGCCTTCCGAAAGCCGGAATACAGTTTTTCCCTGTCCAAATTCACAAGGCTTCTCTGTTTCAAAACCTCAAGGGCCGCCAGAGCGCAGACGGCGTTTCCGATCTGATGGCTCCCCAGCATGGAAATGAAAAGGCCCGGGTATTCTGTTCCCTCGATTTCAGCGTCAAAGGTTGAGCCGTCCAACGTCTTTTTCCTTATCTGACAGGAAGCGGCATGAACGTCGTGCTTCTCGCTTTCCCTTTCGTCGGCGATCCGTCCGATGGCGGCAGCGGCGGCTTCGTCGTCCACATTGAAAACCACCGGAACGCCGGGCTTGATGATGCCGGCCTTTTCAATGGCTATCCTTTCCAAGGTGTCCCCTAAATATTCCATATGATCGAAGGAGATGGAGGTGATGACCGAGACGGCGGGCCTGCTCACCATATTGGTGGAATCCCCCCTCCCGCCGAGTCCGACCTCCAGCACCAGAAAATCGATGTCCTGTTCCGAGAAATACAGGAACGCGATGGCGGTGATCAGCTCAAATTCCGTCGGGGAGTCCGTCCCTTCCGAAATCATGAGATCCACCTTTTCCAAAACCCGCTCCGTATATCGGATCAAATCCTCCTGGGATATCTCCGAACCGTTGCATTCCATTCTTTCGGTAAACCGCTCCAGATACGGAGAGGTATACAGCCCTGTCCGATACCCGTTTTCCTGAAGCGCGGAGTACAGATACCGGCAGACAGAGCCTTTTCCGTTGGTTCCGGCCACATGGATCACCTTCATGCGCTCCTGGGGGTCGCCCAGAAGCTCCATCAACCGGGCCATGCGCTCAAGGCCCAGCCGGCTTCCGTATTTTTGAAAGCTGTGGATTTTGTCAAGGGTCTCTTGGTATGTCATAGCTTCTTTTCAACCAGCGCGAGGCGCTCTGTGACCTTCACCAGCATGTCCTCGTATTTTGCGAGCTTCTCCCTTTCATCGTTGATGACCTTTTCCGGCGCCTTGCTGACGAAGCCTTCGTTGGCAAGCTTGCCGCCGACTCTCTGCACTTCTCCTGTCAGCCTTGCTTTTTCCTTCTGCAGGCGGTCAAATTCCGCCTTGTAGTCCAGCAGGTCGTCCAGGGGAATATAGATTTCCACGTCGCCGATGACGGCGGACATGACCTCCTCCGGCACCAGTGATTTATCTGTAATAAAGCTGATTTCCGTAATGTTGGCAAGGCTCTTGATATACCGCTCGCCGCCCTTGATATTCTCCATATCCTTTCCCGAGGACCGGATGATGGCGGTGAGCTTTCTGGAAGGCGCGGCTTCCGCTTCGGCCCTGATATTCCGTATGCTGCGGATGGCTTCCATAGCGAGTTCCAGCTTTTTAACCTCGGCTTCATAGGTCAGGGCGCTGTCATATACCGGCCAGCTCTCTTTGATCAGGAAGCCTTCCGGATTGTCCGCTGTCGCTTCGCTCTCCGGCAGAAAGCTCCAGATCTCTTCCGTAATGAACGGCATGAAGGGATGGAGCAGCTTCAGCATATCCTTTAAAGCCTTCACCAAAACATACCTGACGACCTTCTTGTCCTCTTCGTCTCCGCCGTACAGCCTGCCCTTGACCAGTTCGATATACCAGTCGCAGTACTCGTTCCAGATGAGCTCATAGGCTTTCTGGGCGGCAAGGGACAGCTCAAACCGTTCCATGTTTGCGGTGGCCTCTCTCACCGCGTCGTTCACCCTGGCGAGGATCCACTTATCCTCATCCTGCAGCGCGAGGCTGCCGATCCCTTTGGAGTCGTCCGCCATATTCCTGAACTCGCCGTCTTCATCCTGAAGGTTCATGATAACGAACCGGGAAGCGTTCCAGAGCTTATTGGCAAAATTTCTGCTGGATTCCAGCTTGTCGGTCTTGAACCTCATG
>DAITKX010000080.1:15071-15498 GCA_036835995.1 Bacillota bacterium | reverse complement strand
TTAGAATGCCAGCCTGTCACGCTGGAGGTCGTCGGTTCGAGCCCGATCCGGATCGCCATTTAAAAACACAGTATTGCGCGAAGCCAGCAGGCATGTTATCATGGTGGGTGTAGTCAAGCGGTTAAGACACAGGGTTGTGGCTCCTGCACTCGTGGGTTCGAATCCCATCACCCACCCCATTAATTTATATAATCACTGATATTGGGGTATCGCCAAGCGGTAAGGCAATGGACTCTGACTCCATCATTCGAAGGTTCGAATCCTTCTACCCTAGCCAATTTAAAAAGTGCAGCGGCTTATTCTTGAAAGAATAAGCCGTAATGCACAAAGATAGACATACAAGCGAAAGCGAGTAAGTCAACGACACAGCACTGCGCAAAGTTAACGAGCATGCGGCGACATAGCCAAGTGGTAAGGCAGAGGTCTG
>DAITKX010000080.1:4218-15061 GCA_036835995.1 Bacillota bacterium | reverse complement strand
CGCCTCCAATATGAGAGCTCCAAATCCATTGTAATTAGTGGATTTGGGGCTTTTTCTTTTGAGAAAATCAATTCGCTGTTTTTTTGCCAGCGGTTAGCAAAAGCTAACGACAGAAAAGAGATCATAAATTACTGGAATTTTTTCAGAAACTGCTATTGACGCAAAATCATATATGATATATGATATATCACATATCATATATTGTGCTTAAGTCAGGAGGTACATATGAGAAAGTATAAAACAAAAGTGGAGATTATCTACGAAGTCCTAAAGGAATCCATCATCACCGGGATCTACAAGCCCGGAGACAGGATCACTATCGCACAGGTGGCCAAGGATAACGAGGTCAGTGAAATTCCCGTGCGAGAATCATTGAGAATGCTGGAAAGCGAAGGGTTGATCGACATTAAGCCGAATATCGGGCCGGTAGTATCCATAATCAGCGAGGAAGATATTTTGGAGCAGTTCGAAATACGGGGGGTCCTGGAGGGGTATGCCACCAGGCAAAGCATCGACAACCTGGAAGAGTCCGATCTGTTGGAGCTGGAGAGCATTGTAGGGAAGATGAAAGCCGCCATTGAGGAACAGGATTTTCAGGAGTATGGGGAATTGAACCGAATGTTCCATTCCTATATCCACGAAAGCTGCGGCAATCTTATTCTGTCCAATATGATAACGGACCTTTTGAACCGATGGGAAAGGAACCGGTCCGTATTTTATCTGGCCCCGCAGAGGTCAAAGGAGTCGCTGGAAGAACATTACAGGATCATCGAACTGATCAAGGAGAAGAAAGGGAAAGAGGTCGAAGAATTTGTGCGGATTCATAAACAGAAATCCGCGCTTAAGCTGATCGAATATTTGAAGCAAAATAAATGAAGACACAAATCCGGCCTATTCTTCAGGCTGGACAAAGGCTATAAAAAGGAGAGAATATATGGAAAATTGGAAATCGGACAATTGGTGGGTAAGCAAATACAACTATGACAAGGGGTTCAGGGAATCCCTGGACTTGCCCCGGAAGGTGACAATTCATGATGCAACCTTAAGAGACGGAGAGCAAACGCCCGGTGTGGTCATGAGCATCGATGAAAAGGTTGAAATCGCAAAGATGCTGGATAACATGGGCATTGAAAGAATTGAAGCGGGGATGCCTGCCGTATCTGAAACAGATAAGGAAGCGATTAAAAGGATCGCAAGCCTGGGGCTGAAAGCGAAGATATTTTCATTCTGCAGAGGAAATCGAAAGGACATCGATATGGCTGTTGAATGCGGAGTTGACGGGGTTGTTATCGAAATGCCCGCCGGCAGGCCGAAGCTGGAACACCAGTTTACCAAATGGTCCGACGACGACGTCATCGATATCAGCCTGGATACGGTAAAATATGCGAAGAGCAAGGGGCTCTACACGGTATATTTCGGATATGACACGACCCGGGCTGATATGGATTTCCTGAAACGGTTGTATGACAAAGTCATCCTGGAAGGGAAGCCGGACTCCGTCGGCATTGTGGATACAATGGGATGCATTCTTCCGGGAGCCGTCAAAGAGTTGGTTCGCAAGATCAAAACCATGTACGATATCAAAGTTGAGATACATACCCACAACGACTTCGGACTGGCTGTAGGAAGCTCCTTCGGAGGCGTGGAAGGCGGCGCGGAGGTAATCCATACGAGCATCAACGGCATGGGTGAAAGAACCGGAAACGCGCCATTGGAACCGATCGCCGTGGGATTGAAAACCTTATATGGCTATGATGTCCCCTACAAGCTCAACGAATTGAAAGGGATCTCCGACAGGGTCCAGGAGATTACAAACTTCAGAAAGGCTGTAAATCAGCCTATCGTGGGAGATAACGTTTATATCAGGGAATCCGGTATCGGCATTGATCTGGTCTTGGAAAAGCCGCTGGCGATGTTCGCCGTAACCCCTGAATTAAGCGGTAATGCCGCAGGGATCGTGCTGGGAAAGAAGAGCGGAATCAAGTCGGTCGAAGTAAAGCTCGCGGAGTATAATATCACCTGCGGCGAGGAACAGAAGAGGCAAATCCTTGATAGGATAAAGGATTTGTCTATCAGCACCAAGAGCCTTGTAGGCGACGAAGCGTTTCTTGAAATTGTAAAAGCGTTAACGGAAGGGGAGAAGGTAAAATGATGCAGATTTACGATTTGAGCGTGGAGCTGATGAACGATGCGACGGAGCCCAACCCGCCGAAAATTGTCCATTGCAATCATGAAGACGGGTTAAGCCGGTTAGGAAAAATTGCAGGCATCAATCCGGAGGACTTTCCGGAGGATACCGCTTTAGCGACAGATGTGATCACTGCAGGAGCCCATAACGGCACCCATGTGGATGCCCCCTTCCATTATGGAAAATACAGCGAAGGGAAGGAAGCCAAAAGCATCGATAAGGTTCCGCTGGATTGGTGCGTTGGGCCCGGCGTCGTACTGGATGTGCAGCATAAGGTGCCGGGTACGGAAATTACTGTTTCGGATATTGAAGCGGCTTTGGAGAAAATAAATTACAGCCTCAATCCGGGGGATATCGTCCTCTTTCATACAGGGTGTGATAAATACTGGGGAACCGACACGCCAACCTACATGAAGATGCAGTCCGGCCTGGGGGTAGAGGGATTGACTTGGCTCCTTGACAGGGGAATAAGATGCATCGGCATCGACGCATGGACCTTGGACCGGCCTGTACCCGCCATGGTGGAAAGCTTCCGGGAGACCGGAGACAAATCATACCTGTGGCCCACCCATTTTTACGGCAGACAAAAGGAGTATCTTCAGATTGAAAAGCTTGCAAATCTGGATAAACTGCCAAAGCCCTACGGATTCACCATATCGGCTTTACCTGTGAAGATTAAAGGGGCGACAGGGGGATGGTGCAGAGCGGTTGCAATATTTAATGATTAACGAAGGCGTCAGCCCGACGCGTGCGATTTGAAAAAGAGGACGATGTAATGGTGGATTTTCAAATACTATATCCCAAAAGTGTCGAAGAACTGACAGAGTACCTGGATGAATATAAAGGGGATTGCCGTATCCTGGCAGGAGGTACCGATCTGCTTGTAAATATCAGATCGGGAAAAGTGCATTGCAAGTATCTCATCAGCCTGAGAAAGGTGGGAGAGCTTACTCCGGAGATCAAGGTGCAGAGCGGGAGACTGATCGTCGGCGCTTTATCCACAATGTCAGATTTGTACCGGAATCAGGATGTGAAGAAATACTTTCCGGCGCTTGGCAGGGCAGCCTACCTCATGGGCTCCCAGCAGATCAGGAATCAGGCTACCTTGGCGGGCAATCTATGCAACGCTTCTCCCGCAGCGGAAACGGCGACCCCCTTATTAATCTATGATGGGACGATAAAAGTGCGGGGCTTCAAAGACCGCGGAGAAAGAAGAGAAATTCCCGTTGGGGATTTCTTTGCAGGGCCTGGGAAAACGACGCTGAAAGCAAATGAGCTTGTAACGGAAGTGTCCCTGCCCATACCTGAAATCCCCCAAAGGTCAATTTACGAGAGAATCAGCAGAAGAAACGGCGTGGATTTGGCTATCATAAATCTCTCCATGTCGGTGGACGAATCAAAAAACCTGCGTGTGGCTTACGGCTCTTTGGGGCCGGTTCCCTACCGGTCGGAGAAAATAGAAGAGGCGCTCCGTCAATATATCGATGGACAAATCGATGAACAGGCTCTTTACGCTGTGATAGAAAACAACGTTTCTCCCATCAGCGACCTCCGTTCTTCAGCGGAATATAAGGTGGAAATGATAAAAATACTGACGGGCAAAACCATTGCCCAACTATTGAATGAAGGAGGGAACTGACATATGGAAATAAGGAATGAAATCCACATTACCGTAAACGGCAAGGCTTACCATGTGGAGGTTGACTCCGATAAGACCCTTGTAGAATTTCTGAGGGAAGACCTGGGCTTGCTTGGCACAAGGACTTCCTGCGAAGTAGGGGAATGCGGGACCTGTACGGTCCTGATTGACGGAAAAGCATATAATTCCTGCATCCTGCAGGTTACCGAGCTGGACGGGCGCAGTGTTACCACCATCGAAGGCCTCGCAAAGGGTGAGGAATTAGACCCTGTGCAGTCCGCCTTTATCGAAGCAGACGCCGTGCAATGCGGCTACTGCACCCCTGGAATGATCATGTCCGCAAAGGGCCTGTTAAACGAAAATCCCAGCCCTGACGACGAGGAAATCCGGCATGCTCTGGCCGGAAACTTCTGCAGGTGCACAGGCTACAAAAGCATCATCAAAGCGGTCAGAAAAGCGGCGGACAGGTAAGGACGCTTTGCCGAAGTCATTGAAAAGGAGGTGTACTTTTGGAAAAACAGTATGCGGGGGAATCTATGCAAAGAGAGCGAATTGTCAATAAAGTCTCTGGTACTCAGCGCTATTTGTGCGACAGGAAAGTCGCGGGAATGCTGTATGCAAAAGTTTTAAGGTCGGAATGTGCGGCTGCGGATATTCTGCGCATAGATGTCTCCGAGGCGCTGAATTCCGAAGGCGTAGTCGCTGTCTTCACCGCGGATGATATCGATGGCCCAATTCCGCGCTTCGGATCTATCGTAAGCGATCAGCCAATATTGGCACAGGGAAATGTCAAGTACCAGGGAGAGCCCATTGCTGTCGTGGCGGCAGGGAGCAACAAGGAGGCGGCGGAGGCCGCCAGGAAAATCCGGGTCGAATACCGGGAAAAAGAGGCCGTCACCACGGTTGACGCAGCGCTTGCCGCCGATGCACCGGTGGTAAACAGCGATTATTTGCCGGAGAAGAGAGAGGGACTGCATCACAATGTCTTTGATGAATATGATTTCCGCTGGGGCGATGTGGACGCCGCAAGAAAAAATGCGGACTTTATCATAAAAAACACCTATAGCTTTCCCATGATTTATCATTTTTCCATAGAGAACTACGGCTGCCTGGCCGTGCCGGAGGATGGGGGGCTGACGATTTACACTCCGATTCAGCATCCCTTTATCCTCAGAAGGGTGATTTCCGGCAGCCTCGGCATCCCGCAGAGCAAGATCAGGGTTGCAGCAGAGGAAATAGGCGGCGGTTTCGGCGGGAAGGGCTATCCGAAGCTTGAGCCCATCGCCGCGTATCTGGCTTTGAGGCTGAAACGGCCCATCAAGATGGTCATGAGCTTTGAAGAGGGGTTTTATGCAGCCAGAAGGCTTGCAAATACGACGACGATAGAAACGGGATTCGGCAAAGAGGGGAACATCCTCTTTCAGAATATCGAAACCAACTATCTGATTGGCGCTTATGCGGCAGAGGGACCGAGAATTGCCCAGAAAGCGGGCTATACAGCCTGCGGCGCTTATAAAACCCAAAATGCTGAAATAAAAGTAAGAGTGGTAAATTCCAACACTTCGCCGAGCACGGCCTTTCGGGGATTCGGCATGCCCCAGCTCAACTGGGCCCTTGAAAGACAGTTGGATGAGGCCAGCAGGCGCATGGGAATTGACAGGCTGGACTTGAGAAGAAAAAACATCCCCGACAAAGGAGAGGTCTTTAGGCCCAACGACACTCCGGCAGATGGAGACTGGAAGTCCGCCTTTGAAAAAGCCGTTGAGATGATTGGCTTTCGCGGTGAGAGCTCGCCGGGGGAAGGGTATGGGCTTGCCATCGGCATAAAGAATCCCATTCCCGGGTCCAGTTCCAACGCGATCGTCAGGCTGCATGCCGACGGAAGCGCCACGGCCAGCGTGGGGACCACGGATATGGGCCAGGGGTCCAGGACAGTTTTAAAGCAGATTGTCGCCGATTCACTGGGGATTCCTTTTGATCTGGTAAAGATGCAAATGGGCGATACCTCAACCGCGCCCTTTGATCAGGCCACGGCGGGAAGCCGCTCAACCGTATCCATGGGAAGTGCGGTGGTGGAAGCCTGTAAGGATATCAATGAGCAGATAAAGGAATATGTTTCTGAGTTCTACAATGTTGACAGGGATAAAATTGAGCTCAAAAAGGGGCACATATTATTTGAAGGCAATGACGTAAGCTATCAAAACTTTTTTATAAATTATTTTGGACCATATCAGGCGGATGTCATAGGAAGAGGATGTTTTAGAGGCAAGAAGTCCAAAGAGGCAGACCTGGGAGGAACCGCCGACTTCTGGGAGCTGGTGGTAACCGCAGTCAAATTAACTGTGGATAAGGAAACAGGGGTGATCAATGTAAAAAAAATCATAAACGTAACCGATGCGGGTAAGGCAATCAATCCTTTACAGGCGGAAAACCAGGAGATAGGCGGAGCGGTGATGGCTTTGGGGCACACATTGATGGAAAAGATGGTGTATGATCTCCGCGGAAGATTGCTGAACGCTGACCCTTTGAATTATTGCATTCCCACAAGCAAAGATGTTCCGGAGGATATCGAGGGATACTTTATCGAGAACGAAGATGGTCCGGGACCCTTCGGATCAAAGGGAATTGCCGAAAGCTCGGTAATCGCACTGGCGGCAGCGATAGGAAATGCAGTCGAGGATGCCACCGGCATTTCCTTCCGAGATTTGCCGATCACAAAAGAAAAGCTGTTTTTTAAGCTTCGGGAGTCAAACCGGAAATAAAGACTTTGCCAATAATTAGAAACAAATCTATTGAAGGAGGAACAGAAATGGGAACATCATCGGAGACAAAAGAAAAAGCATTTGAACAGATGAATTTCATCGAAAAAGTGAGGTCTACAGGCCCTGCGTGGATGGCGGCAGGCTTGAACATCGGAGGCGCCACAGTGACCAATTCGGTTCTGCTGGCAGCTGCCACGGGATTTATCTTCGGATGGGTCTTTGCGCTGGCAACGTTGGCAATCTTCATCGCAATCTATGCTTGCGTTAAACTGACAGTCATCACAAATATGAACCCTGTTGAACTGATCAAGAAGGAAATCAATCCTGCCTTCGGGTATGTTACCGGAGCCGCAATCCTAATCGTTAATACCGTTTTCTTCGGGGTTCAAATCGCTTTGCTGGGCAATGTCGCGCACACAGTGATTCCCGGTATGTCCAACAGCATGGGCAGCATTGTCATGATCGTCTTAGGTATCATCTTCGTACTGATTCCGGGGAAGTCGGCCACTCAATTTATCCAAAAAGGTATGCAGTACATGGTATACGTTTTGTCGTTGAGCTTTGTCGTGGCGCTGTTTTTCGTAGATGTGGACTGGGCGGGCTTCTTCAAAGGGTTGGTTTCGTTCAGGCTGCCTACCTCTAAAGCTGATGTACTGCTGTTTACGGCGGTGTTGGGATCGGCGCTGGCGGTCAACGTACCCGCTATTCAGGCCTATGCCTCGAAAAACAACAACTATAACACGGAGAAATTGGGCATCTTCCGGTTTGAAACAGTTTTGACAAATATTTTCCTGCTGCTTGTGCAGTTTGCTGTTCTGATCGTCGTAACATCTACCTTATTCAACAACGGTGTCACACCCACCGGCGCCATCGATGCGGCAGTGGCCCTGGAACCTTTTGCCGGTAAATTCAGTACATATCTATTCTGCCTGGGCTTATTTGGAGCGGCCTTCAGCACCATGATTGCGGAAACGGCCGTAGAAGCTTATGTGCTGACGGACATGTTCAATTGGGATACAAAGCCTGAAACGAGAAACTTTAAAGCGATTCAGCTGATCATGCTGGTCTGCGGCTTTATCATTCCGATCTTCGGCTTCAATCCTTATTCCATAGTCACTTGGGGGGGCGCCTTCAACGCCACCTTCATGCCGATCGGTATTCTGGCGTGGTTCATTCTGATCAATAAAAAATCCCTGGTAGGAGAGCATAAGGCGAACAAAATACTGAATGTGGGACTGATATTTGCATTCCTGGTGGGCCTTGTTACCGCAATCCGGTTCTGGTATGTAACCTTATCATAACCCTTGTGGGCAGATATATCACATATGTCAAATCAACCAATTTGGTTTGAGCCGCCGCGTGATCCATCAGACAATGAGGGATTATGCGGCACCATAAAGCGGATTCGTTCTTCCTGACTAAGAATGAATCCGCTTTTTTATCGTGCCGTATAAACGGATCAGTTTATGTATTCCGGTTCTTCAAATTCATCCATATCACTGTAAAGCGCACTCTTTGTCCCAAGAAGTCCTATAATGATACCGGCAATCTTACCGCCGACAAAGGCAATGACAACGGTGGTAACGATGCCAAACAGTTGGGTTCCGACATTGCCGGTAATAATAATAGCCGATAGCCCTCCCAATATGCCGGGCATGCCGTGCAGGTTGTGAACGCCGCATGTATCCGTGCCTTTGAGCAGATTTTGCACTTTCGGCGCAATGATGCTGAAACCGCAAGTGCTTAGTGCTCCTGCGGCAAGACCGACCAGTATGGACATGCCGGGATTTCCTAAATCACAGGTGGAACCAATGGCTACTCCGCCAGCCAATGCTGCGTTTGCGATATCTTCCACATCAATGTGGCCGCGAATCATCTTAGAGAAAATGTAGGTGGCGACAGTTGCTCCGCAAAGTGCAAAAACCGTGTTAATAGCGGTTAAAACAATTCGATCAGGGGCGACGATAGCGCTGGTGAAAGATGGCCAGAAAACCCAGAGAATGAGGCTTCCAAGCAGGCAAAATTGATTGCTTATGGAGTCGCTTTCACAGGTATCGCCCTCCTTAAATTTGTTGAACGTTCCGGCGATCAGCCCCATGCCGAAATAAGCTCCGAAGGCATGAATGACGACACTTCCGCCGGTATCTAAAAATCCTTTAAAATAACCGCTTTCAAGAATAAGCCATTCGTTGAAAAAGTAGACCGGGACAAATAAAACACCGAGCAGTAGATACTGATCCATCTTGAGTCGGCCCAGAGGGGCCCCGATTGTGATCAGCAGGCTGGCAGCACAAAATTCCGCGAACAGGAATGTTTCAATGCTGAGTGCGGAACCTTCCCCTGCGAAGCTTTTGACAAGCATATAAACCGGAATGGAAACGCTGACAACAAGCAGTGTTGCTGTGATAGAACTGAATCCATGGCCTCGGACAAAGCACATCAGGAATCCGAACCCGAGCAATAACATTGCAAGGACATGTATGGAACGGTTATACTGCAGAATCTCAAAAATGGTCTGTGCTTGGGCGGATGCCGGGGAAGCTGCTTGTCCGGTCAGCTCGGCAATGCTATGAGCTACATTTTCGTTAAATGCGGGACAAAAGGCGATGCCGATAAAAACAAAAAAAACTAGTGCAACTAGCAGGAAGGAATTTCCAGCATTATTTTTCGCTGGAATTGCTCCTTCAGTTTGAATTTTAGACATTTGGTCACTCCTTTAAACTCTTTGACATGAAAAATAAAATAGTTACAAGCGAATTATACTCCCAGTAAATGGATTTGTAAACGAAGCACTGATAGAAGAACCAAACACGAAATATTGTGAAAATTACGAAGAAAAGGATGCGGCAAAACAAAAAATCGCCCGCGCCAAGAGCATCGTTTTTTGACATATTTTCAGAAAATTGAATTTTCTATATTGACACTGCAGAGGCAGTTTGCTATTATAGATTTGACCTATGTAATCAATTACATTAAAACGCCAGAATAATTCATGGAATACTACATAAATGTTGAAAAATAAGGAAATAGAGAATGTAATTGATTATCATATTTGTTTGATCCGTTAAAAGCGCGTCATCTAAAGTCCGAAGAGATACGGCTTTAGAAAAGAAAGGAGACCACTATGCAAGAAGTCGAAAAAAAGAAGCGAAAGGATGTTGCAGACACAGAGTTTTCATTATCTGCTGTTCCACCGAAACATCAGATACAGGGCATCTGGGCTGCAATGGTTGTGCTCGTTGGTTTTACATTTTTTACCCCGAGCATGACTGCAGGGGGCAATCTCGGGATCGGCCTGAATTTAATGAATTTTTTTCTCGCGGTAGTTATAGGGAACGCTTTTCTAGGCGTATATTGCGGCACCTTGGGTTACATCGGACAAAAAACGGGATTATCTTTAGATCTTTTAGCGCATCATTCTTTTGGACAATACGGCTCTTATCTTCCGTCTGCGATCATCAGCTTTACGCAGATCGGGTGGTTTGGAGTAGGCGTAGCGATGTTCGCAATACCGGTATCGGGTCTGACTCATGTGCCTGTGTGGATTCTCATTGTAATTACAGGCGTCGTCATGACCTTAACGGCTTATTTCGGCATTAAAGCTCTCGCCATTTTGGGCTCCATCGCGGTTCCTCTCATTGCAATTCTTGGTGTTTACTCCGTAAACTGGGGAATCAATGAAGTCGGCGGTTTCATGAACGTTTTCTCTGAAAATCCGGCAAAACCCCTGACGCTGGCAGCCGGAATCGGAATCGTCGTCGGCTCGTTTATCAGCGGCGGGACTGCAACTCCAAACTTTTCACGTTTCGCCAGGACTCCCAGAACCGCGATCATCGCTACGGTAGTGGCATTTTTTGTCGGCAATTCGATTATGATGGTGTTTGGGGCCGTTGGCGGCGCGGTGACCGGAGTCGCTGATATCTTTAATATTTTAATCCTCCAGGGTCTGGCGCTTCCTGCAGTGATCACGCTGGGTCTGAATATCTGGACGACAAACAATAACGCGCTGTACACAGCCGGACTGGGCGTTTCCAATATCACTAAAGTCCCAATGAAACCGCTGGTGCTCGTCGCCGGAGCGATAGGAACCATAACCGCCGTATGGCTGTACTACAATTTCGTAAGCTATTTGAGCCTGCTTAGCGGAATGATTCCCCCGGTGGGAGCTGTTTTGATCATCCATTATTATATGAATAAAAAAGAATACGGCGCAGACGCTGATGAACACGATGAGCGGTTTAATATAGGAAGCAT
>DAITKX010000080.1:0-4208 GCA_036835995.1 Bacillota bacterium | reverse complement strand
AGCTGTTATCTGCGGAGCGCTGGTAGGAATTCTGGTTCCATGGGGCGTCGCTCCGGTCAACGCGCTGATCGTCGCGGCTGTGATCTGTCTCATTTCTGAATTCGCCAGGCGTTCCAAAAAGAATGCGTAAATGCATAATTGTTTAAAAGGTTGCTGAGAACTTGAACCGAAAAGGGGCTTGCAACGAGTAAAACTGTGAAGGAGTTTGTCATGCTGATCAAAAATATAAGAATTGAAAATAATCCTGAAACAACGGATATCCGCGTAAACGGTGGAAAATTTGAGACAATCGCAAGGGATTTGGCCCCCCTGCCGGGGGAAGAGGTGATCGACTGCAGCGGTTCCATGGCCCTTCCGCCGTTCATTGAGTCCCATGTGCATCTGGATACCTGCCTTACGGCGGGAGACCCGTGCTGGAATATGAGCGGAACCCTTTTCGAAGGGATCGAATGCTGGTCAAAGAGAAAAGAAAAGCTCACCAAACAGGATGTAAAGGACCGGGCCGGAAAGGCGGTCAGGATGCAGGCCGCAAATGGAATTCAATTTGTGCGGACTCATGTCGATGTGACGGATCCGACTCTGATCGCCATGGAGGGCATGCTGGAGCTGAAAGAAGAGTTGAAGGGCATCGTCGACATTCAGATCGTAGCGTTTCCCCAGGAAGGAATTCAGTCCTATCCAAAGGGCGAGGAGCTGATGGAAAACGCGGTAAAGATGGGTGCTGATTGCGTAGGCGCGATTCCGCATTTTGAATTCACAAGGGAATACAGTGTCGAATCGCTGAATTTCGCAATGAAATTGGCGGAAAAATACGATAAGCTGGTGGACGTCCACTGCGATGAAATCGACGATGAAGCTTCCCGCGGACTGGAAACTTTGGCGTGCCGGGCCTATGAGGCCGGAATGGGAGAGCTGGTCACCGCAAGCCACACCACCGCGATGCATTCCTATAACAATGCCTATACCTCAAAATTATTCCGGCTTTTAAAGATGAGCGGAATCAACTTTGTTTCAAATCCGCTGGTGAATACCCATCTGCAGGGAAGGATGGACACATACCCGAAGCGGAGGGGAGTCACCCGGGTAAAGGAATTGGTGGAAGCCGGAATCAATGTTTCATTTGGACACGACGACCTCTTTGACCCGTGGTATCCGCTGGGAGACGGCAATATGCGGGACGTTGTTCATATGGGGCTTCACGTCTGCCAGATGATGGGATATGAAGAGATCATGAATTCCTATCGGTTCATTACCCACAATGCCGCCAGGACCCTCCATTTAAGCAATTATGGCATTAAAGAGGGCAATCCCGCCGACTTTATCGTGCTGGACGCATCCAATTTCTACGATGCTCTGAACGAGAAATCCGCTTTGCTGTACTCTTACCGGAGCGGGAAGTTGATCGCTTCCACCACGCCGGCAGTAAAAAACGTACATTTCTAGCACCTGCATAAAAAAGCGTCAGAATAAGCGGAAGAGTTTGATATACAAACTCTTCTGCTTATTATATAATGAAAATAAATTCAATGGAGCTGATACAGCACGGCTGTGAAATTGATTCAATATATTTTTGTCTAAGGAGAGGTGAAGATACTTGAACATAAAAGCAGTAGCGGAAAAAGCAGGAGTCTCTGTTGCTACCATATCAAGAGTTTTAAACCATCCTGAGGCAGTCGCCCCTGATACGAGAGATCATATTCTCAATGTTATGGAAAGCCTGAACTACACTCCGAACTGGTTTGCCAGGGGCCTGAAATTAAACAGAACAAATGTCATCGCGCTTTTTATCCCGGATACGCTGGATCTGGGATACATGGAAATTGCGAAGGGCGTAGAAGACGTGGCGCGTCAGAGAAAATACAATATCATACTCTGCACTACGGAAGAGGACCGGAACAAGGAAAAAGAGTATATTGACACTCTTATCACCGGAAAGGTGGACGGGATAATCCTGGTTTCGTCTTTTTTGAAAAAGGACGACCTGCTTCAGCTTAAAAAGCAGGGTATCTCCGTGGTATTGATCGGAAAAAATGAAGCGCTGGCGGATGAGAATCTGGTGTATACGGATTATAAAACGGCAACCATCGAGGCAGTCAGGCATATAGCAGAAATCGGACATCGAAAGATCGGAATGATATACGGAAGCCGTCCGAAGGCTGAAAACTCTGATAAGCTGGAAGGTTTTCTTGCGGCTGTGGAGGAAGAAAAACTGATTTGCAGACCGGAATATATCGTAGAAACAGAAAACAGCATTGAAGGAGGGCTGCTTGGCGCCAGTCAGATACTAAACCTGGCAGACCGGCCGGAAGCAATCCTGCTCACATCTGATATGATGGCAATCGGAGCTATGGAAAAAATAAAGCAGGCCGGCTTTAGAATTCCTCAGGACATTGCAATCGTAGGGTTTGATAACTTAAAAATATCCGGATTTATAGAACCCAAACTGACCACCGTGGCAAAGCCGCAGTATCGGATGGGGCTGGTGGCCGCAAGGCTTTTATTCGATTTGATGGAGGAGGACCGTGACGAAAACAGCGGACCGCAGGAAATATTAATTCAATCAAAGCTTAAAGTGCGCAAATCGTGCGGGCATCAGGATCGGGTCAAAGAAATTTTTTAACCGTTAAGGAGGAAAAGAGCATGACGCTAGCCGTGGAATTTATGGGATTAAAGCTGAAAAATCCAATTATTGTAGCGGCCGGCCCCTGGTCAAGGAATGGAGAGATGATTAAAAATGCATTTCTGGCCGGTGCGGGTGCTGTTGTGACGGAGACCATTGTCAATGAAGTTAATATCGACGTCCGGCCCCGGATCGCTTATCGTAACGGTGGAGTTCAGAATATCAGGCTTTACAGCGATATTCTCCTGGAAGAATGGGAGCGGGAAATCGACATCGCCAAAAGTCAGGGCGGGATTGTTATTGCCAGCATTTGTGCTCAGACCTCCTCGGAGATCAGTTATATTGCGGGTAAAATGAAAAAAATCGGCGTGGACGCCATCGAGCTGGGACTTGCCTCTCCAATGGGAGAAGGACTGGAAGTCATGGCTGCCAGTGCGGATAAAATTTTTGAAATGACCAGAAAAGTTGTCAGCAGTGTGAATCTTCCCGTCATGGTGAAGCTTTCTCAGAACGTCACCAATATGTCGAAGATCGCCCGTGCGGTAGAAAACGCTGGAGGGAGCGCTATAAGCGCCATCGATACGGTGCGGTGCATTCTCGGCGTTGACCTTGAGAATAGAAAACCGTATCTGCCGACCTATGGCGGATATTCAGGCCCTGCGATCAAACCCCTGGGCCTGGCGTCTGTCGCAACCATTTCACAGAGCACCAGACTGCCCGTGTGCGGAATTGGCGGCATTGAAACCTGCGAGGACGTCTTGGAGTATATGATGCTGGGCGCGTCTGCCATTCAAATGGGAACGTCCATTATGATAAACGGATTTGAGCATATCGGCAAAGTGAAGGATGATTTGGAAGCGTGGATGAGGAAGAACGGTATCGAAGAGCTTGCTCAGGTCCGCGGCGCCGCCCTATCTGGGCTGAAAGCCTTTGACGAGATTCAGGTTGAGCCGGTCGTATCCCACCTCATCGGAGAATGCACAAGGGCAGATTGCCATAAATGCGTAAAAGGGTGCGTTTACGGGGCTATCGATAAAACAGGAACAGGCATTGCGATACATAGAGAACGATGCAGGGGATGCGGCCTGTGCTGCAGCATTTGTCCGGATAAAAACATGAAACTGATTTGGCCCGGCAAAGCAAAATAAGGATAAAAGAAAATACCAACATTTTGTATAATGCAAATGTTGGTATTTTTTCTTTTTACTGTCTTGCTTCCTGATTTGACATCTGCTCCTCAGCCATTTCGATCATTCTCTTGGTCATGGTACCGCCGATATATCCTCCCACGTAGCCGTTTTGTCTAGAGGTCAGCTCGGCTTTATCCAGGTTTCCATATTGTGAGATGTCAAATCCGGTTTCTTCACGGAATTTGGCCTTTAATTGATCCATTCTGACGCTCTTGTCAGATTTTTTTTTACTCATATTTCATCACCGCCTTAATGATAACTTAACCGAAGCGGGACGTTATATTACAAGCAATATTTACTTTGACATCCTCTGATTTCTATAAAAAAATCTGGAAATTCAAATTAAAATGAGGCATTCGTTGATAACCTCTTCTGACAGTTCAAAAATTTTTTCCTGA
>DAITKX010000079.1:4964-16266 GCA_036835995.1 Bacillota bacterium | reverse complement strand
CCCATGATCACCCCTGCCATCAGCGCGCCTGCCGTTACCGTAAGGCTTTTGTTCACCAGGTTTCCCGCCGCCATGGTCGGCGCCAGCAGGATATCGAACTGCCCGCAATAAGCGCAGTCATACTTCTTTTCCCGGGCGATGTCCGCGCTCATGGCAATGTCATAGGAAATGGGGCCCACCACATGGCAGTTTGGGATGATACCTTCCCTGTTCATAGCCGCCAGCGCTTCGGCGTCTACGGTCTCCGTCATCTTCGGGTTCACCTTTTCAATAGCGCAGAGCACCGCCACCGACGGCTCGTCGTATCCGAGAGCGCGAAGCATCTCCACCGCGTTGATGATGATGTCCTTCTTTTCCTCCAGAGTCGGATACGGGATCATGCCTCCGTCGGTCATCACGGTCAGGCGGCTCATTCCGGGAATCTCATCCAGCGCCACATGGGACATGGTTCTCCCCAGATTCAGGCCGTTTTCTTTTTTGACCAGGGGTTTCAGGATATCCTTTGTATCGATCATCCCCTTCATGATGAAGTCCGCTTTCCGGTCCCTGATCAGACCTACCGCGGTCTCTCCGCATTCCGCCGGGCTTCCGGCCCAGGCAATTTCAAATTCCGAACCGTCGAATCCCATTTCCGCGAGCAGGGTTGTGATTTCGTCCGTGTCTCCCACGAGGACCGGGGCTGCAATGCCCATTCTCCGCGCTTCCATCACGGCGTCGAGGACGTGCCTGTCGGCCGCCCCCGCCACGGCGACTTTCCGCTTTACGGGATTTTCCCGAACCTTGTTCAGGATCTGGTCAAAGCTGTGGTAGAACATAAAAAACCTCTTTCTTCCGGCGGGTCGGCGGGTTTTTAACCTTATAGATATGCGACGGTCTCGATTTCCACCAGCACATCCTTGGGCAGGCGAGCCACCTCAACGGCTGAACGGGACGGATAAGAGCCCTCTGTGAAATATTTTGCGTATACTGCGTTCATCGCAGCAAAATCGTTCATGTCCTTGATAAACACCGTGGTCTTGAGAACGTTCTGAAGAGAGCTTCCAGCCGCTTCCAGTATCGCCTTCACGTTCTTGAATACCTGCTCGGTCTGCTCTTCGATGGTCGTCCCCACAACGGCGCCGGTTTCCGGATCGAGGGGAACCTGGCCCGATGTAAAAATCAGATTTCCAAAGATGTTCCCCTGGGAATAGGGGCCGATGGCTGCGGGAGCCGCTTTTGTTTCAACAATTTTTCTCATATCATTAATCCTCCTGAATAAAATTGATCAGTTTCAGTTTTCCGGTCCTCTTCAGTTTCTTGATCTGGATCTCCCTCTTCAGCGCCTCGCCTTTCGTTGTAAAAGCTTCGCTGTAGAGAAGCTGGACAGGGCCCCTGCCTCTGGTGTATTTGGCTCCGGCGCCCCGGTTATGGGCTTCCATTCTGCCCTCCAGATCCGTTGTAAACCCGGTATAGAGCGTGCTGTCCGCACACCGGACGATGTATACATAGTTGGTCTTGCCGCCGGTCCCGGCAAAGATGGCATTTTTGCTCTCTTCCATCATCTTTCCTTTTGCGGCGCCTGGGCATCCCTTTTCTTCAGCTCCTGATGTTCTTCCTTCGTCATGGAAAAGCACATCACGTCCCGGATGGAACCGTCATAGACTTTATTCGCACTTCTCAGGGTCCCCTCCAAGGTGAAGCCGCACTTTTCGATCACCCTCCCGGATCTCTTGTTGTAGGGATTGCGGTAAATCGTCACCATGTCGAGTCCCATCTCCTCAAAGCCGTAACGGATCACGGCTTTTGCCGCCTCCGTCATGATCCCCTTTCCCCAGTAGTCCTCGCTCAAGGCGTAGCCAAGCTCCCTGCAGTTGATTCCCGGCCTCTTTGTGTCGGGCTCATATCCGATGGAGCCGATGACTTTTCCATTTTCCTGGTATACTATGGCCCAGGAGTCATACTTGTTGATAAACAGAGTCTGCATGATTTCCAAGGACTCCGTCTTGCTCTCGTGGGGCTTCCAGCTCCCGTTGGGGCCGACGTTGGGGTTGCTGGCGTATTCATACAGGTCGTCCACGTCATTCACATCCCAGTCCCTCAGGATCAATCGTTCCGTTTCCATCGTCTTCATGGCAATTCCCTCATTCCTTTCCCTGCGCTTTCGGTTCCGCATTTATGCCCGCGTCTTCGGGTCCTCTTTTATTCCGTGGTACTCAGGATCTCGTTGTTCTTTTCAACCTGGCTGACCTTCATCTTCGATACGTCGTTGGGGTTTGCTTCCTCCAGCAGACCGAGAACCGAAGGGCCGAGGAATATGGTGTCGAGAATTTTCCCGTCTATGGAAATCTTGCTGTAAGGGGTGAAATTCTCGCCTTTGATGTAATATTTTCCGCCGATCTTCACAATCTTATCGACTTTGATAGGCCTTACGCCCATCTTCATGTCGTCGGGCTTATAGGGGCCGTCCTGCCCGATCTGTCCGAAAATATATCCCTTCCCGTAAAGCATGTCGTACTGGAGGGCTTTCAGGTTTGCGAGGTAGTCCGGATCCTTCATGTGATCCTGATGGTATTTTGTCATGATCCCTTCATGGATCCCGATCTGGTTCAGAACCTCCGCTCCGATCTGATAGGAGTAAAGGTCTTTGTCCTGTTTTTCCAGGCCGAGATTGTTCCAGATGACATATTGAGTCTGATATACGTCTCCGTTTACCAGATCCTCGTTGCTGATGGTCAGGCCCGGCAGGTGGTCTCCGTAGATCACCAGCACCGTCGGTTCGTTCAATTTATTCAAAGCGTCGGTCAGATCTGCGAGGAACTGGTCCATCTCGTGGATCTGTTGGAGATAGTACTCAAAGGCGTTGTCCTCGCTTGCCACCGTGATGCCGGAAACGGTCACGTCGGGATTTTCAATGACCTTGGAGGTAGGGTACTGCCCGTGCCCCTGAACGGATATGGTATATACGAAGTCCTCGCCCTTTGTGGACTCCAGGGCGGAGATGATCTCGTCGGTCAGCACGCTGTCCTTCGCCCAGTTCTTCGGCGTTTTGGAAACGCTGTTCATATATTCCAGAGAGGTAAAGGTGTCGAATCCCAGATTCGGAAACACCTTGTTTCTTCCGTAAAAGGCGCCTCTGTGATTGTGTATCGCATGAGTGCCGTAGCCCAGCTTCTTCAGGTCATAAGCCAGGCTTTCGCAGGTTTCATCCGTCAGTATGGATTTATAGGGATACTCTCCGGGGCCGAAAAACCGGACCCTCATCCCGGACAGCGCTTCAAATTCGGTGTTTGCCGTCCCTGCGCCGATGGCCGGAACCGTCAGGAATCCCGAAGAATACTGCTCCTTCAGCTTCCTGAAATTTGGAACCGGATCTTCCGAGAACTGCAGGTTTTTCATCAGCGTCGGGTCGAAAAAGGATTCCATCTGGAGCATGAGCACGTTGGGCTTTCTCTCCCCGCCGTTTTCCGACGCGGAAGCGTTGCTGCCGCCGGAAGAAACTTCGCTTCTCAGCTCCTTCAGCTCATCCGACGTAAATATCCCGGCGATCTCTCCTGCGGAATAGTTTTGCGGAGCGGAAATTCCCGTATTCAGCCAGGTATTCATAAAGCAGTAGGGAAATCCGTAGTCGCGGTATGCGTAATTGAGGTTGCCGAAATACGTGGACACCCAGTTCCGGTCGATGGCGAGGTTGGTCAGGCCGAACAGCGCCAGACCGATGATCAGGACCCCCGCAAAGCTTTTCTTATAATTGATCTTCTGTTTGCGCTTCGGCATAAAGATGAAGGCTAAAATCAAAGCGACTACGAGGATCACCGCCGCCACCGCCGCAAGGACGATCTGCACGGTGCTGAGATAAACCGGAATGATCGATATGACGGAACTCAGCATGGACAGATCCGTCACGGTAAAGGGGGTGATCCTGTTGCTCAGAATGATTCCGTTGGTGATTCCCGTTCCCAGCCAGAAAATCGATACCATGATATAGATGAATATTCTCCGTCTCACAAGGTAGGCGAGGGAGAAGGTGAAAAATATCATAAACGCGTTATAGATAAATGTCATCGGGGAGCCCGTCATATAATCCAGGCAGGCAAACACCGATCTTCTGCTCGCCGCCTCTATTATAAAATTGATGACAAGCGCCAGAACTGCACATAACACGATGGAATTGCGCAGATATTTGGTGTAAAAAGTTTTTATGGATCTCATTTGAGTTTGTTTTTTCCTCCAGATGTCAATTTTCAGGTCTTACAGCATTCGCCAGGGCCGCGAATTCCTCCAGGCTGAGGGTTTCCGCCCTCCTCATGGGATCAATGTCCGCCGTCGCCATGACTGCCGCGATCTCTTCCTTCGTCAACCCGTAAACCCCTGTCAGAGAATTGAGCAGGGTTTTTCTCCGCTGTCCGAAGCCCGCCTTAACCACGGCGAAAAAGGCTTCCTCGCTGTTGAGCTTCACGGGTTTTTCCTTTCGGACATCAAGCCGGATCACCGCGGAATCCACCTTGGGCTGCGGAACAAAGATTTCCTTCGGCGCATTGGCCACATGGGCGACAGTGCAATAGTACTGCACCGCCACGGACAGCGCTCCATAGGCCTTTGTCCCGGGCGCCGCCTTGATCCGGTCGGCGACCTCTTTCTGCAGCATGATGGTGATGCAGTCCACGGGGACCTTATCCTCCAGGATTTTCATGATGATGGGAGTCGTTATATAATAGGGAAGGTTTCCCAATATTTTCATGCCTTCTGTTTTTTGACCGTTTATTTCCCTGTTTTGTTCCAGGATCGACGTGAGATCGGTCTTCAGCACGTCGCTGTTTATGATTTCAATGTTATCGTATTCGCTGAGGGTTTCCTTTAAAATCGGAATCAATCCCCGATCGATTTCTATGGCGATAACCTTGCCCGCCACGGCGGCCGCGGCGGCCGTCAGCACGCCAATACCGGGGCCGATCTCAAGGACGAGATCCCCTTTTCCGACCATCGACTTCTCAATGATCTTGTCGATGATATTCTTGTCGGTCAGAAAGTTCTGTCCCAGGCTTCTGGAAAGCTTAAAACCGTATTTATTTTTTATCTCGTTGATCGTTGCCGGTGAATATAACTTCATTGGTTCTCCATTTCTTCAACGGCCGCTTTGAATTCCTGCCGTTTGATGCCATATTGGTTGAGCCGGTTCAGGAAAACCTTGCTGTTTCCGTACCCGATCCCAAGCAGCTTGCCGAGCTTGTCCCTTCTCGCGGCGGCTCCCGGCGCTCCAATCAATCCCCAGTCCAGCATATCACCCTGCTGAAATTCCGACCGCTTTTCAAGGACCGTCGGCCTCGCCTTCCCGAGCGCTTCCCGGATGGAGTCCTCCGACGCGTTTTCAATGCCGATATCTCCGTCCTTCAGGGCCTCGTCCCTCGGCAAAAAAGCATGCTTCCCCAGGGGAAAGCGTTCGGAAAGCCTCTTTCTTATTTTTTCTCCGGCAAAGTCGGGATCCGTAAAGATGATGATCCCCCTTCCGGAATATGCTTTTTCGATGCGCGCGAAGGTTTCCCGTGAGATCCCAAAGCCGTGGGTGGCGATGGTTTCCGCTTCCACCGCTCTTTTTACCGCCGCCTCGTCATCCCTGCCTTCTACGATGATGACTTCCTTTATCATTCCGGTACGACCCCTCCGCCGGTGGACTTCTTCTCTTTTGCTTTATCTTTATCGGGGAGGACGTATAAAATCTCCCCCGGTTTGATCATCCTCAGCTGCTGTCTTGCCTGCTGCTCGATATATTCCGGACTGTTGACCTGGGAATAAACCCGTTCAAGCTTGGCCTTCTGCTCCATCAGAGCCTGCAGCTCTTTCTCGGTTCTCGCCTCGGTAATCTTCAGAGTGAAGATATTGAAGGTATACACCGCTATAACGCCGCCAATGATCAGAAAAATCACAAAGTAGATCGCTCTGCGACGGGCTTTTTTTCCCGCCTGGCGCCCCGTAACAACGGGCTTTGTCTTCCGGGGTTTTGACTTCTTGCCGACAGTTTCCTCCCTTTTCTGCCTTCGGACCTGTCTTGCTTTTTCAATATCGATGACCTGATTGCTGTTCTTAAACTCTCTGCTGCGCCGCTTTTTTTTCTTCAGCATATAAAAAATCACCTTTTTCGCGGGGAAAGCACAAGGGGACGGCTCCTCTATCTGAATACAGAAGAATCGTCCCCTTGTGTTCCCCCCTGTATCAAACCAATACTAGTGTATTGTACCACAAAAAAATCTTTTCCACAATACGGCCCCGGCTCCGAATGCGATAAGGGCATGGAAGCTCAGCCGTCCGTAGCTGCAGTAGTAAAGGAAGGCCGAAGTCAGCAGGGCGGCAAACAGCCAAAACAGGATATCCTCAGCGAAAGATATCCCTTTTCGCGGCCTCAGCCTGCCTTTTACCTTGACAAAGATATCGTAAAAAAGCATAATTGTCATCCCTGCAAAAAGCATGATGACAAATTCGAAGGACTGGTTGATGATCAGCGGATTGACGATATTGAATTCGGAATCGACGGCATTCATTTCAGAATTTTCTTCAGGAAGCCCTTTTCCTGCCTGTCTTTTTTCTCCGTATATACCGCGGAGCCGATGGAGCCGGAAATAAGGACTCTTCCTTCCTCCAGATCCAGTTTCTGAATGTGAAGATTCTCTCCTCTGATAATCAAGCCTCCGTTTTTCAATGTCAGCAGGATGATTTCCTCATTAAAGCTTTCGACGTCGGTGACCTCTGTTACGGAAACCCTTTCCCTGTTGTCGATATTCACTACATGCGCATCCATAAAAACACCCCCATTCAATATATTATCTGGGGGGTGCAATTATTACCGGTATTCAGTCTATGTTCTTTTTGCCTCTGATGCGGGCGAGAGGAAGGGTGATGGTCACCCTGGTGCCCTTTCCTTCCTTGCTTTCGATCTCAATGCTGCCGTTATGCTCCTCTATGATCTGTTTCGAAATCGACAGCCCCAGCCCGGTGCCGCCCATGGCTCTTGACCGGGCCTTGTCCACCCGGAAGAAGCGCTCAAAGACGCGGGAAAGCTCTTTTTCCGGAATTCCGATGCCGTTGTCGGCGACGATCAGCTGAGCTTCTTTTCCGGCCTGGAGAACGTCGATATCGATTCTGCCGCCTTCCTGAGTGTATTTGATCGCGTTGGAAAGCGCGTTCATCAACACCTGCTCTATGCGGTCCTTGTCGATGACCGCCATGACCTGCTGGCTGTCGTCAAAGATGCAATTGAGGTGTTGATTTTTATTTTTCGCTGTCATTTCAACCTTTGTCACGACAGATTTCAGCAAGCTGATGAGGTTGCTTTCTTTTTTGTTCCACTTCTCCTGATCGTAATCCAGTCTGGAAAGCTGCAGCAGGTCTTTGACCAGGCGGTTCATCCGATCGACTTCCGTGTCGATGATGCCAAGGAACTGGGTTTCGGTCTCCCGGTCGTCCACCTGGCCGGTAAGGAGGGTCTCCGTATAGCTCTTTATGGTGGTCAGCGGAGTTTTCAGCTCATGGGATACGTTGGCCACAAAATCCATCTGCATGGTTTCGAGTTTCTGGCGTTCCGTGATATCCTGAAGGATCATGATGATCCCGATATCCCGGGCATTTTCATCCTTAAACCGGTCATACCGCACGGAGAAGGTGGAGCCTCCGCAGGAAAAGATATCCGCGACGCCTCCTTCTTTGCTGTTTTCCCTTAAATTTTCAAAGGTCAGATTGTCGTTGTAATCCCTGATGATGCTATCATAATGCTTGTTTTCCATATCGCCGGCCGTAAAGTTCAGCATGGACATGGCAGCCGCGTTGGCATGGATGATGTGACCGGAAAGGTCCACGGCGATCAGTCCGTCGGCCATGTATTTCAATATGGTTTCCAGCTTGCTCTTTTCATTGGATATTTCGGACAGGGTCAGATTGAGCTGCTGCCTGAGAAGGTTGAACATCTCCGCAAGGCGGCCGATCTCGTCGTCGGATTTGACGCTGACCTCCTGGCCGAAATCACCCTGGGCCATCTTTTCCGCCTTTTCCGTCACGTCGTTGATGGGAACGGTAATGCTCCGGGCGATGAAGAATCCCAGGATGACGGTGATGATGAGGGCGATGATCATCGCCTCTACAAATATGATCTTTGACTGATCAATGGTATCATAAATGCTGGTCATGTCCTCTCTGATATAGAGGACGCCCTTGATGCGGTCCTGGTTCTTGATGGGAAACACCATATTTTTAACGGGCATTTCCCTGTTTGCCGATTTAACGATGCCCTCAGACTCGGCGCCACTTTCACCGCTGAGCCCTCTGGGTATAAGGTCCGGGTCCAGGAAGTCCGCCGCACTTTTCAAAATCAAATTCTCATTGTTGGACGCGGCGATGATGGTAAAATTGTCGTCTACGACAAAGAGCTCCTGCTGCACGCTGGCAGGCCAATTCTTAATGTTGGACTGGATTTCCTTCTGATGGGATTTCAAATCCTCAAACCCCTGAAGAGAGGACAGCAGAGTGCCTTTCTGCACCATACCGGTGATGTTTTTGCGAACGGAATCCTTATAATAAGCCTCCAATTGGCTCATGATAAAGACCCCTATTATCGTCGTCGCGATGAAGACGAGAAGAAAATAGATAAAAACGATCCTCCATCGTATGCTGGACCATCTCTTCTGTTTCGCAATCATACCGGTTGACCTCCGTTAGCAAAAGACAACATGGCGGTTATGGCCTCCTGAAATAATATCCTATTCCCCGTTTTGTCATGATATACTTTGGGTCGCTGGAATCGTCCTCAAGCTTTTCCCTCAGCCTCCGCACGGTCACGTCTACCGTGCGGATGTCCCCGTAATACTCGTATCCCCAGACCTCTTCAAGGAGCTGCTCCCGGGAAAACACCTTGTTCTCGCGTTCCGCCAAATATTTCAGCAGCTCAAATTCCCGAAGGGTGAGCTCCAGCGCCTTGCCATTTTTCCGGACCTCGTACCGGTTCAAATCCACGGCGAGGCTCCCAAAGTCCTGAATATTGGAGGGAACATCCTTCAAATTAGCCATCAGATCCGTTCTCCTGATATTGGCTTTGATTCTCGCCACCAGCTCCCTCATTCCGAAGGGCTTTGTAATATAATCGTCGGCGCCAAGCTCCAGACCGAGCACCTTGTCCACTTCTTCTTCCTTTGCGGTCAGCATGAGGATCGGGACCGTACTCGCTTCCCTGACTTTTTTGCAGACCTGAAAACCGTCCATAACCGGCAGCATCACGTCCAGCAGGATCAGATCCGGCCCGCCCGACACCGCTTTTTCAAGCCCGGTCTGGCCGTCATATGCCGTATCTACATCAAAGCCTTCCTTCGTCAAATTGAACTTTATAATATCCGATATGGATTTCTCATCTTCAATAATCAAGACTTTTTTTGAGTCCATAAGAATTACCTCCTTATTCGCGACAAAACAGTACTAACAGTTAGTATACCAAAAAAATCTCATATCGTCAAAAAACCGTAAACTTCCATAATTTTTATCCGGTGTGCGCATATTAAAAAGTACGCACGCGCTTGGTCCACGCATGCGTTAAAAATCATCCGAAGATTCCTTTTCGATCAACCCATACTTTATTTTTATCCGCTCGAGCTTTTCCAGCATGGGCTCCGCGGCCAGCAGCAGGAAGAATACCGTAGCGATGGCATGGACCAGATCGAAGGGAGCGCCCAACCCATAGGCCACAAGGAACATTCCCGCGGTGGGATGGTCCTGATACATCAGAACGGAAGCCGGATTCATAATTCCGCCATAGATGAAAAACGCCGCCAGCCCTCCAAAGATTGCAAGGGCATATTTGCTGGAGCGCAGGACTCCTTTTTTAAACAGGATCCCCGTCACCAGACCGATGAATCCAAAGGCAAACATCTGCCAGGGAGTCCACGGCCCCTGGCCGAAAAACATATTGGAAACCAGGGCTGTCACTGCTCCCACAAGAAAGCCCGCCTCGCCGCCGAAGGCCACCGCGGAGATCATGACGACGGCGGTAACCGGCTTAAACTGGGGCACCCAGAAGAAAGCCGCCCGTCCCGCGACGGCAATCCCGCAAAGCACGGCGATGATAAGCAGCTCTCTTGCCTGGGGCTTCCTTTTCTCAAAGATCATAACAAAGGGAAGGATCGCCTCAAGCAAAACAAGGGTGGAAATAAAGTAATATTTCCGGTCGTCCAAATAATATATCCCCATGAAAATCGTCAGAGGAATCGTGGTCAGAGCGATAAAGACCGCGGTTTTCGTTCTGTTCGTCAGCCTCCTGTCGCCCACAGCTGTCTGCTCCGCTCTCACCCGGGCGCTATCGGCGGAATGGCGGTTTCCCGCAAGGGATTCGTCTGCCGCAGGATATCCGTCATCGGTTGAGTTTTCAGCGCCGGTTGAATCTTCGTCGTCCGGCATGATTCCCTCGCCGGTTGGATCTTCGTCGTCCGGCAAATCCTCCTGTTCGCCAAGCTCCGGTTTGGGCGCCACCACCCCGCCGCAGGCCAGAATAACGTCATCCGCGGTGACCGCCTCCGGGAAGAGATGCCTTGCCATCCTGTTTGCCGCGGTGGTATAGAAACTGTTCCCGGAAAAGAACTTAGACGGAGCTTCTTCCGTTACGATGCTTCCGTCAAAGAACATGGCGCAGCGCTGAGCGTATTCGGCGCAGAACTCTATATCGTGGCTCACCATGAGTATGGTGGTCCCCTTTTTCTGAAGGCTCTTCAATATCGCCGCAAGCTCCTGCTTAAATTCGCTGTCCAGGCCTTTTGTGGGCTCGTCCAACAGCAGGATCTCCGGTTCCAGCAGCAGGACCTTTGCAAGGGCCGCCCGCTGCTGCTCCCCGCAGGATAAATCGTAAGGGTGCTTGTCTGTCAGCTCCTGGAGGCGGCAAAGCCGGACGACCCGTCTGAGCCTCCTCTCTTTTTCTTCCCGGAAGAGCTTTCTCTCTTTCAGCATTTCCAGAAGATCTTCCTTCACGGTTTTTTTCACAAACAGACTCTGTGGATTTTGGGGCAGCGCCGCCCAGGAACCCTTTATCTTCGCTTTCCCGCGATAAGGCGCATGGATCCCTGATATCAGGGACAAGGCGGTGGTTTTCCCCGTCCCGTTGCCTCCCACGATGACAAAAAATTCGCCTTTCGATACGGTGAGATTCAATCCTTTTATGATATCCGGCCCATCCTTTTCATATTTGAACCAGACCTCTTTCAGGTCTATCGCGGCCTTCTCATCGGCAAGGCCTCCAGCACTGCTCCCGCGGTCTCCTGAGCCTGGGCCTTCGCCCGTTCCGATCTCCTCCTCTGCGGCCGCC
>DAITKX010000079.1:0-4923 GCA_036835995.1 Bacillota bacterium | reverse complement strand
TTCCTCTGCAAGCCGGTCCAGCCAGCTTCTGCCGTCCCTGACCGTAACCGGACAGTCCAAGTCGTTGGGGACCCCTGCAAAAATCCGCATGGGAGCCGGCATACCGCGAAACATGCTGTGGCCGCTTTTCGAGAGGATAAGTCCGACCTCTCTCGGCGTTCCGTCGCAGATCAGCCGCCCTTTGTCCATGACGACGACCCGGTCGGACATGGGAAAAGCCTCCTCAAGCCTATGTTCTGTCAGGATGACGGTGACTCCGAGCTCCCTGTTTATTTTAGCCACGGCGGCAAGGAAATCCGACGCCGCAATAGGATCGAGCTGGCTCGTCGGCTCGTCCAAAATCAGGACGGCGGGCTGCATCGCCATAACGGACGCCAGATTCAAAAGCTGCTTCTGACCTCCCGAAAGCTCCTCGACCTTTTTATAAAACCAGTTCTGTATTCCGAAAAAGGACGCCATTTCAGCGACCCGAAGCCTGATTTCCGGAGTCTCACAACCCAGGCTTTCAAGCCCGAAGGCCAGCTCATGCCAAACCTTGTCGGTCACGATCTGGTTTTCCGGGCTTTGAAGCACAAAGCCGATCCTGGACGACTGGGTCCGCTGATCGATCTCCGTCAAAGGCGTTCCCTCAAACAGAATCTCCCCCTGCAGCTTTCCGTGAGGCGCAAGGCTTGTTTTGAGCTGGCGCAGCAGGGTCGTTTTGCCGCAGCCTGAGGGACCGCACAGCGTTACAAACTCTCCTCGTTTGATCTCCAGATTTATATCTTCTAAAACCTGCTTTTCCTGTTCGGGATAGGAAAAGGATACCTCTTTCAATTGAAATGTATTCACGCCGCTCTCCTTTCCTTTGCTGTCCGAAGTTTTTGTTTTTCTCCCGTTTGGAGCTTTCCTCTCTCCTTCGCCAGCCCCTTCCATCGACGACCGTACCAGGCGTCAATAACCAGCGGCATGAGGGAGAGGGTCAGATATACCAGGATCACGCTCCAGGTATATGGAGTAAAGGAGCCTTTTACCGAGGGAAAGTACCGGAAGTGCAGACCTCCTGCAAAGGCCCCTCCAATGACATAGGCTCCTGCGGCAAGCAGAAAAATCATTGCCGCCCTGTCTCTGGAGTCAAATCGGAAGATGGAAAACGCCGTCCTGCCCGGCAGCCCGTAACCCCTGCTCTTCATGGAATCGGCAGTCTCTATTGCGTTTTCCAGCGCCCAGGTGATCATGATAGACAGGATCGTAACGCCGTGGCGTATCCGCTGCAGAACACTGCCGTTTGAAACATCCCGGCCCACGCACCTCTGAGCCGCTGAAATGGCCTTGATCTGCGCCTTGAATCTGGGTACAAACCGGAGGATCATGGATAGGATCAGGGACATGGCGGGAATGATCCTGCCGAAAAGATAGATAAATTTATCCGAGGTCATGACGGCGTTGTAGCAGGAAAACCAGGCGATGACCGCGGCGATCATAGTCGCCGCCGCCACACCGTACAAGATGGATTCCATGGTCAGCGGATTGCCGCTGCGCAGATAGGCAAGTATGGTGACGCCCTCATGATTGAAGGCCGGATTGACCAGCGCCATGATCAGCAGCATGGGCAGCAAAAACATGAAGTTGAACCTCACGGCCTTTCTTCTGTTCAGATAGATGGAATAAGCAAATGCGCAGCAGAGGGACAGGCCAAGGCAGACCGGATGTATGAACACCATGGAAAAAGCGATAACAAAGGCGAAATATGTAAAGTTGACAACCGGATGAAACCCCGAGAAACTGTCTTCCATCATTCCCCTCCCGCAGAATAATAGCCGCCCACGTCCCGGCCGAGGTCGCAGGTGTATACCCACTCGACCACATCGCCGTCCTTGAGCTGGTACCGGCTGCAGCCGTAATTGGGAAACCAGCCGTTCACCTTGTACATCCAGCCGGAGAGCTCGCCGCAGTCAAACTCGTACAGATTGTTGATCCCCTCGATATATGCGCTGTTGTAGATGGGAGTGTCGACAAATTCCATGTGTATTTTATTTTTCTTCATTTCTCTCAGGAGAACGTTGAATACCGATTCCCCCTCATAAAAGTCTACCTTCTGAGCGGGAAAGATCACTCCGTCCGCAGGTACCAGTTCAGCTTTTTCCGGGTCCAGGGCCTTTATGTTGTCCAAAATCGTATCGCAGCGCACCGACAGCGTGCAGGTGAGCTTGTGGTCCGTGATCGTCGCGTCTTTTGGTTCCACCGGAACCGGCTTGCCCTCCGGAACGGGCTCGGTTTGATACTTGTCTTTCCCTGTTTCCGGATCGAGGGACATGCCTTGAAGCTTGGAATAATCCGCCGAACCCTTTTCCACTCCCTCGGAAGAGCCTCCACCCATGGATTTTGCCAGCGCCTGCTTTTCTTCCGCAGAAAGAGCTTTCGCCGTTTCTTTCTCCTCCGCGTCCCCGCCCGGGGCGGCAATTGCCGGTCCCGAAGCATCCTCCCGCACCGCGGCCTGCGTAACGGCTGCCTGGGTGACGGCGGATGGAGTTGAAACGTCGGAATTCTCGGACGGCAGTCCGCTTTTCACGGCGTAACCTCCGCCCGCTATATAGGTGATCACCAACGCCGCACAGATGGCTCCGGCGGCAATCATCTTTCCTTTGTTCTTTGTCATATCAGCTGTGCCGACGTGAGCATGCGGAAAAGCATTTCCGCGATTTCACAGCGTTTAATCGCCGTTTTGGGCGATATCTGAAGCTCATCCTGTGAAAGAATATCCTTATCATAGCAAAATGCCACGCTGCCCTGTGCCCAGCTGTCCAAAGTCACATAATCGCCAAACTGCGCCAGCACGTCCCTGGCCGCTGCGGAGTCCATCTCCGTATCCATACCGCAGAGCTTCGCGGCCCTCGCCACCATCACCGCCGCCTCCTGCTTCGTAATGGTGCCCTCGGGGTTGAATCCTCCGCCGGAAGTCCCATTGGTGATCCCGTAATCAGAGGCGGTTCCCACATAAGGCGCGTACCAGGAGTTTGAAGGAACGTCGGTAAATTTGCCGTTCGCTTTCGGCACAAGGCCTAAGGCTTTTACGATGATGGTGGAGAATTCAGCCCGGGTCATGGTTGCATCGGGCGCAAACTGATCTACCGTTTTTCCGTTTATAATCCCACGGGCGGACAAAGCTTCGATGGCCGGCTGATTCTTATGAGCGACGATATCAGAGAAGGTCTTTCCCGGTGCGGTCAGCTCCTGCTTCCGAACGTCCGCGTTCTTTCCGGTCAGGCCAACCGCCGCCCCTGTGATTGCCGTATCCGCAGCCGTCGCATCTCCCGCCGTGCCTGATATCATAGGAACCGCGTCCCCCATGCGGTAGAGGGTATTCTTCCCCTGCTGCGCCCGGTATGCCGCAACCAGTCCGTAGAAGCCCTGCTCTGTCGCCATCTGGTTGCTTCCGCTTCCGTCCGACGTATGGAGGAATCCCTTTCCTTTCATGTAAAAGGTGAGGAGATTGTCAATCATGGTGTTTCCATCTTTCATAAATCTGTTGTCGGAAAGCGGGATCCCAAGCTCTGCCAAGGCGACGATAACCTGGACGCAGCTTTCCAGATTCGAAGTGTTCCAGCTTGCAAAGCCGCCGTCGCTCTTCTGCATCTTTGACAGACACGCAAGGGCCTCCTCCGTTACCTGCTTTACTTTCGGCTGATCCTGATATTTGGACAGCGCCTGCAGCGCCATGCCCGTGATATCCGGATCGGAAGTTTCGGTCGCCGCATCGGCTCCTTCAATGCCCCCGAACAGAGAAAAGCCGCCGTCCGCAAGCTGCCGGGATAAAATTTCATCGATATACATCTGCCGGGTTGCCTGGGTCGCCGCCGACGGATTGTTCGGTATGGCGTAATTTCCGCTGTCCAGCGCAATCAGCGCCCAGATGGGACCGTTGATCCCCTGCCAGATGGTCTTATCAAAATCCCCCAGAGGGGTCAAAAGGTTATATCCTCCCACATTGGAAGGGTCCGCTCCGATGGAAGTGAGGGCCACGATCACCCGGGAATATTCCGTGTACTTTTTCTCGTGGAGCACGCCCTTACATGCCTTCACATAGTCTGCAACTGTGTTGTAGTAATCCCTGTAATATTCCGCAGGCACGCTGCAGCCGCTTCTCGCAAGGCCCAGCACCGCCCACTCTCCGCCGATGGAGCCCACCTGGGGGTCCTGCACGGTCTTGTAAACGTAGGCCGCCGTATCGTCCATGGCAGCTTTTATGGTTTCCTGCGTCGCCCCCTGTCCGCTTGCAGCTAGCAACGGCGCTCCGTTCGCAGCCGTCTGACCGCCCGCGGCAAATGCTGAAACGCTGCCGAACGTCATGGAAACAACCAGAAGCAGTGCCAGTAAAACTCCGGTTCTTCTCGCAGATTTAATTCTTTTCATCCCCTTCATTCTCCCTTCTTTTCTCCTCGCATTAAAAAGGTGGAATCCGTTGCTAATTCCTGCAAGGCGTCAAAACAAGGACACCGGAACACACCGCCTGACGCTCATTCCGCGACAGACGCTGTCTGCAAAAATCAGCAACATATTCCACCTTGATATATTACCTTCAAGCAGCTGACAACCTGGCTTATCGCACGCGCTCAAAACACTTGCGAAACACAGTAGAGGTAAGACTGCGCCGGATTCCGACCGGCTTGTCATTCAATGCATCCGCTCGCCGTCCATATTTTACTGGCTGGCAATCGATGCAACTGCAGGAAAAGCTATTCAATTACCTATATCCTATACCGTGAAAACCTTTGATGTCAAGGGGATTTTCTTGGATATCAGCGCAGCGGTCTGGCGGTGATTTAGTCAAATTTTCGCACTGGTTTAATCATAAAGTGATCAGGGAAGCCCCGGATTTCTCCGGGGCTTTCAGACTGCTGACAAACCCTGCATCAAAATTTATGATGCAGGGTTTTTAAATGG
>DAITKX010000078.1:0-16397 GCA_036835995.1 Bacillota bacterium | reverse complement strand
CATACCCCAAATTTTGAGCATGGCGACATCCTTATTTCTCCTAGTCATCCTTATTTGCCAGCCATCCCAGCCACCCCAGTCATCCCACTTTTAAATGATATTTCCTATTAAACAGGAGAGGCACTTCATCCGAAGTGCCTCTCCTGTTTTATCTCTTATTCGCTTATTTCGTTATCCGACTATTTTGCCTATCCGATTAGCTATTTATCGCGTCAAGAAATTTCTGCTCATTCAGTGCATCCGAGTATTCGGAATCCATTTCTCTGATTCCGGCCGGGAATTCATATTTTGCCAATCTCTCGATGAATGGATCCGGATCGAAAGATTCAGGTCCGTGTACGCCCTTCAGATCCCAGATGCCCTTTGCGATCAGTTCCATCATGATGACCGGACTTACAGCGGTCTGGGCGACGACGGAGTTGGTGGTGTATTTCTTCAGGCATTCCTGGTTGTCAGCTACCTGATAGAGATATACGGATCTCTTCTTGCCATCCTTTGTTCCTGTTACCCAAGTTCCTGCGCAGCCTTTTCCGATCATAGTGGCGGATACTTCGCCGGGGCTTGGAACAACCTTTACCAGGAAGTCTCTGGGGGTGATTTCGCTGTCGCCGACTTTGATCATTCTGGTCGCGGAATCCATGCCGCAAGCTTCCAGATCCTTCAGCAGCGTTCTCATTTCTCTCGGTACGCCATACTTAAAGGTTACTCTGTTGCAGTCGATAACTCTCGGTACGAGCATGACTTCTTCATGTTCTACGTTGATTACTTCAACATCGCCGATGCCGCCGGGGAAGTTGAAGATTTCAGGCTCTGAGAAATTCTCTGTGCAGAACCAGCCCTTGTCCTTTTCCCAGATCACCGGGGGATTCAGGCACTCTTCGATAGTCGTCCATACGGAGAATCCGAAAGCGACGCCGTCATAACCGGGAATCACATAGTTGTCTCCGTCTCTTACGTTTACTTCGTCAATGGTATCGAATAAATGCTTGGCCGCATACTTTGCAAAGACGTCAGCCATGCCGGGTTCTACTCCGGAACCTACCAGCGCCATGTTGCCGGCCTTTTCCCACTGTTCATTTCTTTCAAACTGATAGTCGCCCAGCTTGATATATGGCAGTTCAAAGGGTTTTTCCGGATGTCTCTTGGAAAGAGTCATCGCGCAGTCAAGGTATCCTACGCCAGATTCAAAACAGGTGTCAAAGATGTTCTCATTGAAGTCAGGCTCAACAGCGTTCATTACAAACGTAATGCCATGCTTTTTAATAACTTCTTTGATGTTGTCGCTATCCTTCGCGTTGATCTTTTCAGCAACAAACTTTCCGCCGCCGCAAAGCTTCGCAACTTCCTCTGCTCTTGCAAAGTTGTAGTCTGAAATTACAACCTTTTCAGCCCAGTCGCCGTCTTTTCCGGCTCTCTTGATGATCATAGCGGCAGATGTGCCGACGCCGCCGGCTCCGATGATTAAAAGTTTCATATTGTCACCCTCCACATAAATTTGTAACGCCAAACGTTATCATGTTCTTTAAACAGACCACAATAACATGCGGCGCACATCTAATATCTACGGCTATGTTACCAAACGGCCTTAGAACATTCAATTATGTTTTTGCTCAAAAATAGTACTGTCTTGCTGTCTTTGCCCTGTTTTTCAGACAATGCCACAAACCGTTCACATCCCCGTTCCGGCCTGGGTCAAAACCATCATTCGACCCGGTCGACGAGGATCAATTCAGCGCCGAATCCTGTCAAATGGGACTGGATGCTCAAGGTGTCGACGGAAGTCGCCGACGAAAAACTGACGGTCGGCGTCATGGCCCACCGGTTGGTGAGCTTTTCCCGCTTGGATACAATATTGGAATTTCCCAGCTTCACCTTATAGCTCATCAGAATATTATCCTTGGAGAATTTATACCGGCTTATCCTGTATTCTCCGCTTATTCCGCTGATATTGATGAGGATTTCCGATTTATCGTTAAACTTTTTCAACTCCTCTACGGTGTCTTCCAGAGAGAGGTTCTTGTCGGCGATGTCCCTGATTTTTTCGGTATTGCTGTAGAAGAGGATGCTGAAGGACTCCTTGTCCAAATTGCTCTTATGAGACCGGGTGATGATATAGTTTTCACCCTCGGCGGCAATATGCTCGTTAAGCGCCGTAAGCATTTTATAGGCAAACGCCGCCGGAAGCATGGGAGCTTTCCCAAACAGAGCCTCGATCCCGTTTTCCACAGGTTTTTTCACCCCATTCGACTGATCCAGATCCAGAGAAACGATGGTCAGGGCGGAGCCCTTTTCCTGGCCGTCGGTCACGAAGATATCCTTTGACTGGCTTTTGATGGCTCTTTTGATCTCATCCGGCTTGGAAAGGATATACTGGGCATGGATCTCCCTGCTGCTGACGTTGCCCGTGTATTTCTTCCGGTATTCCATCGGATGCATCCCGAACCATTTGGTGAAATACTTGATATAGTACCGGATCGCGGAAAAGCCGGATTCCTCGGAAATGGCGCCGATCTTCTTATTGGTGCCCAGCAAAAGCTTTTCCGACTCTTCCACCCGGATGAAGCTGAGGAGTTCCTGAAAGCTGAGCCCCGTAGCCTCCTTGATCACATGGGAAAGATAGTAGATGCTGAGGTGCTCCTGTTCGGCGATTTCATTCAGTGTAAGCCGTCTCGAATAGTTTTCGTACATATAGTCGGTAATGCGGTTCAGCCGGCCCGCCAGGACCTTATTTCCAATATTTTTCGCTTCATTGACAAATTTTCCGTTCTCCATGGTGAAGTACTGGAAATTGGCCAGCAGGTTCGCAAGCAGATTGTGGACGGCCTCTATGGCTTTATATTCATACCCGTAGCCCTTATCCAGGATGTCCAGCATGATGCGTCCCAGAATGCTCCTTAAGGCTTCCAGGTTTTCATCGTCTTCGTTTTTCATGTCCGTTACAAAAAAACTGTTCCTCAGATTGCCATAGTATTTCGAAAAAAAGGAAATATCGATCTGCAGCATCATAACCATATTGGGCTGGCCGGTGTGGTGGAAGCTGTGGACCTCCCTGCCGTTCAGAATGAAGATATCGCCCTGATTCAGGGTATACGAATAGTAGCCGTTCTTCATCCCCACCGACCCTTCAAGGACATAGACCACTTCCATATCGTCGTGAAAGTGGATCGGATATTCTATGATATTTGCCGTCACGACATTGAGAGGCAATCCTTCCTTGTAAAAACTTTTTTCCTTTAACATGGCCTTTTTCCCTTTCGTATAACATTCCGCCCGACGCTTCAGCGTTGCCCGGTATTTTTTACCGCCGGCAGATTTCATCATATTATGTAAACCCGTGTTTGCGCCCGGGCGAATTTTTTTCAACAACCTGAAAGTAGTAAAAATATGAGGTTTAAACGCTTATCCACAAGAACCTCAGCCTTTGTATACAATTTTATCCCAAGGCGGCTGTGGATAAAATTAAGCGCCATACCCGTTGATATTTCAACATTTTCTGATCACACCAAAAATGTCAATCCCCAACTTATCCACAGAGTGGTGGATAAATATCGAAAACCTGATGCCCTATAAATTTTCAGGTGCTGCAGAGTCCTATCCCCTGCTGTCGATTGTCCGCACCGGCTTCCCCGGCTCTCTTCCCGTATAGATCAGGATCCCTTCATAGATGCATCTCGCCAGCTTCCGCTGATATTCCTCCTGCTCCAGCAGCTTCGCCTCTTCCCGATTCGACAGGAAACCGCATTCGATGATGGCCATCGGCGCCGCCGGATTTTTGAACAGCAGCACATCCCTCTTTCCCAGGGCGACCCGGTCTGTTCCGTCGGAGATCCCGGTTACCAACTGTCCCTGAATTGCCTCGGCCAGCTTTTTGCTTTCATCGAGAACAGTCTGATCTCCCGGTCCCGTCGGATAAAATGTCTGAGCGCCGTGGACGGAAGGATCCTGCTTAAAGCTGTTCAGATGGATGCTCACCGCAACCATAGGGCCTACTTCTTTGATCATGGCTTTCCTCGCAAGCAGGTCGGCCGTTTTCTTTCCGCGTATCGTCCTGCTTTCGGTGTCCCCCAGCGTTTTATCCTCTTCCCTGGTCATTACCACCTTCCAACCGTCGGCCTCTGCGAGCTCCCGGATGTAAAACGCGATGGCAAGGTTAATATCCTTTTCGGTGACGCCGGCGGCGCTTGATGCTCCTCCGTCCATCCCTCCGTGACCCGGGTCTATAAGGATCACATCCGCTTTGGTGATCAGCTGGACCCTGGCAGCAATATCGTTATAAAAAGGATAAGCGCTGACCACCGCCACAGCCGCTAAAACCACTGCCGCAACCTTCCATTTTAAGTGATTGCCGGATTCTTTCAATCTCATTGCCGTCCCCTCCTGATTCATGTATATGAAGGGCCGGAATCCAGTATTATAACGCATTGCAGAAAATTTTCGGCTGAAAAAAATTTCCTTGCATTTATTCTTTGCGACATTTGATTTCATTATATCCCTCTGTGACAAAAAGTGCTATAATTTTTGTAATTACTTTGCGGTTTTTGAAGGAATAATAGAAAGAATGCACGGTGCGCAGCGGTTCTTCCGCACCGCAATGGAGAAATCATAAGAAAAGGATGGATGGATGATGACGAAAAAACTTTATCAGGAAGATGTATATAAAAAGGAATGTGAAAGTACGGTCCTGGAGGTTCAGGGGACAGGCTCCCAGGAGGACCCGTTCCGGCTCGTTCTGGACCAGACCGTCTTTTTTCCGACGGGCGGCGGTCAGCCCTGCGATCTGGGGACCATCGACGGCGTCCCCGTCACGGATGTTTCTGAAAAGGGCGGCAAAATATTTCATAAACTGCTTCCGGATTTCGGCCAACCACTCACGAAAGCGACGGATCTCGCCAACAGTCAACTGCCGACCCCTTGGCATGTCGGAGCAAAGGTCCGCTGCAGCCTCGACTGGAGTCGCAGATTGGAGCATATGCAACGGCACTGCGGCGAGCATATCTTATCCGGCATCTTTTTCCGCGAATGCGGAGGGGTAAACCGCGGCTTTCACATGGGAAGCGATTATATGACCATCGATATCGACGTGCCGGGGATCGCCTGGGAAGACGCCCAGCGGATCGAAACCCTGACCAACGAGGTGATCTGGGCGGACGTCCCGGTGACTGTAAGATATTATAAGGACCGATCGGAAGCGGAAAAGCTTCCCCTCCGGAAGGCCCTTGCCGTCGACGAGGATATCTCCATCGTCTGCGTCGGGGAGGAAAGCAATCCCGCCGATTGCGTCGCCTGCTGCGGAACACACCCATCCACCTCGGGCCAGGTCGGCCTGGTAAAGATCTTCAAGCTGGAGAATTACAAGGGCATGACAAGAGTCTATTTCGACGCGGGAAGAAGGGCGCTGGCAGACTATCAGAACAAGCACCGCATTCTCACGGAGCTGAACTTAAAATATTCGTCCGATGATAAAGACCTCCTGGACAAGATGAAAGCCCAGGACGAAAAAAACAAAGACGCCCGCCAGGAGCTTTATCTCCTGAAGAACACCTTTATCGCAGATGCGACAGATGAAATTTTGCGGAATTACGGCATTGAACCGGCCGGCTCTCCGGACCCCGGCGCGGAATTCACAGACAGCCGGCTTCTGATCCGGGAATACCCTCAGCTCCGGGCAGGCGACCTGCTGACCGTCACAAAAGCCCTGACGGAAAAGCTGAAATCTTTAGGGGATAAAGCGCCCCTTATCGCTCTGGTTTCGACACAGGAAAACATCGCAATCCTCGCTTCCGCCGGCAACCATGACTGCGGAAAGATCGTCAAGGACAACGCCCACGTCTGGAATGGAAAGGGCGGCGGAAACGCGTCCTCTGCCAGGGCCATGTTCCCGGGCCGGGAGGATCTGAATTGCTTCATCACCTTTATCCGGCAGGCTTACAGTGCGCAAAAATAAGCTGTCGGGCTTTGCTCCTGCTTCAATCCCCCAAGGCGTTTTGCAGATCAGAGATAAGATCGCCGGCATCTTCCAACCCGACAGAAAGCCGCAGCAGCCTCCCGTTAATGCCCATCGCTTCGCGCTGCGACCGCGGTACGTCTGCATGGGTCTGAAGGATTGGATAGGTGATCAGCGATTCGACGCCGCCGAGACTTTCAGCGTACTGGATCAGCTTTACGTTCTCCAAAGCCTGCCTCGCCAGATCCTCATTCTCCATCTCAAAGGAGATCATCGCGCCAAAGCCGGACGCCTGCCCGACCGACACAGCATAGTCCGGATGCGACCGCAAGCCGACGTAATAGACGGTTTTAACTTTTTTATTGTCATATAGCCATTTGGCGATCTTCAGCGCGTTTTCCTGCTGTTTCTCCATGCGCACGGCAAGGGTTTTGATTCCGCGGGAGATCAACCAGCTGTCAAAAGGAGCCAGGCAAGAACCCACCGTCTTATAGATCACCCTCAATTTTTCGCTCAGAACGCTGTCACGGACGACGAGGAAGCCAGCCAGGGTATCGTTGTGCCCGCCGAGGTATTTGGTTCCGCTGTGAACTACAACGTCCGCTCCGAGACTAAGGGGCTTCTGAAAATACGGCGTTAAAAATGTGTTGTCAACGATAAGGAGAATATCTTTTCCTTTCAAAAGGCCCGCCACCGCCTGAATGTCCGTCACATGCATCATGGGGTTCGTCGGCGTTTCAACAAAGACCGCTTTCGTCTCAGGCCTGATACATGCCATAACCTTCTCAAGGTCTGATGTATTGACAAAGTCAAAGGTCAGGCCGTTTTTTTCCGATATGGCAGAAAAATATCTTACCGAACCGCCATAAAGGTCGTCGGAAGCGACGATATGGTCTCCGGGGCGGAAGAGCTCCAGCAGGACCCCGATGGCCGCCATGCCGGATGAAAACGCCAACGCATCGCATCCGCCTTCAAGCCGCGCGACGATGCGTTCCAGATGCTCCCGCGTCGGATTCTGCACGCGAGTATAGTCAAAGCCGGTGCTCTGCTCAATGCCGGGATGGGCGAATGTCGCCGACTGGAAGATCGGCATGCTTACCGCACCTGTTTGATCATATTTTTTTTCGTCCCCGTGGACACAGAGTGTTTTTAAATCCATACTCATATTCCCTCCGCAAATTTTTCTTGCTGCGCCTCAATTCATAATAAAATACTAGTATCTCCCAAATCATACCGAAGTTATATGATTCCATACTAGTATTTTATCGATATTCTGTCAATATTTAATTCATATAATTCCTATGGAAATTCTTCCTGATCCGCCCAACGGTGAAAAATACAATGACCGTTCCAAGCACTGCGAGGATCGTGCTGACCATCAGCAGCAGCGGCACACCGCTGAGGTCCAGGATAATGCCCCCCAGCAGACTGGCGAAAACATTGCTCAACCCAATTGCTCCCGTAACAAATGACTGGCCCTTGACCGCCTCCCCCTTTTCCATCACTTCATCCACCAGGTGGACCGAGGCGGTAAGGAAAAACGGGAAGGAAATCAATTGAAAAATAAAGGCGACGTAAATGAACGAGACCGATGACGCGAGATAGATGAGGAATATTTTCATCACAAAGGCAACGGAAGAGACCTTCAGAAGAAACTGGCAGCTGACTCTCTTCCTGACATTGCTGAATAAGAACAGCCCGGGCATTTCCAGCAGCGCCATGAAGGAGAACAGCCGTCCCATCTGGCTGCTGGTCCCTCCTACCGCTGTGAGTATCTGGAGCAGATAGGCGTTGAGGACCGAGTTTTGAAAAAATATAAGAATGATTCCGAAGGTTAAAGCCATAAACGCCTTGTTTCTCACAATAAACTCTTTTAATCCGATGCTTTCCTCGCTCTGTCCGGCTTCTCCTTCCCGTTCCGGCTCTCCGCGATGCAGCGATTCGGGATTGTCAGGAAGGACCTGGCTCCCTCCGCCGCCTTTTCGAAATTTGTCGGTCATGGTGAGAGAAATCAAGAGCAGCGTCAGCACGGCAACTCCCGTTAACGGGATCACATTCAGCCCAAAAGTCGATACCAGCACTCCCAATACGGCGGCCAAAGCAGCGTAAGCGGTAGAGCCGATGCCCCTGGAGATTCCAAAGTTGACCCGATGGCCTTCTTCACCGAGATGAAATGCCATGGAGTTGATCAGCGGCTGCTGGGAAGTATGCCATGCGCACAGCATGATAAATATGACCGTTAAGATCCACGCTTTTTCTGTAAACAGGAACAAGGATGCTGTCCCAAGGATCAGCCCTCCTGTGATCATCACGTTGATACCCGCGAGGGAAATCCTGCGGGACCGGTCGGCGGCATCCGCAAGGAGCGGCTGCAGGATTACAGATAGGATGCCGGCAGTGGATAAAATCATGCCGATTTCCGTATTGGTATATTTTCTTCCGAGGAGAAAAACGGACGCAAAGCTCATGAGAGAGCCGAAGTACATCCAGTAGCATCCCTGCACCGCGCTATAAGTAATATTTAGTCGTCGCAATCAGATCGATCCCTTCTTCAATAAAGTCTTTCATGATGACCTGGCCAGGCTCCACAGGGGCCTCAACCGCAAGTCCCGAAATGATCCTCATGGCATCCGGCAGCTTCTCTTTCGGAATGCTGCCGCTGGTCTTTACGCTGACCAGAGGAGCGATTCCGGCGTTTGCTCCGTTAGCTGAAGCGGCCGCTCCGCCAGTCACCCTTACAGAAGAGGTCAGGGTCCTCTTGGGATTCAGGACTTCATTCTTTACATAAGCGGGTCCCTTGCCGCACATGCCTCCGTGAAGGTCGTAATCGATTTCACAGCCGTTGGGGCACATGATACAGGTGATGGTTTTCGCGCCGGTTTCCGCTTTCTTCCGTGCGGTGTCTTTCTTGCGCTTCACCAGATCCGCCCTCTTCTTTCTCATGGTTTCGATGCCAGGGTAGGAATATCTGGTTTCACCGGGCTCCTGCCCGGCCGCAATCTTCAGAAGATAGCTTTCCACCTGCCCGGCGACCATTTCCCCTTCCAGCGTCACATCGTCCACCAGATCGTGGACATAAAGGGAATTGCCACAGAGGAAAACACCTTTGTGGCGGTCTTCTATCATGTCCTCCTCCGGGATCAGGCCCACCGACAGGATCAGAGTATCACATTCGTAATGAGCGGCGCTCCCCGGGATCTCCTTGCCTTCGGAATCGATGCGAACGGTATCGACACCGGAAACCCGTTCTTTCCCGTAGACATTGGATACCACAGTATTGGTAAAAAGCGGAATATCAAAGTCCTCGAGGCATTGGATGAGGTTTCTCTTCAGGCCCCCCGGAACGTCCTCTTTTTCAACGACGCAGAGCACCTGACCCCCTTCCAGGGTAATTCTCCTCGCCACGATGAGGCCGATATCCCCCGAGCCGACGATGACGGCCCTGCGCCCCGGCATGAGGTTTTGAAGGTTAATCATCGCCTGAGCCGTCCCGGCGGTATAGATTCCGGCGGGTCTGGTTCCCGGGATGTCCGCGAGGCCTCTGCCCCGCTCCCGGCAGCCCGCAGCCGCGATCACCGCGTCCGCCTCATATTCCACCACGCCCTGCCCGGTCTGAACCGCCACGAGAGAACGCCAGGGGTTTGCCGGGCGTTCAGCGCCTGCCGGCAAATGCTCAGAGCCCTCAGTCAGCGGAGCGCTCTGATCCTCCGCACCCAGCGCACGGACGGAGAGCACGGTGGCTTCCATGATATACGGGACCTCCTGCTCCAGGATGCGCTCCTCGTAGATCGCCGAATATTCCGGGCCGGAATAGTTCTTTTGATAGTACACCAGCCCGAATCCGTCGTGAATGCACTGAGGCAGCACGCCTCCAAGCCGGTTTTCCTTTTCCAGAAGGATGATATTTTCGATTCCTCTCCTTTTCAGGGAAAGAGCTGCTGCCATCCCCGCAGGGCCGCCGCCGATGACGACGACGTCCTTTCTGATTCTTTCGCTCATCACTTCACCCTCCCCTCAAACATCCGGCTTCCGAAGCCGTTCCAGAGGATCGTCAGAGGATCCACGCCCCTTTTCTTTTCCAAAAGCTCTATGATATTAATGGTACAGAAACTGCCCTGGCAGTTTCCCATGGTCACTCTCGTCCTGTTTTTCAGCCCCTTCACCGTGGGGATCGCTCCGATCTCCAAAATCCGGTCATAGGCTGCGAGGAGCGCAGCTTCCGTGATCCCTTCGCACCGGCAAATCATTTTCTCATCTCCTGGCTCAGCGAAAATGGATGAACCGTTTGAGCCGAAACCAGCCTCATGGAATGGCTTCCCGGCGCCTGCGCTGCCGGCCTCCATGCCCTGCGCGCCTCTGTCGGCGGCCTTCCTGTTGCGGTCCATGATCTCATCCGCCATCTTCGCGACCATCTTTGCGATGGGAATCGACGCGGTCATTCCCGGAGATTCGATCCCGACTAGTTGAATAAAACCGGAAACCTGCCCGCTCTCCTCAATGACAAAATCAGCGTAGCCGCCCTCTGATTCCGGAGCCAGCTTGGGCCGGACTCCCGCAAAACTGTGAATGCAGTCCGTTACATCCAGATCAGGGAAGAGCTCCCGGCCCTCTGACCTCAGCTGATCCATGACGCTCCGGGTCGTGGCATAAGACTCGCGGTCAGGAAATCCCTGCGGAAGTGCTGTGCCGGGTCCTTCCTGCAGATGCTCCCCGCCAGGCGATTCTGATAAGTATTCCGCGCTGGGTCCGATCAGAATATTTCCGCTAACGGCAGGGGTCAGATGAACGCCCAAGCCGCCTTCTTTCTCGTTGGGTATGGGATAAATGGGAAGAGAGAGCCGCTTCCCCTGCTTTCTATCCAAGATGTGATATTCTCCCCGGCACGGGTAGATCTTATAGTCCTCGATCCCCGCCATCCGGCAGATCTCATCGGCAAACAGACCCGCGCTGTTGATCACGACGCCTGTCCGGTAGGTTTCCTCCCGACCGGAGGAGAGGTTTTGAGCGGTGACCAGAAAGCCGCCGGCAACCGCAGGCTTGCGAAAGGTTGCCAGCTCGAAGCTTGCCGTTGCCGGCCCCTGGGGCGTGATTCCGGCAACCTGCCTGCCGAATCGGAATTCCGCTCCCTGCTCGGCCGCGGCCTCCGCAAGGGCGACCGTGTACTGAAACGGGTCGAAGATCCCGGTCATTCCTGACCAAAGGGCTCCGGCACCGGCGTCATATCCGGCTTTTTCCTTCAATTCTTCTCTGCCGATGATCCGCAGCTCCCGAACGCCGTTAGCCTCGCCCTGTTCCTTCAGATTTTGCAGGGCCTCCATATCCTCTTCAAACCGCGCGACGATCAGCTTTCCCGTTCTTTTAAATTCAACGCCGAGATCCGCCGCTTCCCTCTCAAAGCCTTCCGAGCCCTGAACGCACAGCTTTGCCACCAGAGAACCGGGCTTATTATTAAATCCGGCATGAAGCACCCCGCTGTTCCTGCCGCTGATTCCAAAGGCCGTATCAGGCTCTTTTTCCAGCACGCAGACAGTCGCCCCGTCTTTTTTCGTGATCTCTCTCGCGATGGCGTTTCCCACCGCGCCCGCTCCGATGATCAGCACGTCAAAATCAAATCGTTCCATTTATATTTATTAAATCCTTTCGACCGTTATTTTTTATCTTCGATCAGATATTTTTTCTCTCTCAATTTCTTTTCGATGGAATCCAGAATCGCCTCCGAGTCGGCTTCCACCGTGTGAAGATGGACGCCGCCGGTGAGTTCTTTCAATGGGACCGTCTTTTGGCTCTTCAGTTTCTCCACGAAATCATAGACATCCTGACGATTTTTTATGATAAGACCCGCGGTGATCTCCCCGTAGATATCGTGCATCACGATGACGTCCATCACCTTGCCGCCGTTGTCGACGATGGTGCAGAGTTCATCCTCGATCTCGTCGTCGGTATGCCTGACGAGAAAGCAGCGGTTGACCTTTTGAATTTCCTGGTAATAGAGAAGATACCCCCTCGTGGTCGAAATGATATTGCGGTTGACCGCCCTGAGCAGCGCGATATCCTGGACAATTACCTGCCTGCTCACGCCCAGACGTTTAGCCAGCTCCGCTCCCGAAACAGGATCTCCGCTGCTCTTCAGGACTTCTATGATCCTGGCTCTTCTCTCTTCTCCCGTCATATTAACCCTCCTTTTCTAGGGCATGACCACTTTATGGGTGGTCGACAGGAAAGGCACGGTGAGTTCAAAATAAAGCCGGGATGCTCCGCCTTTCCCCTTTGAAAATTTTCCGCCCTCATAGGTGTTGGACGAACCCCAGGTCGTGTCGAAAATGACCCAGCGCCCGCCGACATAAGCTTCATTCCAGACATGGTTCGGCTCCGCGTTCTGCGGATCCATCTCATCCCATCTGTCGACGTCCGTAATGCCCAGCGCGTAGCCGTAGACCTGTTTGCTCGGAATCCCTGCAGCCGCCAGCAGGTCGTTGGTCAGATTGGCATACCCGCTGCAAACCGCATACTTGTTGTTCAGGACGTCGATGGAGTCGATATTGGTCCGCTTCGTCTTCCCCGCCGCATAGTCCCTGTCATAATAGATCTCTTTCGTCACCCAGCCGTGGATCGCCTGCACCTTTTCGTAGTCATCGCTAAGCCCAGCAGTTATTTTCTCAGCAAGCTCCGAAACAGCCTTGGCGGCAGCCTTGGAGGACTCCGTCGCGGAAGTCATTTCATAGTTCAATGGCTCAATCTGATTGCCGTTTTGAAACCTCAGGTCCCGGCCGTAAACCGGGGGGACTTTGAAGGACATGCCGTCTTCTGTCTTCTGCAAAATCAGGCTGGATAAAATGATGCTTGTATAATAGTTATATCTTTCATCATTGCTGTAAACGTCGACATAGTATTCACCCTTGGGAAGCCCGCTTAAGGAAAGGCTGATATCGTACTTCCCGCCGTCGCCTACGGCGCCTATTTTTTCTTCTTTCTTCTCTCCGGTTTTCAGCGTGTTGATCCGCACCAAAAGGAACTCGTTGTCCACATCCTGGCTGGCCCCGGTAATGTTCAACTCATCGCCGGACAGTTTGAAATTCAGATAATTGTCCTTATCAAATCCCGTCTCCAGGCTTTTCCAGCTCTCGACATTCAGGCCGAAGCGCTCTGCAAGGCCGTCGTCGATGACTCCCGTTTCCGTCAGCATCGCGATCAAAGTCTGCCCCTTCCCCTTGAAATTCGCTTCCAGGTAGCAGAAAGAGGTTTCCATAAGGTCGCCTTTTGTATAAACTCCGGTGCTCACATATCTCCAGGCCATATCGGAGGGAAGAATGGACAGCTTCTTCGCCTGGTCCACCGAAGCGTTCCATTGAAAATCTCCCCGGCTGTCATCATAGCCCAGAACCCTCAAAAGCAAGGTGTTGTACTGCTCGGCTGTGAGCTTATCGCCGACCCCGAACCGGTCGCCGCTCACTCCTTTTGAAATGTTCTCCTCATAAGCGTAGTTGACGTATCCCCTCGCCCAGTCGGGCACATCCGCAAACCGGCAGGGCCGGCTGCCCATGCTCAAGGCTTCCGATTCCTTTCCCATGAGACGGATCAGGATGATGATCCCTTCCAGGCGGTTTGCGGTCTTATCTAGGCCGTATCCCGAGCCGTCGCCCTTGAGGAGCTGCGCTTCGATGAAAAAGTTCTCCACGCTTCGGCTTTCATTATCGCTGAAGGCAAATGCGGGCATGGCTGCCACCGCAAGCATTGTGACCGCGATGGCAAAGGCGGTCAATTTCCTGATTCTTTTCTTTATAAACTGTTTATTCATATCCATGATATTATTGTGGCACATGCCCGGCGACGATTCAAGCCTTTTCAGGTGAAATGCGCAAAGGAGCAAAAAAAGGCGCCTTTTCAGAGCTTTTTACTCTAAAAAGAAACGCCCGGCAAGTAATCCAGAATTTTGGCATTCCTATTTTCGAACAATTTTAAAGTGTTCCGGCAGTTTGGGGTCCATTTGCACCATGCTCAAAATTCGTCTGGCAGGCCCATCCGGCATATTGCGCCCGGACTCCCATGCCTCCACGGTTTTAGGCGAAACACCCATAAATCCGGCAAAAAAAGTCTGGGTCATATCAAGATCATTTCTTATTCTCTTGATTTCTTCCGCATTATATGTGCGAAGCGGCTCGATTGACATCTTATTCGTCTGGAGCATCCGCTTTCCTTCTGCATGCTCCAACGCCTCATTCAAGCCCTTCATGATCCCCTCATATGCACGCATATCGATACCTCCCTATCTAAGCGCCTTTTCTATATGGTCAATCAATTTTTTAATATCGTGTTTTTCCGCATCAGTTAGATTATCCTGCTCCTTTTTAGGATATGCATAGATAAAGTAAACAGTTTCATAAATGACAAAATCCACATATACAACACGAACGCTTCCGCTTTTTCCTTTCCCTTCGATGGCAAAGCGCACTTTTCTTAAGCGACCGGTTCCAGGGATGACAGGCCCGATTTGCGGATTTTTAAGTATTTCCTGCTCCAGCCTCCATAAATCGTTATCATTTAGTCCCATCCTGGCCCACTGTTTATCAAATTCTACGGTTGTCACAAATTCTCTTATCACATTGAATACCGTCTTTTAAATTTTACCCTATTTAATAGGGTTCGTCAATGATTTAATGAGAGGGAGATTCTCTTTGATTTTATTATAACAGCAATCAAAGCGAGCTTCAACCATAATATGTAATTTGTGTAAATTTATATTCAGTTGGACAATATTAAAATGCTCTCCATCTGAAACATTATTGAAAGGAAAAAACTCTCCCTGATGGAGAGTTTTTATTTTTGGTGGGCAGTATTGGGCTCGAACCAACGGCCTCTTGCTTGTCGAGCAAGCGCTCTAACCAAACTGAGCTAACCGCCCATATGATCCATATTCTGCTTATTCCGCGAAAGGTAACGCTGGATTTCAACAGTGCGTTTATTATAACATATCCATCCAGCGACTGCAATCACAAAAAGACCGGTTTTACAAAAAAGCTTGTCCAGGTGCGCCGAACAAGCTTCTTTTCATATCTCATTATTAAATACGGCCAAACTTTCGCTTAAGGGCCTAGAGGGCCTGGACCGCCGCCCGCGCGGCCTCCATTTTATTCTGGGAGTCCATTGCGAAATACAGGAAAGTATCTGCGAGTCCGGAATAGTCGCTCCCCTGAACCGCCATGTATGCAATGTTTTCCAGAACCAGAATGTAGTATCCCGTGCTATCGGCATAATCTGACAGCTTCTGGAGCGCCGCCTTTTCTGCATCGGTAAAATCAGTCTGATCCGTACCCTTGATTTCCAGCGTCAATTCCTGAACCTTCATACAATTATCGGTGATCGCCGCGGCGATCAACTTCTTGTTTTCCGCAGAAGCGGTATTTATCGCCGTTGCATGCCCCGTCGCTTCATAATACAGCACTTCTGTCCGTCCGAACAGGTCTTTAAGGAGGGGGGCCGAGGTGTTCACGGCTGCCGGTGTGGTATCTACGGCTCCAGGGGTGGTATTCACCGCGCCTGAGGTAGTATTCACTGCACCGGAAGTAGTGTTCACGGCTCCCGAGGTTGTATTTACCGCGCCGGAAGTAGTGTTCACGGCTCCAGGGGTGGTGTCCACCGCCGCAGGCGTTGCAGTCTCCTCCTCTTCCTCAGCCGCTTCAGGCCCATGAATGCTGATAGAGACAGTCTTCAGGGTGCCATCCCATTCGATGGGAGCTCCTATAAGTTTGGAGATCGCCCGGACCGGAAGGTAGGTCGATCCGTTGTATATGATCGGGTAAACGGTATCCCCGTTTACGTCTTTAAAGGCCTGAATTTCAAAGTCGTACATCACCAGGATGTCCGGCCTTAGATAAGCGCTTTCCAGGGACGGTTTCGGCAGCGCTGCGATTTCGGAATCGCTGACCCCTATGGCTGCTTCTTCAGAAACCTTTCCTGATGCTTTGCTGGGGTCGGAAAGCGTCTTGCCGATGAACACGGTCTTGCTGCCCGAATCCCACTCGATAGGCTCCTTCATCAATGCGGAGGACGCCCGAACCGGCAAATAGGTGCTGCCATTGTAAAGCAGCGGGTATACGATTCTTCCCTTAGCGTCCCGGAAGCTTTGCGTCACATCGTTCACTTTAACAGAGACATCCGGCTTGATATAGACCATGATTTTTTTCTGGGACACTGCCGAATCAGGAACGCTATCGGCAAAAACAGCGCCCGTATTTCCTGCCAGCAGACTTGCTGTGATAAGAAAAGCGACTAATTTCTTCATATTATCCCCCTTGAGACGAACGAGTCATCGGTTAATCCTTCCAATACATCTTTAAATATAAACTTATTTTCGAGGAAGGTCAAGATATGTGGAAAAAATACACATTGTGGCGCAGCACTACTTAAATGAAAAAGTAAGTGCAATTTTTGATTTTTAAATTGCAGTTAGTCCTGC
>DAITKX010000077.1:2813-16504 GCA_036835995.1 Bacillota bacterium | reverse complement strand
TTTTCGTCCTGAAACAGAAGCCGGAAAGGAAGCTGGCGGCTGTGGTTGCCGTCTTCCTCGCCGGCATCGCGCTGCTTTCCCTGCAGGACAATCTGAGGCCCGCATTGGGAGACATCCTCTGCATTATGGCGGCTTTCGCCTATGCGGTGGATCTGCTGCTGACGGAAATCGCGGTGATGAAAAAACAGGTCAATGCTTTTCAGTTAGGCGTGTTTCAACTGGGCTTTACCGGCCTTTTCAACCTGCTCATTTCCCTTTTTCTGGAAACCCCGGCTTTGCCCCATTCGCCGAAGGCGTGGACCGCGGTGCTGTTCCTTGCCGTTTTCTGTACGGGCCTTGCCTTTATCGTGCAGGCGCTGGCCCAGCAATATACCAGCGCGTCCCATGTGGGGGTCATCTTTTCATTGGAACCTGTGTTTGCCGGAATTGTGGCTTTTTTCCTGGCCGGGGAGGTGCTTTCAGCCAGGGCGTATGTGGGAGCGGTGCTGCTGGTATCGGGATTGTTCGTCATGGAATTGGACCTGAAGAAGCTTGGAGCCGGTCTGGCAAAAATGCTGAAAAAACGGTAAGAATATTTGGAAAAGCGTGAATATTGGAACTTAATGAAAAGCAAATTCTTACAATTGAAACGACTTGTGCTTTTCAAGGTTATTTGGTATATTTGAAATGTTGTATGGATTTAAGAACTAAAAGTAGGCACGATGTTTAACGCTTACGAATTTGCGAGATACCTTTAGACACAAATCAGACACGAATTCAATCAGTTATTAAGGATTATGGGAGGAAAAAAATTATGACTTGTAAAAACAGTGATTGCCAATGTAATTGCAATACACCTGACTTTACAGAGCTTGCGACCGTAATGGAAAAGTATGCAAAGACTCCTGGCAGCCTGATCACAATCCTGCAGAAGGCCCAGGATATCTACGGATATTTGTCGATGGACGCCATCAACTACATATCCGAGCAGACAGGGATCAAACCGGCGAAGATCTATGGCGTCGCCACATTCTATTCACAGTTCAGACTGAAGCCCATCGGCAAATACCTCATTATGCTCTGCAAGGGTACGGCCTGCCACGTCAACGGCGCGGACATGATCGAAGAGGCGGTCTGTGAAGAGCTGAACATCAGCGACGGCGAGACCACAGAGGACGGGATATTCACACTGAACAATGTGGCATGTCTCGGATGCTGCAGTTTGGCGCCGGTGATGATGATCAAGAGTGTCGACGGGGATGAAACTTATGGAAACCTGACAAAGGACAGCGTGAAGAAGGCGCTTTCCGAAATCAGGCAAAGAGAAGCGTAGGAGGTGAAAAATAGTATGAAGGTTGTTGTAGGACAGGGCAGCTGCGGCGTCGCTACCGGCGCAAAAAAAACTGCGGCCGAATTTGAAAAACAGATCAAAGCGAAGGGCCTCAATATCCCTGTTGATCTGACCGGATGCGTCGGGACCTGCTATTTGGAACCGATCGTCGACATTTATGACGATGACGGAGGCTTGACGAGATATGTCAAGGTACAGCCGGACAAGGTTGCGGATATTGTTGAAAAACACCTGATCGGCGGGGAAGTCGCACAGGATGAGGAAATTTCCGAGATCGACAAGACTTTTATCGAGAAACAGCAGAGGATCGTTCTCAGAAACTGCGGCGTCATCAATCCCGAGAACATTGACGAATACATCGCAAAGGGCGGATATGAAGCCACGAAGAAGGCTGTCACCTCCATGACCCCTGAAGAAGTGATCGAAGAGATCAAGATCTCCGGCTTGAGAGGAAGAGGCGGAGCGGGTTTCCCGACCTGGTTCAAATGGAATGCGGCCAAATCTTCTCCCGGAAAAGAAAAATATATGGTGTGCAACGCCGACGAAGGAGACCCGGGCGCGTTCATGGACAGAAGCGTTCTGGAGGGCGACCCCCATTCCGTAATCGAAGGTATGGCCATCGGCGGCTTTGCCATGGGCGCGATAGAGGGCGTGATCTACGTCCGCGCGGAATATCCTCTGGCGATTCACAGGCTTGAGATCGCAATGGCTCAGGCGAGAGAAAGAGGATTTCTCGGCAAGAACCTCTTCGGCACGGATTTCAGCTTTGACATCAGGATCAAGGCGGGAGCCGGCGCTTTCGTATGCGGCGAGGAGACCGCGCTGATCGCTTCCCTCGAGGGCGAACGGGGCATGCCGAGACTGAAGCCTCCGTTCCCTGCTCAGAAGGGATTCTGGCAGAAGCCGACCAATATCAATAACGTAGAAACCTTCGCCAACGTTCCCTGGATCATCTCCAACGGCGGGGGGGCTTTCGGCGCCTTCGGGACCGACAAAAGCAAGGGGACAAAGGTATTCGCTCTGGCAGGAAAGATCAAGAAGGGCGGACTCGTTGAAGTTCCCATGGGCTTGCCCCTCAAAGACGTTATCTTCGGAATCGGCGCGGGCATCAAGAACGATAAGGAATTCAAGGCCGTTCAGATGGGCGGACCCTCCGGCGGATGTATCCCCGCTTCCCTCATCGATACTCCCGTGGATTATGAAAATATTACAAAGACCGGAGCCATCGTCGGATCCGGCGGTATGATCGTCATGGACGAAACCACCTGCATGGTGGATATGGCGAGGTATTTCCTCGATTTCACCAGGAAGGAGTCCTGCGGAAAGTGCAATTACTGCCGCGTAGGTACCAAGAGAATGCTTGAGATCCTGGAAAGGATCACCAACGGGGAAGGAAGAGACGGGGATATCGAGCTGCTGGAAGAGCTGGCGGAAAAGATCAAGGACGGCTCCATGTGCGGTCTTGGTCAGACTGCTCCGAATCCTGTCCTCACCACCATCAAGTATTTCAGAAACGAATACGAGGACCACATTTACAAGAAGAAGTGCACCGCCCATTCCTGCAAGGCGCTGATCACCTTTACCATTACCGACAAATGCACCGGATGTACTCTCTGCGCCAGAAAATGTCCCGTAAACGCCATCACGGGCGAACTGAAGAAGAAGCATGAGATCGACCAGAGCATTTGCATCAAGTGCGGAAAATGCGAGGAAACCTGCAGATTCGGCGCAATCGACAGAGATTAAGGGAGAGAGGTGAAAGAAAGATGAAAAAATTCAGATTAAATATTGACGGAAAAGAAGTTTTCGGACTTCCCGGACAGACGATCCTGGATGTGGCAAAGGAAAACGACATTTATATTCCGACTCTCTGCTTTGACGAAAGAACCGAAATCTACGGCGCTTGCGGCATCTGCGTAGTGGAGGTGGAAGGCAACCCCAAGATGGTCAAGGCCTGCGCCACGGAAATCGCGCCCAACATGATCATCAAGACTTCAACGGAGAGAGTAAAGGAATCCAGAAAGACCAACCTGGAGCTGCTGCTGTCCAATCACGTCGGTGACTGCAGACCCCCATGCGTGCTGGCATGTCCCGCAAATACGGACTGTCAGGGATATGTGGGCCTCATCGCAAACGGTGAATTTGAAAAGGCCATCGAGCTGATAAAGAACAAGATTCCGCTTCCCGGGGCGATCGGAAGAGTCTGCCCTCATCCCTGCGAAGACAACTGCAGAAGGAAGCTGGTTGACGAGCCGATCTCCATCGCGTGGCTGAAGCGGTTTGCATCGGATATGGACCTGTCAGGAGAAGATCCCTTTATGCCCGACATGGAACCCGACACAGGAAAATCCGTGGCCATCATCGGCGGCGGACCTATGGGGCTTTCCGCGGCGTATTTCCTCAGAACCATGGGACATGACGTCACTATCTTTGAGGCGATGCCCAAGTTCGGCGGCATGCTGAGATACGGAATCCCGGAATACAGGCTTCCGAAGGAACTGCTGGATGAGGAAATCTACCTCATCGAAAAGATGGGCGTTACCATGGTGCCGGATACCAAGGTGGGAGTCGACCTCTCCTTTGAATCCATCAGAAACGACTACGACGCGGTTCTTGTGGGAATCGGCGCGTGGGTATCCACAGGCGTCGGGTGCAAGGGCGAGGATGCCGACGGCGTTATCGGCGGCATCGATTTTCTGAGAAAGGTAGTCAGAAACGAAGAGATACGCTTGGGTAAAAATGTCGCAATCGTAGGCGGAGGAAACACCGCTATGGACGCGTGCAGAACAGCTGTGAGACTTGGCGCTGAAAAGGTCTACAACATATACAGACGTACAAAGGACGAAATGCCCGCGGACATGATCGAAATCGTGGAAGCGGAAGAGGAAGGCGTTATCTTTAAAAATCTGACCAACCCCATCGAGGTCATCAAGGATGAAAACGGACACGTCAAGCAGGTCCTGCTCCAGGTGATGGAACTGGGCGAGCCCGATGCAAGCGGAAGAAGAGCGCCCAGACCTGTGGAAGGCAAAACGGAGACTATCGATATCGACACCATGATCCTTGCTATCGGCCAGGCGGTGGATCCCAAGGGATTTGAAGGGCTTGACCTCACAAGGAAGAAGGGTATCCTGTACGATCCGGAAACCTTTATGACCAGCGTGGAAGGAGTATTTGCCGGAGGCGACTGCGGAAACGACAAGATCTCCATAGCCATCGAGGCCATCGCAGACGCGAAGAAGGCCGCGGGAATCATCGACGCTTACCTTGCCGGTGAAAAGGTGAAGTATGAAAAGCCTTACGTCGTTGAGCGGCACGACATCACGGAAAAGACCTTCGAAGACCGCGAGAGACAATGCCGTCCGAAGATGGATCAGCTGGAAGCGGAGGAGAGAAAGGATAACTTCACGGAAGTCGTGTTCGGTTACGATGAAGACCAGGCTATCGCCGACGCAAAGAGATGCCTTGAATGCGGCTGCCATGACTACTTTGAATGTAAGCTCATCGACTACGCCAATGAATATAACGTTAAGCCGGAACGGTTTGCCGGCGATGTGAACAAGATTGAATTTGAAGACGATCATCCCTTTATCGTAAGAGACCCGAACAAGTGCATTCTCTGCGGACTGTGCGTTCGCGTCTGCGACGAGGTGATGGGCATCGGCGCTCTCGGCCTTGTGCACAGGGGCTTTGACACCGTTGTGAAGCCGACTTTGGAAAAACCCCTTGTGGAATCGGGATGCGTATCCTGCGGCCAGTGCGTCAGCGTGTGTCCGACAGGGGCCCTGCAGGAGCGGCTTACCATCAAAAAATCCGTTCCGCTGGATACCGAAGAGACCGATACGACCTGTCCTTACTGTTCCGTGGGATGCAGCCTGCATCTGGAGACCTATGGAGACATGCTGGTGAAGGCGACCCCCGACAAGGAAGGCGCTGTGAACAAGGGCCTGCTCTGCGGAAAGGGCAAATTCGGATTTGACTGCGCCTTTATGGACGGCAAGCTCCTGGATCCGATGATCAGAAGAGAACAGAGTCTGGAAGAGACCGATTATCACGAAGCCTTCGTGCTGACGGCGAAGAAGGCCCAGTCCATCGCGGCCAAGTACGGCAAGGATGCGGTGGCGGTAGCGGTTTCCGACAGATATACCAACGAAGAAGCCTATGCGATCAAGAAGTTCGCGGACACCATCGGCGCAAAGACCCTTTGCTTCAACAACAGGGAAAACGGCGCTGCGAAAGTGCTGGGCTTCAACGCTTCCCCCAACACCATCGACGAGCTTCTCTCCACGGAAGTAATCCTGGTGACGGGATTTGACACGGTGCTTAACCCGGTCATTCAGTTAAAGCTGAAACAGGCGGCGGAAGCCGGAGCCAAGGTGGTTCTCATCAATCCGGCGGAATATGAACAGCACTTTGAATTTGCCTCAAAGATCGTCTATGTAAAGAACGACCTCAGCTTCCTGAAGGAAGTAGCAAAAGGCCTTCTGGATATGGGAAAGACGTCGAAAGCCGAGGGCTTTGATGAATTTGCCGCAAGCCTCGCGTCCGTCAAGGCGGGCGAAGATGCAAAAGAAATTGCAGCGCTCTACGGAAACGCCAAAAAAGCGATGATCGTATTCCAGCAGAATTTCGCGACGACGGAAGCCGCGGCTCTCATTGCGGATATCGCGGTAGTTTCCGGACATATCGGGACTCCGAGAGACGGAATTCTGATGGTGAAAGCGAAGAACAACAGCCAGGGTCTCATCGATCTTGGAATCAGGGCCGGCGTGGAAGCGATGCAGGGCGTCAAGGCGCTGCTGGTGTTCGGCGAAGATCCCGAGGCGGATTTAAGCGGTCTGGAATTCCTGATGGTTTCCGACACTCATATGACAAAGACCGCGAAAAAGGCCGACGTGGTCATTCCGGGAACGAGCTTCGCCTCCACGGAGGGGACCTATACCAATACGGAAAGACGGCTTCAGCCGGTTCGCCAGGCGGTGAACGAAGAGGTTTCCTTCAGCAACTGGGAAATCGCCGCGGAGCTTGCCCACGTGTTCGAGGTGGAGATGCCTTATGACGACACCTATGATATTTCCGTGGAAATGGATAATCAGCTTTACAAGTATAAATATGCTGAGGTCGGCGAAATTTTCGGAGGAGTTCTCGCTCCTGAGAAGGCGGAGCTGAAGGTGGTCGGAGACGCGAAATTTGCGGATCCGATGGCCTCCACCGACAACCTTATGAACGTAATCGCAGAGAGGCTGCCGGAGCCGGTTTAAACAAAAAAAGATAGAGGCTGTTTCAAAGCAGCCTCTATTTTTCACGCATAATCTAACATAATTTAACAAAAATGTAACTAGAAACAATTGACTATTCGGGACAAATAAGTTAATATAATTAAGCCTGAATAGTAGAGCAAGCAAAAGACTGTTTCATATCATCATTTAAGGAGTAAAGACTATGGTTAAATACGTTATGGAACGACTATTACAAGCTGTCATTATTATTTTGGTGATAGCGAGTATTACCTTCCTGCTTATGAAACTCGTCCCCGGCGGACCTTTTCTCAGTGAAAAAGCGCCGTCTCCTCAGGTTCTGGCAGCTCTCGAGGCCAAATACGGCCTGGATCAGCCGACCTTAGTCCAGCTAAAAAATTATCTTGTCGATTTTCTTCACGGTGACTTAGGCGTCTCCTTCAAAATGCAAAAAAACCGTCCGGTGATCGATATCATCGCAGACATGTTCCCAGTATCGGCAAAAATTGGTATTTTCTCGTTGATATGGGCGATTCTGCTGGGGATACCGACGGGCTGCATTGCGGCATACCACAGGGGGAAAAGGCTCGACAGCTTTCTCAGGGTCGTAGCGACCCTTGGCATTTCGATCCCGTCCTTTGTCGTAGCCACCAGCTTGATGATCCTGTTCGGCGTCAAGTGGAAGCTTCTTCCCATCGTGGGGCTCAATAGCTGGATGAGCTACCTTCTGCCGTGTTTTTCTCTGGGATTCTACCCGATGTGTTACATAGCCAGATTGACAAGGTCTACCATGCTGGACGTGATCAATCAGGAGTACATCAGGACCGCCCGGGCGAAGGGAGTTCCAGCCGGAACAATTGTTTTCAAACATGCTTTGAGAAATTCCCTGATTCCCGTATTATCCTATCTTGGACCGCTGGTCGCCTATACGCTGACCGGAGGTTTCGTAGTCGAATCTGTTTTCAACATACCCGGACTGGGCAGATATTTTATACAGAGTATTCTGAACAGGGATTATCCCATCATTATGGGCACAACGATCTTTCTCGCCGCCCTGCTGGTATTTATGAACCTGGTGGTGGATATTCTCTACAAATTTGTAGACCCGCGGGTTGACTTATCGAGGAGGAGCGGCTGATATGGAAAAGAAAAGTTTCAATAAAATTCTAAGCATGCAGATCGACGCGGAGCCGATCCTGGCGCAGAACGAAGCCTTTGAATTTCTGACCGACGACTTCAACCTCGCTTCTGAGGACGAGAAATTCAATTTTATCGAGATGAAAAAGAGCGTGTCCTATTGGCAGGACGCGTTGAGAAGGCTTCGAAAGAACCGGGTGGCAATGGTCGCCTTATACATCATCATCGCTATTATTCTCTTTGCTTTTTTGGGGCCTGTGTTCTCACAGTATGACTATGCCCAGCAGATCAGAGGGTCGGAAAATATCGCACCCTGTTTTGCCCATCCCTTTGGCACCGACAACCTCGGTCATGATATTCTGGTCAGAACCATGTTCGGAACGAGGATATCTTTGATCATCGGAGTCGTAGCCAGCCTGATCGTTCTCGTCATCGGCTCGATTTACGGCGCCATTTCGGGATACGTAGGGGGCAGGGTGGACGATGTCATGATGCGTATCTCTGAAATGATCAGCACCGTACCGGATATCCTGGTGGTGCTGCTGTTGTCCACCGTACTGAAGACCCCGCTGCAGCATGCCTTTAACACCAGCGATCTGGCCATCGTAAAGGCCATCGGTATTCTGGGACCCAGCCTCGTTTCCATCTTCATCGTATTTGGACTGCTCTACTGGGTGCCCCTTGCCCGTATCATCCGGGGTCAGGTTCTGATGCTGAAGCAGCAGGAATTCGTGACGGCGGCAAAGGCGCTGGGAGCGCCCGGCAGCATGATCATCAAAAAGCATCTGCTGCCCAACTGCATCGGTCAGATCATCGTCGCCACCTGCCTTGAGATACCGTCTGCCATCTTTCTGGAATCCTTCCTGTCCTTCCTGGGACTGGGAGTCGCCGCGCCTATGACGAGCCTGGGTTCCCTTGCGTCGGACGCCCTCAGCGGCATGTATACCTACACATATCGGTTAATTATTCCTTCTATTATCCTGAGCGTCATGATCCTCTCCCTGAATCTCTTCGGGGATGGGCTGCGGGACGCTTTGGATCCGAGACTGAAGAAATAGGAGGAGGCTGACATGGCAAGTGAAAAAAATAATGAGAAGATATTGTTGAAGGTCGACGATCTGAGAGTTTCCTTCTTTACTCCCGCCGGCGAGGTCAAAGCCGTAGGAGGGATTTCCTACGATATCAAATACGGAGAAGTCATGGGTATTGTAGGGGAGTCGGGCAGCGGAAAAAGCGTCGAAGCCTATTCCATCATGGGCCTGCTCCAAAGTCCCGGCAGGGTTATCGGAGGGGGCATTGAGTTTGAGGGCGAGGACGTCCTTTCCTATAGCAAGCAGCGGATGGAGGATTTCCGGGGAAACAAGGTCAGCATGATCTTCCAGAATCCCATGACCTGTCTGAATCCTGTCTACACCATCGGGAATCAGCTCATGGAAGCGGTCCTCGTTCATCATAAAGTTCCTCAGAAGGAAGCGTGGGACAAATCGATCGAGATGCTGGAGCTCGTTGGGATCAACAATCCCCAAAAGCGCATGAAACAGCATCCTCACGAGCTTTCCGGCGGTATGCGCCAAAGGGTAATGATCGCCATGGGTTTGATCTGCAGCCCGAAGCTGCTCATCGCGGATGAGCCCACCACCGCTCTCGACGTGACCATCCAGGCGCAGATACTGGAACTGATGAAGCGGATACAGAAACAGACCGGAATGGCTATCATTTTCATCACCCACAATCTGGGTGTCGTGGCGGAGATCTGCGATAAGGTCGCGGTCATGTACGCGGGACGCATCGTGGAAAAGGGAATGGTGGACGACATCTTCTATCAGCCGAAGCATCCCTATACCGTCGGGCTCCTGCAATCCATGCCGAGAGTCGATGCGGAAGAATATGAAAGGCTGGTCCCCATCGCCGGAACACCTGTGGATATGCTGAATCCACCCGCCGGATGTCCTTTCGGCCCCCGATGCGGGCACTGCATGAAAATCTGCCTGAGAAAGACGCCGCCGCTGTTTGAAGTGGGCGACGGCCATTATTCCGCTTGCTGGCTGCTGGCGAGGGAAGAAGCAAAGGAGGGCGCTGGAAATGAATGATAACGTACTCGTCCGCGTCGAAAACCTGAAGAAATATTTTCCCATCAAAGAGGGATTTATGAAAGTAAAGAACGTTCAGGCCGTGGAGGATGTGAGCTTTTCCATCCGGGAAGGGGAGACCCTCGGTCTCGTGGGGGAATCAGGCTGCGGAAAAACAACCCTGGGACGCACCCTGCTGCGCCTGTATGAACCGACTTCCGGCAGAATATATTATAGGGAAAAGGATATTACCAAAGAAAAGATGCTGCCTTACAGAAGAAAGATGCAGATCATCTTTCAGGATCCCTCCGCTTCGCTGGACCCCAGAAAGACGGTGAGCGAGATCATAGGGGAGGCCATCGATATTCACGGACTTGCGTCAGGCAAAGGAGAAAGGACCGAACAGATCCAGGAGCTGATGACCCAGGTCGGGCTCAACAGCGAGCACGGCAACCGGTATCCTCACGAATTTTCCGGCGGTCAGCAGCAGCGGATCGGAATTGCCAGGGCTCTGGCGGTTCAGCCGGAATTCATCGTATGCGATGAACCGATTTCCGCCCTTGACGTATCCATCCAGTCCCAGATCGTAAACATGCTGGAGGATATGCAGAATGAACTTTCACTGACGTATCTGTTTATCGCTCACGACCTTTCCGTCGTGAGGCATATCTCCAACCGGATCGGGGTAATGTACCTGGGAAATCTGGTGGAGCTTGCGGAAAGCAACGAATTGAATAAAAATCCGCTGCATCCGTATACCAAAACCCTGCTGTCCGCCGTTCCGGTGCCGGATCCGGAGAAGAGCAGGTCAAGAAAGAGGATTATTCTGGAGGGGGATATTCCAAGCCCGATGAACCCTCCCTCCGGCTGCCGGTTCCACACCCGATGCCCCTATGCGGAGCCTCGGTGTAAGGAAGCGGTCCCCGAGCTGAGAGAGCTGTCTCCCGGTCACTTTGCGGCCTGCCACCTTTTATAGGAGCAGGCTCGTTGAACCATAAAGTGTATTAAATTGCTTGCCTGACGGCAGGAAAGAAGGAGGAGAAAGAGTTAAATGAAGACGAAGAGAGTTTTGATGTTAGCTCTCGTGTTCTGCCTGGTGGTTTCACTGGCAGCATGCGGCGGCGGCGGTGCAAAAGAAGCGGATAAAGGGTTTGAAATGACCATTTGTATCGCTTCTGAACCGGAGTCCATCGATCCGGCGCTAAACCGGACAGTTGACGGATCCAACATGATCCCTCACATGTTTGAGGGGCTGATGAAGTATGTGAATGACGGAAAAGGAAACGCCGTACTCACAGAGGGCCAGGCGAAGAGCTATGAGATGAGCGACGACGGACTGGTTTACACCTTCAAGCTGAGAGACGACGCCAAGTGGTCCGACGGACAGCCCGTGACGGCCAAGGATTTCGTCTATGCATGGCAGCGGCTGGTCACACCTGAGACTGCAGCCGAGTATAACTACATGATCGACGCGGTGGTCAACGCCAATGAAATCATGGCGGGGGACAAGGATCCTTCCGAGCTTGGAATCAAAGCGCTGGATGATTCTACGGTAGAGATCACGCTTCATACGCCAACGCCGTACTTCCTGGAAGTGTGCGCATTCCCGGCAACCTTCCCGGTGCGTCAGGATATGATCGAAAAGGGAGGGGATCAGTGGACCTTTGATCCCGCCACCTATATCGGAAACGGCTCTTATAAGCTGAGCGAATGGAAACACAACTCCTACCTCAAAATGGTCAAAACTGATCCGGATTCCATCAAGTTTGTTTTAATGGATGACGATAACGCGAAGCTTGCCGCATACAGAAGCGGGGAGCTGCTTCACATCTGGTATCCTCCGGTGGATGAGATCCCCGGGCTTCTTTCGTCGGGTGAACTGGTTGCCAACGACCTCCTCGCCACCTATTACGCGTGCTTCAATGTGGAAAAACCGCCCTTTGACGATCCTCGCGTAAGAGAAGCATTTTCTCTCGCCATCGACAGAAATTACATCGTGAAGCAGATCACCGGTACCGGTGAAGCTCCTGCAGGCGGATTCGTACCAAACGGAGTAAACGATCTGGCAGGACCCGGACACGATGATTTCAGAACTGTCGGCGGCGACTATTACAGCGTCGATCCCGCAGACTATAAAGCAAACTGCGACAAGGCCCGCGCCCTGCTGGCAGAGGCCGGCTATCCCGGCGGAAAAGGGTTCCCCATCGTAGATTACATGTACAACACGATGGACCTGCACCGCGCAATCGCTGAAGCGCTGCAGAACATGTGGCAGACCGAGCTGGGCGTAACCGTATCGCTGAACAATCAGGAGTGGAACGTGTTCCTGGATACCAGAAAGGACGGGAATTATATGGTGGCCCGTAACGGATGGACCGCCGACTACAATGATCCCATCACCTTCCTGGATATGTTTGTCAGCACCAGCGGAAACAACGATTCCCAGTACAAAAATCCGAAGTTTGACGCTGTGATTGCAAAGGTCAAGAGCGCCAAAACCGCAGAGGAGCGGTTTGCCGGAATGCATGAGGCGGAGGATATCCTCTTTGCCGACAAGGTATTGGCTCCCATCTTCTTCTACACCCAGCCTTACATGCAATCCGACAAGGTCAAGGGAGTGTACTATTCGCCTCTGGGCAATTTCTACTTCCAGTACGCGACTCTGGAAGAATAGCATTCAGGTAAAATCGTCCGGCCACAGGCTTGACGCAAATATAACGAGGCGGGAGACATCTCCCGCCTCGCTTAATGTGCGGATTTCATTTTTCAACCGATTTCCTTCGGGTAGACCATGTATACATGACCTGCCGATATTGACAAATATATAACGAAATGCTAACATGGTAACCGTGAGCGAGTTATAACAGCAGTCGTGAATTGCATAATTGCATATTGGAGGAAACCCGGATGAAAAACATGAAGGTAATAACCGCCGACGAGGCGGCAAAATTCGTTAAAGACGGAATGACCGTGGCGTCCAGCGGATTTGTCGGAAGCGCAATTCCCGAATCTCTGACAAAGGCGCTGGAAAAAAGATTTTTAGAGACAGGATCTCCAAAGGATCTGATATATTTTTATGCCGCCGCTCAGGGAAACCGGGACGGAAGAGGCGCCGACCACTTTGCGCATAAAGGCATGACGAAAAGAGTCATCGCGGGCCATTACAACACGGCTCCCGCTCTCGGTAAATGCATACTGAACAACGAAATCGAAGGCTACAATCTGCCCCAGGGCACCTTGTCCCAGCTCTGCAGGGACATCGCCGCCCACAAGATCGGGACCATCCTTCGTAGACCCGAGAAAACAGGGCGGAAAGCTGAACGACATCACGAAGGAAGACATCGTCGAGGTGGTGGAAATACTGGGAGAAGAGAAGCTGCTTTACAAGGCTTTCCCCATCGATGTCGTCTTTCTGAGGGGCTCTTATGCCGACGAGCTGGGGAATGTCACCATGGAGAGGGAAGTGGGGACCCATGAGGTAACGGCTCTGGCTCAGGCCGCAAAGAACAGCGGCGGAAAGGTGTTCGTTCAGGTCGAAAAGATTGTCAAAGCGGGAACGCTGGATCCGCGGCTCGTCAAGATCCCGAGGATCTATGTGGACGGCCTCGTCATCTCCGAACCCTACGATCATCAGCAGTCCTTCGACCATGACTTCGATCCGTCCCTGACGGGAGAGATCACGGTCCCTGTAGACAGCCTGGAAGTGCCGCCTATGAGCGCAAAAAAGGTCATCGGACGCAGAGCCGCCATGGAGCTGACGGAAAATACCGTCGTTAACCTTGGCATCGGCATTCCCGAATATATTTCCGCTGTCGCCAACGAAGAGGGGATCGGCGACTACATGACTCTGACCGTGGAAGCGGGTCCCGTTGGAGGAGTTCCCTGCGGAGGTTCACAGTTTGGAGCTTCCGTAAACCC
>DAITKX010000077.1:0-2796 GCA_036835995.1 Bacillota bacterium | reverse complement strand
GCATGAACAGTTTGACTTTTATGACGGCGGCGGGGTGGACCTGGCATTCTTAGGTCTGGCTCAGGCGGATAAGCAGGGCAATATCAACGTAAGCAAATTCGGGCCGAGAATCGCAGGCTGCGGCGGCTTTATCAATATCACCCAGAATGCGAAAAAGGTGTTCTATTGTGGCACCTTCACAGCAAGCGGACTGAAGACCGATATCCGCGACGGAGAAATCAAAATCCTTCAGGAAGGAACCGAAAAGAAGTTCATCGACGAGGTTGAGCAGGTCACCTTCAGCGGCGAATATGCCGCAAAGATCGGCCAGCCGGTTATGTACATTACGGAAAGAGCCGTGTTTGAACTGCGGAAAGACGGAGTCTATCTGACGGAAATCGCTCCGGGAATCGACCTCAAGACTCAGATCCTCGATCTGATGGACTTTGAGCCCAAGATGGACGGAACGCCGAAGCTGATGGACAGACGGATCTTCTGCGACGAACCCATGGGATTGAAATAAAAACGTATTGAGATCAGAATAAAGATGCGATGACCCGATGGGATTGAAATAATAAGGCGGAAAAGCCTGGAGGATGGAATTAAACCCGCCTCCCAGGCTTTTTCATATTTTTTTCCTGGCGGAAATTGCGAAGCCACTTTTTTTACCAATAAGTGTAAAATGATGTTACAATAGATATTGATAGAGTCGGGAAGGGGATAATAAAAGCAATGATACAACGTCATACATACGGATATTTCTATGGGATTCTGTCCGCAGCTTTGTACGCATCGGTTTCCATCGTTGCAAAGCATCTCATTACAGGAGGCGCTCATCCTTTTGTGATCCTGTTTTATCAATATGTTTTCACGGTGGCGATCCTGGGAATCTGGCACCTGATAAGGAATCCCCGTGCCTTGCGCTGCGATATGAAAAAGATCGGCTATTTTGCGATTCTGGGCGTTGCCGGCGGAGGGGCCACAAATTTGCTCTTTTATAGTTCTCTGGGGTATCTCGACGCCGGAATCGGGTCGATGCTGCTATTCTTGCACCCTGTTTTCATTACCGTATTCTTTGCCGTATCCAAAATCAAGGCCATGAAGCCGATAAATTTTTTCTGCACTCTGATGGCGGCATTTGGCGCGGCCATCGTTCTCAATGTATTCTCCGGCTCCCTGAGCTTTCCCGTGGCGGGCGTCGCTCTCGGGCTCCTGGGAGCAATCACTTACGCGTTCTATAATATATTCGCTGATTTAAAGCTGAAGGAGGAGGATCCCAACGTCATCAATTTTTATGCCGGCGCCGCTGCGATGCTGTTTTCCGCAGTGGTTGCCGCCGGAAGCGGCGTCGGCTTTCAGATAAACCCCGCTTCTCTGCCTTCGCTCATATTTCTTTCCGTGTTTTCCGGAGTGATCCCATCATACTGTTTCCTGACAGCGCTGAAGTATATCGGTTCGGAGAAGGTTTCCGTGATCGCATCCCTTGAACTGCCCCTGACGCTGATCATGGCCTTTACGATCCTGAAGGAGCACATGGAGCCCGTCCAGCTCCTCGGCGTCGCCCTCATCGTATTTGCGACGATCCTGCTTCACCGCACGGAATCGGCAAAAACCCCAGAAGACGCCAAAGACGAAAACCACGAATCGCCCTCGGATCCGAAAGCGGCTGGAAAACCAGAATAAAATGCATTATAAAAGCGCCATGACGTGGGTATTCTCCAATGGAAGACGTGAATCCTTTTGTAAAAGCGGATGGAAAGATAGAATAAAATGCATAAAAAAAACGGCGCGTCGGCATATTTTCATAGAAAACCGTTGGAGCCCCAGTTAACTGGAAGCGACCGGATTTTCGAGAAAATATGCCTGACAGCCGTTTAAATATGTTATTTATTCTGGAACTTTGCAGGCCGCTTTTCGAGGAACGCGCTCATTCCTTCTTTTCTGTCCTCAGAGCTGAAAGGCCCTACAAGAGCTTCCCCTTCGAGGGTGACGCCTGTCAAAACGTCAAGGCCGATTCCGTTGTTGATGGCCAGTTTGGCTGCGGAGATCGCGATAGGAGCCTTGGACATGATGGTTCTCGCGACTTTTTCAGCCGTTCCCATCAGTTCTTCTGCGGGCACCACTTTTTCAACAAGTCCGATTCTGTATGCTTCCTGGGCGTCGATCATCTCTGCGGTCATGATGAGGTATTTGCCCATTCCTTTGCCTACGAGCCTTGGAAGCCTCTGGGTTCCGCCGAATCCGGGAATGATTCCGAGATTTACCTCAGGCTGTCCGAATTTCGCCGCTTCCGATGCGATTCTGATATCGCAGGCCATGGCAAGCTCGCAGCCTCCGCCGAGAGCGAATCCGTTGATGGCTCCGATCACAGGCTTTTCGATGGTCTCAATGAGGTTCATAACCTTCTGGCCTTTGATCATCATGGCTCTGCCCTCCAGCGTAGTAAGGTTCACCATCTCGGAGATATCCGCGCCTGCCACAAAAGCCTTGCCTTCTCCCGTGAGGATTGCAGCTTTTACATCGGAATCGTTATTCACGGTGGTAAAAGCGTCGTATAATTCATCCAAAACCTCGTTGCTCAAAGCATTCAGAGATTTCGGCTTGTTTACCGTAACAAAAGCGATCCCGTCTTTTACTTCGTAATTTAAGTGCTGATACATGGTATTACTCCCTTTCTTTAAGATATTTTCTGTCTTTCGACCTTCAATGAATTACTTTATGAGTCAATCTTATCATTAAGATTTTAATTAATCAATGGGTTTCGAAATTGTCAGACAATTAACGTTAAAATATTATCAAAAACTTATTGTATTTGAA
>DAITKX010000076.1:15472-16555 GCA_036835995.1 Bacillota bacterium | reverse complement strand
TTACAATGCGAAACAGCGTTGAACCCGCCACAGCGATTTCTCCTTCACTGACATTTTTTGTGACGACGGTTCCCGTAATAGGCGCCAGGATCTGGCCGTTCGAAAGCTGGGAATTCACAACGTTCAGGCCGGCCTTGGCCTGGGCGACCTGGGCTGAGGCGCTGTCAAGGCTCGCCTTTGCCGAATCGTACGCCTGCTGGGATGCTGCGCCGGATTCGTACAGCTTTTTGATTCTGTCGTAATTCAACTTCGCGCTTGACAGGTTTACGTTGGCGGCCTGCAGCCCCGCGCTTGCCTGATCGGCTTGGGCAGGCACCTCTTTCATGTCAAATTGAGCCAGGAGATCGCCTTTATTGACCGAACTCCCCACATCCACGTTTATCTTTGAAATTTTAGCGGAAACCTTCGTTCCGACATCCGCTCCATCTACGGCTTCCACCTTTCCCGCCATAATAAAAGCAGGGGCCCCCGTTTCCTGATCCTCGTAGACAGACTGGCTGTTCGCCGCCTCCGCGCCGCATCCTGCAAAGAGCGCTCCGCTCATCAGCACGAGGGACAAACACACCGACAATTTTGAAATTCTAGTATTCTTCATTTCTGTGCCTTTCCTTATAAAATTATAACCGTTCATGCACGAACAGTTATTTTTGCGAACTTATTTTACAACAGTTATTTCCAGAAGTCAATTCCAAAAATTAAAAAATGGTCGATTTACGGCCAAATATCGTCCGGGTCCACTCCATACACCTGCACGATCTCAAGCAGATCGCTGTTTGCGATATCTTTCGGGGTCACCAGCCAGGACCCGTCGGAATCCAGATCATATCCGAAGCGATCATAAGGATACCATACCAGATGCGAGCACTGGGTTTTTTTGATCGGGTCCTGCGCCTTTACCGGGATTCCCGCAAAAATGCTGTAAGGTATCCCCAATATCTCTTGTTTAGCGTACTTCGCAATTCTCTCCGGATCGGCATTTTCCCAGTCCTTCAATCTCAATTGAATAAAGCTGGGGAAGGTTCTCCATTTCTCAACGTTCTGTAAAGCAGACGGATTCCCCAGCAGGATCGCCTCCAGCGTTTC
>DAITKX010000076.1:10972-15454 GCA_036835995.1 Bacillota bacterium | reverse complement strand
TGACGCGTCCGTGACGATAGCAGCATGACCGTGACGCCACCCCAAGGAGTGGGTCGCCTTGGTAATGAGGATATCCCCGTCTCTCAGGTCCGGAATTTCAAACCCCTGAACCGGATTGCCCTCCTTGTCCCGCAGCCTCTCTTCGTGGACGATGACCGCAACATTGCGACACTCGTAATTCTCCGGCGCAAAAAAGTTGTTCTGATATTCCTTAAATATTCTCGCCCGTCCGGCACCGGTATTTTCCGACAGCAGCTTATCCGCAGAATCACGTCCCAATCCGGTCTGCATCAAAATCGTATGGTAATCCTTATCGGACAGTTCCGCTTTGTCAAGGATCTCTCCCAGGTCTATTTTCCGATAATCCGGCGACCAAACGCCGTCGCCCTCCACGCGCCAGTTTAAAAAATCGGTTACGCATATTATGAGAATAACCGTTATAAAAATCTTTGCGGCCCCTTTTCCCACTTTCTCTCTCCAGCGCCGGTCCAGCCCCCTGCCGCACCTCATAAATCGATCCTCGCTAATCAGTTTTATTCAATATAGTCTGTCATTTTTGATCAACTTTATAAGGCTGAAACTGCTGAGTGGATAAAAAAGCGGCAAGGAAACCATTCCTTACCAACTTATATTTCTTTGGAAAGCACAATCAGTTCATCCGAGATGTTTTTAAGCTCCTGTATCCTCGCCCTCGTTTTTTCGATTTCCATAATCTGTCCCTCTGTTGCTGCGTATGCCGAATCGGAATATTCGAGGGTCATCTTGTTGGCCTCGTTGATTTTAACGAGCATGGACTCTATCTTTTTGGCAAAGCTCATCGACTCAATGGCCAACTGACGGATTTCCTCCGCCACGACGCCGAACCCTGCTCCGGCTGTTCCTGCCCTCGCAGCTTCAATAGAGGCGTTCAGTCCGAGCAGGTTCGTCTGATCCGCTATTCTTTTCGTGAAGGACAGCACATTGCTTATTTCCTTCGTCAGCGCATTGACCTCTTCGATATTGTCCCTCAGCACCTTTTCACTGTCCCTGACGTTTTCCGCCGAATCCGCAAACTCTCTGACGGAAGCATCCATATTGTCCACCGCTTCATTAATGCTGCGGGAAACATCCACAACCTTCGTCTCCTGCTTCAAGCTTATCCCAAAACTGATGCAGCCGATGACCTTACCTTCGTCGTTAAAGACAGGATTGTCGATCTCCTTCCACGGTATACCGAGGATTCCGGCAGGCATATTGAGCTGCATTGCCTCCGCCTTTTGCATCGCGGCGCGCATCGGGTCATCTGCAGCCAGGATCCCGTCTGATCCGACGTCAAAATTTTTACCGGGGAAATAACCGAGGACATTGTCTGTATCTGAAACCCACACGACAAGATCTCTTCCAAAAATCTCCCCAAAATATGGCCCCAGCGCCATCAAATGATCGAGCAGTCCGTTCCCTTTCAACATAGGTTTCCACCTCTCAAATCTTTTCTTTTGTGATACCGCCTTGATTATATTAATTAATTTTATTATAGTATTCTTTTTTAATTTGACGCAATGAAAGAATTATTTTTCGCTCATTTTTTTGCAGAAAATATAAAAATCAGCCTTCCAGCCGATTTTCTACATAGAGCATTTATCTTACCCTTTTTAATATTATCTCGTGTTCATTGAGCTTTGCGTCAACGCCGATCACATAGTCCTTGATTATGTTCATATTCTTTTCAAGCCTGCCGACCCTTTTATCGAGGCCATCAACCTTTCCTTCAATCTTCGCTCGAGACCGTCAAACCTCCGCTCGAGATTATCCATTTTATTAAATAGAATATCATGTCCTTCGGCTATCGCCTTAACATCTCCGCGTAAATCCTCCACAAGGGCTCCCGTATGTAGCTTTACCTCTTCAACCTTCCTGTCAAACGCATCTGTGATCGCTGCGAAAAGCTCGTCATTATTCATCATCCCCATCACCTCCCGACAGTTTTATTGTATCATATAATTTGGCCTTGTAAACATGATATTTGCTTACTGGGGCAGCTCGTATTTCGCCGCTCTTTTGACCTCCGTCACTTCAAGAAAGGGCAGCCGGAACAGGTCCCCGGTCTTCGCTGTGATTTCAACCGTTACCGAAGGATTGTCCTCACCCCCATAGCCCAGCAGATCATCCTGAAAAGACACCTCATAAGTGATGGCGCTGTCCAGAGGGAGGGGCATTTCTTTTTTTGATTCTTCCATGAGGTAGTCGATATAGTTCCGGCCTTCCTCATAATCAAACTGGAAAGTTCCGGCTGAATAGACCTCTTCATCATAGTATAGCGCGGCGCCGGCCGCGCTTTCCTCAGCGACAGCCTTCAGAAACGCCTGACACCGCACGTAATGCCCTAAGTCTCCCTGATAGGACAGAAAGCTCACATTGATGATCAGCAGCCCCATGAATACGATAAATACTTTCATTGCCTACTCCCGCAGCAGCTCGCTGGCCGTCCAGCTTTCAATGGTATACATTCCCCTGTTCTCACTGTCCGGTATGCCGAAAAGCCGGTTGCCGGCCATGAGCTTTTCAAGGGGAACGGAAACCTTATAATAAATCAGCTCTCTTTGGTCAAAGAGGGAGGTACGGTATTGGGGAACCGATTCCAGTTCTACCACCATATCCCCTTCCTCGATATGAAAATCCCTTTTGATCTTTCCTATCATATCTTTCTTGATTTCCGGGGTGAAACACCCCTCCTGCTTCGCCTGCTCCTTTGCCTGATACACACATTCCTGGAACCGGATGATGTTGTCGTTATTTCTCTGGTCCAGGGCGTACTGCATCAGGAAAATCAGCATGATGGGCAGGACCCCCAATAAAACGATCAGTTGCTTCATGATAAAATCTCCGTTACGGGGTATCCGTTCTCACTTGGATACCCATCTGCCAGACGTCGCTGACACTGCTGATCACCGAGTTGTCTCCCGGCCCCATGATCATATTGTAGATGGCGATGCCGAGCAATATTGTGCTGCAGAGCACGATGAACTGTTTCATCTCAATCCCCCAAGGTTTCCACAATTTTTGTTCTTGCGTTCTCTGAAATCGCCGTGGCGCTGTCTCCAAACTGGCCGACGAGCCCCGCGAGCACAATCCCCAAAAGAACCATTGCAATTAAAACGATAATCTGCTTCATTTCGGTATCTTCCTTTCTTTTTCCATATTTTTTTCTTTTCTCTTCTTCTCTTTCCATAAGCGGTCAACCCATTTCGTTCACATGATCATTCACAGCGTTTTTCTTCTACATAAGCATCTTCAGCATGTCTTTCTGATCGATAAAATAGGCGACATAAATAAAATTGACAAAGATGACGATTATGTTCACCACGACGGGAAAATAAATCAGATCACTGACGATTTCATCCCTTTTCTTCTGCTCCGTAAGCCTTACGGCCCTCATATTTTTTTCATAGGATAAAAGCGTCTCCGACAGTTCGCTTGGCTCCATTCTGTCCCATTGAAGCAACAGGTTCGCGAAATCCTTACTTGCAGCTGTGCCCACTTTTTTAGAAAATAGGGCTGCGGCCTCCTTTAGCTGATTGATCCTCAGGAGGTTCAGCATTTTAAGAAAGACCGGCTGCAGCAGACCGTTATTCTCGGAAAGCTTTTCGATTACAGAATCGGCGCTGCTGTTTTTTCCTCTTTCGATAGCGGCAAGGTTCCGTAAAAACGTGATGGACTCAAATATTTCCCGGTCCATTTTCCGCTCCCGGCGAGCCCTGATCCATCGAAAGATCACCTCAAAAGGACTTCCCTTTCCCCGGTTTTCAAAAATCGATTCGAGGCCCTGATATGTAAAAAACCCGCCGATCATACCGTTTCTCATAAAAGCTCGCCTCCTCAGACTCCATGACCATATACCCCAGCCCTTCAGCAGATAGACTCCGGCGGTCATGCAAATCACAAATCCGGCGGTTATTCCAATACTCCAACTCAAATCCATACCCTCCTCTCATGATATACCGGTTCAATGCGATCACTCCTCTCTCTTGTTCCTGGTTCCCCAAAAGCTTTAATCTGCAGGTTTCCGCCGCTAATAATCGAAACGCTGATTGTTGATGATCTCTATCAGAGCCAGGTTGATCAGGAACAGAAATGTAATCAGCAGAATCAGCAGAAATCCCTGCTCTGTGTAAAATTGATTTCTCAGAAGCCTGCCAAATGGAATGTCCAAGTACCTTACCGACATGAGGACAGTGCCGGCGTACATGATCGGGGCCAGGAAGACGATCATTCTGGACGATTCCGAATTGAGCCTTTTCCGCTCTTCAAACAGCTCTCTCGCCTCCCTCAGTTGGATCTGGATATCCTCCAGGGCAAGGGTGACGTTGATCCCGCTTTCCGCGGCGATACGGATGCAATTGGCCAGCATCCTGCTCCAGTTCGTATTGACGCCGTAGGCAAACCGCTCCGCAGCCTCTTTGACCACCTGAGGGTCTCCTGTGTTCCTCAGTTCAAGCAATAATT
>DAITKX010000076.1:4907-10962 GCA_036835995.1 Bacillota bacterium | reverse complement strand
AGCCTGCCCGTGATTTTTGTTCCCTCGGAAACAAGGATCACCTGCTCGATGGCCTTATAGATATTCAAGCCGGACATCCGGTACTGGCAGAGGAATTCGGATATCAGTTTCTCACCTTCAAAGCTGCTCTTTCTGCGGATCGTTTCCACCCGAACCCGCAGGAGCAGGTACGGCAGGACGGATATGAGCGCGGCCATGAGAAAAGCGGAAACCGCGCTGATAGTCTGCATCCCTGCGATCAGAACCAGCAAAAAGACCGCTTCTGTATAGCAGATGAAAGCTTTCGGAGCTACCGTCCTTTTCATGGAAATGGACAGCACGTTGCGGAGATGTTTTTCCAGGGCTGTTTCCGGCTTGAGAGCTCTTCGCCTCGCTTTCAGCCGGTTTTTCATCCGAAGCTTGGCCAGGCAGCCTTTTACCCCTTCCGAACAGATCAGCCAAAATCCGCACAGGAAAACCAGATAGATTCCCGCCGCAATCAGGATAAAGATAAGATTCCACCTCTGGATATCAGTTTGCATTTTCAACCCTCCCACCTGACAGGACCGCCAGCTCCTCTAAAAATACCTCCAGCGCGGCCGCGTCCTCTTCTTCACCGGCGGCCAGCTTATCCTCGCTGATGGCATATTCCCATCTCCAGCAATCGTTTTTATGATCGTATCTGCAAAGCTCCTTCATGGAAATCTCCTTTGTATTTCTGTCGACTCCCAATTCATAAATGCTTTTCAGCCGTTTCTGGCTCTTGTTGGAAAGCTGAATAAAATGAAAGATATAGTCAAAGCTCGCCGCGACCTTTCTTGCCGTGCTGTCAAGATCCCCGCCCAGGCTTTTTACGATCTCAAAAGCCACATCATAGGGAAAATCAAGGGGATCCCGGGTGTGAAAGGTTATTTTCATTCTTCTGGTTCCCTTGCTTGCGATCTTGACTGCCGTGTCCAGCGCCACACCGTCCCGGGCTTCCGCCAGGATAAAGTAATCCGCATCGCTTCTCAGAAGATTTTTCGAAATGTGCTTCAGCTTCTCGTTATCCGCTATCAACTGCAATATGGGAGCATCCGGCATCAAAGCGTGGATCGGGATCTCCGGGTCCGTCTCTACCATAACCCCCTCCAGGCTTGGGTCCTCATAGCTCTGCCAAGTTGAAAGGAAGGTCGTCTTGGCGGTTCTGACACTGCCCGTAAAAGCAACGTTGTACCCCAGACGGATCATCGATTTGAACAGCGGAATGGCCTCCGCCGGAATGGTGCCCCTTGCCGCCTGCTCTTCAAAGGTGTAGCTGGGGATGATATACCGCCGGAAGATGATGACGTCCTGCCCCCGCTTTGTCATGCCGCCGCCGAATATCGTCACCCTGGTGCCGTCCAGCATATACACCTCATGAAACTCCTTATCCAGCCGCTCCTCCGGCGTGAGGAGCAGAAATGCCCGGATCATCTGCTCTCTCCTGTCCTTTGAAATGGTCTGTGGTTTGAGTTGCATCCGCCCTTCTTCCAGAAAATAGATCCGGTCTCCGATTATCTTTGCCGAGCTGCTTTCCCCATACCCTTCCGAAAACCATTCCGAGATTCCGGCAAGCCCCCAGTTTTCCTGATAGATCCCGTCCGCCAGACTTTCATACCAACCCGGATATTCCGAGGGCTCCGCGCCGTATTTCTTGATGAGCTGACGGATCCTGCTCTTAAAATAGGAAACCTCGTTTTCATATCCGATGATGGCTCTTTTCTGTATCCGCAAGGCCGAATCGAGATTTTCCCTTCCGTCCTCCCATTCCCGGAGAAACTCCGCGTTGACGCGGCGGCAGAGCTTCTGAAAATCAAGCCCCAGCTGATCCGATTCCCTGTTTCTGGATTTTAAATAGTCGTCTAAATAAAACTTTTCCATCTGCTCTTCCTTTGTTTCTGTATCTCAGGGAACCCGTTTTTACTCAGGATATAATTTGCCGCCGCCATGATATCAAGGTGATAAGCATCGTTCTTATATTCCAAAAGTGTCCTGTAATCGCTTTCCGCCTGCCGGCAATATCCAGCCGAAGCGATTTTCAAAAGCTTCTCTTTCCCCACCTCCAGCCGGTCCGCTATATAGGAAAGTCCATAGGGATCCTGTTCATCGAATTTGTTTATCAGAAAGGTTGATATTCCCAATCCCAGGGCATCCCACAGCTTCCTGTTCTTTTCATACCTTCGGAGCGCGGACTCCTGCTGTACCGTGACGAGAAGAACCTCTCCGGACACGGACAGCGCACCCACTGCCAGCCCGTTATCCAGTTCGTTTCCGCTGTCCGCCAGGATCAGGTCAAACTCGGGCGCGATCTCTTCCAACAGATACCTTGCCATATCCGGATGATAATAGCGGGCCTCCGTCTCATTGACAACGCCTGCCATCATGTAAAAGTTCCCTTTGTGAGTACAGGTCTTTAAAAATTCTTCCCCGCTGATCATCCTGTTGTCGGCGTGGAACTTGATGGAATCGATGCTTGCCGGCGTTTCCCGGACATACTCGGCGCTCTCTCTTCCGTTCATCGCGATGAGCAATATCCTGAGGTTCGGCTGACCTGCTGAAACGGTCTCCGCAACGGATTGAGCGATCATCGTCGTTCCGACTTTATGGTCCGCCCCGTGAAAAGAAAACAGATTATGAATCAATTCGATCCCCCCTCTGAACGATGACCAGCGCTGCAGGAGTGGTTTCACCGTCCCCGCCGATGCTGTTCACCAGACTCTCGTACTCCTGAAACGTCGATATGATCTCAATATGGTCGATGACGGCAGAGCCATCCGGCCTTTCCAAAATACCTCTGTCACCCGGCTTACCAGCTTCAACGCTCATCCCTGTGTCCGCCGTCACGGTTCTCACCTCTCTGTCGGCGTCGTCCTTCACATAGGCGATGCGGAAGGTTCCCAGAAGCCCCAGTCCGCCGCTTCCGTAAATATCGACGACATCGCCCCTTCTCAGGGCGCTGCTCCTCATTCCGATCCATTCCGGGTCGATCACAAAGACAGATTCATCCTGGTCCAGGGAAAATTCGTCAGCCTGAAAGTAATCTGCGACTACCTGGCCGTTTTCGGCGATGAACTGTGAGGCCGCCTTACCCTGTATGAACCGAACAGCCCCGGGAGTGAGTGCCCCCGGAAGCAGATTCTCCCTGGGTACCCCTTTCGTGATAAACATGCCGCTGTCCACAATAGCGCCTTTTCGGATTTCTTCCTTTGCCACCAAAACCTCATCGGTCATGATCGCTTCCCTACCCTTCCATTCCCAGAGAAACAATCCGACAATGGATAATAAAATCAACAAAATACCTAGAATTGATCTTAATTTTCTCAAGTGTCCGCTCCTTTCCTGAAATCTTTAAATATTTACCATATTTTGTAATTTTAATCATATTCTAGTTTTTTCCATTTGTCAACCTTTAATTACATATTTTTACTTTTTTTATTTTATTGGAAACTTAGCGCATTCATAACCGTCTAGAATGATGGTTTACTCAGGGGCTATAAGCCCATAAAAAAGCGCCGTAGCATGTGTATTTTGGAGAAGATACACATGCCAGGCGCCAAGGAGTTTTTTATTTACCTTTTTTTACTTCATTTTTTTCTTGTGATAAAAATCATAGCCTATCCAGCAGATTGCAAACAGGGGCACAAATGCGAACAGCATAGATAAATTCCCCGGTAAAAATACAAAGGAAAGGATCATCAATGCATTTGCAAAGAAACCGATGTAGGAAACGTATGGAAATCCGAACATCTTGAATTTTAAGTCTTCAATCTTTCCGCCGGAGGCAACATATTTCTTTCTGAACATAATCTGCGACAGACAGATCAGTGCCCAGTTGATCATTCCGGCCAAGCTGGATATTGCAACAAGCATCAGAGCAATGACGGCAGGCTGGTACACAGCGGTCAGCTGATATAAGCAGACGATAACCATGGTGAATATTAAAGCATTTCTCGGGACACCGTTTTTCGTTACATTGCCTAAAGCTTTTGGCGCCTGTCCTTCACCGGCCATTCCGAACAACAATCTCATGCATGAATAGAGCAGCGAATTTCCGCAGGACAGCGCGGCGGTGACAACGACAAAATTCATAATGTCCGACGCAAAGCTGAGCCCTGCGTTTTCCAGGCTGAGTACAAACGGGCTTTCCACAAATTCAACACCGACAAAGCTTTTCCACGGAAGGGTTAAGACCAGAATCAGGATAGAGCCTACATAGAAAATCAATGTCCTGTACGCCGTATTATTGATCGATCTTTTCAGCATGCGCTCCGGTTCGGTGCTCTCACCTGCGGTAAGACCGATAATTTCCGTTCCGTTATAGGAGAATGCCACTGTGATAAATGCAGTCATTACCATCCCAAAGGAGGTCGGGAACAATGACCCGTTGACAACGAAGTTTCCAAGACCCACAGCTCCGGTTCCGGTTCCTAAGATGCCCAGCAGTTGGCAGATTCCAATAATGATAAATAGAATGATTGCGAAGACCTTGATGCTGCAGAACCAAAATTCGGCTTCACCGAAATACTTTACCGCAAAGATATTCATGACGACAAAGACGAGGGCGAAAATTGTTGCCCAGCCCCAGACCGGCACTACTTCGGGGCTCACCCACTTCGACATCATCTGCCCGGAAATAACCAGCTCAAAGGGAATTGTGATGGCATAATTCAGCCAATAAAACCATCCCACACTAAATCCTGCACCCGGAGAAATAAACTTTGTCGCATAAGTCTGAAATGAACCTGCAATAGGCATAAAAACAGCCATCTCGCCGAGACAACGCATTGTGATGAACATTATAACGCCTGTCAGCGCATAAACCAGAACCGCTCCCAGCGGGCCGGCCTGTGCGATTGAATAGCCCGAGCCTACAAATAGTCCGGTTCCAATTACACCGCCGATAGAGATCATGAACAAATGCCGTCCCTTTAGATCTCTTTTCAGCTTAGAGCCTTTTTCCTCCAGCTCCGCTTTGATTTGATAAACATCGTTCTCTGCTTTTAACATGAGCTACCTCCTTGAATAAAATATAAAAAATAATATAACATCAGGAATACCGGATATCGTCCGTTTTACAGAACCAGCTCCGGCGCCGCCTCAGCTATGACGGGGCGCATTTCGGTAAGAGACGCCTCAATTTTATCAACTGCAAAATCAATATCTGCCTCGGTCATCGCCGTGGACATGCAAAACATCCCCCGGGGCGCGTCAAAGATACCTTTCGTAATAAGGCTCAGATACAATATCTGATTCAGCCTCTCATAGGACGAAGCGACATCCCTGTAGCTGCGGATTGCTTTATTGGAAAAGATGATATTATACAGCGATCCGGTGCCGCTGACTTGAATGTCAAGGCCCAATTTTTTAAACACGTTTTCCAGGCTGCCCTTAAATCTGAATCCAAGGTTGTTGACCCTGTTCACCATGTTTTCATCGAATGCCTTCATGGTTGCAATCCCGGCAGCCATGCCAAGGGCATTCCCGTTAAAGGTCCCCGAATGATACATCTTTTTCTCTCTGGGGTCATACAGTTTCATTATCTCTTCTTTTCCTCCGAACGCACCGATGGGCGTACCGCCGCCGATAATTTTTCCAAGAGATGTCAGATCGGGGCAGATTCCATACTGTTGTTGGGCGCCTCCCATTGACAGGCGGAATGTGACCACTTCATCAAAGATCAGCAATATCCCGTAATGAGTTGTTATTTCTCTAAGGAATTCCAGATATCCCAAATCCGGAACGATTTGCCCTGCTGAACCCATAATAGGTTCGATGATCAGGCAAGCGACGTCGTGGTAATGACTTTCCACAACTCTTTTCGTGTTTTCTATGTCATTAAATGGAACCACCAGAACATCCTTCAGCGCGTTTTCAGAAACGCCGCGGCTTTCCGGAATCACATTGATTTTATCCAGGGTTCCCGCTTTTTTAATATTTGGATCTACGCTGGCTTCAAAGACATCCGTTGTTCCATGATAGCCGCCCTCGGTTTTAATGATCTTTGCTCTATTGGTGTAAGCGCGCGCAATTCTCAGAACGTGCATATTGGCTTCCG
>DAITKX010000076.1:0-4875 GCA_036835995.1 Bacillota bacterium | reverse complement strand
ATTGGTAAATCTGATCAGGTCAACGCTTGGAATTCGGTTGACCAAAATCTCAGCGAGCCTTGTTTGATTTTCAAAAGGCGCCGCATATGCCGTCCCTAATCCGACTTGCTCCTTTATCGCTTCGACGGTAGGCTTGTGATTATGCCCGTGAATCAGGGACGTATAATTGTTCTGAAAATCGATAAGTCTGTTCCCATCCGCATCAAACAGATAAGCTCCGTCACCTTTGACAATATAATGAGGAAATGGATCAAAGTATGTAGCGGTACGCGTATCACCGCCGGGCATAAATCTGCAAGCTTCTTCATGAAGCAAGAGTGATTTTCTCCTCGTCTCTTTATAGCTGCTGATCAGTTTCTCTGTAAATTGCTGCTCTGCATTCATAATTCCCTCCCCAGAATAGCTTCTTTTCTTTTATGATATATCCAATTGTCAACTTTCATCGAGGCGGCGATATGTTTCAGCGCCTCATTATTTTTAAGAGCAAAATATATGCCAATTAAGATTACGCGATTTTGGCTCTGTTTATCACTGCCCTGAACGCAAAACCGACTCAATTCAATAGAATTGAGTCGGTTTTGCGTTCAGGGTTATAGTCCATGTTTCTTTTTTTTCCGCATAAATTGGGACTGGGTCATTTTTAAGGCTGCCGCCGCGTTTCGGGTCGTCTTATATTCTTTGATTGCAGCTTCGATATATTCCTTTTCCTTCATGTTAAGAAAATCTCTGAATCCGGTATCTGTGCGTTTGAGCGATTCTTCTTCATCGATAAACGAATTATCCCGGTTGAGTTCTCTTAGAATAATGTCCGTGCTGATATTGTCGTGATCGCTGTTGATCAATAAGCGCTGAATCAGGTTTTCCATCTCTCTGATATTGCCCGGCCAGGGATAATTGAGAAAGATATCGTAATCTTTGGGGCTGATATTCTTCCGACAGTTATACATTTTATTGTATTTGTCCAATAAATGATTCACCAGAGGCGCGATGTCTTCCTTCCGTTCTCTTAAAGGAGGAATGGTCAGAATCAAAACGGCAATCCTATAGTACAGGTCCTCCCGAAACAGTCCTTTTTCAACGAGCTCCCTCAAATCCTTATTGCTGGCGGCAATGATCCTGACATCTGTAAAAATGGGCTTTTGCCCGCCTATTCTGTAAAACCTTTTATCCTGCAGAACCCTCAGAAACTTTGCCTGAAGATCTAAAGGCAAGTCTCCGATCTCATCCAGAAAAAGAATGCCCTTGTCAGCCATCTCAAAGTATCCTGATCTCCCACTTGCATTGGCTCCGGTAAAAGCGCCTTTCTCATAACCAAAAAATTCGGATTCGATAAGATGCACTGGAATTGACGCGCAGTTAACTTTGACGCAGGGCTCCATCATGCGCTTGCTGTTGCAATGGATCAAATCCATAATCTTTTCTTTCCCCGTCCCTGTCTCTCCTCTGATCAGAACTGAGCTGTCGTATTTAGAGGCTTTTGCGATTTCCGCCGCGAGGGCTTCCATGACAGGACTCTGATATACAAAATCATAAAAAATAGTATGATATGAATCCAGGACATCTCTTGGCGCGACCTTCCGCTTGCCCCCCTTTGATTTTTCCTTCCGGCAGGTTTTCAGAATGATTTCCAAATCGGGGCCGCATTCCTCTAACAAATTCAGGTTATAATCCTGATATCCGTTTACATATCCCACACCGCACAAAATGTTCACATCTTTCCTTAAGCTCTCCGACAGAAGGGCGACCGTGCTGTAATGGTTTGATATATTCGAGAGAAAGATCGTTCCGCTCTCTTTCGTAATTAAAATATTGATTCCTTCCGTCTGCGTACCCACGGTACAGTTGATGCTGAAATCAAACATACCGCCGTTATTGTTGATGATCAATTCTGCCGCTTCCAAAGGCTCCGGCCCGTTTTGATAATAAATTCGATCATACACGTTTAAGAGAGGATTCTCATAGCTGTTGTCAGCATAAGATCCGCAGATCAATCCTTCGATTTTTCCGCCCTTTCCTATGGCTTTCCGTATACTGCGGGCATAAAGATAACTCACCATCGGATTGCTGCCGATTATGAAAAAGGTGCTCTTCTGATCGGAAAGCTGGTGTATCCGAATCAGCGAACCTGTTTCCTCCATTGCGATCATGAAAGGAGCCATACTGATATGATCCGGCTTTTTCAATAGTGCGCAATAGCTTTCAATGATGCAATACCCTTCCACTTCAATGAATCCGAATCTGAAATCGATGTCGATGATCTTTTCGATGTGTAAAGGAATCATCGTCGTCGAAATTAAGGCCACGACCTCATCTCCAACGCGGAGATTCAGAGGATTATTATATGTATCGCCAATTTCGTCCACAATTCCGGACAATGTGCCGCCCGTATCGGTATACGGATTGTGAAGCTTGCCGCGATCGTTTACAATTTCAATAATTTTTTCACTCATTATCCTTTCATCATAATTGGATTCGACTGAAAAAGTTTTGAAGCTGGCTGATTCCAGCAAAATCATCTTAACGTTGATGCGGAGTTCATCCGAGGTAATGCTTCTGTTATTATCCAGCTGCCATATAAATACAGGCAAATCTCTATTTCTGTCCTTACCGCTCTGCAATGTTCTTTTTCCGCCATATTCTTCAAACATTTCAACATACCTCTTTATAAAACTCCTGAATTAGCCGTCAATTCAATTTAACATATCGCCGCAGGCTTTTCCATAGAACAGCCATAAACCCAAAAAAAAATAAGGAACTGTGCAATAGTTCCTTATATCATTCATTCTCATTAAGAAGGATTTTCGATCCGCTTTGCCACAACCACCAGCCTGCCGTTTTCCGTCCAGTAATCGCAGGTGGACAGCGTGATCAGCTGTTCTCCGTACTTTGCGGTTTTACCCGTATCATAAAGGGCCAGCCCCTTGACTCCATCGACGTACTTCGTAAACTCCTCTTCCGAGGTGATGTCTATATACTTGTAATATTTAAAAACATCTTCATTTTGCCGGTAGACCTTCGTGAGGAATACCGAAATGATCTCATAGGTTCCCTTCTCGTAGATCGTATCAAACTCGATTTGGGGATGTTCCTTCCAAAAGCTTTCATTCTTGTAAAAGGCCAGAGTCCCAAACATGCTCCCGTCGCGGAAATAGTGCCCGTAAAGGATATAGTTGCCCTTTCTGTTTGTAAGGTCCGTCCCCACGTCCATGAAGATGGCGCCGTACTTGCTTTTCTCGCCGTCGGGGCCGTGCTTCAAATAATAGTTGTTGTCGCTTGCCGGCTTCATGACGGGATAATCGATCATGGTGTCCGGAATTTTGATCCAGCCCGCAAATTCGCTGTTTTTTTCATAGATCGCGGCATATTCAGGCAGGATCTGAAGGTTTCCATCTTCCGTCCCTAGACCGCTTCCCTGATCCTTAATCAGCTCTTCCATCTTTTCATTCGCCCGATAGTGGCGATAGGCCTCGATTCCATTATTGACCAGAACCCCTGTGGTGATCAAAAAGAGAATAAGAAAGGCGATGATCCATTTTTTCAAATTTATTCACCGCCTTTCTCTTAATTCCGGGTCATGATTTCCTCATGACCTCTCTCACAGCCGACCATAATTTCCATCGTAGCCGGCTTTTAACTAACGTTTGTTTTGCTGTCCTTTTTGCTTAATTCCCTTTGCGGAAGGATGCCAGCCTTCTTCTTCTCACCTGAATTCCCTCGATCACGACCACCGTTCCAAACAGAGCTGTCAGAGAAAGCAGCGCGATCACAGAGGTTTCTTTTACGCCGGTCTTTGGAGTAACGTCCAGATCTCCGGGGCCGGCAGGAATTTCATCCTCTATGATGGTCCAGCCTTCCGGAACATCCTCGGGATTAATTTCGGTGATGACCACATCCCCATCCTTCGTATTTCTGAAGGTGACGGACACATCCTTATTCGCGTCGTCCTTGGAGACAACGAAGGAATAGGTCTGCTTGCGCAACTGGTATCCGTCAGGCGCCGTCACTTCCTTCAGGTAATATTTTGCTCCCAATTCCAGATTATCAAATACGACCACACCGTTGCTTCCTGTCGCCTGAGAGGTTTTCAGCAGGGCGCCGTTTTCAGAAAACAGCTGGAATACTGCTCCGGCTAAGGTTTTGGAAGTGTCCGCTCCGTCTACCTTGACGATCCTGACGCTGCCATAGACCGCTTCCGGCGTAGTGATTCCCGGATTTGTGGTGATTCCTGGAGTTGTAGTAATTCCGGGCTCAGTGGTCTTACCTCCGCCTGGGTTCTTATGCTTGTCGTTGGTAAAAGCGGCGATATGCATTGCTTTCGTATCGATTGCGCCCACCGTGCCGGTGCTGACGGTGGTATATCCGTCCTTGGAGTAATCCTTCTCCGTCACCTGATAAGTAGTGCCCTCCAGCAGATTGGCAATGGTAACGCTCTCGCCATTTCCAAGCTCGATGACCGCGCTGCCCTTGATGCTTCCACTTGTAGAGCCGGTATACGAATAAGTGTTTACCTTATCGCTCAGCGTTATGGTAAATTCAAACTTCTTCCCGGCTTCCGCGCTGTTGCCCGTAACGGTTTTGCTGATAGTCAGGCTCCCAGGCTTGTTCTTGGTATTGGTAAATACCACGTTTTCCGTCTTATCAGCGGTGATCTTACCGCTGGCGTCCCCGGTAACGACGGTGACATATCCTGCGCTGGAATAATCATTTTCCTCTACGGTGTACTTCAAATCTTTGGGTAAACCGTTGACGATGATGGACTCACCGTTCCCCAGAGAAAAAGTATCTCCGCTTTTAAGGGTCCCCTGCTGAACGCCGTCCTTATCCGTATATGGATAGGATTCGGTATTGACCGAGTCGTCCGGATTCAGCAGCTCG
>DAITKX010000075.1:8838-16651 GCA_036835995.1 Bacillota bacterium | reverse complement strand
GGCAGGCCAGCGGGATTTCTTCCCCTTTTAACCTGCGCGGATAGCCCTCGCCATCCCAGCGTTCATGGTGGGATAAGATCAAATCCGCCACGACTGCCAGCTCCGGTGTCGCCTGGGCGATCCGGTAGCCGATTTCCGGATGCCGTTTCATCTCATCCCATTCCTCAGAGGTAAGGGTCCCCGTCTTTTTCAGGATGTTCGGATGGATCCCGACCTTACCGATATCGTGCAAAAGGGCGAGCAGAGAGAGCTCGTCCATCTCTTTGGAGGACAGCTGCAGCTCTCTTCCGATGGCATGGCAATATTTCTCGATCCGCTTGGAATGTTCCTCCGTTTCGTTGCTCTTTTCATAGAGGGTGGCAAGGAGGGTGCTGATGATGGCATTCCGATAGCTCTTGCCGTCCAGAAGCTTCTGCTGATACATATTTTCTTCCGCGTGCTGCAGCGCCGCCTGGATATCTGTTTGCGCAGTACTCTTGCACGCGCATCCGAGGGACAGGCTGAGGGACAGGCTGCTGCCTTCGATTTCGATGCGGGTATCCTTCATCTGCTGTATGACGGCTTCCGCCGACTCCAGTCTTGTTTCAGGCATGAGGATCACAAATTCATCCCCGCCCCAGCGGGCGACCAGGCCGCTTTCACCGCAATATTTCCGCATCAGGTCGGCCACGCTTTTCAACAAGGCGTCTCCGGCTTTATGCCCGAACACGTCGTTTGTGATTTTGAGGCCGTTGACGTCCGCCATGATCACGGAAACCGGAAGGTATTCGTCTTTGCCCGTTCTAATCATTATTTCCTCTATGTAACGCCGGTTATACAGGCCGGTCAAAGAATCATGGTAACTTAAAAACTCAATTTCTTTGCTGTGTTCTTTTTCGTTGCTGACGTCCCGAAAGACCATCACAACGCCAAAGGTCTGTTCGTCCTTTGATTTTTGGATCGGAGCCGCGCTGTCCGCGATGGGGGTACGCCCTCCCTGCCGGTTGACCAGCTCCGTGTGATTGGCGAGTCCTATGACCAGTCCCGTTTCCAGCACCTTCTGGATGGGATTTTCCACCGTCTGTCCGGTATCCTCATTTTCCAGAACAAACACTTCGGAGAAGGCCTTTCCCACCGCCATTTCGTTATCCCAGCCCGTCAGCCGCTCCGCCACGCTGTTCATGCTGGTGATTATCCCGAGGTTATCCGTTGTGACCACGCCGTCCCCGATGGACTGCAGCGTTGTTCTCAGAAGTTCTTTCTCCTGCAGCAGCTCGTCCCGATAGTGCTCCCGATCCGTCACGTCGAAGAGTATGGCGTAAAGCAGCCTTTGCTCTCCCTCCATGATATAGGATGCGTAAACATCCAAAAGCCGTATTTCACCGCTTTCAAGGCGGAACGGAGCGGCGGAAAACATGGCGTCCTTAGGCAATTCGGAGCGGTATTTTTCAGCCACGATTTCGGCGGGAAGAAGGTTGAACTCTCCCATGTGCCGTCCCAGCATCTCTTCCCTTGTATATCCGAAAAAGCTCAGCAGGGCGGGATTGACATCCATGACCTCCCTCGTTGCGGAATCGACCACCACCTTGAGGGCGCTGTGCTGTTCAAACATCGCCTGAAAACGCTGCGCCAGCGCGTAGTTGCGCCGCTGCTCTTCTTCCAGCCGCTTTCTGCTGAAGCGGAGCTGAAGAAAAACAACCATAGCCACCGCTGCGGTGATCAGGATAGCGATAACGCTGGTGTGCACCATCTCACGAAAGATTCCCGCCGAATGCAGCAGCACATCGGGGCCCCGCACAAAAGAAACTATATTCCAACCGTTATATTTGAGCTGGACCGCGGCCGCGTAGTATATTTCCCCGTTGCGAAGAAATGTTGCGTTGTCCATCTCCGGGCTGCGGACAACGTCGGCGATCCTGTCGATCTCGGTCTGAGCCAGATGATATTCATGCAAAGCGTCGAACAGGTTTCCCCCCTGCCCGCTGGCGGAAGCGTTAAGGACCACATCCCCATCGGCGGTGATGAGATCGCTTTGGACGTCCTGATAGGCTTCGCTTTCGGAACGCTCCAGGAGCAAAACGCCCGTCTTAAAGCGGGTATACAGGACGCCCGTTACAGCATCCCCCTCCTGAAAAGGCAAAACGACTGTGAGGAAATATTTCCCGCTCTCATCGTCGTAGGAGATATCACCTACCACCGTTTCCCCCTGCGCCAGCCGTGACAGAGCGTTTTCCTGATCCGTCTGTGCAAAAAAGAGCGGTGCGTCCGCCCGCATTTTCTCCATCGTGATATATTCGACGGTATAGACGGGATTTGCGTCGTTTCTCTGCTTTAGAAAGCTCTCGATTCCATCGCTTTTTGAACGCCGGAATATGGATCCCGCCATCTTTAAGGCCCTCTCCGCGTCTTCGATCTCCTGCTCGATCCGAGCCGCGTTGTTCTTTGTATGAATGTTCAGGCTGCTGGTAATAGTGCTCGTAAACTCCGCATTCAGCTTCTGTTTTTCATGTACGAACACTGCCGTGATCGCTGCCGCAAACAAAAGGGCGATTAAAATGATCACCCAGGTTGATCTTTTCCTGAACAGCGGCGCGATGGTTTTCTTTATATTTCTCATATGACTACCCCCTTCCCGCTATACAGGCTGGCTCGGTTGCGCCCTCCGCTCTTGGAGAGGTACAGCGCCTCATCCGCCTGATTCAGCAAGCTTTCCAGCGTTTGTCCATCTCCGGCAGGGCAGTGGGCAACCCCGATGCTGATGGTAACGCCAACGCTTTGCTCCTGACAGCATATTTTCATATCTTCGATGGCTTTGCGGAATTTTTCAGCCGCCGCTACCGCCTGGGCGCCTGAGATGTTCGCAAGCAGCACTGCAAATTCCTCGCCCCCATAGCGGCCAACTACATCGCCTTTGCGAAAATGAGTCTTTGAGATATCGGCAATGGCTTTCAAGATGGCGTCTCCGCAGGGATGCCCATAGTTATCATTCACCTGTTTGAAATGATCCACATCGATCATCAGCAGGGCAAAGTCAATCATCCTCCCCTTTTCCTGTTCCAGCGTCGCCTCTGCGAGATCAAAAAATGTTCCCCGGTTGTAAATCCCCGTCAACGCATCCACCGTGGCCTGACGCTGGAGGTTCTCAAGGAGTCTGTTTTCCACTGTGACGTTTCGAAAGACGACACATAATCCACTGTGTTTTGTGTCGCGGAGGATAGGATTCGTGGTGATCTTATAGTGCCGTTCCTCACCGCCCATCCATACCTGAATCTCTCCCTCGCTCTTGAACCCCTTCACCCGCTCCATCGATTCGCCGGGAGACAGAGTGGAAAGTTCCGGAAACAGACGCCTTGCCGACAGATTTGCGTCCAGAAAGTTAAAGTCGTCGTCGCATACGATAAAGGCGTCCTCCAGCTCGTCCATAACCTGGGCCCGCGCCAGGGGAAGCACATCCAGCATATTGTATGCCAAAGCCGAATAGAGGAGCACCGCCATGGAAGTCACATAGGCGATGGGCGTCAGGTCGAAGCCGCGGACCCCATCCCAAAAGACGTAAACTGCGTTGGCGGCGACGGGGGCCGCCACACCGATCAGCAGTACGAGACTTTGCCGCTTTTGGCCTCTGCCGCCGTGCCATATCCGTCCAATGATGAGCCAGAGGCTCAAAATGATGCAGGCGTAATTGAGTGCGGTGCTCAAATAGTAGGTAATGCCGCAGGTGTGCTGTACGTTGACGATCTCTCCATTGGTGGTGTACCATATGTCGCCGTATTGCAGCCGCACAAGGGGGAACGCCTGCAAGGACAGCACGGCGAGAAGAGGAATGGCAAAAAACAGGGCATGTTTCAGGGGCGTCAGCCTCTTCTTTCCATAAAAGTCTCTGTAAAACAGATAGGTCAGCGGCGCGAGAAACGGCGCGCCTATATATTGCACACGGACACCGTAAAAGGCTGCGTCCAGAGTAGGCGCAGTCATCTCCAGCAGATTGCCGAAAACGAAAAAGAGATTGGCGATGGAGAGAAGGATCAGGAAAAAAGATTTTTCAACGGTATGCTTGACGATGGCATATACCATCATCAGAACCGTGAGCGTCATTGACAGCATAAGCGCCAGAACAAATATATTGGGCATGTTCCCATCTCCTCTGAATTATTTTAATAAAATCGCGGTCCAATCCCAAGTACAAAAATAATCTGCTGTCGAAAAGTATACAGCAGATTATTTTTGTGCTCATTCGGCTCAGCCCTGTCCTGGAGTAGACGCCGGGCTCGCTGTACACGCTTTTCAGCGCGGCCTTAACGGTCATTTCATACATATATGGCTACCAGAAATGGTGATATTCCCTTATGCTATAAAAAAAACGCGCTGCCAGATCATGGAAGCACCCTTTTAATCTTCATATAAAAAACAAGCCTTTCAGCGTTACCCGCTCGTTTTAAAAACTGTCTGAAATTACATTATTAAGGATTCCATGTCACATTATAGCATTTAAACTGTATAGATGTAAAGAGCCAGATTAGAACGTTTCTGATTCTCGCGCCCTCGTCATCTTTCCCTGCGGCGCATGACACTTCATGTCAATTTTTAGGGCAGAAAAATTTTCAAAAGAGTTATTGACATATGCTCAATATGTACTATAATTATTGTGAGCATATGCTTAATAAGAGGAGTGTTCCATTTATTGAGTTGAATTATTGAATTGAAAATCTGGAGGTTAAAAATGAAAATTGCGTTACCGTCCAATAAGGGCTTGATCGACGATCATTTCGGCCATTGCGAATATTTTACCGTGTATACCGTCGACGACAGCACAAAGAAAATCACCGCCCAGGAAACGGTGGACTCCCCGGAAAGCTGCGGCTGCAAATCGGACATCGCATCCGTCCTTGCGGATATGGGAGTATCGGTCATGCTTGCGGGCAATATGGGAGAAGGCGCCCTTCAGGTCCTGAACGGCGCGGGCATCGAAGTCCTGCGCGGGTGCTCAGGACGTGTGGAAGAAGTCGCGTTGAAATGGCTTAGCGGCAATCTTGCGGACTCCGGCGAAAGCTGCCTTGCCCATGAGCACGGGCATGAATGTCACCATTGATCAAACCTGCTCTACCAGGCCTTTCTCATCGAGGAATTCCATCAGCAGCCTGCTGGTGTTTCCGATGACTTTGAGACAGTTGGTTTTTTGTTCCGGGGATCCAAAGGGATGGGGATTCAGGATTCTGCAGCATGACGCTCCAAATTTCTCCTCAAATCTTTCGTCAAATTCTTTTGCAAGCTGATACGCTTCCTCCCGGGATCCCCGGTTCGTTTCCCGCCCTTTGAGCATGTTCAGGGCGGTGACGGCCCCCGTCAGCGCTCCGCACATACACCCGCTGTGGCCCAGGCCTCCTCCGAATCCAGTCATCAATTTTACCATGGACGGGTCCATTTCCGGCGCAAGGTATTCCCGATATGTCAAGAAGATCGCTTCCGCGCAATTATAACCTTCCTTAAAGTAATTTCCGGCCTTGTTTCTCGCATCAACAGCCCTGTCTTCATTCATCAAGTTCTCCCCCTCTATCGATCCAGCCTGTCAGCTGTTCTTCCGTAATGATTTTCACACCCAATTCCTTTGCCTTCTTATTTTTCGCGGAATTGGACGTATTGTCGTTGTTGATCAGGTAATCGGTCTTTGAGGAAACCGAATCGGCTGTCTTTCCGCCCATTGACTCAAGGGTCTCCTTCAGCTCGCTCCTGTTCTTGAAATGCTCCACCGAGCCGGTTATGACGAAGGTCAGTCCGTCAAAGATCAGGCGGTCGACCGATCCGTCAGATGGCTGCTCTTCCCATTGGATCTCCCGAAGCAGGTCCTCAACGATTCGCTGATTTTTTTCATTCTGAAAAAAACCGATATACGCGTTCGCCATAATGCCGCCAACGCCGTTGATCTGAACCAATTGGTCGTAATCGGCGTTTTGAATGGCGGTCCAGTCATAGGCGAAGTGCCTGCAGATATTTTTCGCGTTGGAAAGCCCGACGTTGGGAATTCCCAGGCTGTAAAGCAGCCTCACGGGGTTGGTTTTCCTGGCCTTGTTCACAGAATCGATGAGATTCCTGAAGGATTTTTCCCCAAAGCCTTCCATTGCGGTGATTTCATCCTTAAACCGCTCGACGCGGAAAATGTCGGCGTATTCCCTGATCAGGCCCCTGTCGATGAGCTTCTCCACGGTGGCTTCGGACAGGCCGTCGATGCCCATGGCGTCTCTGCTGACAAAGTGGGTGAAGGATTTGATATGCTTTGCCGGACATTCGTCGTTGGGACAGTACAGGGATTTAACTCCGTTTTCCTGGCGGATCACCGTATCGCTGTCGCATACCGGACAGTGGGCCGGGATCCCCGCCTTGCCGCTTCGGGTAAGGTTTTCGGAAACCTGGGGTATGATCATATTCGCCTTATATACCTCTATCGTATCGCCGACGCCAAGCTCAAGGCCTTCCATGATGCTCAGGTTGTGAACGCTTGCCCGGCTGACGGTGGTTCCTTCCAGTTCCACAGGCTCAAAGATCGCTATCGGATTGATCAGGCCGGTCCGGGACGCGCTCCACTCGATCTCCAGAAGCTTTGTCTCCCTGAGCTCGTCACGCCATTTGAACGCGATGGAATCCCGCGGGAATTTCGCCGTGGCACCCAGAGATTCGCCGTAGGCGATATCGTCAAGCGTCAGCACCAGCCCGTCGGAAGGGAAGTCATTCTTCGTGATACGCTCGGCAAACCATGTCACCGTCTCCTCCAGGTTGCCGGAATCCACCTTTTTATACTCCACCGCTTCAAAGCCCTGGCCTCTCAGCCATTCCATCTGAGCGGCCCTTGAGTTTTTAAAATCGACTCCCTCCGCCTTCACCACGGAAAAGGCGAAGAAATTGACGTTTCTCTCGGCGGTGATCCTGTTGTTCAGCTGCCTTACGGAGCCGCTGCACAGATTCCTCGGGTTTTTATACCGCGCCCCGACGTCCGCGATCTCCTGATTGATCTTATAGAAGTCCGAATAGCGGATCACCGCTTCGCCCCGGAGCACCAGATCGCCCTGATAGGAAATCGAAAGAGGAAGATTGGCAAAGACTTTTGCGTTGTTTGTGATGACCTCGCCTACCTCGCCGTTTCCCCTGGTTACCGCCTTTGCCAGCTTTCCGCCCCCATAGGTCAGCACGATGGTAAGGCCGTCCAGCTTCCAGGAGAGCAGACCTGTCTGCTCTCCGAGCCAATCCTTCAGAGCCGCCGCATCCTTGGTCTTGTCCAGAGAAAGCATGGTCTTTTCATGGACTTCCTTCGGCAGATCGCTCACCAGCTCGTAGCCCACATGGATCGTGGGGCTGTTCGACAGCACGACTCCCGTTTCCTTTTCCAGCTCCAGAAGCTCGTCATAAAGCCTGTCGTATTCGATATTGGGCATGATTTCACGGTTTTCCTGATAGTAAGCCTTCGCCGCCTCATTCAGGATCCCGACTTTTTCCTTCATTATGCTGAGGGTGTCACTCATCTCCGCACCTCTTAAATCTTTTTTATTGGGGCAATGTCCTTTGCCAGCTTCTTCACTCCTACCGAGTCGAAGGCTATGGTCACCGTGCTCCCGTCGACGGAAAGGACAAGACCTTCTCCGAATTTATTGTGGCAGACCTTGTCGCCGTTCTTGAGATCGGAACCGGCGCCTTTGACGCCCGATGCCGCCTGGCTCTGCTTGATGTATTTCAGCTGCTCGAAAGGCCGGAATATCTCAGAGCCGGAGTAGCCGTCGTTTCCTCCGGTCTGACTCCAGCCGGGATTTCTGCCGCCGCGGTCGTAACCGCCCGCGCCCGGAGTCGC
>DAITKX010000075.1:0-8828 GCA_036835995.1 Bacillota bacterium | reverse complement strand
GCTTTCTTCTGATAGACCGCATCCCCGTCCACAAGAGACTTGTCCAGCTCCTTTAAAAACTGGGATTCCTTCGTGTAGTCCGTCTTGCCGTACAGGGTGCGAAGCTCGGCGCTGGTAAGATAAAGCCGCTGCATCGCCCGGGTCATCCCCACATAGCAGAGCCGTCTTTCCTCCTCGATGCCGTCCGGTTTCTCGAAAGCGCGCCATCCGGGAAACAGGCCGTCCTCCATTCCCGGCATGAACACAACGGGAAACTCAAGGCCTTTTGCGCTGTGAAGCGTCATCAGCACGACGGCGTCCTCTCCTGCGTCGTGGTTATCGATCTCCGAAAGCAGAGCGATCCGCTCCATAAACTCCGACAGGGAAAGCTGCGGATTTTCCTTTTCAAAATCGTAAATTACCGATTTGAACTCCAGCAGGTTTTCGATCCTTCCCTCGGCTTCCACCGTATTCTGAAGCTCGAGGTTTTTCAGATAGCCCGTCTTTACAAGAAGTCCGTCATAGATGTCGGAAACCTTCAGGTTGTCCTTTTCCTGACTGTACTGCCTGAGGGTTGCGATCATTTCCCTGATGCTGTCCACCGCCTTGGAAGGAAGCCCTTCGACGATTTCGTCGTCCGTCAGGGAGTCGAACAGGCTCTCGTTCCGAACTGAGGCAAGGGCCTGGAGCTTTTCCAGAGTCTTGTCCCCGATGCCGCGCTTCGGCTCGTTGATGATCCTCGTCAGGGAGAGATCGTCGGCGGTGTTTTGAACCAGCCTCATATAGGCCATGACGTCCTTGATTTCCTTTCGATCGTAATACCGCGTCCCGCCCAGAACGCGGTAAGGGAGCTCCCTTCCCGACAGAGCCTCTTCAAATGTCCTGGACTGGGCGTTTGTGCGGTAAAGCACCGCAAAGTCGCTGTATTTCAGCTCTTTGGAGTGAAGCCGGTCGATTTCCTGTGCGATATACCTCGCCTCGTCCTTTTCGTTGTCTGCCCGGTAATACTTGATCTTCTCTCCCTTTTCCTTGTCGGTCCAAAGCTTTTTGTGCTTTCTGCCCTTGTTGTTTTCGATGACGGAATGGGCCGCATCCAGGATGTTGGCGTGGGAGCGGTAATTCTGCTCCAGCTTGATCACCTTGGTGTTTCTGAAATCCTTTTCAAAGTCCAGGATGTTCTTGATATCCGCGCCGCGCCACTGATAGATGCACTGATCGTCGTCGCCTACGACACAGATATTATTATGCGCCTGAGCCAGGAGCTTTATGAATCGGTACTGCATATAATTGGTGTCCTGATATTCGTCCACCATGATGTATTTAAACTTGTTCTGATAATATTCCAGGATGTCCTCATTCTTCTCAAAGAGCTGCACTGTGCGCAGGATCAGATCGTCGAAATCCATGGCGTTGTTTTTTTTCAGCACGGCTTCATAGGCGGTGTAAAGGTCCAGAATAATCTTGGTCCTGAAATCGACGCCGTTATCCTCGGCATACTTCGAGGGGCTGATCCCCTTTTCCTTGCAGTCGCTGATGATGCTGAGGATATAGGCCGGGGTGTATTTTTTCTCGTCCACGTTCTTTTCCCTGATGCAGTTCTTTATGACCACCTTCTGGTCGGTGGGATCGTAGACCACGAAGTCATTCTTATAGCCGATGGCTTCCGCGTGTTTTCTGAGAATGCGGAGGCAGGCGGAATGGAAGGTCAGGATCCACATGTTGATCCCCGTCCCGATGAGGTCTTCCACACGGTCTCTCATCTCCTTGGCCGCCTTGTTGGTAAAGGTTACGGCCAGGATATTATATGGAGCGACGCCCTCTTCCTTGATCAGGTAAGCGATCCTGTGGGTCATGGTGCTGGTCTTTCCGCTGCCGGCGCCGGCCAGTATGAGCAACGGCCCCTCTGTATGTACGGCGGCTTCCCTCTGCTGAGGATTCAGTTTGTTCAAATAGTCTGTGTTGTGTTCCATCAACGCTGCCCTTTCGTTTTTATGTTCTTTGCTCTTCTGTTTTACCCTTGTATTTTACCACAAAACCCCGCCCTTGAGAACTGATGTTTTCTTGTTATCTGAGCCACCGGCCCCCGCTGGCGCTCGGGGTCCTATGAAGATGCAGGCATTCGCTCAAAATATCGAGCAGGGAGTATCCTTCCTGCTTTTCTTGTTCAAATCTCTCGGTATGGAGTAACTCTTTGCTCAAATTTACAAGTATGGTGTACCTTTTCCACCTCTAAAGGCTCTTCAAGCAGAAAATCATACTCCACACTCACATTTTTGCACACGCCGGCACGCCCGCATACTCCATACCCGGAATTTTGAGCACAACAGCTTGAGCGATATTTCTTCACATGACTCGCATAACCAGAATGAGATTTCCCCCATAAACCATAAAAAGCGGCTTCGCCGACATTTCCCGTCTCATAAAAAAGAGTGAAATTTAATTTTCACTCTTTAACTGATATCGTATAAAATTCTGTATATGTCCTGATTCCTTATGACCTTTTCAACGTATCTCTTTGTCTCGTTATAAGGAATGTTCTGACAGTCTGTTCCGTCCCGGCCGATGACCTCGCTGTCGATCCAGCCGGCCACGCTGCCCCGCCCCGCGTTGTATGCCGCCAGGACGAGCTCTGTTGAGCCGAATTCCTTCCGGATGTTGTCGATGTACCAGGCGCCCATTCTGATATTGGTTTCGGGATCGTAAAGGTCGTCGGTATCAAAATTCTCATCGCCCATGGATTTGGCGATCCAGTGGGCCGTGGATTCCGTAAGCTGCATCAGGCCGATGGCTCCCTTATGGGACGTGGCATTCTTGTCAAAACGGCTTTCCACATTGATGACCGCCAGCAGAAGATAGGGATCGATATCGTATTCTTGAGAATATTTTACGACATAATCCCTGTACATGACGGGAAACGAGACATGATAGACCAGTTCTCTTGCTCCGATTATTGCAATCAGTATGATTAAAACCACTAAAACCTTCCGCTTTTTCAACTCAATGCTCTCCTGATCATTTGATACTATTACAGACGGGATTAATTTTATGACAGCAAAGTTTTTTTGTCAACCAAATGAGGGAGAAAAACATGTGGAAAAAATCGGACATAAAACAGGCCTGTTCCGTGATCCGAAAACCGGATCGCGGAACAGGCCCGCTTTTCTTTCTGTTATCTTACGGGATCCCGCAGATCCCGGAAAAATCTTACTTAATAATTTCTCGATTTCAGTTCGAAATATGCCTTCGGATGAGCGCAGACAGGACATTTTTCCGGGGCCTTTTTACCGATGAAGGTATAGCCGCAGTTTGCGCACTTCCACTCCACTTCCTCTTCCTTTTCGAAGACCTTGCACTCGTCAACATTCTCCTTCAGCTTGAGATATCTGTCCTCATGCTCCTTTTCCACCTTTGCCACGCCTTCCATCTGCGCCGCGATTTCAGGGAATCCCTCTTCCCGTGCAACCTGTGCCATGTTAGCGTACATGTCGGTCCACTCATAGTGCTCGCCTTCCGCGGCATCCCTCAGGTTTTCCGAAGTGGTTCCTATGCCGTGAGCCAGCTTAAACCATAATTCCGCATGCTCCTTCTCGTTGGCGGCTGTCTCAGCAAAGATCGCGGAGATCTGCTCATAGCCCTCTTTTTTGGCTCTGGAAGCATAAAAAGTATACTTGTTTCTGGCCATGGATTCTCCCGCAAACGCTGTCAGCAAATTTTCCAGTGTTTTGGTTCCTTTGAGATCTTTCATTTTTGTTCCCTCCATTTTCTATTTTTCTTTTTCACCCTGATAATTATACCAGCGCATACAAATTTTAAAACATGAAATGTGATATTTCCCGGTTTACTGCCGCCTTTGACCCCATTGCGACGGACGCCGCGGCCATACCCGCCTCTGCCGTCTTTTTTAAATCAAAACCCTTTAAATGGGAATAGAGGATCGCCGCGGAAAACGCGTCTCCGGCGCCTGTGGCGCTGACAATTTCCCTCGGCTGGGGCCGGATGATTCCCGAATCTTTTTCGTCACAGTAAAAAACTCCGCCGGGTCCCAGGGTGATAAACACCCTCTTTACCCCTTGAGCGAGAAACCAACGCCCCGCCTCTTCCAGTTCTTCGCTGTTTAGTATGCTCAGACCGGATAGAATCTCCGCTTCCATTCTGTTGGGTTTGATGGTGTGGAAGCGTCCGACGACCTTTCTCGCCCGCTCCGCCTTTGCGACGGAAACCGGGTCCAGAAAGATGGGGATGTCCTTTAATTTTCTCGTTGCGTAATCAAGAGTCTCCTCGGTGAGGTTGGTGTCGATCCCGATGATTTCAGAATGTTTTATGCTCTCATAGGCGCTGTCGATGAAGTCTATGGAAATCCTCTCAAGGATGTCCATATTGCAGAGGGCCAGCTCCATGTCCCCCATGAGGTTCAGGATCGACATGTAGACCGCCGTATTTTCCTCCGGCAAAAGCCGTATATTTTCCACATTGACGCCGATATCCGAAAGCTCTCTCACCGCTCCCCTGCCTGCAAAATCATCTCCGGCTGCGGAGATGAAGTTTACGCGGGCTCCCATTCTGGCCAGATTCTCGGCGATATTCCGTCCGACCCCTCCGTAGGACATCGATATTTTACCCGGGTTGGAATCGCCCTGAATCAGCTGCTTATAGGGGGTGCCTTCGATATCTGCGGTGATTCCGCCGATGATGCTGACTTCGCTCATACAAATATGCTCCCTCCGATGAATTCTCTGATGATGGAATTGTTTACGATGATGGAATCATCCTCGATCGCTTTGAAATACTGAAGAAATTTCAGCATTCTGACGGCCTCGCTGTATTCCGGCTCCTGACGGGTGATGCTCCGCATCAATGGCTCCGCGTATTTTTTCAGAACGGCAAGCTCGTAAATGTGCTCCGAATTGAAGAACACGTCCGCCTGTCCATTGAACGGAAATATATTCTTATCCTCCCCCTGTCTGACCTTCGGCCAGGACCTGATGGTGCTCTGGGCGGAATGGCCCCGGAACTGGTAATCTCTTACCATCCGGCGGAGCATCCTCGCATCGGTGGTGGGGATTCTGTTGTGTTTGTCGATATTGAGCTGGGTCAGGGGACTGATGTAGATCTTGAACTTTTCCCCGTCCGGAATCTCCTGGGTAAGCTGCCGGTTCAGGCCGTGGATCCCTTCAATGATGATGGGCTGGCCTTTCTTTGCCCTGGTAATCCTTTTGCCGAACACCTTGGTACCATGGAGAAAATCAAAGGCTGGGATGTCCACTTCCTCTCCGTTCAAAAGTCCGTTCATATCCCGGTTGAACAGATCGATGTCCAGGGCTTCGAGATCTTCAAAATTCGGCTCTCCGTTTTCATCCTTGGGAGTTTGACTCCTTTCCACGAAGTAATCGTCGGTCCCCAGATAAAGGGGTTCCAGCCCGTTGACTCTCAGCTGGATATTGAGCCTCCTGGCAAATGTGGTCTTTCCCGAAGAGGAAGGACCGGAAATCAAAACGATTCTCCTTTTCTGCTCCGTGATCATGTCGGCGATCTGCGCGATTTTCTTTTCATGGAGCGCTTCTGAAATTTGAATGACTTCCTTATATTCTCCGCTTTCTATCGTCTCGTTCAGATCATCCACATAGGAGATCTTCATAATGCGGTCCCAGTTCTTTGCCTCTCCAAAGGCCTGATACAGCAGCACTTCGTCGACATATGGCGGTATCCGGTCCGGCGCCGACGGGTGGGGGAACCGAAGCAAAACGCCTCTTCGATACTTTCTCAGCTCAAAGAGCTTTACATATCCCGTAGAGGGCGTCATAAGTCCGTAGAAAAAATTCCGGAAGCCCTCCAGCGAGTAGAATGGAACCTTCTCCACCTCGGATTTCCTGAGCATCTTTTCCTTTTCCATAAGGCCGTCTTCCAGCAGCACCTTCAGCGCGTCCTCTCTGTTCATTTCCTCTCTGACAAACGGGATGTCACTGTCGACGATTTCGCGCATCCTCTGCTCGATCTGCCGGACTTCCTCCTCGGTGACCGGATCGGGGGTCTTGATCTCGGTATAAAGCCCTTTGTTCAGAGAATTTTCTATCGTCACGGAAACCTTTCCCATGACGTCGTGGACCGCTTTCAGGTATACGAGGGACAGGCTCCGCTGGTAAATCAGGTTGCCTCCCTGGTCCCGCATGTCCAAAAACTCGATGGCGCACGGTTTCTCTATCCTTTTCGTCAGCTCGCTCGTCTTATTGTCCACCTTGGCGGCCAATACCGTATAAGGCAGATTTCCATATTCTTTCGCCAGTTTCTCAAGTGTCGTCCCATGCTCTACCGTTCTTTCGACGGGCTGCTCTCTTGGCCCTGTCTTCAGCTGGATTTCGATCTCTTTCAAGCAATCCCCCCCTTTCTTTTATACTTCCCCTTATCATATCATAAAATCCGGCAATCGTGGACATAATCATATCGAAACATCAAAAATGTTATACCGAAAGTAGTGGAAAGGAGTGATAAATTTGAGAAACTTAGTTCTCATTTTAATTATTATCGGCGCCCTCAACTGGGGCCTCATCGGGTTCTTCCGATATGATCTGATCTCGAGCATATTCGGCGGAGACTATGCGGTGGTCAGCAGGGTCATCTTTGCCATTGTCGGCCTGGCGGGGATCTACGGAATTTCGTTCTTCTTCAGGAAAAATGAATCCAGCCCGTCATAGTTCCGTCATAACGCTACCTAGGAAATTTCTTTGTATTGACAAAATAAAACTTACACTGTAATATAGTATCCATATATAAAGAAACAAATCAGCGATGACAGGGTAAAGTAGGTTATTCTTTTCACGTACAGAAAGTCGGAATTGATGAGAGCCGATCGCGCAGGATCAACTGAAGTTCCCCCTTGAGCTTGCATATTGAACAAAGAAGTAGATGTGCACGGTTTCCCCCGTTATCGGGATACGGATCCAGCGAGGTATCGCCCCGCTGCAAGTCCTGAGTGGCCAAAAGGCAAGAAGAGTGGTACCGCGGGTTTCCCGTCTCTTACGAGACAGGAAACCCTTTTTTTATACATAGGCTCACCGCTTATGTAAGGCGATGGTCCTTATGTTTAAAATCAAACGGTATGTCTTATGTGCGACGGATTAGATTACTAGCATCTGCAGTCGTCGGAGACGCCGCCCAGCCCAAAACCGCCATAGCAGAACAAGAGAATCAGCAGCAGGAAGAAGAACAGAAGGCTGTCGTCAATGCCTGCAAAATTACCACCATTACAACCCATATGGTAATACCTCCTTAAAAAATGATTTAACTAGGTTGATTTTTAGTATTACTATATGCGTAACACCGGATTTGGTTACATCGCAGGATACCCTCTGTTGACAAATTAATAAACGGTTTTCATCGAAAAATTTCCTCACTAGCTTTTGTTAGCCGCTTATCATCATAGGAACCGCTATGCTTCAAGCGTCTGCCTCGCTATTGAACAAATTTTTCACCTGAAAACTCTACTGTGGCTTTGTGGACCTGGGCAGATGAAATTTGAGCGATAACAAGGCCGCAGGACGACGCACTACTGGATGTACCGCTAGGACGAGAACGCCGTTAACGCTCAAATTCCGCTGTCCAGGCGTTTGTTACTTTGTCAGCAGAGGGTACGAAACAAAATAAAATAGGCAAAGCCTGGGGGCGGTTTGCTCCGCAGATCAGGCGGGCTGGTAAGGAGTGAAAAAAATGATTTGGAACGAACCAATGGAATGTATGAGCCGGGATCAGATGCATGATCTCCAGAGCAGGCGGCTGAAGGACATGGTCGTCCGCGTATACCACAATGTAGAATTCTATCGTAAAAAGATGCAGGAATTGGGGTTGGAGCCCGGCGATATCAATTCAATAGACGATTTGGTGAAATTGCCCTTTACGACAAAGCAGGACCTGCGGGACAACTATCCCTTCGGGCTCTTTGCCGTTCCAAAGAGCGAGGTGGTCAGGGTTCACGCGTCCTCCGGCACCACGGGAAAATCCACCGTTGTCGCGTACACGAGAAAAGACGTCGAAATTTTTTCGGAGGTTGTGGCCCGCTGCCTGTGCGAAGCCGGAGCCACAAAGGAAGATATCGTCCAGGTCGCCTACGGGTACGGCCTGTTCACCGGAGGGCTCGGACTTCATTACGGCGCGGAGAAGCTGGGCGCCGCAGTCGTTCCCATCTCCGGCGGAAACACGTCAAGGCAGATCACGCTCCTGGAAGACTTCGGAAGCACCGTCCTCGCCTGCACCCCGTCTTATGCCGCATTTCTCGCGGAAGCTGTCGCCGAGGCGGGCATCGACGCTTCCAAATTGCCCCTGCGCATCGGTATTTTCGGCGCGGAACCCTGGACTCCGGAAATGCGCGCCAAAATCGAAGACGGCTTGAAGATCAAGGCTTACGACATCTATGGTTTAAGCGAAATCATCGGTCCCGGCGTCTCCTGCAGCTGTGAATATCAGAACGGCCTGCACATCGCGGAGGATCATTTTATTCCGGAAATTCTCGATCCGAATACTCTGCAGCCCGTGGCCCCTGGCGTTTCCGGCGAGCTGGTATTCACCACCGTTACCAAGGAAGCGATGCCGCTGCTTCGCTACCGCACCAGAGACCTGAGCAGCCTGAATTACGATCCCTGCCCCTGCGGAAGGACCAATGTGAGGATGGCGAAAATCTTCGGACGCTCCGACGATATGCTGATCATCAGAGGCGTCAACGTATTCCCGTCTCAGGTGGAAAGCGTGCTCCTCGAAATTCCTGAGGCGAAGCCCCATTACATGCTCATCGTCGACAGGCAGGGCGCGCTGGATACCCTTGAAATCCAGGTGGAAGTGGACGATAAGTACTTCTCGGATGA
>DAITKX010000074.1:16955-17248 GCA_036835995.1 Bacillota bacterium | reverse complement strand
CCTTGAGATTTACCAGGGAAACGACCAAACCAGCATAATGGAAGAAGTCGGTGACCTATTATTCGCAGTAGTGAATGTAGCTAGATTCCTGGGAGTAAATCCAGAAGAGGCCTTAAACTTTACTTCATCTAAGTTTATTGATAGATTTGGTTTTATTGAAAAAACAGCCAAGCTTCAAGGAAAACGGTTAGAGGATATGAGCCTTGAGGAAATGGACAAGCTGTGGGAACAGGCCAAAGCAATGAATCGGAATTATTGATAGAGGAGATGCGGTAAAGGGAAGTGTTTTCACT
>DAITKX010000074.1:0-16945 GCA_036835995.1 Bacillota bacterium | reverse complement strand
TCAAACCAATCAAATTTTAACAATTTAAAGGAGGTTATGTTCGGTGAATAAAGCAGAATTAGTTGCTAGCGTAGCAGAAAAGACAGGTTTTACAAAGAAGGATGCCGAAGTTGCGGTGAATGCGTTTGTTGCAAGCGTTGAGGCAGCTCTGGTCAAGGGAGACAAGGTACAGCTGATCGGATTCGGTACTTTTGAAACTCGTCAAAGAAAAGCCAGACAGGGAAGAAACCCCAGAAAACCTGGTGAAGTTATAAAGATCGCAGCTGCGAAGGCTCCGGTGTTTAAAGCTGGAAAAGCATTGAAAGACGCAGTAAACAAATAAGAAATTTAAAAAAAAGGGCAACGGAAACGTTGCCTTTTTTTCGCCAAGCTATGCTTGGCATGAATTGCGCCGCGGCGCAGAATCAAGAGGTTCCCATGCGAATAGACAAGTTTTTAAAGAATTCACGGCTGATCAAGCGCAGGACCATCGCAAAGGAAGCCTGCGAGCAGGATCGTATCTTTATCAACGGAAAGGCTGCCAAGCCGGGCAGCGAAGTAAAGGTGGGCGACGTCGTACTGATTCAGTTTGGCAACGCCCAGATCAAGGCGAGGGTCCTGGAACTGTCGGAGCACAGCACCAAGGAAGCCGCCGCCACGATGTACGAGATCATAGAATAAATAATAGCGCCTGTCATGGCTATTTCCCCGGAAGCCTGCCTTCCAAGGAAATACCCATAACACGGCGCTTTTTCTATACTCTATCCGGTCAATCTACATCAGTGCCGATTGCTTTCGGTGTGAAATACGGCGCCTTTAATCCAAGATCTTTGATTACATCCTCATGCCCGGCCTTCGGGAATGCCACGACGAGAGCGTAGTCCTCATCAAATGCGGCAGTCCAGCCGAATACGAGACGTTCAAAGCTTTCCAGCACATAGCCGTCCTGATTGTGGTCTGTGGTATCGTAGGGATCCGCCAGAATCAGTACGTCGTCCTGGGTGCCGTAAGTGCCCATATCGTCATAGCCGATGACGACCTGCCAGTGTCCGCCCCATTCATCCCATCCGATCATCATCGGAATTCCCTTGGACAGGAGATAGGGGATCAGACCGCCGTCTTCCTTGCCCCACTCCAGATAATAATCACCGATGGAGTGGGCTTCCAGGTTTTCGTCGTAATCGAGATCTCTTGTGGTGAACCAGGCCCAGTCTCCGCCGTTCTTGTTCAGCCCTTCAAAGATTTCTTCCATACCGTTGATGGTGGTGGCGCCTTCTTCGCCGCCCTGCCTCATCTGAGCCAGGTCAATATCGGTAAGCCCATCGGATTTGCCGAACCAATCGAGGACCGTGAGGGCGGAAGCGGGACCGCAGGTCCATTCCGTGGACTGCTGGATCGTGCGGTATTTCTTCAGCATTTCCCTGGTGTCGTCGCCACCCATATTATAGAAATCAAAGAAGTTGTAGTACGGAGAATTGTCGTGGTCGCCGGAGCGCTCAACGCCTTCCGTGGCGGCTCCCGCCAGCCCCGTCCCGTCATTTCCGCGGTATTCGGTATCGGGATAGAAAGCGGTGATGTCTGCGGCGGTATCGCCGTAGGGAATCTTGTTGGCGTCGGAGAAGCTTCCTTTGTTGAGGGAATTGTCGTGGATTCCGTCGCCCTTGAAGGGCCCGCCATATTTCCAGCCCTCCGGAACGGCGACCAGAAAGCTGGTTCCGGTATATTCCTCTTTCGGGTCGGGATTCACGTCTTCAAAGCCCACTCCGTAAGCCAGCCGTTCATAGGACTGAATATTGTAACCGTCATTTTGGTGATCTGTGGTATCGTAAGGATCCGCCAGAATCAGCACGTCGTCGTTGGTCACTTCGGTCCCCATGGTATCATAGCCGATGATGACCTGCCAGTGGCCGCCGAAGCTGTTCCAACACACCAGGATGGGATGGCCCGCCGCAAGATTGTCCTTGATCCATGCGGGATCGTAGAGCTTCTGCGGATCGTCAAAGCTGGAATAGAGCGTCCATTTGTCGGTGACTCCCAGGTCGCCAAGATTGTTGAAGATGCCTGTCAGAGCCTCCAGACTCGTAAAGCCTCCCCAGCTCGGCTGGGGCATCCGGAGTCCGGACAGGTCTTCTTCGTTCAGATCTCCGCGCTCGCCGTACCATTCTAAAACCGTCAGGGCGGAAGCGGGACCGCAGGTCCCTCCGGTGGCCTGAAGTATGGTTTTATAGCCCGTCAGCATGGTAAGGGTATCTCCGGTGGTCGTATGATAGTAATCGATCGCCGGCCAGTAGGTTGGATCGGGAAGGTTGGAGAAGTCCGTAGTGCCGCTGTAATCTCCCAGCCCATATCCTCTAAGAAGGCGTTCTCCCATGGGGATCACGTTGTCTTTGCTGAACACCTCTTCCCCGATTGCGTCGGTGACAGAAGGAGACGTGGCCTCTCCCGCGCCGGTGAGCCAGAACATCTCGGGATCCCAGTAGCTCTCACTTATGGAACGGGGTACGGACACGATCCGGTCTGCCTTTTCATCGCGGTCGGTGTCCCAGAGCGCCACAAAGCTCCCCGCCAGATCCTTGGAGGAAGAATCTCCCCTTGTCGTGTAGGTGAAAGGGCCTTTGCCGGATACGGAATAGACGGTAGCGTCGGGGTCGACATCCACCAGATTCATCCTGCTGCCGTCAATGGAGCCCAAGAGGGTAAAGGGTCTGAGGCAATCGCCCTTTATGATCAGATCTCCGGTGATTTCCACACCGTCTAAGATCGGGCTGCCGTCCACTGTTCCTTCCGCAACGATGAGATCTCCTCCGATGGTCGCGCCCTTGATGGTGACATCCTTCGCAGCTACGATGGATAAACCGGGGGAATCCTCGGTATAAACGCCGGACTTGTTGTAGTATGTCTTTACCGCGTTATTGATTATGGTGACCACTTCGGCCCGGGTGATATTGTTCTGAGGGTTGAACTTACCGTTGTACCCGCTGATATATCCGGCTTTTTCCATGCCGAATACCAGTGATTTCGCCCAGGAAGAGATCTTTGCTTCATCGCTGAATTTTGTGCCGACGCCCAGGTCTTTATCGACGGCGAAGGCCCTGGCCAGCATGAGAGCCGCCTGTTCCCGGGTGATCTTTGCGCCGGGGTTCGCGTGGCCGGTTCCGTCGCCGTTGAGAATGCCTGACGCATTTGCCCTCAGCACGGGCTCTCTATACCAAACGCCTTCAGGGACGTCGGAGAAGATATTTTCCGCGGCGTACCGATAATCCATCAAAGTATCGAGGACCGCGGCCATCTCTGCCCTCGTTATGTAGTCGTTGGGCCTGAACTTCCCATTCAAGCCCTTCAGCACATTGAAGCCCGCCCACCTGTCTATGGCGGGGGCCGCCCAGTGGCCGCCTGTATCGGTAAACATGCCCGCGGCGCCGGTATCAGCTGCGGCACTTCCAGTCTCCGGGGGGACGCTTGCCGCCTCTGGGGGAGAGCCGGCCGCATTTGCCGGACTTGCCTCTTCCGCGGCAAATGCCACAGAGAATGAGCTCAAAACCATAGCGGCAGTCATACCGAAAGCTAATATTTTTTTGCCTCTCATCTGTTCCTCCTTTTATTACACACTCATGACCTTGCAGGTCTGCAAAGAGAAAAAGGCGCGGTAGTTTTTGCTACGGCGCCGCTGTTAATTCCAATTTATTCTTCATTTTTGCGTCTGTCAATACCGCCGGTCATTTTAACGGGAAAAGATTTCAAAGACGTTTATAAAAGGGAAACCCCCTGTCAATAATAAGAATGAGAACACTTTGGAGGTTTTTTCATGAAGATCGGAATTCCCGGCGGACTTTTATATTATAAGTATGAGCCCTTCATCAGGACTTTTTTTAATGAACTGGGGATCGACGCGGAGTATTCCACCGTGTCGAACAAGGAGATCCTGGATTTGGGATCCCGCAATTGCGTCGACGAAGCCTGCCTCCCCATGAAGCTGTTTCACGGTCATGCCGCAAAGCTGCAGAAGGCCTGTGACCGCATCGTTGTACCAAGGATCATGAACTGCGAGTTTGGAGAATCCATCTGCCCCAAATTCCGGGGGCTTCCCGAACTGGCCCAGAGCGGTGTGGGAAAATCCAACCTGATTTTTACGGAACCGCTTTATTTGAATGACAGGGCGAGGTTGAAAAAGACGCTGAAAAAAAACTGCCGGAAGCTGGGTGTGGAGGATATCATAACGGAAAGGGCATTTTGCTCCGCTTTGGAAAACCAGAGGAATACCAGCTTCGGGCTCAATGAGACCGGGTACCGCCGCCGTGTTTTTCTGGCGGGTCATCCCTATAACATTTATGATTCCTTTGCCAATCTGGATCTGATTCGGAAACTTCACCAATTGGACATCGGCGTCGTCACCGAAGAGCAAGTGAGCCGCTGCGATATGATGGAGGAGCTCTCAGGGCTGATAAAACAGCCCTATTGGCTGTTTTTCATCCACAATTTCGCGCCGGCCATGGCGCTGATAAGGCGGAAGGAGGTGGACGGGATCGTTTACGTTTCTTCATTTTGCTGCGGAACGGATTCCGTCACCATCGAGATGATAAAGAACAGGATCGCCAGCTTTCCCTTTCTTGTCCTCAAGCTGGACGAGCAGACGGGAGAAGCAGGATACAATACGAGGCTGGAAGCCTTTCGGGAGGTGCTAAGATGAAGATTACGTTTCCCCACATCGGGGATGTTCACCTGATAGCCCGGCTTCTCTTTTCGGAGATCGGCGTTGAAATGGTCACTCCTCCCGCAAACACTCTCAGGAGCCTGGAAATGGGGAGCGAAATATCCCCTGAGGAGATGTGCATCCCCTTCAAGCTTATGATCGCAAACCTCATGGAGGCATACCGGATGGGGGCGGACACGGTGATCATGCCGGCGACCATGGGACCCTGCAGGCTTGGAGAATACGGAGAACTGCTGAAATCGATCCTGGACAAGCGGGGGTACCCCTTTCGCTGGATACTGCTTGACTCCGTTTCGGCCATCGGGATCAAAGAAATGCTCCGAAGGCTTTCCGCCATCGTCTCCGACAGCGGAAAGGAAACGCCGGAGATATTGCGGGCGCTGTACGGAACCTATAAGGTGTTGAAGAGACTGGAGCTGCTGGACCAGAGAGCGCATATCATGGCCGGATACGAAATGCGGAAGGGCGCCTGTAAGAAAGAGGTCAGCGCCTGCCGCAGAGAGCTTGCGGAAGCAGGAGGGATCAAAGAGGCCCTGGGCGTCATCCGGACCCATCTTGAAGGGCTGGAGAAAATTCCGGTGGATCGCGGCAGGGAGCCCCTTCACTTGCTTGTGACAGGCGAGATATTTTCCATGATCGATCCCTTCGCAAACCACCACATCGAAGAAATGCTGATGGATATGGGAGTGTCCTTTGAAAAAAGAGTCACCCTGGGCTGGTGGGTAGACCGGACCATCGTAGACCCGTTCCGGCTGAAATCGCTGTTCGCCCGCAGGAATCCCTATCTCGCCCATGAGGTGGGGGGATATGCGAAGCAGACGGTGGAGGAGGGCGTCCTGTGCAAACGGAAGGGATACGACGGACTGATACAGATATTTCCGGTGGGCTGTATGCCGGAGATCGTCGCAAAGGCAGTCTTCGCCCGGATGATGAAGGAAGAAAAACTCGCCGTACTGACGGTGATCTATGACGAAATGGGAGGCGAAGCCGGATATATCACGAGAGTGGAAGCCTTCGTCGACATGCTGGAGAGGAGAAAAAGACATGTATTATTTGGGAATTGACGTAGGATCTGTGAGCACGGATCTCGTAGTGATGGATGAGAACAGGAAGATACTGAGTCAGCTGTATCTGAAAACCAGGGGAAATCCTATCGAGGCGGTGAAGGAAGGGCTGAGACAGCTGGGGAGTGAATATAAAAGCGATGAAATCGCCGGGGCCGGAGCCACCGGAAGCGGCAGAACCCTTGCCGCGGCGGTGATCGGGGCCGATGTGGTCAAGAATGAGATCACGGCGCACGGAGTCGCATCCGCCGTGTTTGATCCGGAGATCAGGACCATCATCGAGATCGGCGGTCAGGATTCCAAGATCATATTGCTGAACGACGGAGTTATCACCGATTTTGCCATGAATACCGTCTGCGCGGCGGGCACCGGCTCTTTTCTAGACCGCCAGGCGGAGCGGCTGGGTATGGAAATAGGAGAGCTGGGAGATTACGCGCTGCGGGCGTCAAATCCGGTGCGGATCGCCGGGAGGTGCGCTGTCTTTGCTGAATCCGACATCATACATAAGCAGCAGCTTGGGTGTACGATGGAGGATATCATTGGGGGGATGTCCAGGGCACTGGTGAGGAATTATCTGAGCAATGTGGCAAAGGGAAAGGAGATCCTGCCGAAGGTCTGCTTTCAGGGAGGAGTGGCGTCAAACAAGGGGATTCTCAGGGCACTTGAAGAGGCGCTGGGCTGCGAGGTCGTCGTGCCGGAGTACCATAAGGTGATGGGCGCCTTCGGCTCCGCGGTTTTGGCCCAGGAGTATATGGAGAACACGGCAGGCGAGGCGCAGGCTAACGGAAAAATTCCATTCCGGCTAAAGCCGGGGAATTTCCGTATGGCACCTGCCGACATTTGCTTCGCAAATGGGGCTAGGTGCGTAAAAAAGACCCGCTTCAAGGGGTTTGAAGCGGGCCATGATGACATTACAACGGAAACCTTCGAATGCGCCGACTGCAGCAACCACTGCGAGGTCGTCATTCTCCGCTCCGGCGGGAGGCAGATCGGATGTTTCTCCGACCGGTGCGGAAAGTATCAGACGATGAAAAGCGAAGCCGGCAAAGCGCAATAACAACTGCCCCGTTCAGGCAGTTTGAATAAACTTGACCTTGCTCAAAAGGCGGTTCCAGACAGCCGGGATGAGGATCACCTGGACCGGAAGCATGATGACCGCCTTGGCGATCCTCGCCGGGATCAGCGCTGCAACGGCATCATCCATCATAATATACAGCCACAGGGTATCAAGCCCCAGATTGATGAGAATGCACACGATGGAGGAGGCCAGAAGGACTCTCTTCCATGTTACGGGGTGGTTGTGAAGGATCAATCCATAGGTCAGCCCGGTTAAAAATGCCGTCAGGGTGAAGCCGGGGAAATAAGGGCCGGACGGAAAGATCATCATTCCCAGAATATCGCCGAGTGCATAGGCCCCGGCGGCCCATAAGGGTCCGAACAGGATGCCGTTCATCGCTACGGGCAGAAAGCCGAAGCCGATCCGCAGGATGGGCGTACTGATGGACAAAAATCTGGTCAGTATGATTTCCAATGCGATAAAGAAGGCGATGGTGATCAGCCTTGAGGTATTAAGATTTCTCTTCATAAAAAAACTCCTCCTCTTTAGAAGCTAAATACTACACTAAAGAGAAAGAAGTCCTTAATGCAGCAGTGGATGCAATATTGTACCGCAAACCTTCCGTTTTTCGTTCATAAGCAACATCCCATCTCATGACACTTTACGCACAATATTTACTCTACTGATTTGGATATTATCATAGTCAGAATATATTATCAAGGGTTATTAATTCATTCAGATGAAGAAACCCGAGCTGTTCCTTGACGCAGTTCAGCTCGCCGGAGGCAAGGGATATATCCCTTGCATGGATATAGTTCTTTGCCCTGGCGATGGAATAATCCGTTTCGTTGATATCCAGAGTATTGAAAAAGAAAGTGTAGACCTTTTTTTGTTTATGCCATTTTCCGGACAGGTCGTCGAACTGGTCTTCCGCCTTGTCCCAATTCTCCGCGTATACGCTGACAAGGATATCGTCTTCGATGGAATTCATCATTCCGTGGATGGTCTTGTCTGAAAAACCGACAAAAAAGCACCAGCTCGTGATCAGGAGAACCATACAGGCAATGGAGATGATCAGCGCCTTCATTTCGGGGTCACCTCGCTTTTCGGATCGTTGACGTTCTTCCCGTAGGGGTAGATGTGAAGCGCTTTCTTTTCATCATAAAAACAGAGAAATACCTGGGAATAGTCGTCGAGCTTTACCTTTAAAAGCTCCTTTTTCAGATAGCTTTCTTCCTTTCCCAGCTTTTCGAGATTTTCTTTATAGAAATGCCCGTCGGAGATAAGGACCGTCGGCACCACCTTGGAAGACACAGGAATGCCCATATCTTCGGGAGTCAGCGGAGCCTTTCCGGGCTTGGGAATGATGCTCAGATCCCCGTTGGCTTCAAAGACGGCATATTCCACGTCCGCCAGAGATGGAAAATTTTTAAGCCGCAGCTGCTGCATCAGTTCGTCGATGGTAAGCCGTTGCCTTTTCATTTCTCGATTGTTGATTTTTCCGTGGCTGATGATGATGCTGGGACCGCCGTTCAGAAGCTTATTGAACTTCTCACTCTTAAGGGATAAGAAAGATATGGCCACTTCCAGGAAAAGAAGGGTAATGATGGCGGCGGCGCCGTTCAGCAGTGGGATATCAAGGGATTCGATGGGGATTGCCGCCAACTCTGCTATCATGAAGAGCACCACCATTTCAAAGGGGTCCATCTTCGACAGCTCCGCCTTTCCCATGACGCGTATGACAAAGAGAACGACAAAATACAGAATTACCGTCCGAATCATTATGATCATCATGAAAACCACCTCCAGGAAATCATATTGATGACGCGGCGAGCCGCGGTGAGTGGAAACTTTTTTCTTTGCCGATTTCCAATGCAACTATTGTGCGCGCAAAACAGCGCTGTTATACTTTAGAATATGGATAATAAATATTACAGTTTTGCAGGAATTTATATATTCACATACGGAGCTATCGGGACGCTGTTCCCTCTGATCGGGCAATATCTCGCAAGCATCGGGTTTTCGGGTGTGCAGATCGGGCTTGTGACCGCCACTGCCACCGCTGTGGGAATCGGCGCTTCGCCGTTTTGGGGATACCGGTCCCACCACAGCAAGGACAGTACCCACGTCGTTATTGCTTTATGCATTATCGCGTCCCTGGTCATCGCCGGATTGGCTTTTGCGAAATCATATCCCGTCTTTCTGATAGGTTACGCCATCTTCTTCTTTTTTCAGGCGCCTGTCATGCCCCTTACCGACGCCATGACCCTGGAGAACCGGATCCATTTCGGGTCTGTAAGAAAATGGGGCGCCCTCAGTTACGCCGCGGCGGTTTTTGTCGCGGGACAATTGGCGCATATCAAGGGCATGGTTATCATTTTACCGCTTTGCGCGTCCTGCTATACCATCGCATGGATCATCATGCTGCGCTTGAAGAGGCGCGGAATGCGCGGGGAACATGGGTCCGAGCCTGTGAAAAAGGAGCATCGGAATTACCTGGTCCTTCTTAAAAACAGAAAATTGATGGCGCTGCTGTTTGCCGCGTTCTTTGTTCTGGGAACCAACGTGGCCAACAATACGTATTTCAGCTTTCTGTACAAGGATGTAGGGGGAACCATCGCGGGCGTCGGCGTCGCCTTTCTGCTCATGTGCGCCGCGGAAGCTCCGTTTATGGCGTGGACGGGAAAGCTGGAAAAACTGCTGGGAATGGAAAAGATGATCCTGGCATCCATGATCATATCGGCGCTGCGTTTTTTCTGGTACAGCACCGGACCCTCCCCTGCGCTTCTGATCGGAACATTTTTCCTTCAGGGAATGGTGAACGGGATTCTGCTGGTAGAGTTTATCCGCTATGTCGCAAAACTTGTAGAACCGGCTGTCATTGGCATGGCGATGTCTCTATACCAGGCGTTCGCTTCCAGCAGCAGCGCGATTCTGTGCCAGCTCGCGGGAGGCGTGATCCTCGACCGTTACGGCGGGCCGTCGGTATATCTCTTCTTTTCCATCTACAATATCATCGGCATCATTTTATATGTAGGGTTCGGATTATACAGGCGATGAGATAATGCTAATATTAAGAAGAAGTGTGCCGATAAATAAGAAAAGGGGAAATGACGGAATAATAAAAAAGGGGTGATGAAATGCAAATTGAAAACAGCAGAGCTTATCATTATGTTAATAACCGGCAGCTCGACGGAACGCAGACCGGAGAAACCCTGGAGAAACGGCTGCAAGAGAAGGACGACTGTGTGCAGCAGCTGGGAATCATGGGTCAGCAGATGGAAGAAGAAAGAGGAAAACTGAAACAGCTGATGACATGCATGGAAATTTCAAGGCGTATCGCGGGAGGAGACAAGGTCCCTCCGGCGGATCATCGTTATTTGCGGGAGCATGACCCCGCGCTATATTTCAAATCGATTTCGATGCGCTTTCCCAAAAGCAATCCGTATCAGTACAAGCAGCTTTCAAAGGATGATGAGCCTGCGGTTGACATAACCGCAGCAGAGATACCCACGGTTGCCATAACCGCGGCTGACCTACCCAAAGTTGACATAAAAATTTAAAACAATCATAGATCTGATACATCGAAAAAGCCCGGAATTCAGGGCTTTTTTTCGTATCTGAAAAACCTGTAACAATTGTTCAAAATTCGGCAACAAATCTTCAAACTCCTGAAAATGTTTGTTCATTTTGGTTTCGTATAATTGAAAGTAAAGCGGCCGAACCGGCAAGCCGTTAAAGAAAGGAGAGATCGATTTGCAGTTTGCAATAGCGCTCATGGTCTTCGTTTTTCTTTTAGGAATCTATGAGCAAATCAGACACAATAAAAACTTAAACAGGATCGGGCTCAGGATCAATGTGAACGGCACAAGGGGGAAATCCACCGCCACCAGGCTGATCACCGGTATTCTGAGAGAAGCAGGGCTGGAGGTCGTCGGAAAGACGACGGGGACCAGCGCGAGGATCATCTATTGGAACCGGGAAGAGGAGGAGCCTATTAAACGGGGACCTCTGGGTCCCAATATCATAGAACAGAAAAAAGTTGTCAAAAAAGCGGCCGAACTTGGCGCAACAGCCTTTGTAACGGAATGTATGGCCGTCAATCCCGATTATCAGATCATTTTTCAGGACAAGCTCATCAAAGCTAATCTCGGTGTCATCGTCAATGTACGGAAAGACCATATGGACTTATGCGGTCCGACTCTGGACTTTATCGCTGAGTCCTTTACGTCCGGGATTCCCCGGGACGGGACTCTTGTCATCAGCGATGGGGATTACAACGATTATTTTACGAGGGAAGCCGAAAAACGAAACTGCAGGGTGCTGATCGCCGATGAAAAGGAGATCCCTGACGGGTATATGGAAAAATTCAGATACATCCTTTTCCCGGAGAATATCGCCATTGCCCTGGCTGTAGCGAAGGCCCTGAACATTGATAAGGAAACGGCGTTAAAGGGCATGCTGAAGGCCGCCCCTGATCCGGGAGCCCTGATGATCTATCCCCTGGCCAATGACACCCCATCCTATTTTGTAAACGGATTTGCCGCCAACGACCCGAATTCCATCAACATGATCTGGGATCACGTCACAGCCGTAGGCTATAAGACGGACAACCCTATGGTGATCGTCAATTGCCGGTCCGACCGGGTGGACAGGACCCTGCAGCTTGCGGAGGACGTCCTGCCGAGTATGAAAATCGACATTCTCGTCGCCATGGGCAAGACCGTGTCCCCGGTTACCGAAGGAGTCAATTCGAAAAAAATAGCGCCTGGAAAGTATATCAACGCCGAAGGCCTGTCTCCCCATGAGGTTTATCAAATGATCCGGGACTATTTTCTGGACAGGGTGATCTTCGGCATCGGCAACATACACGGCGGGGGACAGGAATTAGTTGATTTGATCATTCAGGAGTGAATAAAGGAGGGTAAACCGTTGCAGCTTACAGATATTGACACAGTTATCATTATAGGAGTGATTTTGAGCCTGCTGTTTACAGAAATAACGGGGGTTTTACCTGCCGGTCTTGTCGTTCCCGGTTATTTAGCCTTACTTGTTAAGCAGCCTCAGACCATATTTATGACATTTTTTATCAGCATTCTGACATACCTGATCGTTTGCTTCGGAGTGAGCAAGCTGACCATCTTATACGGTAAAAGAAAATTTGCAGCGATGGTGACGATATCGATCGTCCTGCAGTTCCTGCTGCAAATGGTAATACCGTTTGATTACATCAATATCTCAGGACTTGCGGCAGTCGGCATTGTCGTGCCCGGATTACTGGCAAACACGATCCAGCGCCAGGGACTGGCGACCACGTTTTTAAGCACCGGATTGATGCTTGCGGTGACTTACGGGTGCACAATGTTGTTGCATATAGATATTTGAGCTGGAAAGGAGGTGTAAAATGAGCATTTTAGAACCGGAAGGGTTTCGAGCTTTGACCCTGCAGGAAAAATGCCTGTATCTTATTAAGATCAGCAAGAGAAATACCAGCCATCAGACGCTTGTGGTAACAGGGCTGACACTGATGGTCCTTGCTGTGGATTATCTGTTACGATAGTGATTTCAGAAAGGGGTTAGATTAGTATGAAAAAACAACTGGCCAAAATTTTAACGTTTGCTTTAGTGTTTACGTTCGGCGTCGGCACAAGCGTTTACGCTTTCACGGGGGGCTACCATAGCTTCGCCGATCTGGCCGCCGTGGAAAACCCGGCGGATTATAATATAAAAGCATCTGACATCGGAAGCAAAACGACGATTTTAGCGATCCATGGGGGAGGGATCGAAAGGGGCACTTCAGAGCTGGCGGAGGCTCTGCAAGGGTATGGCAAGTATAATACCTATGTATTTGAAGGCTTGAAAACAGCGGATAACAGTAGCCTTTTTATGAAGGCCATCAATTTTGACGAACCGGAAGCCGTGGATTTAGTCCAGGATTCGGCTTACACGGTTTCCATCGTCGGAGCTGCCGGCGATGGCGAAACCACCTATATCGGCGGCCAGAACAAGCTGCTGGCGGAATTGATCAGACTGCATCTGCTCGCCAAAGGTTATGATGTAAAAACCCTCAGCGTTCCCGACCGCATTGCCGGAAACATGGACAGCAACATCGTGAATCAGAATAAATCGTTTAATGGCTATCAGCTTGGAGGCGTTCAAATAGCCGCATCCAAGGGCCTAAGAGATCAGCTCGCGGCGGATCCTGCCATGATGAAGGATTATTCAGGCGCCATCAATGCCGCGCTGACCAAAAGCTGGCCGGCTATCGTTTCCCAGCTGCAGAAAATCACGAAAGAACACGGCAATTGCGGATATTTCGACAAGTATAATCCCTTCAAGCCCAGCGTAGAGAAAAAAGTAGACGATATTCTGGACAAGGGCGCTAAGACTCCTGCGGAATTGATTGAAAACGCGGGCGAATAACAGAAGGCCGGCATTTCTGTCAAGAACATATTTCATCAAAAGGGGTATATCGAGATAGACCGGTATACGAAATGGCTGGGCACAAGCGAATAAGATCGCTTGTGCCCAGCCTATTTTGCACTGCTCATTTTGCCGGGCTGCCGTTGACCGCCTCGCTGACGGCGCCGACATAGCTTTCCAGCAGATTGCCGTCGGCGGACAAGAGCTGAGTCCTTAATCCCTGGGAAAGCTCCATCTGTACTCCCGAACCGTTTTTATTTTTATTTGTGATATTCTCCGGCGATACGCCCGCCAGACCTTCGGGAGCGGGCAGTACCGTAAAGCCGGACCTCGACAGGGAATTCCGTATTTTGTCTGCCAATCCGGCGTCGCGCCCGCCGATATAGGTGAATGCTTCTTCTCCGGCGCAGCCGTGGATGGACAGGGTCCTTTCCGATCCCGAGACCACTTTCATGGCGGTCGGCTCCTTAAATTCAGCGGACTCAATGTGTAAATTCGAGTTGTCTTTGGGCTTTACTCCCAGATAGGAGTAATAGCTGTAGTTATTGCGGGAGGCCAGAGCGTATGCCAATTCCGTGGTGCCTCTTTCAATAGCGCCTCCATGGATCGCAATCACGGCGACATCCGAACCCGTAACGTTGGTTTCAATTTTATAATCGCCGAAATCCATTACTTTGGTTTTCACGTTGTAGCCGACCTCCTTTAGCAGCGGAGAGAGCTCGCTTTCAGGCAGAGCTTCAAGATTAAGGGTGAGTATCCTGAGATCAATGTCCCTGAGTTCCTTTGATTCCCGGGAATCATAATCGGCTTCTCCGGAAACCTCGCTGAAAGTCTGCGCAATAATCAGGATCATCAGGCAGCAGCAGACAGCGATCCGCATGAAAATAAAAAAACCGCGCAAAATTTTTCCAATCATATCCGTTAACCCCATTCGTTTTTATACTTTTATAAGTCTATACGGATTTTATTCCTTTGGCAATTCCTGTAACATTTCTTCATATTTTCGCAATACAATTTCATAGTTTGGCAATTAATTGTTAACATGTCTCTAGTACAATTGGTTTCAAGGGGTAAATATGGAAGGATATTCCTCCTTCTCGTTTTCGGGCAGAGTTGACATAAGATGACGGCAAACTTATAATACGAGGTATCGACAAGGGGGTAGAGAAATGTCCTATTCAGGTAAAGTTTTATTGGTTGATGACGACCAGAACGTATTGGAGCTGGTTAAATTATATGGCGAAAGGGAAGGGTTTCATGTTATTGGAATAAACGACGGGGATCAGGCCCTTGCCGTATTTGACAGGGAAAACCCCGATCTGGTGATTCTTGACATCATGCTTCCGGGCCAGGATGGCCTTACCCTTTGCCGCAATTTAAGGGCGACGCGCATGGTTCCCATCATTATGCTTACCGCCAAGGGCGAGGAGGCAGATCGTATTTTAGGGCTTGAAATGGGAGCTGACGATTACGTTGCCAAACCGTTCAGCCCCAGGGAACTCGTGGCCAGGATCAAAGCGGTGCTGCGCCGTACCCAGCCGGTGGAGGAAGCGGCCAATTGGAAACTGAAATACCCCGGACTGGAGATTTTAGGTGATACCAGGACCGTTCTGATTAGCGGTCAGGAAATCATAGTCACTCCCAGGGAATATGATCTTCTCTATTTTCTGGCGCAGAATCCGCGCCGGGTCTTCAGCAGGGAGAAGCTTCTGGCAGCGGTGTGGGGTTATGATTTTTTCGGTGACCAGCGCACCATCGATGTACATATCCGAAGACTGAGAATCAAAATGGCGTCTTTGCCGACTGAATATTTAACAACGGTGTGGGGTGTAGGATACCAGTTCACGCCTCCTGTCAAAGAAGAGGGGGCAGCGCCGTGAATACATATCTGCAGCAGGGCGGGAAAGCATTCCTGAGAGCGACCTGCTTCCTGCACCAAATCTGGCTTAATGTAAAGCGCTTCATTCAGGAACAATTCAATAAGAATCTTTACACCAAGATTCTGTTTACCACCGTAACAGCCTTTGCCCTTGCCCTCATCATACTAGTGGTCTTCTCCAATCTTATGGTAAAACAGGTAATTTACAATCAGATTCAACAGGACTTGCTGCGCGAGGCTAAGCGGGTCAATTTTGCCTTGCTCGATCAACGGGGCGGCGAGTGGAATTTGCCGCCCGATCAGCGTACGGAAGATCAAATCAAGGTGCAGCAGGATTTGCTGAAACATCTGGCGGATGTCTACAACATTCAGATCACAATTTTTGATACGAAGGGAAATATCACCGCTGTCTCGGCCGAACAGGAAATGGTGCCTGGCAGTAAGATAGAAGAAAAATATCTTAAGGCATTTCAAAAGGATTCCATCGCCACGGTGCAGACAGAGGAGAAGGAAACAGGCGAGCCTATCCTTGCCGCCATAGCGCCGCTGGGGGACAGCCAGACTCCCGTTCAAAACGGTATCCTGCTGGAAACAAAAGCCGCGAGCCTTGATCTGGGCCTGAGCAAAATGCGTTTGCAGATGACTGTCGGAGGAATGGGTATCCTGCTGTTTATCATTTTCATTTCCGTCTATCTGGCGATTTCCATCTCCAGGCCCATTTCCCGTCTGGGCGCCGCAGCAGCCGAAATCAGCAATGGCAGCTATGTGCTGAACGATAAGGAAGAACCCATGGAGGAGATCAGGACCCTTTTCATCCAGCTCAATAAACTGGCGGAAAGACTGCAGAAGGTTCAAGCGGAAAGCGGAAAGATGGAAGAAGAGAGAACACGCCTGTTTGCGGAGATCTCCCATGAACTCCGGACGCCCCTTACTGCGGTGCAGGGTTTTGTCGAGGCTATCCGCGACGGTATGGTGCAGGACGAAGCTTTACGGGAAAAGTATCTGAGTACGATTTACTCCCAGACCATTCATATCAACAGGCTGGTAGATGATATTCTGGAGCTGAGCCGCCTGGAAAGCGGCAATGTAACGATTGAGAAGCTGCCCGTGGATCTGAATGCTCTGGCCCGCGGCGTGGCCGTATCCATGGAGCCTGTGGCCAATCGCTCAAATACCTCCATTATGGTGGAAGCAAAAAGTGAAAAAGCGATTATACTTGGCGACGCCGACCGGCTGGAGCAGGTGATACGGAACCTGCTGAAAAACGCAATCAGAGCCGCGGAGCGCGGCATCATCAGGATCGGGATCGAGTCCGGGCAAAGCACGGTGACGCTGAACATTGAAGATAACGGCGCCGGGATCGCGCCCGAAGACCTGCCTTATATCTGGGACAGGTTTTACCGGACGAAAACTCAGCGTGAAGAACCGGCTGAGGAAAAAGGAAGCGGCCTGGGCCTGGTAATCGTCAAGAAGCTGGTTCAGCTGCAGGACGGCAGCATCGAAGTGGCGAGCCAGTTGGGAAAGGGGACAACCTTCCATATATGTTTCCCGTCCTTTGACCAGCCGGAAAAGTAATTATGATGGAAAGAAAAATCATGCCATAGAAAATCGAAAAAAGAATAAAAAAGCGGTTGACAGGTGAAGATAGATTTGTTAAGATAATCAAGCTGTCAGTCGGACCCGGGGAAGCCGGGGAGGGGCAACGTCCTTCGGACTCCGACTCGCATGCGCTCGCATGCTGTCCGTTTTTCCAATGCAGCTGAAGCTGCGGAAAAAAGGCAGGCGGTCATAGTAAGGTCCGGTGAAAGCCGGGAGAGAAAAAAGATGAAAAA
>DAITKX010000073.1:12152-17277 GCA_036835995.1 Bacillota bacterium | reverse complement strand
CCGGCAGGTCGTTCTTCAAAGCAGGGAACATATGGTTACCTTATTATATGCGGCAAAGGACCCCCAGATCAACCATGCGGCTGTTTTAAAGGAGTATCTGGAGTCGAAGGCTTTGCCTTCATAAGCTCTATTGCTTTGGTCTTTAGGTACCTTCCTTCTTCTTCATCGCCAAGGGAGTTGGTGAAGTATTAGGTGTGGCGGATGCCGTACGCAGAGAGAATTATTTTTGAGAACAGACACATGAGATGTGCCTGTTCTTTTTATAGGCACATCGCCCTGGCATGTGCAGGAGTGTAACGCTGGTTAAACTTTGTTTGGAACTGGCTGTTAAAGATCTTTTTTGTCTTCTGCTGTTTTACCTTATGATAACATCATTAAATGTGATATCATAGATATCACAGGTGGAAATATTTAAGGGCAGGATCCTGTCAAAGCGGTGAAATTCAATATTTATTTATATTATAAGTAACTTATCAAGAAGATACTATTATCAAGTATCCTTTGCAGGATAACGAGCATATATATCAGCTCAATGAAACCAATTGTTAGGGAGGGATAACGAATGAACAAAGTCACAAAGACTATGGACGGTAACGAGGCGGCTGCCTATATATCATATGCCTTCACAGAGGTCGCCGGCATTTACCCTATCACACCATCCTCGCCGATGGCCGAGCTGGTTGACGAATGGTCAGCAAATGGAAAGAAGAATATCTTTGGGCAAACCGTAAAATTAGTGGAGATGCAGTCGGAGGCCGGCGCGGCTGGAGCAATACACGGAGCTCTGGAGGCCGGTGCGTTGGCTACTTCATATACGGCATCTCAAGGTTTGCTGTTGATGGTACCAACCATGTACAGGATCGCTGGACAGTTGCACCCAGGAGTATTGCACGTCAGCTGCCGTACGGTGGGCACACATGCCTTCTCAATTTTTGGGGATCACTCGGACGTAATGAGCTGTCGCCAAACCGGGTTCGCCATTCTGTCGTCCGGCAGCGTTCAGGAAATCATGGATTTGGGCGGAGTGGCTCATCTTAGCGCAATCAAGGGAAGTATACCTTTCATGCATATATTTGACGGCTTCCGAACGTCACATGAGGTTCAAAAAGTCGATCTGCTGAACTACAACGATCTGACCAATCTGCTGGATAATCAGGCTTTGGAGAATTTTCGCAAAAAATCTCTTAACCCCGAGCGACCGGTGCAGAGGAGTACGGTACAGAACCCCGACGTGTACTTTCAGGAGCGAGAGTCGATTAACCGGTTTTACGACGCCTTGCCCGGCATAGTAGAGGACTATTTGAACGAAATCAATAAACTGACAGGGAGAAACTATGGGCTCTTTAACTATTATGGCGACCCGGATGCCAACAGAATCATCATCGCTATGGGTTCTGTCAGCGGAGCGATAGAGGAGGTAGTAGACAATTTGCGGTCAAAGGGAGAGTCAGTTGGCTATGTTCAGGTCCATCTCTATCGACCGTTCTCTGTGAAGCATTTGCTTAGCGCTATTCCTAAAACTGTCAAGAGCATCGCAGTGCTGGATCGGACAAAAGAGCCTGGTTCGGTGGGAGAGCCCCTGTATGAGGACGTGTGCGCGGCCTTCATGGAAACGGATCGGCGACCGGCGATCTACGCCGGACGATATGGGCTGTCGTCAAAAGACACTACTCCTGCGCAGATCGTCGCGGTCTATGATAACCTGAAGCTGGACAACGCGAAACATCACTTTACCATTGGAATCAACGACGATGTCACAAATCTCTCCTTGCCGATTGGAGAGGAGATTGATGTTATCCCTCCGGGCACAATCAGCTGCAAGTTCTGGGGGATGGGATCTGATGGTACGGTAGGAGCGAATAAGAACTCCATCAAGATCATCGGTGAAAACACTGATCTGCATGTGCAGGCATATTTTGAGTATGATACCAAAAAATCTGGAGGCATTACCAGATCACATCTGCGCTTCGGCGTGAGCCCGATCCGCTCTAGCTATCTGGTGAAGAAAGCAGATTTCCTTGCCTGTCACAACCCGTCATACCTTGAGAAGTACGAGATGATTCACGAGCTCAAAGATGGCGGAATCTTTCTGCTCAATTGTCCTTGGGCAGACGAAGAGCTGGAGGATTGTTTACCGTCCAAGTTGAAAAGACAACTGGCGCGGCGTAAAATTAAATTCTTTGTGATCGATGCCACGCGAATTGCCAAGGATCTTGGTTTGGAAAACCGTATCAATATCGCCTTGCAGGCGGCGTTCTTCAAACTGGCTAATATCATCCCCATTGAAGAGGCGATACGTCATATGAGGCAGTACTGCCTGGACACCTATGGAGCCCAGGGAGATAAAATCGTCAACATGAACTACGCCGCTATCGAGCTTGGCTTATCGGACGTCAGGGAGATTTCTATCCCGAGTGCATGGGCGGAGGCGATTGAGCCCGAGTTGGAGTCGGTGGATGCCCCCGATATTATCAAGAACATCCTGATTCCCTGCACTACACTTAACGGCGACGAACTTCCGGTCAGTGCCTTTGTCAGTATGGAGGACGGAACTTTGCCCTTTGGAACATCTGCCTACGAAAAAAGAGGTGTCGCTGTGGACGTCCCGGTCTGGCTGCCAGATAATTGTATTCAATGCAATCGGTGCGCTTATGTCTGTCCACACGCCACGATCAGACCATTTTTGCTGAATGAAAATGAAAGCGGAAATGCTCCGGCAGCCTTCGAAACAAGAAGAGCCATAGGGAAAGGATTGGAGCGCTATGATTACCGGATGCAGGTCGATGTCATGGATTGCATGGGCTGCGGGAGCTGTGTCCACGTCTGTCCGGCCAAGAACAAAGCTTTGGTCATGAAGCCGCTGTCGGAACAAATTGAAGAGATGGACAACTGGCAGTACGCCTTGGAGCTCTCCGTGAAACCGGATCTGCCGGATATCACTACCGTCAAGGGCAGCCAGTTAAGGCAGCCTCTATTGGAATTCTCAGGGGCATGCGCCGGATGCGGGGAAACTCCATACGTTAAGCTGGTCACTCAACTCTATGGCGACCGGATGTATAATGCTAACGCAACCGGATGTACACAGGCTTGGGGAGCGTCTTTCCCATTTGTTCCCTACACAGTGAATCAAGAGGGACATGGACCGGCTTGGTCGAACTCTCTGTTCGAGAACAACGCTGAGTTCAGTCTGGGCATGCTACTGGCTGTCAAACAGCAGAGAGAGCGTCTGAAGGTGAGAATTGAAGAGCTCATGTCTGCCACAGACGACGAGCGGATCAGGGCGGCTTCCCTCGAATGGCTGGACTCTTATGACGATGCTGCCAAATCTAAGCAGGCTGGCTATAAACTGACCGGGATTCTCCAGAGCACCCAAGCGCCAAACCAAACGAGGGAGCAGGTATCCTTTATCCTGAATAATCAGGAGCATCTGTCCAAGAAATCCCTTTGGATGATTGGCGGAGATGGATGGGCCTATGATATAGGTTTCGGAGGACTTGACCATGTGCTGTCCACCCGTGAAAATCTGAATATTCTGGTGCTGGATACAGAGGTGTATTCCAATACCGGCGGGCAATCCTCCAAGGCAACCCCCTTGGGCGCCGTGGCTCAGTTTGCCGCCTCGGGCAAGAAAACTGAAAAAAAGGACCTGGGGTTGCTGGCTATTAACTATGGCTTCGTCTATGTCGCCCAAGTGGCTATGGGAGCCGATCCTAATCAGCTGCTGAAGGCGCTGACAGAGGCAGAGAGCTATCCGGGGCCATCTCTGGTTATCGCTTACGCTCCATGTATCGCGCATGGCATCAAGGCCGGCATGGGATGCGTTCAGGTGGAGATGAAACGAGCGGTAGAAGCTGGCTTCTGGCATTTGTATCGATATAACCCATTGCTGAAAGAACAGGGCAAGAATCCTTTCATACTGGATTCCAAACAGCCGACGGCGAGCCTCCAGGAGTTTTTGGAGGGAGAGGTCCGATTCTCCTCTCTGCGAAAAGCATTCCCTGAGAATGCGGACAGATTGTTTGATGATGCCGAAAAAGCTGCCTCGGAGAAGTTTAAGGCGTATAAAAGGTTGGCCGACGCCTGATCTTTTGTCTTTTCCAGAACGACTAAAGAGTATTATAAATATCAACATGAAGGCGGGTTTTTGGGCTTTGCCAGGAACAGGGCGGGAATCGCCGCAGCCACGGTAACCCCCACCGCCCACCAGAAAGAGGTATTATACGCATGTGCAAGAGCATGAAGATCGGTCTGGGCATAGCCCGCCATCTGATGCTCAACGACGGTTGCGAGGATAGCTGCCCCGAAAGCCCCGCCGACGGTGTTGAAAATCCTTGTGGAAATGCTCGCGTGAGGAGTCTGCTCTCTCGGAAGCCCCACATAAGCGGAGGCCATGATTGAGATAAAAAGACCGCCAAGCCCCGCTCCTCTGATCAGCAAGGCGACAGACAGAAGGAACATGCTTGTATCCGCACCCGCAAAGGCGAGGGGAATCGTACCGATTGCAGTGGCGGCAAGACTTAGAAGCACGATGTTGCGCGCGCCGTTACGGTCGGCGGTTCTGCCGGCCCAGCCTCTGGTCAGCAGCATCCCCAGGCCCTGCGGAAGCAGCCACAATCCGGCGGACAGGGCGCTTGCACCGCGCACCTCCTGATAGTAGAGAGGCAGCATCAGCAAAGTCCCGTTCATAATCATCCCCTGGAGCAGGAGCAGGATATTGGAAGCGGAAAAATTGACGGATTTGAACAGCCGCACATTCAAGGCAGGCTCTCGTTTCGTCTTAAGCGCATAGGCAACATAGGAGGCCGCTAAAGCGCTTCCGATGATGAGCGGTAAATAGACCGCGGCGCTGTTCAACCCGCCGTGAGCTCCGATCTGGGCGATGCCGTAGATCAGAAGGGCGAAGGCGGGGGAGAGCAAAAGCAAGCCGAGCCCGTCGAGGGACGCTTTTTTCTCTAAAAGCTTGTCGGTCGGCAGCCCCCACAAGGCTAACGGAATGACTATGATGCAAATGGGAATATTGATCCAGAAGATGGCACGCCAGCTCAGACTGCTGACGACGATTCCGCCCAACACCGGGCCAAGGATCGGCCCGAGCAGGCCGGGCACGCTGATCATTGACATCATC
>DAITKX010000073.1:11621-12142 GCA_036835995.1 Bacillota bacterium | reverse complement strand
GTCCGAGATTGCGCCCGCCGGACACCTGCACAAGCTCCGTCTGCATGACCGGCATCATCAATCCGGCGCCGATTCCCTGAATGACCCGGAAGGCGATCAGGCTTTCTATGTTCCATGAAAACATGGAGCATACGGAGCCGATCAAGAAAACCGCCAATGAAAAGATGTAGGACCGCTTGCATCCAAAACGTTCGGTGACCCATCCCGAAATCGGAACGGTCAGACCCATCGCCAGGATGTATCCCGTCACGACCCACTGCACCGTGGAAATGGCCGCTTTCATCTCCGTAGCAACGGTGTGGATCGCCACGTTCATCATCGTGGAATCCAGCAATGGCACGAGGGCGCCGACGATCAGAACAGTGACAACCCTGCGAATGACCGGATCGAGCTTTTCTTTTTCCGGTTTTACATTTTCTATATCCATGAGAAAACTCCTTTCATATTTGAATTAAGAAACGATTGGTTTCTTAATGTAAATATGATATAATAAATAAAAACCTTCGTCAATAGGAAACTCG
>DAITKX010000073.1:5665-11611 GCA_036835995.1 Bacillota bacterium | reverse complement strand
AAGTTTTTTATTATTTCGTCGTTTCCACTTTTTTGTATGCGATTTTATCACAGAGTGCATTTATTGCTGAGACTCGGAGGAAAATAAAAATGGATGAACGAAAGAAGGGCACGCGCCGTCGCGGTGAAATTCTGGAGGAGGCGATTCTGCTGGCCGCCTGGGAGGAGCTTTCCGAAACCGGCTATACGCAGATGACGATGGAGAGCGTCGCGACGCGGGCAGGGACAAACAAGTCCGTCCTTTACCGCCGCTGGAGCGATAAATCGGAGCTCGTGATTGCCGCTATTCACAAGCATCTGCCGAAAATTCCAGACGAAATTCCAGACACCGGCAACCTGAGAAGCGATGTGTACGGCTACCTGCACGGGATCTTGGAACCGCTGAAATTGATCGGCGTCCAGACCATCAGGGGCCTTATTATGGAGCCGATGGTGTGGCGCAATCTCATCGCGTCCATACCGCAGATGATCGAGCGGAAATCGGAGAATAAGCTGACTGTGACTATAGCTGCAATTTTGAAAAATGCGGAGCTTCGCGGTGAGATAAGATCTGAGAGGCTGACGCCGCGGATCATCTCATTGCCCTTGCAGCTGCTGCAGTGCGAGATAATTACAACCCTGGCTCCCATATCCGACGAAACCCTGGCGGAGATCGTGGACGATATTTTCATACCCCTCGTATCCTCGGCAGCTGCAGATTAGTGGAAAGGAGATCAAAATGTCCAGATGTTTGATTGTTGTCGATTACCAGAACGATTTCGTATCCGGTTCCCTCGGGTTTGCCGGGGCGGAGCTGCTGGATCGCGCTATTGCTGAAAAAATACAGAAGTACCGCGCAAAGGGAGATAGTGTCGTATTCACCTTTGATACCCACGGCGGGGATTATCTGAAAACCCAGGAGGGCAGAAACCTTGCTGTGCCCCACTGCCTGAAAGGAACGGAAGGACACGGCCTTTATGGCGAAACGGGCAAGCTGATGCTCGACACCGATAAGCGCTTTTACAAACCGACATTCGGTTCCGGCGAACTATATGAATATTTGAAGGCGACGCCTTTTGAGAGCATTGAACTCGTGGGGCTCGTATCGAATATCTGCGTCATATCCAATGCCGTCCTTGCAAAGACGGCGCAGCCCGAAACGCCGATCATCGTCGACTCTGATTGCACCGCAAGCCACGATCCCAAAATGAATGAGGCGGCGCTTGCCGTCATGAGAGGGTTACAGATCAGAATAGTTAAGAAAGTGAGCGACCCAGGGCCGTTTTATCACGGTACAAAGGCGGACCTCGCTATTGGCGATCTGCTGGCACCGGGGTACAATTCCAACTATGGCAAAGGAAAGAGAGCAAACTTTATCTATCTGACCGGCACTATGGACGCGGCGGTATGGGGAGCCGAACTTGCGGCGGGAGAGGGCAAGGGGAGAATCTACCTCGTAGAGCCTACAGGCACGATTGAGGACGATCCAAACCTGACCGATAAAAAGTTCCCCGGCAATCCCACGAGGTCATACCGGACCCGAGAACCGCTCCGTATAACAGGTGAAGTGGAAGATTGGGAGGGACACGCTCCGGAGGCGCTCTCCAATATGAAGAACAGTCTCAGGCTCATGGAAGAACAGGGAATCGAAGCGATCAACGATTAAGTTTTGCGGCGGGTTCATCAGGAGCCCGCCGCTTTATCAATCCCATTACGCAATCGAGGCCGCGTAAATAGCTTTAATAGAGTTTAATAATGTCTCGTTAAATTCTTCATCGGTTTGCTGGGCTGTCAAGCCTTGTGAAAGAGCGCGGGAGAAGCTGGCGATGAGCCCCTGATTGCGGGACAGCTTCTCGTTTGCTTCAGCTTGGGTATAACCCCCTGACAGGGCCACAACCCGTGCGATGCGGGAATCGCTCACCAAATCGCTATAGAAATTATCCTTTGTCGGTATGGATAGCTTAAGCATGATTTTTTCGCCCTGTCCAAGGTTGGATAAGCGATTAAAAATTTCATCTTTCAGTATTTTTTCGGATTCTTCCTTATCGGGGCTGTGAATATCGACCTCGGGTTCAATGATTGGAACCAGTCCGGCCGCGATGATCCGTTTTCCGATCTCGAATTGCTGCTCAACCACCTTTTTTATTCCTTCTCGGTTGGCGTCTTTGATAACAGAGCGCATCTTTGTTCCGAAAACGTTCTTTTCGGCGGCGCGCTTCAAAAGATCATCCAGGTCCGGAATCGGCTTCATGAGTTGAACTCCGTTTTCAAGAGCGGCAAGTCCTTTGTCAACCTTTAAAAAGGGGACAACGCCCTTTTTCTCCCAAAGGTAGTCGGCGGTAAATTGGTCGTCGATGGTTCGGTCCATGGTGTTTTCAAATAAGATGGCGCCCAGAATATGCTCGGAAGTAAAGGCGGGGCTTGTTATGATCCGCTTTCTCATGTCATGCACCAGACGAAACATTTCTTCCTCATTGGAATAGCTGTCCTCGCTAATTCCATACTGAAGAAGTGCTTTTGGAGTGCTTCCGCCGCTCTGATCCAACGCGGCAATGAAGCCTTTCCCTGTGTGAATTCGATCCATTTGCGCTTTATTCATTATATTGTCTCCTTTCTACGAAAAACAGGCGAGATTTTGAATGAGGTCCGTCATAGCACGTTTGTACACTGTATTTGTTCCCCGTTTAGTAAAATAATAACATTAATTTCCGATTGTAAACACTATTTAAATTTTTGGTTGACAATTTGTGCTGCCGGGATGTATCATCGTATTGTTCACACATGCGACCATCTTTTGCTCAAGAAAGGATTTCAGCTATGGAAAAGAAAAATACGGCCGCCCTTACGCTGACGGGGCTTATGACCGCGGTCATCTGCATCCTGGGACCCCTTTCGGTTCCGATCCCCGTTTCCCCGGTTCCCATTTCTCTCACCAACCTTGCCGTCTGCTTTATCGCGGTGATCCTGGGCTGTAAAAAAGGAACGATCAGCTACCTCGTTTACCTCCTGATCGGCTTTGCGGGAATACCCGTCTTTTCAAACTTTACCGGGGGACCCGGCAAGCTTCTGGGGCCCACCGGCGGATATTTGATCGGGTTTATTTTCATGGCTCTCATAGCGGGATTTTTTGTGGATAAATTTCCGAACAGGGTTTTCCTGCACGTATTTGGAATGATCCTGGGAACGGTTGTCACCTATCTTCTGGGCACAGGCTGGCTGGCCTATCAGGCCCATATGGGCTTCAGAGCGGCGCTGTTTGCCGGAGTCATTCCTTATATTCCCGGGGATATCGTTAAAATTGCCATAGCCGCCGCCTTTGGAACAGCAGTCAAAAAACGGATTAAAAAAGCCGGATATCTGAATTGACCGAGGGAAGGAAAAGGGATACGAACATGAATGTCAAAAAGCTCGCAAAGGAAATCATCGGAGGAAGGAGACTGATGCGTTGGGACGATTTGGATTTTTTCGAAACCGCGGATCTGGACGAACTCTGCCAGAGCGCCGATGAGATCCGCAGCGCGTTGTGCGGCGACACCGTGGACCTGTGCTCCATCATCAACGGAAAGAGCGGCCGCTGCAGCGAGGATTGCAAGTTCTGCGCCCAAAGCGCTCATAATCATACCGGGATATCGGAATACGGCTTTCTGGATGCAGATACCATTTTGACCGACTGTAAAAAACACGCGGACAAAGGCGTGCATCGCTATTCCATCGTCACCGCGGGCCGCGAGTTAAGCGCCAGAGAGCTGGAACAGGCTTGCAGCGCCTACCGAAAGATGAAGGAAGAGTGCGGTATCAGCCTGTGCGCTTCCCACGGACTGCTTTCCCCGGAGACCTTTGCGTCTTTAAAACAAAGCGGCGTTTCCATGTATCATGCAAACATAGAAACCTCAAAGGGAAACTTCCCGAGGATCTGCAGCACCCATACATATGAGGACAAGATTGCTGCGATCCGGCGCGCTCAAAAATCGGGACTAAAGGTATGCTCCGGCGGAATCATCGGCATGGGAGAAACCTTTGGGGATCGCCTGGACATGGCAGTCAGCCTGTCGGAGCTTGAGATAGAATCCATCCCCATCAACGCCTTGATGCCCGTCAAGGGAACCGGCTGCGAAGCCTTTGAACCGATTACGGAAAATGAAATATTGCGGACCGTCGCGATGTTTCGCTTCATCAATCCGACGGCCCGAATCCGCTTGGCCGCCGGAAGAAGCTTGATGGAGGAGTCCGGAAAAAGGGCCTTTCTCGGGGGCGCAAACGCCGCGATAACAGGCGACATGCTGACCACCTCAGGAAACAGCATCGACGACGACAAGAACATGCTCCTGCAAATGGGCTTCCGCATATAGGAAGCTTTTTGTGGTATAATTGTTATGAAAAGAACAGTAATAATAAGGAGGGGCTGACATTGGACAAATTGCCTCCGATCGAAAAGATCTACGAAGCTTACAGCGCGGTAGCGGACAGCCGGGTTATCCTGCATGAAGATCATGCTTCCGTTTTGTCTTCCGATAGAAGCAAGGAGTATGACATCACCTGGGACCGAAATATCTATGCTTCAAACGACAATGCGACATACTGGCAGGGGTACGCCGGATATCCGATCATAGCAGTGCTGATGAAGCAGGGAAAATTACCCTTGGACATGAGTATCGCCTCCCGCTTTGCGGGAATCAACTGGACTGAATTGAATGCAAAATACAAGCGCGATTATGGGAAAGCTGTTGCGGAAGTATTGGATGGCCTCGGATGCGACAACGATGAAAAAGAAGCCATATTGGTTGAAATTCGTCACGTTTACGAAGAGGTTAAAACGCTGGATATACAGATAAAGCGAGGCGCGCCCTACCGGTCAAAGAAATAGTCCACTCACCAATTGAGCTCGGGCGCATATTTTGATATTGTGGTTTCATACCTCCAGCCAATGGAAGGTAAGCAGCCGCAATATTTTTCTTTGGAGGGATCATTATGTTTCAGGGCAATGAGAGGCACATTTTCCCGGGAGGGAATACGTCTCTTGGTTTTTTCAGCTACTACGACAATATCATCACTCAGGAAGAGGCGAACAGGCTTTTTATTATCAAAGGCGGTCCGGGTGTGGGAAAATCAACTTTTATGAAACGAATGGGGGAAGAACTGCAGAACATGGGGTACGCCGCGGAGTACCTGCACTGCTCGTCGGACAACGATTCGCTGGACGGGGTTCTGATACCCAAGCTAAAGATCGCATTCATCGATGGAACCTCGCCCCATGTGGTCGATCCCAAGAGCCCCGGAGCTGTGGATGAAATTCTGAATTTCGGAGAGTTCTGGGATGAGGAGGGCATTCGCGCCCATAAGGATGATATTATAAGGATAAATAAGGAGATTAAATACATATTCTCAAGAGCTTATAAATACATCAAGGCGGCTTATACGGTATACGAAGGAAGCGCATCGATCTATTCCGAGGCGGTGAACAGAGGAGCGGTCAATCAGATGGCGGAGAAGTTGATCGCCGGCCTGTTTGACGGCGAGGCCGCGGCGGCGGTCGAAGGGAAGCAGCGGAGCATGTTTGCAAGCGCCCTGACGCCCAACGGATACAGCAATTACCTGGGTACCGTACTGACCGCCGAGAAGGTGTACGAATTCAAAGGCGGATTGGGAACGGGAGAGGACGGGATTCTGGAAAAAATCAGAGCGGCAGCCAGGGAGAGAGGGCACTTTGTGGAAGCGTATTATTGCGCCCTGGATCCCTACAAGCTCGACCATCTGGTAATCCCCGGGCTGAACGTCGCATTTACGACGAACAACTCCTATCATGGATCGGAAGTAAAAAAGTTTGCCGTCATCGATATGAATCAGTTTATGAATGAGGATATCCTGAAGCATTATAAGGATGACCTTGATGAAAACATGACGGAGTTCGACCACCTCATGACCGTGGCGCTGCGCACCATCGCCAGCCTGCAGGTGCGGCAGGTGCCCG
>DAITKX010000073.1:1924-5655 GCA_036835995.1 Bacillota bacterium | reverse complement strand
CATCAACAGAGCGAAAGCCCTCCACGACCAGCTTGAGACTTATTACGTACCCAATATACGGTTCGAGGAAATCGACATTTATTTTAAGAAAATACTGGCGGGAATATTGCGCAAATTTTCATAGAAAGCGTAGAAGGCCTGAAAAACAGATAATTGCAGGTATGGCAAAGTCCTGATGCTTCCTCCGCATCGGGACTTTGCCTTTTTTTATGATATAATCTATTATGGAAAAAATCAGTAGCATGAGGGAGGACTGATGTTGGACGAATTGCCTCCGATCGAAAGAAGAGTTCTTAGGCCAGGACATCTAAAATGTTGTTGGAATAAGGATCTTTTGACGCAGATGCGTCCTGGTTCGACCCTGATGCTTCCGTAGCTCCTTCCGCACTTGAGGTCCCCTTTGATTGCTGGGCTTCAATCCTTTGAATCTGGATCTCCAGCTGCTGGATCTGCGTTTGGATAACTTCAATTTGCTCCTGCTTGGTTTGTGCATCTCCGTCGCCGGCATTTATTTTTGTGATTTTTGTTTGAAGTTTTGTAATTTGGGTCTTTAACTGCTCGACTTTGTTTTGGTTAGTGGTAGTCGATGTTGTGCTGGATACGGATGAAACGGATAAACTGCTCATTTTGATACCTCCCAAAGTTATTTACTTCTTCATTCGGAGATAAAAATAAAATAATTAGGGAAAGATAGAAATCTTCACTAAAACTACACAAAATCAACACATTAGAGATTATGACCAGAGAAAAATAATTACCAAAAATCTGCCAAATAAATTTTTACTTACATATCCACCCAGAATTGTGATAAAATAATATTGCAACGTGTAGTTCTGACGGACGTAAATCCTGTTGTCAGCGCTGCATGTTTTTTAGTTTGCGGGGAAAGGGAGTGAAACGCAAATGAATATAGTGAACGAACCGGTTCGCCATCGTCAATTTGGCCCGGGGACGATAACCGGACAGACTTTGACGACGGTTACAGTAGAATTTTGTGAAGAGCATGAGACTAAAAAGTTTCAATATCCTTTCGCATTTGAAACATTTTTGGAGTTAAGCAATCCTGCCGTTAAGCTGAAGATGGAAGACGAACTGCGGGAAAATCGAAAGCAGAAAGAATTGGAGCGGCAGCGTCTTGCGGAGGAAGAGGAACTCCGTCAGGAGGAAATGCGCCGTATCCTCCTTGAATTGAAGCATAAGGCAGTCAAAAATCCATCATCTTCAAAGAAATCAAAGGCCAAGCCAAAAGCAAAAGAGTAACCTGCTCACCAATTGAGCGCTGATGAATATTTTAATATACTGGCGGGAGTAATCCGCAATGAAAAAACCGGATGCTTTGGGATCTGAAATCCCTGATCTGGTTTTTAGCATTATTTTCTTTGCTGTAAAGCAGGAGGGCACTCCTGCTTTTTCCTTTATAGGAAGATATAAGCTTTTGTGATAAAATAATGGGGGCGTATAAATGTTCGGTAAATGAAAGATTTATACGGTGCAAAAAAGATGGAGTATATGGTATTGTAGTTTTGAAGCTTTTTTTCAGTGGACCAGAGGATATGCCATATGGATCGGTTTAAAACCTGGGCGGGGAAAATAAAAAAATATGGAAGGTTTAAGTTCAGAAACATACTGGTTCTGACTTTTATCATCGTCGTATGCATTCTGACGACTGTGATTATTACCCTGTCCTCAAATTTTTTCAGAGAAGTAATGACCAATAACCTGATCGAATCCGCCCAGGGCAATCTTTTAAAGTCCATTGAAACGCTTGAAATAAAGCTCCAGGATATCTACCAGATCTCCTATGGCATATCCAGCAATCAAAGGCTGAAAGACATCCTGACAGAGCAGAATGACGGCGCTGATATGCGGGTCCAGGACCAGAATGAAGTGAGAACGATCCTATTGAGCTATTGCCGCCTTGTGGATTACATATATTCCGTCAATGTTTTCAAGGATGGCTACAACAACGCTTCCAACAGGTTTCAGTTTGACAAGCTGGAGGATACCATAGGGTTCGGAGTAAGCGATTACAGGCTTTTTGAAGATTATTTTTGCAATGAGAGAAATGCGTTTTATACCTATAAGGAAGGGATGTATTTCAACAAATATTACAATTCTTTTTTAGACATACCGACCATCTCAAGCGTCCGGCCGATTTCACAAGGATCCGGAGGAGAAATCGGAATCGTCAATATCAATGCGCGGGCGGATTATTTATTCCGCCATATCAGCAATTTAAGCGACAAGTACAACAGCAGGATCTATATCCTTGACAAAGATGGCAATACGCTGTTTTATAATCATCCGAAAGGGGTTCAGGACGAATTTGATACTTCGCTGTTTTCAGAGGAAATATTAAGGAAAAAGTCAGGCTGGATGAATTTCAACCATGAAGGAAAAGATTACATCATCGTGTTCAATTCGGTCGGCTCCATCGGCTGGATGGTCACGGACATAATTCCATATAACGAAATCATGAGCGATTTCAATAAGGTCAGAACGAACATCATAACCCTTAGCATCTTTGTAAGCTTTCTTGTTATTATACTTTATCTGCTGATATCTTCAAGCATTGTCCGCCCTCTGAACGCGGTCACCGACAGCTTCAGGCGGATGCAGAAAGGCGATTTGAGCGTCACGGCGGAACGCAGCATCCTTGTTGAAGTTGACGAGCTGAGTGAAGATTTTAATAAAATGGTTGAAACCATTAACAACTTGCTGGAGGAAATAAAGGTTGCGAACAGTAAGGAAAGAGATGCCGAATTAAAAGCGCTCCAGGCTCAGATCAACCCTCACTTTCTGTATAACACGCTGGATATCATATACTGGATGACAGACAGCGCGGAGATTGCAAGCATAACCAGCAATCTTGCAAAATTTTTCAGGCTCAGCCTAAGCGGCGGGAAGAATATCATATCTGTCGAGGAGGAGTTGGAACAGGTCAGGGGCTATTTAAACATACAAAATATTCGTTTTAAAAATAAATTTGTTTATATCGAAAACATTGATCCGGAAGTACTGGAGCATCCGATGCTCAAGCTGATCTTGCAGCCTTTGGCCGAAAATGCGCTCTTGCACGGCTTAAAATACATGAAAGCCGGCGGGATCATCAAAGTTCACTGCGGGATCGTTAACGGGACCCTGGAATTCAAGGTTGAAGATAACGGAACCGGCGTTGATCTCGAGAGGATCAATTATATATTGGAAGGCCATGAAGTTCACAAAGGGTATGGAATCAAAAACGTTAACGAGAGGATAAAAATAAAATATGGAAATCAGTACGGCCTATTTTATTCCAATTTGAAAGAGGGGGGAACCTGTGTAAAAATGATCATTCCGGCAATTGAACATTCTGATAAACCTGAAAAAGTTTAAACAAATTATTGGCAGTTTAGGGGAGAATCGAAATGTATAAAGTGATACTGGTCGATGATGAGGATATCGTACTCGAAGGCTTAACAAAGAAAATTGATTGGAAGGGTCTTCAGCTGGAAATAGCGGGAACCGCCCAGGACGGCCTGGAGGCATTAAAAATCATTGAAGAAACTACCCCGGATATTTTGATTACAGACGTGATCATGCCTGTCATGGACGGACTGAAGCTGATAGAAACCGTCAAAGCCATGGGGAAAAATATAAAGACGATTATTTTAAGCGGTCATGACGAATTTTCCTATGCCCAGAAAGCATTGAAACTTGGGGCTGCGGAATATCAGTTGAAACCGATTTCG
>DAITKX010000073.1:0-1914 GCA_036835995.1 Bacillota bacterium | reverse complement strand
GGTAGAAGAGTTGGAAGAGCTGCTGGAGAGGATCGTTGCGAAGATCAGCGAGGAAAGACAGGAGGAGCTGGTAAAAAACAAGCTCAAGAGAGACAGTATCCAAAATTCCGAAATCGTGAAGCGGCATATATTCACGAGCATTATTGAGGGCAGGGCCGATCATCCGGAAAAGTTGACAGGTATCATTCATGATATCAACAAGGAATACCTTACGAATAAAATAGTCGTTTCCGTGATCGAGATGGACGACTATTCAAAATTATTCCTCGACGCGGGCAATAAGGAACGGGAACTAGCAATTTTCAGCATGCTGAATATCACCAGTGAAATAATCGAAAGCAATAATAAAGGCTTTGCGATCATACTGGATGAAAAGAGACTGGCGGTTATCACCTTTTATGACAGCAAATGGAGCGCCCAGCAGATATCAAACAGTTACACATGGCTGTTCCGCCTGATCAGGGATAATATCAGGAAATATCAGGGCTGCTCGGTCACAATCGCGGTAGGGCCTGCAGTCGATCACATATTTAAAGCAAGGGAGTCCTATCTCGGCGCCTTTGAAGCGGTGAAATACAAGCTTCTTTCCGGAAAAGGCCGGATGATTCATTACGACCGCATTCCAAAGAGCAGCGGGCAGCTGCAAAAGATGTTTTCAGAAGATGAAAGGAACTTACTCGAACAGATAAACGCGCTGGATCGGAAAGGATTAAACGAATATATCGACCAATTACATAAAAAAATCATTGAAACCCCCATATATTCGTATGAAGATGTGATGAATGTCTGCTATAAACTGGTGCTCATGGCAAAGTCCCTGCTTGATCAGCAGGGCAATTCTGACGAGACGTCGGAAAACGAGATCGCCTTGCTCGAGCAAATCAAGAAATTTGAAGGCATCGATCAATTGATAGACTGGATTAAAGAATTTTTTTCAAATGTTTTCGATGTGGCCAACAGCAAAAACAAGCGCCAGTTCAACAGCATCATCAATTACGTGATAGGAAACATAGAAAAGAATTATATGAACGAGATCGAATTGAACGGTATGGCGCAGAAGCTGTTTATCTCCGCGAATTATTTATCTACTCTCTTTAAAAAGGAAACGGGAATACCTTTTAAGAGCTATCTTACGAATTACAGGCTCAATAAAGCAAAAAAATTATTGCTCGATCCGCAGTATAAAATCTACCAGGTCGCCAACCTGGTCGGCTATGAAAACGAGGAATATTTGTGCAGGCTGTTTAAAAGCAATTTCGGCGTCACCTGCAAAGAATACAGGGACAAAAACGATATCAGCAGGTAGCTTTTCCGAAAATAAACCTCCCGGCAGTAAAAACATGTATCGGGAGGTTTTTATTTGTAGAAGTTCAAAGATTTAGTCAATAAATGAAAGCTGTATTATATTCAACTCTTTTTTTCTGACAACTATAATCAATGCGTAGGGTAAAAAAATCCGGCGGCTTTTCAAAATCAGTGGAAGGGGTGAATGAACATGAAAATGATCATAGGCGGAAAAAAGATGGACTCCAAAAACGGCAAAACGATTGATGTGCTGAACCCGGCGACGGGCGCGCTGATCGATACGGTTCCGGACGCGGCGGAAGAAGACATTAAGGAAGCGATCGATATCTCCCTTGAGGGCAAAAAGGTCTGGGGCAATACGCCTTTATACAAACGCTCGGAGATACTGCGCAAATTTTTAGATATCGCAGAGGAAAAAAAGAACGAGCTGGCGGTTCTGCTTTCAACGGAAACAGGCAAGACAGTCAGGGAAAGCGTCGCGGAGGTCGACACGCTGTTGAGGGTATTCCGCGGTTATATTGAAAAAGCGAACCACTTTTACGGAATAACATTGCCGGATTCCCAGGCGGATTTTGAAAACGACATTATATTTACCAGAAGAGAACCGCT
>DAITKX010000072.1:10811-17509 GCA_036835995.1 Bacillota bacterium | reverse complement strand
GTAACTTTTTAGTCAATCAGGAGGAAGAAAAAATGACATTTCGAATGTATGTACCTACAAGAATTTTATTCGGACAGGGTCAGTTAGATAAGCTGCATAAGCATCAGATGCCGGGGAAAAAGGCGCTGATCGTCATCTCCGACGGCAAGTCCACAAAGACCAACGGCTCTCTTTCCAGGACGGAAGAACAGCTCAAGCTGGCGGGTGTGGAATCCGTGGTTTTCGACCGCATCATGGCAAACCCTTTGAAATCCACCGTCATGGATGGAGCAGCCTGTGCCCGTGAAAACAGCTGTGATTTTGTCGTTGCCCTCGGCGGAGGCAGTGTGATGGACGCATCAAAAGCGATTGCGGCCATGGCGACAAATGACGGCGACTTATGGGAGTATATCTTCGGTGGTACCGGCAAGGGCAAGCCCCTGACGAAAGAGCCGCTTCCCATCATCGCCATTACCACCACGGCGGGGACCGGAAGCGAGGTAGACCAGTACGGCGTCATTTCCAACGAAGAGACCAATGAAAAAATAGGCTTCGGCGGATACGATTCCCTGTTTCCCAAAATCGCTGTTGTCGACCCCGAACTGATGAAGACCGTACCGCCGAAATTTACTGCGCTGCAAGGCTTTGACGCCCTGTTCCACAGCGTGGAATGCTACGTCGCCTCAGTTGCCAATCTGATGAGCGATATGTATGCCCTTACCGCCATCGAAAACATCGGAGCCTATCTATCCCGTGCGGTGAAGGACGGTTCCGATATGGAAGCCAGAGAACATGTCGCTTTTGCCAACACCCTGTCCGGCGTGGTCATGACCCTCAGCTCCTGTACGAGCGAACATTCTCTGGAGCACGCTATGAGCGCGTATCACCATGACCTGCCTCACGGCGCGGGGCTGATTATGATTTCCAGGGCCTATTTTACGCATTTCATTGAGAAGCATGCCTGCGACGAGCGCTTCGTGCGCATGGCCCAGGCTCTCGGTATGAAGGATGCGGCAAAGCCGATGGATTTCATCACTGCCCTTGTGAAATTGCAGGAGGATTGCGGCGTTGGAGATTTAAAGATGTCCGACTATGGTATTCAGCCAGGTGAGTTCCCCGCAATGGCGCAGAATGCCCGGGACACTATGGGGGGCCTGTTCAAAGCCGACCGTGTCCCGCTGTCAAACGAGGACTGCGTGGCCATCCTTGAAAAATCGTATCAGTAAGGAGGAACTTTTATGAAAGCACTGATTCTTTATTATTTTTACGGAGGCAATACGAACGGCATTGCCCAACGTATCAAAAAAGACCTGGGCTGTGATATTGCTGAAATACAGCCCGTAAAACCTTATCCCCAAAACTTTGACGCCGTAGTGGACCAGGGAGAGGAGGAGATTAAACGCGGCTATGAGCCTGAGATAAAACCGTTGGATTGCAATCCCGCCGATTATGATATCATCATCCTGGGCACTCCCGTGTGGTGGTATACCTTCGCGCCTCCTGTTAAAACTGTCCTCTCCTCTGTGAATTGGACAGGAAAGACGGTCTATCCCTTTACCACCAACGCCGGTTGGATCGGGCATACCTTCAAGGATATTCAGAAAGCCTGCTCAGGGGCCGACGTCAAGTCCGGATTCAACATCCGCTTTGACGAGGAGCGCCTTATTACATCTCAGTCTGAAATCGACAAGTGGAGGAGATGGATTTTATGAATGTACAGGGTTTTGTCAACATTTTCCCTACAGGAGAAAAAAACGAGGCGTTCGCACAATATTTTGTCGGTCAAAGCTATTTGAACATGCTTTCCACAAGGGGCGTCAACATCGGCAACGTGACCTTTGAGCCACGCTGACGCAACAACTGGCACATCCATCATAAGGGCGGACAGATTTTGCTTGTCACCGCAGGCCGGGGTTACTATCAGGAGTGGGGAAAACCCGCCCAGGAGCTGAGGCCCGGCGATGTGGTCAATATTCCGCCGGAGGTGAAGCATTGGCATGGAGCGGCGCCGGATAGCTGGTTTGCCCACCTTGCCGTTGAGGTCCCAGCGGAAGAAGCGTCCAACGAATGGCTGGAAGCGGTATCTGACGAAGATTACAATAAGCTGAAATAACAGGAAGAGATGGCCGAGGTACTGACGCAGCTTGCCTTCTATGCTGGATGGCCCAAAGCGTGGGCCGCATTCCGTATGGCGAAGGAAATTTATTGCGGTTAATAAAAATCAAAGCAGCCGATATCCTAAAAATGAAATCTGCGTTGCAGTTCTGCGAAAAGGGTCTTTCCTTCAAAGAATAGCAATGCGGCCAGAAAGATTATGGTTGAGGCAAAACATATGGCTGAAGGAATAACCACCGAGGTTTTTCCGATTACCAACAAAGTAAAAGACAAAATCCCAAACACGCAGTCCATGATCAGGTACAGGAGGTAACTTTCAATGTCGAGCTTTCTGATCTTTGCGATGACGGACATCGCCACCATAGCGCAGGTGCAGAGGATGGGAAGCACATAGTTCAGCGACCAGCCGTGAAAACCTGTAAACAGGTCCCAAAGATAGGCAAAAAGGGAGAGGGAGCCCACCTGCCACAAGATGGTTTTCGGGATGTTTCTCCCTTTTTTCAACACCAGGGCAAGTGATACCCAGAAGCTGGCTATCCCGCCGACCACGAACAAAAACCACCAGCCGCCAGAGGGAAGGATCAGATTGACTGCTACGCAGACGGCAGCGACGGCGACCGAACCAAAAGCAAGCCGCAACAACAGGCGGGAATTGGCTCCTCCGCGCGGCGGAATCACCGGAAATACATTTCCGGCTTCATCTGCGTTTCCTGTCAGAGCTCTCTGACACAGGGGGCAGCGTTCATATTTCCCCGGTAAACGGGCCATGCAGTTTTTACAGTACAGCATCGATTTCCTCTTCCTCTTAACATTCTGTCCGGCGCTTCAGCGCCGCTGATTTTCGTCGTACAATTATAATTGTTCCAAATTCGAGTTGATTTCAATATCGATTCCCAGGTCGGCCAGCCGCCGGAAGAAGCATCGCGGAATATCGGTGCTTTCCATGCGCGAGGAATAGCCTACGACCAGCGTATCCCTGAAAGAGCAGAGGCAGATCTGCGGGCGCCGGCTGCTTACGAAAACGCTGAAAAGGCGTATATAATCGCTTATTTCCGCGGGCATGGTGATTTTTCCAAGGTTGGAGACTGCGGAGGTATCCTCCCGGTCCGCCCGCCAGCCGGCATACTTCAAGCAGGGAATTTTGATCGCCAGAGGTATTGCCTTAACCAGAAACTTGTTTTCGAGCGCCGAGTATCGGTTGATAATTTCCAGCATGGTTTCAGGGGTAAGCTGCTCTTTGAAAGAGCGGCGGACGCTTTCCAGCACCTCGGGAAAAGAATCGCCGGACTTTTTAAAATCATGGCTGACGTGTATGACCCCGAAAAAATTCCGCGCGGTTTGAGTTTGAAAAAAACCCCTTAGATCAACCGGCACCGTGATAACCACGGGATGCGACCGATCCCGGACGGTCATGCTGTCAGAGATGGAGCACAGCAGAACCGCCGTCAGGAATTCGCCGATGGAGGCGTGAAATTCATGGGCGATTTCCAACACGGCTTTTACCGGCAAAATACCTTCTATGATGCCGATACGGTTATCCGGGAGATGCGCGCCCTTGATGCGGTAGGCCCGGTTTGCATATTTCCGCCCTGTCATAGTATTTCTTGAAGGCATCCTGCCTAATCTGCTCCTGGGAAGAACCATAACCATCGATCTGAAGCTCTCCATCCGGACAATCCGGATGCTTGGCCGCGAGATAGAAGGAAACAAGAGTGCATAAAAAACGTACGGCGCCCATGCCGTCTGTCAGAGCGTGAAAAACTTCCAGGTTGATCCGTTTTCTGTAATAAAAAACGCGGAAAAGCAAGCCTGGATGGTCCGCATTGTAGAGAGCGGCACAGGGATCTTGGCTTTCTTCTGCCACGACAGGATGCAGCGCGCTTTCCTCAAAATAATACCAGAATGCGCCCTTCTTTAAGACGGATTTGTAAAACGGAAACTGCGTCACAGTCTGGTCCAACGCCTGTTGCAGGACTTGCTCGTCCACCGTTTCGTACAGCTCGCAGGCAAAACGGAATACTTTGGGGTCCCGTTTTGAACTGGTGGGAGGAAAGATTTTAGCGGCGTTGTCCAATCTGCTCCAAGATTTGATATCTCTCATATCAAACGTCCCTCTCAGCTAAAAATTTATTGATCACATGATACGCGCGTTTTACATGGATAAAACGAGGCGGAAGCATGAGGAATGCGTGGAGAGCATCCTTCATCCGGTAAATCTCAACATCGTTCCCGGCTTCCCGCAGCTTTATTCCGTAATATTCCCCTTCATCCCGCAAAGGGCAGTACTCAGCCGAAATAACCAGCGTGCGGGGTTGATGCGAAAGGTCGTCCGCCAGCAGCGGTGCAAAATAGGGATTATGAAAATCATCCTTCGAACTGCTGTATAGTTTCGCGAAGCCCCGAACCCGTCTGGATGTAAGCAAATAGCCTGTCCCGTTTTCTTTTATCGAGGGAAATGGGGAAGAGCCGCTATGGTCGTTAAAGGTAGCCGGATATAACAAAATCTGCTGCCGCGGAAGAAATTCCCCTCTATCTCTCGCCATCAAGGAAACCACGGCGGACAGGTTTCCGCCGGCGCTGTCTCCGATCAATGTGATATCTTCCGGCTTGACGTCGAGAATATGTCCCATAAAGAATTCTCTCGCAACGGCATAACAATCCTCCGGCGCGGCGGGGAACCGGTATTCCGGCGCAAGCCGATAATCTACGGAAGCCACCGTGTGCCCTGTCGCCTTAGCGAGGTCGGCGCACACTCCCGTATAGTTTTCGATTCCTCCGGTGACCCAACCGCCTCCGTGGAAAAACAGGAGGACGGGGAAGGGGCCGGTTCCTGGCGGCTGAAAGATTCGCACAGGGACGTCATGATCCCCGCACATGATTTTCTGATCCCACATTTGATAATCAGTGGGTTTGCCCCGGAGCCTTGCCATGAGAAGCTCAAACTGCCGCTGCACCTTATAGCTTTTTTCTGCATCGACCTCCAATGCCGTAATTATCTTTAACGCCGAACGCATTGCCTTGTTGATTGCCAATATTATATCCTCCTGTTGGACCTGGAACAGGTTTTCCAACAACTTTCATTTGAGTTTTCCCCTATTATACAATTATCGGAGAGGGTACGTCAAATTTGGTAAAGTGTTACTAAATGCTTTTAATTCCCTTGAATCACTTCAATTCAAAGATGTAATACATATTTGAAAATTTGTATTACAGAAAAATGAAATTATCGTTGACAAAGAGCAAAAAATAGGATATTGTTTATCTAAATTAACAAAGTTGTAATACATCTTGAGAAAAAATGTATTATAATGATCGGGCAATTGAGCAAATTAGACAGAGAAAATTAGTCAATTTACACTTTAAATTTAATGGATAGGTGGGGTTCAAAATGGCAGAAATACAGCAAAGCAATAAAGTTTATAACTTTGTTTTAGAACAAATAAAATCGAATAAGTGGAGCGCGGGGGAAAAGATCTATACCGAAAAGGAGCTGTGTGAGGAACTGGAAGTCAGCAGAATTGCCGTGAGGGAGGCACTGGAGCAATGTTCGGCGCTGGGTATTCTTGAAAAGAGAAAAGGTGCGGGGACATATGTGTCCGAGATTGATATCAGCAATATTTTAAAAAACATCGTACCTCTGATGACGTTAAAACCTATGGAGCTCATGGAGGTTCTCAGATTCAGGCTTCATTTTGAACCTGGAAATATTATTGAATTCATGAAGCATACCGATGAAAAGGACATTGTGGAATTAGAAAACACTTATAAAAAAATGCAGGAGAAGGCATTGGAAAACAAGGATTTCTATACAGCGGATTATGAATTTCACAAAATCATCGCCAAGGGGACAAAGAACTCTATCATAATTTCCATTAATGAAATGTTGACAGGAGTCTTGGTGGCATCACAAGAGATGACTAATTTAAAGATCGGACCCGAAATCGGCTTGCATTATCATAAGGAAATAATTGAAGCGATTAAAAATAATGACTCGGAAATGGCGGCCTTACTGATGACCCGACATATTGAAGCAACTATAAAATGCATCGAGGATGCCAATGCATGCCAGATAGAATCTCAAAGTGCCTGATGCTGCCTTGTCTCATCAAAACGGATGTATGGAGAGGCAGAACCTGATCAATCGTATTTACATTTACAATTATACAGAGTTTAGGAGGACAATGAAGATGAAAAACATTGTAAGAGAACGCGCTTGTGTGGATGAGGTGTTGATGGACAAATTCCGCGCTATGAAGGATGTTTACAGCCTGTCCTGTATTTTAACAGATGCCCAGGAGCGGGACAATGTCATGCGGAACAACATCAAAGGACGTACCGTAAATAAACGGGTGATAGGTCCTGCGCTGACCGTAAAGCTTACTGCCGGAGACATTGTTGACTGCTTGGGGATTTTTGAAATCGCGAAGCCTGGAGATGTGGTGGTTATCGATGCATTTTCCGAAGGGGAAACCTCTATTTGGGGCGGACTCATGTCGGGGTTGGCAAAAGCCGCAGGCGTGGCTGGCGTTGTGATCGATGGGAGCGCCCGAGACACCGACGAGTCTAAGATGCTCGATTTTCCGATCTATTCCGCCCACGTCAGC
>DAITKX010000072.1:1377-10801 GCA_036835995.1 Bacillota bacterium | reverse complement strand
ATACTGCCTATTCCGGAAGAAAAGAGCCCATCGAAATCAATACTCCCATCGTGTGCGGCGGCGTTATCGTACGGCCTGGCGACCTGGTCGTTGCAGATGAAATCGGGGTTACGGTAGCTCCCAGCGAGAGCCTTGAAGAGATATACGGAAAAGTCAAAGAACAAGCCGAGAAGGAAGAGGCTACGAGGGCGGAGATCCTGAAAGGAGCCACCGTAGAGGAGCTTTTGGCCAAATTTGGCCGTATCTGATGAAAGGAGAAGGGCCGTGAAAGTAACCGATTTAAGCCATAAATTCAGCGTTAATGACATGGTATTTCCCGGTACAGACGGGATGAGCTTTGAGCGTACTCACACGACAGAGAAAGATCATTATAACCTCTCCATGGCGAGAGTGAATTCCCATGCGGGTACGCATACCGACGCACCTCTGCATTTTCTTCCCAACGGCAAGTCCCTCGGTGATGTGGCGATCGACCGCTATGTAGGCCCCTGTGTCGTGGTTGATTGCAGGAATAAAAGGGCCTTTGACATCATTGAAATTGAAGATGTCAAGCCTTTTGAAGATGCTATTCGCAAAGCCGGGCGGGTTCTGATCTGCACCGGCTGGAGCAGGCAGTTCAATAAAGAATGCTTTTTTACAGACTATCCAAGCATTTCAGAAGAGCTTGCCGATTATCTCGTATCTCTTGGGATCGTAATGGTCGGCGTAGAGCCGCCTTCTCTGAATCCTCCGAAATACATCGAGGTCCATCAGGCTTTTCTTAAAAACGATGTGGCGATCGTAGAAGGTCTAACCAATTTGGAAAATCTGATTGGAAAGGAGTTCATCTTCTGCGGGGCACCTCTCGCCTTTGAAGATATGGACGGCTTTCCGGTGCGCGCCTGCGCCATAGAACTGTGAGGTGATTATGAAAACCATTGTTGAAAAGATTAAAGAAGAAAAAATAATCGCCATCGTCCGGGGCCTTTCAGGAGAAGGGATAATAAGGACAGCGCAGGCTCTTCGCAAGGGCGGAGTAACCTTTATTGAAGTAACTTTCAACCAGTCCTCGGCTTCCTGTCTGGAGGATACATATGAAGCGATCAGGTTAATTTCTAAGGAGATTCCTGATATCTGCGCAGGAGCCGGTACGGTTGTGAATATAGAGCAGGTGGAAACCGCTTGGCGCGCGGGTGCGAAATATATCATTTCCCCGGATTTTAACGAAGGGGTCGTAAACAGAACATTGGAGCTGGGGATGCTTTCCATGCCCGGCGCTTTAACGCCGACAGAAATAGCGAAGGCGTATAAGGCCGGCGCGGCTTTCGTTAAGGTTTTCCCGGCTTCAAATCTGGGCCCCGATTATATCAAGGCGATAAAATCCCCGTTAAATCACATCCCCTTACTGGCAGTTGGAGGAATCAGCGACAGCAATATGGAGCAATTCTATAAAGCCGGCGCCTCAGGATTTGGAATTGGAGGAAATCTTGTCGACAAAAAATTGATCGATGCCGGTGATTTTGAAGCGGTAACCCGGATGGCGAAACGGTATATGGAAATCGTTTCAAGATTGTAGCGATTGTCTAAGCTGATATCAGCAGACGGCCCCAATCCAAAATAAAAAGGAGTAAGTTGAGCTATGAAAAAGTTAGTGTGTTTTGGAGAAATCATGTGCCGATTCAGCCCTCCCGGTTTTCTGAGGGTCTTACAGACCAATGAATTTCAGATTACGTTTGCCGGCGGCGAGGCTAACGTTGCGGTTGCCGTAGCCAATTTTGGCGACGATGCGAAGTTTGTCACGAAGCTGCCGGACAATGACCTGGCAAAATCAGCCTTGCGCGTTCTGCGCGGATATGGCGTCGATGTGAGCGGCATCTCAACAGGCGGCGATCGAATGGGGGCTTATTATGTTGAAAAGGGCGCGTCCCAGCGGCCTTCCAAGGTGATATATGACAGGAAGTATTCTTCTATCTCTATGGCAAATTCGGAAGACTTTGACTGGGATGCAATTTTTGAAGATGCCTCATGGTTTCATTTTACCGGTATTACACCGGCTCTCTCCGACAGTCTGGCCCTAATTTGCAAAGAAGCCTGCCAGGCGGCAAAAAAGAAAAATATTATCATTTCATGTGATCTTAATTACAGGAAAAACCTGTGGTCTTCGGAAAAAGCAGGCCAAGTTATGTCCGAGCTGATGGAATATGTCGACGTTTGCATTGCCAATGAGGAAGATGCGGAAAAGGTCTTCGGCATCAAAGCGGAGAATACGGACCTTCTCGAGGGAAATCTCAGCAAGCAGGGATATCTCGATGTAGCGAAAAAGCTTGTGGAGCGCTTTGGTTTCAGCAAAGTGGCGATCACTCTGAGGGGAAGTATTTCTGCCAGCGACAATACCTGGGCGGGCATCCTTTACGATGGAAAAGAGCTGTATGCGTCAAGGGAATACAGGATTCACCTGGTAGATCGGGTAGGAGGTGGAGACTCCTTTGGCGGCGGCCTTATTCATGCTCTTATGAACGCTTATCAACCCCAGCAGGCGATCGAATTCGCCGCAGCCGCCTCTTGCCTGAAGCAGGCGACGGAATATGACTTCAGCCAGGCGACGGTGCAGGAGGTCCAGAGCCTGATGGGCGGCGACGGTTCCGGCCGTGTGCAACGATAATCGCTGGGGAGGGTGTAATATGTCATCTGTTTTGAAGGTCGAAAACCTGCACAAAGAGTATCCCGGCGTCGTAGCGGTCAACGATATCAGCTTCGAATTGAATCATGGTGAAGTGTTGGCGCTTCTGGGAGAAAACGGAGCCGGAAAGTCAACCATGTCGAAACTGATTTGTGGGGTCGAAAGGCCGGACAAAGGAGCAATCTATATCGAGGACGAAAAGGTGAGTTTCAGGTCGGCGACCGACGCTTTATGCAAGGGCGTCAGCATGGTGCATCAGGAGCTCTCAATCATTGGAGATCTGAGTATCGCGGAAAATATTTTCATGAACCGTCAGCCTGTAGACGTCTTGGGAAATATCAAATGGAGCGAACTTTATAAAAATACCCGGGAAATCCTGAATATTTTTCAACTGGATCTTGATCCCAGGATGCTGGCGAAGAGCCTTCCCGTCGGAACACAGCAGCTGATTGAGATTCTGCGCGCCACTTCGATGGATGCTAAACTGATTATCCTGGATGAACCTACAAGCTCGCTTGCAGAGCCGCAGATCCAATTGATGTTTAAAAATATCCAACAGCTGAAAAAGAAAGGCTTTGCCTTCATTTATATAACCCATAAATTGGAGGAAGTATTTCAAATTGCCGACCGTGTTTTGGTGATGCGGGATGGAATGTACATAGGAGAGAGTCCGGTGGAGGCCATCACTTCAGAGCAGGTCGTAACCATGATGGTAGGCCGGGAGATAAAGAAGCTGTTCGGAGAGGACAACAACTATCAATTGAGTGACGAGAATCTGTTTGAGGTGAAAGGCCTGACTGCGGAAGGCCTTTACCGCGACGTTTCCTTCGGAGTAAAAAGAGGTGAAATCTTGGGAGTGTCCGGCCTTATCGGCGCAGGCAGGACTGAGATGGCCCTTGGCATTATCGGCAGCCATAAGCGCAATGGAAAGATCATAATCGACGGGAACGAGGTAGAGATAAGAAGTCCCGCCGATGCGATAAAAAATGGGATTGCCTACGTCACGGAAGATCGCAAAAAATTAGGACTTTATTTAAATTATTGCTTAAAAGACAATTTGGCTGTTATGCAGCTGCGGAATTTTTCAACCCGTGGCATGATCAAAAACAATAAAATAAGAAATTATGCAAATGAACAGATTAAGGAATTCCGCATTGCCGCCTCTTCTATCAATCAGACGATGGATCATCTTTCCGGTGGGAATCAACAGAAATGTCTTCTGTCGATGTGGATGGGGATCGAGCCGGATATATTTATCATCGATGAGCCGACTAGGGGAGTTGACGTAGGTGCAAAAGCTGAAATCTACCAGATGCTGAAAAACATTTCCAATAAAGGCAATGCAGTTATTGTAATTTCATCTGAACTGCCGGAACTGATTGGTATTTGTAACAGGATCATCGTAATGAGAAACGGATGCGTTACGGGAGAGGTTCTGAAGGAGGATTTTTCCGAAGACAGGATTATGATGCTAGCAACTGGAGTTAATCAACAATATGAAAATCAGGTGGTATAACCGGAGGTCACAAATGAAAGAAAATAATTTTCTAGGAAATCTGAAAAGGATATTGGCGACTCGCGAAGCGATCCTGATTCTTGCGCTGGTCGTGGGCGGCTTCATCGTTTCTCTGTATTCTCCCGTCTTCCTTTCGAGGCCCAATATCATAGCCATGGTTTTGAGCATTTCCGTTGAGGGAATGATCGCCGTCGGCATGGTCATGCTGCTTGCCTTGGGAGAGCTGGATCTTTCCGTAGGCATGACGATGGGCTTTATCGGCGTTCTGACAGGGACGCTGCTTAAAAACGGGTTGGGAGATGTCCCCACGATTTTGCTGGCCCTTGGCATCGCCGTTGTAATCGGCTTAACCAACGGTGTTTTGGTCACAAAATTCGGATTAAATGCCTTTATTACCACCTTGGGCATGTCCTGCGCGCTGGAAGGTCTGATGCTGGTGATGGCAAATGGCCGATCCGTTACCGGACTGACCAGCACTTTTAAACATCTCGGACAGGGAACCTTGTTTGGGGTGCAGTATCCGATCTATATCCTGCTTTTGATCGTGATCGTATCCGATATTCTGCTGAGGAATTCGCGAAGGCTTCGTCAGATCTATTACATAGGAAGCAATGCAAAAGCGGCAAAGCTGAACGGTATCAATGTAGGGAAGGTCAAGATCGCCTGCTTCTGCTTCTGCGCACTTTTGTCGGGGCTGGCAGGCATCCTGATCACGGCGCGTTTCGGATCCTCTTCTGTGACTGTCGGCAGCAGCACTGCCATGGATGTCATCACTGCGTGCATCATCGGCGGCGCCAGCCTGAATGGAGGAAAGGGCACTGTCTGGGCGGCGGTTTTGGGCACCTTGTTTCTCGCTATGATCTCCACGGCGCTGAACCTGCTCGGCGTCAATATTTACTGGCAAAACTTTGCGACCGGGGTGATCCTGATCGTCGCCATCTTCTTCGACGCCGTCAGCGAACGCAGAAAAGGCCAAACCGTAAAGCGCGTCAAAGAGGACAATAAAGCTCGGATCTAGGTCCTGGCACAAGGACTTAATCAATAAAAAATAAAAAGGAGAATGAGGTATGAAAAAGTTATTGGTTATTGGCTTAACACTAATTTTAATTTTATCTAGCTTTACCGGCTGCGGCAGTTCAGGCGGTACGGAAAGTGAAGGCGCGGCGCCCTCCTCTTCCGACAGTTCCGCACCGCAGGGAACACTGCAGAGTACAATTTCTCCAGACGAGGAATACATCGTCGTCAATTGCATGAACGCTATCGAATATTTTAACGCACAGAAATATGGCTGGGAAATGGCCGGCAAACTGTTCAATGTCAAGGTTTCCTTTATGGGACCCGCCGATACTGACATGAACGAGATGGGAACGGCCTTTGACTCCGCGATTGCCAAGAAACCCGCAGGAATAGTGGCTTTCGGCTATGACCCCGCCATGGACCCGTATGTTCAGAAGGCTCGTGATGCGGGTATTCCGGTCGTAACCTACGTCGGACATTCAGAAGATCCCGGAGATACATACGTCGGGACTTCCCAGTACGATCTCGGCTATCAGGGCGCGAAGCTTTATGCCGAAAAAATAGGCGGAAAAGGCAAGGTTGCGCTTCTGACGATCTCAGGCTCCGACATGTTTACAGAGCGTGACAGCGGCTTCAAAGACGGTTTTGCTGAATATCCCGGCATCCAGGTTGTGGCTACGGGGGATACGAAGGCGGACTCCACGACGGCTGTCAGCGTCGCAAAGGACATCGCCGTCAAGTATCCTGACCTGACCGGATTCGTCTGCGCCGACTCAACAGGCGCCGCAGGGGCTGCAACCGCTCTGTCTGAGCTTGGTCTGTCCGGAAAGATCGATATTTTAGGGCTTGACAGAAATACCGACGTGCTCGAGATGATTAAAGACGGGACCATCACCGGTGCGCTCTGCCAAAATGACGTGTCCATGTCATACTGGGCAATGGTCTCTCTGATTACTGAGAAGCATGTTGACATGCCTTTGACTTCCGACAATAAAGCGGCTAACGCAAAGGTTGCCCCGAACAGTATTTACACTTCCGTTAACCTTGTCACGAAAGACAATGTGGATTACTACCTCAAAGCCAACGAGGAATATGCAACGAACAAGTTCTAATTCAATAAAAGCCGGAGACCTTTGCGGCTGCAAAGGCCTTCGGCAAACAGCAAATTTGATGATATTAAGGAGGAAAGACAAATGTATCCAAAAGCGTTTTCACATATAGGTTTATCTGTACCCGATCTTGAAAAAGCCGTTGAATTCTATACGGAGGTCATGGGATTCTATCTGCTCATGCCGCCTTCTGTTGTAGAACGGGACGATTCCGATATCGGGATCATGTGCGATGATGTGTTCGGCGACAACTGGACAAAATTTCGCATTGCGCACATGTCAACTTCTGACGGGATTGGGATTGAAATGTTTGAATTTCCCAACAATGAACCCCATGAGCAGGAGTTCCGGTATTGGAGAACGGATCTGTTCCATTTTGGGATTCAGGACCCGAACCTTGAGGAGTTTGTAGCAAACATCGTCGCACACGGCGGCAAGCAGAGAATGCCGATCCGTTATTACTATAAAGACAGCAAGCCTTACAGGATGTGCTACGTGGAGGACCCCTTCGGCATCATCTTTGAGGTTTACAGCCACAGCTATGAACTGACATACTCGTCGGGAGCATACGATACGAAATAATGAAGTTATTATATGAGCGAGAGGATTAATCTATGAGCGTTTATGGAGATAGAGCAGAGGCTTTGCAGCAGGAGGATTACTGTTGCTGTCAGTGTGTTGTCGGCAGCCTGTGTGAAGAGTTTGGTGTTGATCGAATAACCGCCCTGAGGTTTGCGGGGGCTTTCGGCAGCGGAATCGGCAGAAGCGGTGAGACCTGCGGCGCCATTACCGGAGCAATGATGCTGATCGGTCTGAAGATGGGTAAGCGTCTGCCCAGTGATCCGGGCGATGCACGCTGCTATGAGGTAACCCTGGAGTTCATGAGGCGGTTTAAAGAACTGCACGATGGAAAGTTTAAGTGCAGGGATTTGTTGGGTGTTGATATCACCACCGATGAAGGTTTCGATTATATACTGGAGAATGATCTCTTTACTTCCAAGTGCAGGGGATTCATTCGGGATGGAGCTGAGATTATTGCAGATATGCTGCTTGAAACAGAGAGGGATGTGTAAGTAATGGAAGGAAAAATGCAGTCGTTTCGTATTGTGGCGCCTCTGAAGGTGGAAAAGCAGGAGATTGACATTCCAAGGCTGGAGCCTCATGAGGTGCTGATCAAAGTAATCGCAACCGGCATCTGCACCACCGATGTGGAACTCTACGATGGCAGTATGTCCTACTATCGGGATGGGCTGTCTAAAATGCCGATTACCGCAGGCCATGAATGGTCCGGAACTATCGCAGAGCTCGGTTCTGCAGTGAAGGGCTTTGAGGTCGGCAACCTGGTGGTAGGAGATATCTCCATTGGATGCGGGAAGTGTAAAAATTGCAAAAAAGGAAACTATCATCTCTGCTCAGACCGGACTGAGCTTGGCGTGATCCGCTATGATGGCTCTATGGCCGAATATTTGAAAACAGACGGCAAAAATATTTATAAAGTCCCGGACGGCGTCAGCGCTGAACAGGCCGCCTTGGTAGAGCCTCTGGCCACTGTGCTGTATGCTGTACACCGCACCGGAATAGAGCCGGGAGACAACGTGGTTGTTTTCGGAGACGGGCCTATCGGCTTGCTCAACGCTCAGCTGGCTAATTACTGCGGAGCCGGGAAGGTTGCTATCGTGGCTAGAAAAGAGCTGCATCGAGAGCTCATTGAGGAGAACTGGGGACTGAAGCTTGTTAATATTAAAGAGGAAGATCTTCACAGATCACTTCTAGACTATTTCGGCGATTATCCGGATGCGGTATTTGAAGATACCGGAAACCCGGACGTAATCAATATCGCCGCCAAGATCACGGCGCCCGGCGGAAAGCTCTGCGCCTTAAGTCTGACCGGAAAGGATACCGTGCCGTTCTGCCTGGAGTACATAACCAGCCGGGATATCACACTTTACGGTACCCTTGCAAGCCCCAACAGCTTTGGGCCGGCCCTCAATATGATGGCGTCAGGCAAGATTGATGTGGAGTCCTGTATTTCTCATAGGTTCAGCTTTGAACAGACTCCCGAAGCGCTGGAATTTGCGCGCACCTCCCACGGACAAGGCAGAATCAAAGTCCTGATCATTAAAGACTGAAAGCAAATAAGTAAATAAAGGATTGAAATATGAGCAGATTTAAAGTTTATATAAGTGATTACGATTATCCTGATAATGAAATCGAGAAATCAATTCTTGAGCCGATTGGAGCTGAGGTCATCGGACTGAAATGCAATACAGGTGAAGGGCTGGCGGATATTGCCGCCGATGCGGACGCCATCCTTCAGCAGTATGCAAAGATAGGCAGGGATACTATTGAAAAACTCACTAAATGTAAAATCATAGCCCGATATGGCATCGGGGTCGACATCCTGGATGTGGCCGCTTGCCGGGAAAAGGGAATCATTGTAACCAATGTGCCCGATTACAGCATCGAGGAAGTGGCCGACCATGCGATATCGTTTTCATTTATGTTGATGCGGAATCTTCCCCACTATAACCAGTGTGTACATAAGGGAAGCTATCGGTGGCAGGACTGGATTTCACCGATTCCGCGCTTTAGAGGGGCGGAATTTGGAATGATCGCCTTTGGGCGTATCGCCCAGAATGCCGCGCGCAAGCTCCAAGCATTCGGTTTTAAAATATCAGCTTACGATCCCTTTGTTTCCGAGAGCTTTATGGCAAGCCATGGAGTAAAAAAAATGGAGCTGGAGGAATTATTGAGGCGCTGCGATGTCATTAACGTATTTGCGCCTTATACAGAGGAGACCCATCATATCATCAACGCTGAAAGCTTGTCCAAGATGAAAAAGTCGGCATATATCGTCTGCGTGTCGCGGGCTAAATGTGTGGATAATAAAGCGCTGTACGATGCCTTGAAAAACGGAGTGATCGCAGGCGCTGCCCTTGATGACCCGGAAGAAGAGCCAATGAAAATGAAAAGCTGGTCACCGTCGATGAATCCGCTGTTTACACTGGATAATTGCTTTTTTACGCCGCATACAAGCTATGTAAGCAAACAATCGCTGGAGGAGTGCCGGAGGGTTGCTTCCGAAAACGTCCAAAAGGTGGAGAGCCGGGCATGACCGTCGAC
>DAITKX010000072.1:0-1367 GCA_036835995.1 Bacillota bacterium | reverse complement strand
AAGGCCGCTTTGCTGGGACAGAAACCTTTTGATATTTACAGAGGAGCCTGATGGGCGAGGAATTGAAATAATGAAAGAAACCATATTTGCATGAGCTGTCCCGTAAAAGGGGTGGTTCATGCAAAATGCTTATTGAGGAGAATTCATTAAAATGGGAGGTAATAAAATGAATTTCAGTCCGACAAAGCAGCAGGTGATGGTTAGAAGAATGGTCAAGGAGTTTGCTGTTAATGAAGTACAGCCCATCGCCGAAGAAATCGACGCTGAAGCCCGGTTCCCTCAGGAAACCATCGATAAAGCCGGATCGTTGGGTTTGCTTGGGATGCCTTTTCCGGAGGAATACGGTGGGGCGGGAGCTGACTATGTGGCCTATGTGATGGCGATTGAAGAATTATCAAAGGTATGCGGCGCAACAGGCGTGATCGTTCAGACCCATTGTGCGCTGTGCTGTTGGCCGATATTAACATATGGGACGGAAGCCCAAAGGAGAAAGTATCTGCCCGATCTTTTAGCGGGCAGAAAAGTCGGCGCCTTCGGGTTGACAGAACCGAACGCGGGGTCCGATGCTGCGGGACTGCAGACAAGAGCGGTCGATAAGGGAGATCACTGGCTGCTGAACGGAACTAAGATATTTATCTCCAGCGGAGGAATTGCCGAGGTCTATGTAATCATGGCGATGACGGACAAGTCGCAGGGAACGAGAGGCATAAGCGCTTTTATAGTAGAAAAGGGAATGAAAGGCTTCTCGATAGGAAAGAAAGAAAACAAGATGGGTATCCGGGGCTCCATCGCAGCGGAACTGGTATTCGAGGATTGCGTCGTGCCGAAGGAAAATCTGCTGGGAGAAGTAGGCAAGGGGTTCAAGGTGGCAATGACATCCCTTGACGTAGGGCGGCTTGGCATCGCCGCTCAGGCTCTTGGAATCGCACAGGGTGCATTTGATCAGACAGTTGCATATATGAAATCAAGAAAACAGTTTGGAAAACCGTTAAATAAATTCCAGGCATTGGCATTCGAAATGGCAGAGATGAAAACCCGAATCGATGCGGCGAGATTTCTTCTGTACAATGCGGCGGACAGAAGGCAGAGAGGCTTGCCGAGCACTGTGGAAGCGGCACAGGCTAAGCTCTACTGTTCCGAGACAGCTATGTATGTAACGACAAAGGCCGTACAGTTCCACGGCGGATACGGTTACATTAAAGACTATCCTGTTGAACGTATGATGAGAGATGCGAAAATTACCGAGATCTATGAGGGTACGTCGGTGAAGATGGTAATTTCAGGCGATATATTTAAGTAGGACGGAGGAACAACAATGAAAATAATCGTATGCGTAAAGCAGGTTCCAGATACAAATGAAGTAAAAA
>DAITKX010000071.1:16719-17559 GCA_036835995.1 Bacillota bacterium | reverse complement strand
TCCCACCAGGAGGTTCTGCCAGCTGCCGTATTTGGCCGCCATAGCCGCCATATCCGCGGGAACGGCATTCCCCGCCGCAGCGAGAGCGTTGGCTTTTTCCGCCGCACTCTGGGCGCCGGCGCCGCCGGCCAGGTATTGAACGCCCACAGGCAGAAGATTGAGCCCGATGGACATCAGGACGCAGCCTATGACCACCGGAGGGAAGAACCGCTTCAGCGGCTTCAAGAATATACCGAAGAGGATCTGAACGACACTGGCAACCAGCGTCGCTCCAAAGATTGCATTCAGGCCGTACTGCATTCCAATGAGCGTAATCGTCGGAACGAAGATGAACGAGGTTCCCATCACGATGGGCAACCCGCTGCCGATTTGAAATCTGCCGAGCCTGAGGGGGTAAAGCTGGAGAAGCGTAGCCATACCGGAGACGAACATTGCGCATTGAACCATGAGGATCTTCTGCTCCGGGCTGACGATCAGCTCCTTCGTCGCGTTGCTCACAACGCCGGATATGATGAGTACGGGGGCGAGATTTCCTACAAACATTGCCAATACATGCTGTAAACCGAGGGGAAGTGCAACGTGCAGTTTTGGTTTTCCATCAAGCTGATAAATCAACGAATTATCATTTCTGTCATCCTTTTTTAACATTGCAATCTGCCTTTCTACCGGGTAACGATGGTACCGGTTTTACCTTCAATGCCTTCCTTTGCTTTGGACAGCATTGTAATAAGCGCTTTTTTCCCTTCGCCGGATTCTACAAAGGAGATCGCGGCTTCGACTTTTGGCAGCATGGAACCTTTTCCGAATTGCATCTGATCAATATAAGTCATCGCTTCTGAA
>DAITKX010000071.1:0-16709 GCA_036835995.1 Bacillota bacterium | reverse complement strand
TCTTGCGTCCGGTGCGGACAGGATATCCAGTTGCCTTTCATCCGGTTTTCCGAAATTGATTGCGACTTTTTCTACGGCAGTGAGGATAATAAGCATATCCGCATCGATCAGCTCCGCCAGCTTGGCCGCCGCCCGATCCTTGTCGATGACGGCGCTCATTCCCCTGTACTGCCCGTTCTCTTTAGCCACCGGAATTCCTCCTCCGCCTGCCGCGATAGGGATCTGCCCGGCGGCGAGCAAGGCGATGACCGTTTCTTTTTCAACGATGTCCACCGGAATCGGCGATGCGACGACGCGGCGATAACCTCTTCCGCTGTCTTCCACCACCGGGATGCCGCCGCTTTTCAGCTTCTCGGCCTCCTCCCCGGTCATAAATCCCCCGATGGGCTTCGCCGGGTTCTTGAACGCCGGGTCCTGCGGATCCACCGCGACCTGGGTGACGATAGTGGCGACCTCCTTGTTCATACCGCGCCGCTCAAGCTCGCATCGGAGAACATTCTGAAGGTCGTACCCGATATAACCCTGGCTCAGCGCGACACAGACCGACATCGGCAGGACCGGAAACTGGGGATCCGCCTTTGAAGCGGTCTCAAAGGCCGTTTCAATCATCCCGACCTGGGGTCCGTTTCCATGGATCAGCACGATCTCATGCCCCGCCTCCACCAGATCGACAATTGCCACCGCCGCAGCCTTTGCAGCTTTCATCTGTTCGTCGAGATTGTCCCCCAGGGCGTTTCCGCCCAGGGCAACGACAATTCGCTGTTTTTTTATGTTTTCCGCACGATTGGTCATCGTCTCCACCTCACTTAAAAAATCTGGGGCAGCTTCTTGCAATCAGCTCGTCAATCTTTGTCTGCGGGTTTTTAATCTTGCTGAGGAAGATCATCGCTGCGATGATATACGGTTTATGGCTTGCTTCCTTATAAAGCGGCACTCTGTAGCGGTCGAACACAGAGGCTTCGACTTCTCCCTCGGCGCAGCTGACGCCGGAGATATCCGCCGGCAGGCAGTGCATGTAAAGCGCCTTGCCGTCTCTTGTCGCGCTCATCAGCTCCTCCGTGCAGGTCCAGTCCTTGTGGTTTCCGTTTTGGGCAAGCAGCTCCTTTTCCAAAGCCTTTATTCCGTCAAGGTCACCCTCTCCATAGAGGTTTGTGCGCTTTTCCATCGCCTTAAACGGCGCCCAGCTCTTCGGATAAACGATATCCGCACCCTGGAAGGCTTCCGCCATGGAGGAGGCTTTCTTAAAGGAACCTCCGCTTGCAGCCGCATTTTTTCGAGCCACCTCTTCTACCTCAGGCATCACCTCATACCCTTCCGGATGGGCCAGGACGACATCCATGCCGAAACGGCTCATCAGCCCGATGATTCCCTGGGGAACAGACAGCGGCTTTCCGTAAGACGGCGAATACGCCCAGGTCATGGCAATTTTCTTGCCTTTCAGATTTTCCACTCCGCCAAAGGTGTGAATGATGTGGTTCATGTCCGCCATCGCCTGTGTCGGATGGTCGATGTCGCACTGAAGGTTTACGAGAGTCGGACGCTGCTCAAGATTTCCGTCGTCGTATCCGTCTTTCAGCGCCTGGGAAACCTCTCTCATATAGGTATTGCCTTTTCCTATGTACATGTCGTCGCGGATGCCGATGGCGTCCGCCATGAAGGAGACCATGTTGGCGGTTTCACGGACGGTTTCTCCGTGGGCGATCTGCGATTTTCCTTCGTCGAGATCCTGGACGGTCAATCCCAGCAGGTTGCAGGCTGAAGCAAAGCTGAACCTGGTGCGCGTTGAATTGTCGCGGAACAGAGATACTCCAAGCCCGCTTTCGAATATCTTTGTGGAGATATTCGCCTCCCGCAGCGCGCGCAGCGCATCTGCCACGGTAAAGGTCGCCATGATCTCATCATAGGTTTTTTCCCAGGTAAGGAAGAAATCTTCTCCGTACATACCTGAAAAATCGAGGGAATTCAGTCTATCCTGATACTGTTTGAAATCTGTCATGGTTCAATCTCCTTTTTATTATTTGTTTTTTTCCGTGTAGATCGTCGGAATTGCGGCGTAAACCGCGGCACATTTTACCAGATCCGCCTTCCAGGTCTTTTCATTCGGCGCGTGGGCCTGATCCTCTCTGCCCGGCCCAAAGCCTACGCAGGGGATTCCGTTGCGTCCCATGATGGATACGCCGTTTGTGGAGAAGGTCCAGCGGTCGACGACCGGTTCCCCGTACAGCGCTTTGTGCGCCTCGACCGCCGCCTGTGTCGGAGCCGCATCCTCCGGGATAACCCAGGTCGGGAAATAGCAGTCGATGGGATATACCAGCCCGGTATAGCTGGGCCGTTCATATTTATACATGCTGACTTCAGCGCCGTACTTCTTGACGCTGGGCAGCTCGCGGAGCTCTTCAAGGGCGGACAGGTAAGTTTCGCCGTCCGTAAGCCTTCTGTCGATGGAGATAGCGCAGCTGTCTGCGACAGCACAGCGGGAGGGGGATGTGAAGTATATCTGCGAAACCGCAAGGGTTCCCTTTCCGAGGAAAGCGTCGTCCTTTAAACGCTCGTTAAGCTCCTTCACCTCTGCGAGGATTTCCCCCATCTTGTAGATCGCATTATCTCCCCGTTCCGGAGCCGATCCGTGGCAGGAAACTCCCTTGACCTCCACCTTGATCTCCATTCTGCCGCGCTGACCGCGGGTGACCTTGCCGTCGGTGGGTTCCGTGATAACTACAAACTCAGGACGGATTCCCTCTTCCTTGATGAGATATTCCCAGCACAGCCCGTCGCAATCCTCTTCAAGGACGGTTCCGGTGACGAGAACCTTGTAATCGTCGTTCAAGAGGCCCAGGTCCTTCATGATCTTCGCCCCATAGACCGCGGATACGATGCCGCCGAGCTGGTCGCTGGCGCCTCTGCCGCCGATCTCCGTTTCATTTTCATATCCCTGGAAAGGATCAAAGGTCCAGTTCTCGGGATTTCCGATGCCGACGGTATCGATGTGGGCGTCAAAGGCAATGAGGGTTTTTCCGCTGCCCATGTAGCCGATGGTATTTCCCATCCCGTCGATCCCCGCCTCGTCAAATCCGAGTTTTTTCATCTCTTCAACGATTCTCGCGGCCGTCTCCTTCTCTTGAGTGCTCTCTCCCGGGAAGCTGATCAGATCCCGGAGGAACTTCGTCATATCATCCTTGTAGCCCTCTGCCGCCTGCTTAATTTTATTAAAATCCATTTGTTTACCTCTTTCTTCTCTACATCTTTATCTCTATCTCTAAAAAATTGCTCGTACAGCCATGTCTCAGACCGACGGACAGTCTCCGTTCCATACGATTTGACTGTACTTCCCGGGATCTGTGTCTCCTTCGCTGCTGAATACCAGCACGACGGAATCCTTTCCAAGCCCGAGAGCTTCCCGAAGCTCTTTGTTGGCATCATCCTCCATAATGGCGGCGACGAGTCCCGCGCCCACCGCTCCGGATTCGCCGGAGATCACCTGTGTGTCTCCTCTGAGGGGAGCGCCGAGCATTCTCATGCCGTAGGCGGAAACCCAGTCTGGGCTGGAGACAAAGGCTCTTGCCTTGTTCTTAAGGATCTCCCATGAGATCGTACAGGCTTCGCCGCAAGCCAGGCCTGCCATGATCGTCGTCAGATCGCCTCCGACAGGAATCAGTTTGTCTTCCTTTGCAGACCGGTAGATGCAGTCGGCAGCCGACGCTTCCACAACGGTTGTAACCGGGCAGTCCGCGCCGTATGCGTTTGCAAAATATCCCTGCACCGCCCCTGCGAAGGAGCCTACGCCCGCCTGCACGAAGATGTGGGTTGGACGCCCTGCGCCGTAAGCCTTCAGCTGTTCATCCGCCTCCGAAGCCATAGTGCTGTAGCCCTGCATGATCCAGCTGGGGATCTCTTCATAGCCCGGCCATGCCGTATCCTGCACCATGACGCCGTTGGGGTCCTTTTCGGCAAGGCTGTTTACATAGCGGACCGCGTCATCGTAGTTCATATCGGTGATGGTAGCCTCAGCCCCTTCGCTCCGAATATTTTCGAGCCGGGTAAGGGAGCTTCCCACCGGCATGCAGACGACAGCCTTCTGGCCGAGCTTGTTTGCCGCCCAAGCCACTCCGCGCCCGTGGTTGCCGTCCGTCGCCGTATAAAAGGTAATGTCTCCTACCTTGGCTTTCGTCTCAGGCGAGATCAGCGTTTCATATGAGATTTCGGAAATGTCTTTCCCAAGCCTCTGGGCAATGTATTTTCCCACCGCATAGGAGCCGCCCAACACCTTGAAAGCGTTCAAGCCGAACCGATATGACTCATCCTTCAGATAAAAACCCTTCAGCCCGAGCCTGTTTGACAGGTTCTCAAGCTTTACCAGAGGCGTTTCGCTGTACTGGGGGAAGCTTTTGTGAAACGCTCTAACCTTTTTGATCTCTTCCGCATTTAAAAGCGCGAGGCTTTTTTCATGCTCGGAAGGCGGCATATTGTTTAATGTCCAATTAATAGGCTCTCTCATGATGTGTATCCTCCTTTAAAAATGGTAATGCAGTAGCAAGGCCGCTCGATCCGGTGCCTGCGGCATATCTTTTTTCATGTATTCAGTTCGATTCATGCTAGCGTGGAGCGGTCAACCGGCAGCGGAGCTCCGTTCTTTATTCCTGCTCCTGGTCACCGAGCGCCCGGTACAGGGTATATCTTGAAATTCCGTAAAATTCCGAGATGCGGTCGGAACTTTTTTTAATGAGCAGCGCACCCTTTCTTTCCAGGTACCGGATCGCTTCAATCTTTTCTTCCTTGCTCATCGCCGATACGGATTTTCCGATATAGCTTCTGGATTCTTCCAGCAATTGCTCCAGCAGGTCGGTCACATTGTTGGTGATCCTCTCTCCGCTGTCTTCCGTCATGCGCTCAAACTCAATAAATTCGCCTATGATCTTGTTTGCCAGCGTCAGATTGCTGATGTCGTAATTGAGCGAAATTACCGCAATCACGTCGCCCTCGTCGTCCCGGATGTTGATCGTAGACGATTTAAGCATTCTGCCGTCATTTGAATAGGTGATGTAACCATAGCGGTCCTTGATGTCCTTATCCTTAAGAGCTTCAAGGACAATCTCGCTCGCACTGTCGCCGACCTGCCTTCCCGTAACATGGCCGTTTTCAATGATTTCGATAGTGCTCTTATATCCCTTGGTAAGATTGTGGATCGCAACCTCACAGTTACTGCCAAACTGTTTGGATATCCCCACCGCTATGCTCGCCAGCATTGGCCTAAGGTGATCAAATGCCTGTTTCTTATTAGTTTTCATTCTTTGAGCCGCCTTTCAACTTCAGTATAATCAGTCGCAAACAAAAATGCAACAAAAAGTTTGATTTAAAAACAATTTTTTTGTTGCATTTTTCTGCTTTTTATTTGCTTGCTTTTGGAGCCCCTTTCAGTCGAACCTCCGGGGCGGAAAATTTTTTGTATGACTCCTTATTGCGGCTCTATCTCCCTCAACTTGACCGGCCGGCCTTCCGCCATCGACTTTTTCGCCGCAAGCCCAAGCTTGATGGGCTGTAAGCCGTCAAAACCGGTCACGGGAGTGTCCGTGCCGTTGATCAGCGCGTTGACGAACTGTCTCATCTCCTCTGCGAAGGAGTCCATATACCGCTCCAGGAAGAAGTACATCGGCTTTTCGCTGCACACTCCCGCTTCGGTGCTCCAGACCGCGGTGGAAGGGTGATCGTTTGTGATTTCCACCTTGCCCTTGGAGCCGAAGGCCTCCACCCTCTGATCGTAGCCGTAGGCGGATTTTCTCGAGTTGTCTATGACGCAGATGGCGCCGTTTTCAAATCGGATCGTAATGAGCGCGGTATCCGCATCTCCGGCTTCCCCGATGGCGGGATCAACCATGCAGGCCGCCGCCACGTAGATTTCATCTGCTTCGCTTCCGGTAAGAAATCTCGCCATATCGAAATCGTGAATGGTCATATCCATGAATATCCCGCCGGAAACCTTTACATATTCCATCGGAGGCGGGGAGGGATCCCTGGATGTTATCTTCAGGATCTGCAGGTCTCCGATAGTTCCGTTGTCGACGAGCTCCTTCACCTTGCGGAAATTGTGGTCGAACCTTCTGTTGAAACCGATCTGCAGCTTTACGCCCGCCTTTTCGGCGGCGGTGATGACCGCCTCCACCTTTTCAATGGAAAGGTCTACGGGCTTCTCACAGAAAACGTGTTTTCCCGCGTTGGCCGCGGCAATGGCGATATCCGCGTGGGTATCGGTGGAGGAGCATACCAGGACCGCGTCGATTTCCGGATCCGCAAGCATCGCCTTATAGTCGCCGTAAACGGTCCCGATCCCCGCCTGGGCTGCCCATTCCCGGGCCTGCTCCAGGTCGATATCCGTGACGCCCTTGAGCTCTGCCTGAGGCAGATGGTTCATAATGCTCATGGTATGAACCTTCCCGATTCTGCCGGTACCGACGATACCGATCTTCAATTTCTTATCCATTTTTTCCCTCCTCTATCTTTATCCCTTTCATGATTTCCCCTTTATTCTTACCAATCCTTTATTTAATATTTCAGCCCTGCTAATATTGCCCCGCCTTTTCCATATAGAGCTTGACGATAGTCAGGAGGCTCATGCGGCATTGCCGGCTGGATAGGAAAACCGCCATCTCCATTATATGAGATGACGGTCATCATAAACTTTTAATTATTTTGCGATGCTTTCCATAAACCGCTGCAAAATCACGGCCACTTGGGCCCGTTCCGCGTTACCGTCAGGGATCAGCTTTCCGCCGTCGCCCTTGATCAGCCCTGACGCATTAGCCCAGGCCATCGCGTCTTTCGCATATCCGGAAACGGAAGCCGCGTCGCTGAACGCCGAGAGATCAGCTCTGGCCGACACATCGTAGCCCTTGACCCTGGCATAGTTCATCAGAATCACCGCCAGCTGCTCACGGGTGATGGAATCCTCGGGACCGAACCTGCCGCCGCCATAGCCGCTGACGATCTGGTTTGCGGCGGCCCAGGCCGCCGCATCCGCGTAGTACTTGCCCGCCGCAACGTCGGTGAACCCATTGGCTCCTGCTGCCGGAGTACCTTCCAGCCGGTACAGGATAGTGACGATCATACCTCTGGTCGCAGTGCCGTGAGGCCCGAAGGCGGTGCCTCCAATGCCGTTCATCAGACCCTTTTCCTGAACATATTTTACCGCGTCATAGAACCAGTCGGCTTCCTTCACGTCGGTAAAGGAATTGGTCCCGGCGGGCGCCGGTCCGTCGGTCGGAGGCGTTGTTGGCGTGTTAGTCGAACTGTCGCCTTTTCCTTTTTTACCGCCCGTACCGCCTTGATCACCCGGATCCGGATCCGAACCCTTCATCGTGATATTCAGCTTCAATCCGCTCACCGTAAAGGCGTCGCCGGAAGCATAGTATCCCTTTGTGTTTGCATCTTTTTTAAAGGTTAAAACGATATCCTCATTATTGTAGTCCACTCCGTAATTAGAAGTGGCCTTGCTCCGGATCAGGTCGCGGATCAACGCTTCCGGCCCGCTTTCCGCCGAGTCCTCGAGAGAGGTGGGGAAGATGTCCTCGCTGGGCGACAGCGTGCCGGCGGTTTCCACCGCTGCCGGCTTGCTTGAGGTCACCGCTTTCGTATCAAAATTGTAAGTATCCCCTGACGTCAGATAGGACAGCCGGACGTTTGTCGCGGTAAACATCTCCGTGTCAGGGAAGTTCGCCCCTGAGATGTCCGATAACATCACTCCGGAGGTTCCCAGAACCCTGCCGGTATTTCCAACCACCAGAAGGGCCGTATCCTCATCGACGCCGATCCCGATGCCCTTTTTGATACCGGGGGTCACCTGAATGCCGGAAACTTTCGTAAGGAGAGGCGCGTCTTCAGGAATATGCTTCAGCGCCACAATGATCCTGCCGAGACGTCCCCGGGTGTTCACGTGGGAATCGGTAAGGCCGTAATCCTCTAAAAATCCGAATCCCGGCGTAATCAGCGGAACACTGTCCGACGGAACCGCTTTCCAATCGTCAGCGCTGGAGAATTCAACGCGGTTGTACCGGATCGCCTCGGAGCTCTCGCCTCCGTTCAGCATGGGATTGCTCAGACTGTGATCCCCCGCGCTGGAGCCGGAGACGATTCCTCCGCTGTAGTAGATCTGCCGCAGTCCTCTCATCTGCTCCGTATCGGACCCGTCGTCCTTCAAATAGGACCTTGTGTTCATCGCCTGGTCCCCGCCGGGGCCAAACATTCCGGTGCAGTCCTCAAAGGACTTTACGGTCTGATCGATGATCTCAGGGTTATCGTATGTATCCACGGTGATCCCGCCCATGACAGGCTCCATGCCCATCAGGGCAAATCCGTAGGCCGCCTGAAGCTTCACGCTCATGAAGTAGTCCATGCAGCTCTGATATCCTATATCGGAGCTTGAGGTGACGGCGACCTTGGGGGTCTTGCCGCCCGCCGCCGCCCTGATGCCGTCAAGGATTTCCATGGTCCCCTTGCCCAGGGTAAAGGAATTGGCAGGCTCGTTCATTCCGCCCCCTATCGGCATGGCCTTGGGCCGGGAGTCGATGGCGTTGCCGGAATAGTCCTTGATATAATCGGTATAGCCGATTTTAAAATAATCGGTCGCTCCGACGGTAACATCCGATGAAAAATGGATCGTCATTACGTCTCTGCCGTCCCTCTGGCTCCAGGTCAGGTTTTTAAGGTCAGCAGCCGTAAACTCTTTCAGGGCGATCCCTTCTTCAGCGTATAGAGTGATTTTTTTCAATGCGTCGGAAGGAGCCGCCGTCTGGCGCTCGTCGGGGATCAGCTCGTTGAAGATCACTTCCAGCTTATTTCCCTTGCCTGTCCTGGTCACGATCTTGCCCACCGGCCCGATGTTGTCCGCAACCGTCGGCGCTGTTACCAGAAGCCTGTCTCCAAGGGTCAGCTGGCTGCCGCTTACGGGATTTTTTTCCTTCAGTTTGACGCTGTCGATAAAGTCAAGGGTGATGGTCTCCCCTGCTTTGATGTCGGTTTCAGGGAAGGTCACCTTTGCGATCTGATTGGTGATCCATTCCACCTGACCGGATGCCGGGTCAACGGAGGTCTTTCCCACCGTCAGGGACTCCGCCAGCTCATTCAGGCTCCAGATTCCGCTGCCGTCTCCCGCCGTACCGTCTGCCGGAACCGGCGTCACGTCCATAGGCTTGGGAAAGACGACCATCATCATATCTATTTTCCCGGCTTCCTGACGGTAGGAATACGCCACGGGCAGGTTCTTATCCACCGCCTGCAGCGGGAGGACATCATATGAGAGAACTTTTCCCTGGCTGCCCTCTGCGGTGCTGACCTTTACGCAGACGATCTTTGCCCATCCGTCCTGAATGCCGTAAATGACGCCATCGGCAGTTTCATATCCATCGCCGGCCTTGAGCCTTTCGACATTGGAGCTGTCGAAGATGACCATTTCGTCGTCTGATGCCGCAGGAACGTCGATCTTTTTGCTTTCACCGACATTCACCGCCGTCGTGCCGTCCGAAAAACCCGTCAGTCCCGCATCACTCGCTGATTTCACGGAGCTCAACACCGCGTCATACATCTCATAGAATCCACCCAAGGTGATAAAGGGACCGATTTCATCCCGTTCCTCGGTATTATAGCCGTTGTACAGGCGAAGGTCCGCAGCCGCGGCAAGCTTCTGATCGTCTGAAAGCGAATCAAAATCTTCCTGTCCCGCTTCCTTCAGGTTATACTTCTCCAGCAGGTCCATCGTATCGCTCAAGGGCTCTCCGAAGTAGAGGCTGTCGTTGAACACGGTGAAGAACAGGGTCTTCAGCATCTCTCCCTCGAAATCTCCGATATCTCCGTCGAAATTTCCCGCCAGGCTCTCATAGAGGACCACCGCGGGATACCGGTAATCCATACCGCGGCTGCTGTTAAACGCAACCGTGTTATCCTTCAACGCATTATACTTTTCCAGGACGTCAGATGCTTCCGTGATGGTATCCGCTTCGGACAAATTTTTTTGAAGCATCATTTCGATCTTTTCCGTATCCGGACCGACTTTGTAATCGCTGTAGCCGGTCCAGTCCAGGTCGTTTTCCGCGTCCTCCAACGCCGGAACGGCCGCGCTTCCGGAGATCACGTTTCCTCCGGCTTCCGTGGCCTGATAATACAGCGTGTCCCCTTCGCTTTTGCTGAGGCACACGTAGATGGTCTTTGCACCGCCTTCGGTCTTCATCTTGTTGTAAATATCGCAGTAAGAGAATTGGTCAAAGCGGTCAAGTTCATACATGCTGTCCTCTTCAAGCCCCAACTCCAGAGAGTCGAGCTGAGCCGGCGCATTTTGAAACTTTATCTTCAAGAAATAGTAACCGTTGTCGGCATACTGCCCCGTTACCGAAACCGATGGGCCTGCTGACGGACCAGGTTCACCCGCAAATGCGATGTTGGTTCCAAAACAGGTAACCAGCATCGCAAGAGTCAGGAACAAACTCATGAATTTTTTCATCATACTTCTCCTTCATGCTGTTGGAAGGTTCCGAATACCACCGGCTTTTTATCCTGTACCATGATCCTGCCCTTGCAGAGCACCGTCTCAATATCCAGGGTCTTTTCGTCGAGAAGGCAGAGGTCCGCGTCGTATCCGGCCGCGATCATTCCCTTGCTCTGCAGCTTCAGGATCCGCGCAGGATTTATGGTCACCGCTCTGAGGGCGGTTTCAAGGGGAATTTTCTGAACCAGAACGCAATTCTGGATCTCCTTGAAGATGCCGTCCGATTTTCCTACTCCGATGCCGATGTATTCCTTTTTCTCATTGAAGATAGGCATACTTCCCTGGGCGTCTGAGGAAATGGTGAAGTGGTCGGCGGAAACGCCCTCGTCCAGAAGCCGTTTTATTCCCTTGCTCGTCCTCACTTCGCCGTCCTGCTCTTCCCAGAATTCCGGGTCGCTGCTTGCGGTAAAGTCGATATATCCGCCTTTTTTCGCGTATTGGATTCCCTGCTCGAACAGTTCCGGGTTCCGGTTGATGTGAGTCGGAAGGAACTGGGTGATGGGAATTTCCGTCTTTTCCACGGCTTCCAGGATCAATTCCATCTTTCTCTTGCCGTCGCCCAGATGCACGTTCACGATTCCGGCTTTTCCGGAAAGCATTCCGCCAACCCTTGCGTCCGCCGCCAATTGGTTGAATTCCTGCTGGGAGGGCTGGGAGGACCTGTGATCGGAGATGGCGATTTCTCCCACTCCGATCACCTTATCCACCACGAGAAAATCCTTCATAACGTCCCCGGTCACGGTGACCACCGGGATCCGGTAAGAGCCCGTGTAAATATAGGTGCTCATTCCCTCCTCCTCCAGGCCTTTGGCTTTGGCTAAGAGCGACACCATGTTCCGGGTAACTCCGTCGGTGCCGAGGCAGCCTACCGCCGTCGTTATTCCCGACGTGGTAAAGTCGGTCAGCAGAGCCTCCGGCGTCCTCGTATTATATCCGCCTTCGCCTCCGCCCCCCATCATATGGGTGTGGCTATCGATCAATCCCGGGATCAGCACCCTGCCGGAAGCGTCAATTTCCGTTACCAGATCCGGCTTACCGGAAAATTCGACTGACAACCCGTCTTCTACGGCGGCTATCTTTCCGCCGACGAGGAGCACATCCTTTTTCCCAAGGAAATCAGGCTGATAAACTTTCGCATTTTTTATGATTGTAATCATCTGTCTCTCCATTATACGAAATCAATCATCACTGCGATGACAACGAATATTGTTCCCAGAATAAACAGGAATCCCTGCATTTTTATCTGGAATTTTGCCCATTTCATCCAGTTGATCCTGGCTACGCCCAAAACGCCCAGCAAGCTGGCGGAACAGGGAGTAAACGCGTCAACAAATCCGGAACCCAGCTGATAAGCCAGAACCGCGATCTGCCTTGATACGCCGACGATATCGGAAAGAGGCGCCATGATCGGCATTGTCAGCGCCGCCTGGCCGGAGTTAGAGGTTACCACCAGGTTGAATAAGCTCTGGAAGATATACATGAACCACGCGGTGATTACAACCGGCAGTCCGCCTAACGCGACTCCCATTCCATGAAGGATCGTGTTCAGCGAGGATGCCACCGTAGCGTCGGATCCGCCCAGAACGAGCAGGATGCCCTTTGCCATACCGACTACGACAGCAGTGCCGGCCAGGTCCGCGACTCCGCCCTGGAAAGAGGACGCCATTTCATTGATTGTCATGCCGTTCAGCTTGAATATGATGGCGATGACGCCGGCCACAAAGCCCATGACAAAGAACTGTGACGCGATTTCCGGAATATAGTAGCCGCGCTGGGTAACTCCCCAGATGATCCAGATCAGCACAGCGAGCATATCCAGAAGGATCAGCTTGTGCCCCAGCTTGAATTCGCTGTGAAGATCCGCGCTTTCCTCCTGGATCTTATTTCTGAAATAGGAATCCAGCTCGTATACCGCCGACAGCTTGGGATTCTTTCTGATCTTTTCAGCATAGACCATCATGTAGGCAGCTCCGGCTGCGGTGACGACGAAGAACATGATGATCCTGAAAGGCGCTCCGGATAAGACGGGCACTCCCGCGATTCCCTGAGCTACCGCGACGCTGAAGGGGTTCATCCATGATGTGGCGTTTCCGATCTGCGCGGATACGAAGGTAACTGTGACCGCCACGATGGAGTCATACCCCATGGCGATTACAAAGGGCACCATGATCATCGCAAACGGAATACATTCCTCCGACATGCCGAATACCGCTCCGCCCAGCGCAAAGAGCAGGAACAGCAGCGGCAGGGAATACCTCTCCAGGCCGTGGGTTTTTCGTATGAAGGCATAGATGCCCGCTTCCACGGCTCCTGTCCTCATGATCACCCCGAAGGCGCCTCCTACTACCAGGATCAGGGCGACGATTCCTACGGCGGAACCGTATTTGTCTCCGGTCACCAAGCCTTCAAACAGATAGTTCAGAACTCCGAACCCTCCGAAGTCGTCGGTTCCCCAAACCGTGGCTATATTGTGCAGTTTTTTGCTCGTATCGTAGATTTGGTCGCCGTACATGCCGTAGAGCACCGAATCCGTCAGACCGACGGCGTCAAGCTGATCCTGAGTCCAGCCCGAGGGATCCGTCGCAAGCAGATCGTCCAGAGCCGCCTTGTCGATCCCAAGATCGTCGAGTTTAGCCGTGTCGCTGTCTAAAGTCGTCAGCAGAGAATCAATCTCATCCGTATTCAGGTTATAGGCGTAGCGGAAAGAGTCCGGTATCAGGACCGTCTTCGTCTTCTCCGCTCCGCTGGCATCGGTATAGGACACATCGTCGGTGCTGAACTTACCGGCAGGGATGACAAAGGTCAAAAGCCATACTGCAATGATAACGAAAAAGATAATTGCGTAGGTATGGGGCGCTTGAAACTTTGTCAGCTTGCTTTCAAGTGTATCAAGGTTTTTTTCTTTCATTCCATTTCCCTCCTTATAATAGGTTACTTGCCATTATTAACGCAAGGATCGTGCCAGTGTTGAAAAGAGGCCGGATGTACAGCCGAAAAAAAATCTGCCAGGCGCCGTTCTTCGGGGCTCTTCTCGTGAAAAGCCTGTAGCGGCTGGCAGAAATCCGGTTTAACTTATTTTACCTGTTTTGAAATGAATTATTCCTTTCTGAGAGGAATTACCTTCTTTTCCCTTTCATAAATCGGTTGAAATTGGGGGTTATTGTTTATGTATTTCAGCCCATTTAGGGTGAGCCTCATTCCGACCCTGCCCACCGACTTGGTGATCAAGCCCAGCTCCTGCAGGTCGTCGGTCCTCCTGCGGATCTTTTCTTCCGTCATATACGGGAAATTTGCCTTTGCTTCCATCGCCACGGTTTTTCTGCTGATGGTAAGCCCCTTTTCGGTAAACTCCCTGATGGCGCTGAGAATAAAGAGATATTCGCCGAGGTTTCCCCTCTGGCAGAGCGCTTCGTCGTAGGCCCCCGACGCCGGCCTTGACTTCACGGAGCTGTCAAACAGGTCATCCGGAAGATCCGTAAGCCGGACGATGTTGTCCTCGCTGACCGCGATACAGTATTCCACCGTGTTTTCCAGCTCTCTGACGTTTCCGTTCCACCGGCTTTTCCGAAGAACGTCCATGACCTCATCGGACAGCCGGAGGTTTTCCCTGCCGTATTTGCTGATGAAATGCGACACAAGGGCGTCGATGTCCTCTTCCCTTTCGTTCAGGGACGGGATCTTCAAATAAAATTTCCTCAACCGGTAATAGAGGTCTTCCCTGAAAGTGCCGTCGCTGCACATCTGGGGCAGGTTTTTATTGGTGGCCGCGATGATCCGCACGTCGATGGGAATATTTTCGCTGCCGCCCACCCTTCGGATCTCCTTCTCCTGAAGGACTCTCAGCAGTCTGGTCTGAATCTTCAGGGAGATATCTCCGATCTCATCGAGAAAAATGGTTCCGCCGTTTGCCTGCTCGAAGATTCCGACCTTGCCGCCTTTCTTCGCGCCCGTAAACGCGCCTTCCTCATACCCGAACAGCTCGCTTTCCACCAGGTCCTCCGAGAGAGCGCTGAAATTGACGGCTACGAAGGGGCCTCTGCTCCTGTGGGAGTCATTGTGGATCGCGCTTGCGAACAGTTCCTTGCCCACCCCGCTTTCTCCGTAGATCAGAATGCTCAACTCCGATTTTGCCAGCTTTTTCGCCACATGGATGGTATCCTGCATGGTCCGGGAGGGCCCCACGATATCGCCAAACCTGTATTTCGCAAAGTAACCCCGCTTGATGAGGCTCTGCCGCAGCTTGGTTTCCATGTCCTTGTTCTCTTTCGTGTTCTTGATGGTGCATACCGTGGTGTCGCTGCTCTCGATCCGAAACTTGCTGATGATGAAATCTCCGTCGTTGAGCCGGAACAGTTTATCCGACATATCTTTCGGGGAGATCAGGTACTCTCTTACACTCTCGTCCTCGATGGCGTTATTGATCAGCTCTCCGGCGGAATGGCCGCCAAAGATCTCCTTGCTCTTCTCGTTGAAGATGGAGATTACCCCGTTGCCGGTAAAGGCGATGATCCCGTCGTTAATCTTGTTCAGCACCCTGGCAAAATTCCGGTTGGTATTGGATATTTCGTTGAAAAGGCTGTATAAGTGCTTGCTGAGGCCGATCATGGTCTCACGGTATCTCTGTGACACCAGCTCCAGCTTCTGATCCATCAGATCGAGCCGCTTCAATATTTCAACGATGGTGGAGACATCGATGGTTCTCGCGCCCAGGTTGATCACCGTGCGCACGTGGGCCGGCACCAGAGACGCTTCTCCCGCCGTCAGAGCGAGATCGGCGGTCTGATAGAGCCGGCACCCGGGGTAGTAAGGGATATAGTCGATATAGTCGATCCCCATCCCCTTCAGGGATTCGATGCACAGGAACACATTTTCCCTCAGATCGTTGACGAAATATGCCTTTGTTCCCTTTGGAATACCGAACAGTTTCTGAATGTTTTCAACGTTGACGGATCGCTGCGCAACGAGGACGGGACATTTGGGGTCCACGAATTCCGCCATCTCATCCGCCAGTATCTTTGAGCTCATGACTACGAGATCCGCCTCAATCAGGCCTTGCACGCCCTCCTCCTGGGAATAGCCCTCGATCTCGATATAATCTTCCAGGAAGTATTTCATCTGGGCCCACAGGGTGTTCTTCGTCTCCTTCGAACCCGCCACAATGGCCAACTTTTTTCTTTCCATTTCGGCACCTCGTTTTCGCCGGCCGTCTTTCATCGATAATTCCGGACGTCAGGCATTTTCCCCGCCTGTAAGCCGGTAGACCGCTTCCGCGTATATCTCCCCAGCCCTCAGCATCTGGGAGAGCTTCGCGGCTTCATTCTTCTGATGCTCCAGCTCCGGATCTCCGGGAAACAGAGGCCCGAAGGCCATGCAGTTGGGGATCGCTCTCGCAAAGGTCGCTCCGCCGATAGCGGTGGGTTGGCTCTCCGTATCGCCGCTGATCCTCCTGTAGACCTCCAGCAGTGTCTTGACGACGGGATTATCCGATTCCTGATAGATCGAATGGATATGATCCAGCTCTTCCATGCTGAAACCGGCTCCGAGAACGGCGGGCTTCATCGCCTGCCAAACCTCTTCCTTCGACTTTGTCGCCGGATACCGGATATCCACCGTGATCGCGACGCCGCCAAGATTGCCGGAGCCGTCGGAGCTGCCGGCGTCAAAATCGATCTTCCCGACGTTAAAGGTAAGCCGCCCCGACAGATCGTCCTCCATCGCGCATCCGATTTTGCTTCCGTCCAGGGCGAAACCGATCTTATCGTTATAGAATTTTACAAGGCGGTTTGCGTCCTCATTGGAAAACGCCGCGTCCCCCAGCAGGTCCATCGCCATGGAAATCGCGTTCCTTCCCCTTTCAGGGTACGCCGCGTGAGCCGGCCTGCCGGTGACCGTGACGGTCAGCCGCTCCCCGGCGATGGCTGTCTTTGTTTCATATTCCTTCCCGGCAGCTTTTTGTTTGATCTGGGCTTCCGTTTCCACCAGCAACCCAGGCGTCCCCAATATCCGGATCACCGCCTGGCTTGCGACGACGTTGGCGGCGCTTCCTCCCGTGAGGCTCTCCAAGAAAAGGCCGCCGGTTTCCGGAGCCGCTGTTTTTCCGGCTTCGGATCCTTCATTTTTCTTTGTGATTTCAAACTCCAGCAGCCCTTTTTCGCACTGGATCAGCGGGAAGTCCGCGTCG
>DAITKX010000070.1:15779-18043 GCA_036835995.1 Bacillota bacterium | reverse complement strand
GTCATATTTATTTATGTTATTATATTCGTTTTCTTACGAAAATACAATCGAATACGGCTAGATCGGCCCGTTTGTTCCAAGATTGCTCTGAAATTCCCTGCATGAGATCCCCTATTCAGATTACTTGTTTGCTAATTATTACCGATTGGTGTATACTACTTATTAATTATGTTTTAGCTAGTAAAAGCGGATAAAATATCCCTCAAGTCAATAAAAGATTGGAGGTTTTCATATGAAATACAATTTGACTATCAACATGAAGAGCGGAAAATACCCGGTAATCATCGAAAGCGGTTCCTTTCAAACCATAGGAAATATTTTGGGCGAAAGCTTCGCCGGAAAAAAGATCGCCTTGATCACGGACGAAAATCTACATATCATCTATGGGGATTTTCTTCAGAAGCAGCTGGACGCTTCCCAATGCCAATGGGAGATCATCGCACTGCCCGCCGGGGATACCAGCAAATCCTTCGATTCCCTCATGACGATCTACAAGCGGCTCATCGATTTTCAGCTCACCCGAGACGATGTGATCGTATCGCTGGGAGGAGGCGTCATCGGCGATGTTTCCGGATTTGCAGCCTCAACCTTCCTGAGAGGCGTGGATTTTGTCCAGATCCCTACCACTTTGATCGGACAGGTCGACAGCAGCATCGGCGGAAAAAACGCGGTGAATCTTCCGGAGGGAAAAAACCTCGTCGGAACCTTTTACCAGCCGGCCTGCGTTTACATCGATCCCGATTTCATAAAGACCCTTTCGGATTACAATATGGCCGACGGGATGGCGGAAGTCATCAAATATGCCTGCGTCGCCGACGCCGACCTGTTTTCAGACCTGATCCGCATGAGCAACTACCGCGACGCGGAGCTCATCGAGTCCATCATATACCGCTGCTGCCTGATCAAAAAGCAGATGATCGAGCAGGATGAAAAGGAGCAGGGAATTAGGATGCTCACAAATTTCGGACATACCATCGGCCATGCCATCGAAAACCTGTACGATTACAAAACCTACGGACACGGCCAGGCGGTGGCCGTCGGCATGCAGACCATAACCGAGCACAGCGAGGCTATGGGTCTGACCGCCATCAACACCTCCGCCATGCTGAAGGAGCTGCTCGAGGAGTACGGGCTTCCCACCGAGCTCCCCGACGGGATCGACAAGGAGCTCCTTGCCCGGACCGCCATGAAGGACAAGAAGCGCCGCGGAAATAAGATGAACCTCGTCCTGATAGAGAAAATAGGAAAAGGGTACGTATATCCTATCGAAAAGGCTGAAATCATAAAGTTTATCAGCTGATAAGGCTTTTATAAATTATTACAGTGGAGGTCGAAGCAAATGATGAAACTGGGCCTTGTGGGAGAAAAGCTTTCTCACAGCCAATCTCCCCAGATACACGAAGAAATTATGAAGCAGAGAGGGATCGAGGGAACCTATGAACTCCTGGAATTTCCAAAGGAAACCTTCTCCAGGAATTTCAACGCGCTGAAGGACGCGGGCTACCGCGGAGTCAATGTCACGATTCCCTATAAGGAAACCGTCATCCCCCTCCTGGACGACATCTCACAGCAGTCCAAATATATCGGCGCCGTCAACACGGTGCTGTTTGAAAACGGCCTTGCCAAGGGCTTCAATACGGATTATGACGGCTTCCTGTCGCTGATCGAGCATAACAATATTGCCGTAAAGGGCAAGGAAGCTGTGATTTTAGGCTCGGGAGGAGTAGCGAAAGCCGTTGTGAAGGGCCTTCTGGATCTCGGAATCTACGATCTCACCATCGTGAGCAGAGGAAAACAGAACTTTCATGGAAACTATACCATTTCCTATGAATTTTTCAGCGAAGCAAATATCAAGAGCGACCTGCTGATCAACTGCACCCCGGTAGGGATGTACCCCTCTGAAAACAATACCCCTATTCCAAAGAACTGCATCAACGCGGATATCGTGATCGATATGATTTACAATCCGGCAAAGACCCTGCTTTTAAAGTATGCCGAAGAGCTCGGGATCCGCGGCGTCAACGGCAGCTACATGCTGAAAGAGCAGGCGGTAAAAGCACAGGACATCTGGACCGGCGTCGAATCGAGATAAGACGCCGGAAGCATCTCTAACCTCTAGGTAATCAAATATTTTTCCAGCTTCCGCTTCAGGGCAAATCTGCTGATTCCCAGCATTTCCGCCGCCTTGGACTGATTTCCCTTCGCTGTTTCCAACGCTTTCTTCAGGTATTTCTTTTCTATTTCGCTCAGTCTGTCCTCCAGTG
>DAITKX010000070.1:1785-15768 GCA_036835995.1 Bacillota bacterium | reverse complement strand
AAATTTACGGCTTCAGCCGGAAGAATATCCAGCTCCGGCGGTAAATTTTCGGTTTCTTCAACCACATGATTCTGAATTTCAACAGGCAGATTTCTGCTTGAAATCCAGTCTTCGCTGTTCAGGATCACGATGCGTTCTATTACATTCTTTAGTTCTCTGACATTTCCCGGCCAGGAATAGGCAAGCAGCTGAGACTTTGCGGCGCTATCGAATCCTTTGATGGATTTTTTGAAAACAATATTGTATTTATCTAGAAAATGCTGTGCAAGCAGCAGGATATCGTCTTTCTTTTCCCGCAGAGGAGGCGCCTCGATTGGAACGACATTGAGCCGGTAATATAAATCTTCCCGAAACGTCCTCTCCTTCACCGCCGCCTCCAGGTTTTTATTCGTGGCGGCGATCACTCTGATATCCACCTCTATATCTTCGAGCCCGCCGACTCTCCGAAACTTTCTCTCTTCCAGAACGCGAAGCAGCTTGACCTGTATCTCCAGCGGGATTTCCCCAAGCTCATCCAGAAACACAGTCCCTCCGTCTGCAATTTCAAAGAGGCCCTTCTTCTTTGCCGTCGCGCCGGTAAAAGCGTTCTTTTCAAAGCCGAAAAGCTCGCTTTCCACCAACTGCGCCGGCATGGCGCTGCAATTTATTTTCAGGATCGGGAAATCTTTTCTCACGCTTTTTTTATGGATTGCGTCGGCGATCAGTTCTTTCCCCGTCCCCGTCTCTCCCTTGATCAAAACCGTCACATTGTCATTTTGGGATAAGATATTGATTTTCTCATAGACGTCCTTCATCTTATCGCTCTGGCCAACCATGTTTTCAATATGGCATTCATCCCTCTTTTCAAGGATCAGTATCTTATTTTTTATTTTATAATTCTGATACGCCCTCTCCAGGATAAGTTCGATCTCTTCCAGTTCAAAGGGCTTGTTGATATAGTCAAAGGCCCCTTTTTTTATGGCGGAAACCGCGCTGGCAATATCGCTGTACGCAGTCATAACAATGACCTCCACATCATTGTCAACTTTTTTGATATCACCGATCAAATCGATCCCGTTTTCCGCGCCGAGCCTCATATCCGTCAGCGCAATATGCGGCTTAAAAGAAGCGATCAGCCGCAGGGCATCCTTGCTGTCCACCGCTGTCGCAACGTCATATCCGATATCGGTAAGCCCTGCTTCCAGAGACTTTCGAATCATAATCTCATCATCAATGACCAGAACCTTCGTTTTCATTTTCAACCCTCCAATATTCCGGAAGCGACACCTTGATTTTCGTCCCCTCTTTTAGGACGCTCTCAATCTCTATTTTTCCATGATTTTCTTCTACCAGCTTTGCCACAACTACCAGCCCCAGCCCGGTACCTTTGACCTTTGTGGTAAAAAATGGATCAAATATCTTTCCCAGGATTTCCGCCTCGATCCCTGCTCCATCGTCCTCAAAACTGATCTGGATAAAGGATACATCGTCGATGAAGGCACGTTTTACCTCAATTGTTAAATGTCCTTTCGGTTCCATGGCTTCTATGGCGTTTGTGATGATGTTTAAAAAAATCTGCTCCACCTGTCTCTTGTCGACAAACACCTGAAACGGCTCATCCGCCGTCAGCGCGACGGAAATGCTTTTCACAACGATTTCTTCCATTGCCAGGTCCAGTGATTTTTTTATAATATCTTTGATTTCCGCCTTTTCCCGTATGGTCTGCTTCGGCCTTGAAAAATCCAGCAGGTCGGAGACCAGGCTGTTGATCCTGTCAATTTCAAAGGTAAGGCCCTCTATCAGCGCCTGGCTGGCAATCTCGTTCCGCTTGACTTCCCTGTGCTTGATGACCTGAAGGCCGGTTTTCAGGCCGGTGAGCGGATTTCTTATCTCATGGGCCAGCCCCGCGGCGAAATGGCCGACGGACGCCAGCCGGTCCACGCGGATAATATTGTTTTCCAATACCTTTCTCTCAGTAATGTCGTTGAAACTGCATATGGCTCCATAGACAGCTCCGTCTTCCTTCTTCAGAAGGGAGGTGATCACATCGATATAAATAGCCTTTCCGGCAGAAACGTTGATCGAGATCATTTCGTTTATGGTCTTCAGATGACTGATGGTATCGAGGATTTGGCAGTTTAAAGTTTCCAGGAGATTCACTTCTCCATATTTTGCAAGGATTTCATTTCCGGCCATATTGATCGTTACCATTTTTCCGTTGTTATCGGTCGTCATGATTCCGATATCGATGCTTTTCAAGATATCCTCGTTAAATTTCTGCATCTCGATCAGCTTCCCGGTGCTGGCGTTGATCTGATCGACCATTCGATTGAAGGAATTTGCCAAAACTCCAATCTCATCCCCCCGCAGGATATTTACCTTTTCCTCAAGATTGCCGATTTCAATTTTTTTGCATATCTCAGCAAAATATTTAATGGGCTTGGAAATATTATGGGCGATAAAGATGATGGCCTGCATGGAAAGGACCAGAAAGATGATGGCAAGAAGCATGGTGTATTTCTGGATCGTGATCAGCTCTTCCGGAAAAAGCGATTTGTCGACTCCAAAGATGACGGTCCAACCCCACGGCCTAAAATCGGCAAAGATATAGCGCATCTTTTTTTCATCCAGCACGCCGCCTTTATTTTCCGCGGTCCTTTGCTTCAAATCCTCGGGAAACAGCTCGGAATTCCCCATCATGTAACCGTCGGGGCCGAGGATCGCCATGTTTTTCTCGTCAGCCTTCCGGAAATAATCCAGAGCTTTGGCTTTTCCGGTCTCCGCTGTTATCTCACCGCGCCCAACTTCCTCGTTGACGGATTCAAGATAGAGGACTGCCTCATTTAATAATTCCCGCTGTGTGTTGACCCTTTCATTGAAGAGCAGCTGGTAACCGTTCCAATAGGAGACGATCCCGAGAATGGTGATGGGCAGGATCGTGAGGATCATAAAAGGAATGAGTATTTTATTTTCTATGTCGAGTTTCAACTTCATGACAGGCTGCCTTCTCTTTTATATGTGACAGAGCTCACCGCGATAAAAACGATCAGGGAGATCACAATACTGGGTGAAAAAATAAATAGACGCTACGGCGGCGATCCCGCTTATGGAAGAAGATACCGCGCCCTGCTTTGTAGCCCGCTTCCAATACAGTCCCCCGTATATGGGCCACATGAAGGTTACCGCCACGATGCTCCAAATGTAGCTGCCATAGATGAGAAGCGTTTCCAGGGGGTGAATGGACAATAATAAAGAGACCGTCCCTGCGATGAAAATGATGATCCGGTTCAGGTTCAGAAATTTTTCATTTGAGATATTCTTTTTAAACAGATTGATGTAAATGTCATAGGTAAAGCTGCTGGAAAGGAGGAGCAGCTGGGAATTTGCCGTAGAAATCGCCGCGGCGATGATGCTGATAAACATGACGCCGCCAATATAGGAAGTGATTTTCGTATTGACGATGTGCGCCAGTATCTCGTCCACGGACTGAATGGAACTGGCCGCAGGCTCTATCACTCTGGAACCGAGGCCGATGATCATCAGCCCCAGATAGATGGCGCTCAGAATAAGGGTCGAAATACAAATCATCCGAATTCCCGTCGCCTTGTCTCTTGCCGAAGTGATTCTGATGATATACTGTGGATTCGCCGCAGTGCCAAGCCCCCAGGCCATACTCGTAGTAATGATCATCGCGGGGCTGAACATCCCGTTTGTGGTGGGGTCCAGCGATGCGCCATCCGTTATGGCTCCGACTCCTTCATGGATCGCCGTAATCCCTCCCAGCTCATGCAGGATGGTTACGGAAACCGCCAGCACGCCCACAATCACGACGATCATGTTTAAAGCGTCCGTCTTTGAGACAGAAAAAAGGCCGCCGAAGCCTGTGTATACGATGAACAGGTAAATCAGCAGAATGGCGACGTTATAATTGATGTCGAGAAGTTCGGAAACCACGATTCCGAAACCTTTGATCTGAATGATGATGTAAAGGACATAGCAAACCACGGTAACGGCTCCGGCAAAGGCCTGGTAGTTCCTGCTGGAGTATCTTATCCTGAGATAATCCGATACCGTAACAATATCGTATTCTTTGATTTTATAAGCCACAAAAACCAGGCAGGAAGCGCCCAGGAGCCATCCGATCACGGAATATAACAGCGTGGAATAACCGAACTGATAGACGGATCCTGTCACGCTCTGCATGGATACGGCGCTGAACAGCGTCGCCGTAAATGTTGATACGCTGACAAAAAGCCCCAGACTGTTTGCCGCCACACAAAAATCTTTGATGCTGTTGGTCTTCTTAAACCCGCTCTTGCCCCAGAACAGTAAGACGAGAGTGTAGAGTGTAAAGTACAGCATATAAATGATAACTCTGCTCATTTCACTTCCCCGCCTCCCGGTGTTTCAATATCAGGGCGATCACAGAAGGAAAAACCGAAGCAAGCAGATATAAGCCGCCGACGATGATCCAGGTTTCAAGAGGAAGACCCAGGATGGTTTGCACTTCCATATCTCTATCCTTTCCTAGAAAAATCCATAAATAAGTATTACATATTTTTTTTGTTTTGCCTATCCCTTTTTCATCTACCGGCCTCCGCGAACGTCATATGCCCTCGGCAGGTGTGCGGTTCCGAACTATTTTCTAATTAAAAACCATCATTTTGTGCGATACCGCTCAATTTCTATTGAGCGCATATGAACCACGCACCGATATCGTTTGAAAATTAGTATTGGCATTACTCTTGCTTCTAGTATTAAGTTGCAATCATATGCAAATTAAAATAGTCGAATGTAAAAGGAGGAAAGACAATGTCAAAGAAAAGAGAGTATGGTCAGGAGCAGCCCCATCTGCCTCTTGGTCCTTTCAAAATCCGTGTTCCGTTCTATCATTACCGTTTTGAATGGGCGGACTATCTTCAGGGCTTACTCATGTGCGCGGTATGCCTCAGCGCGATTCCAATGCTTCAGGAATACCTGGGAATGTCCTTTGAGGTCGCCCTTGCGGTGGTCGTGCTGAACGGTATCCTGTACTGCGCTCACGTGTTTCTGGGAGATCCGGTAGTTCCCGGATGGGTCACCCCGGCGATTCCGCTGCTGATGCTGTACGTCAGCGGGTTTGAAATGGGGACGCCAAGGATTCAGGCCCTCATAGCCTTTGAGCTTTCCCTGGGACTTTTGGCCGTCATATTAGGGATCACAGGGCTCGGAAAAAAACTGATCGCACTGGTTCCCAATGCGATGCAGGCCGGATTGATCCTCGGCTCCGGCTTTGCTGCGGTTATGGTCATCTTCAATAAAGGACAGCGCTTTGATACATACCCCATCACCATAACGGTTTGTATCGGCATCGGATTCTATCTGCTGTTCTCAAACCATTTCAAAAGCATTGCCCAGAGAAATGTCGTTACAAGGACCTTATCCAACCTGGGCATTCTGCCGATCATGGTATTGGCTGTGATCCTTGGGCCTCTCGTGGGCGAGACAGAGGTCCCCGTCATCGAGTGGGGAATTTCCGCTCCGGCTTTCGGAGAGCTGTTTCACAACTGGACCTTCTTCGGCGTCGGGTTCCCTTCCTTTACAATGTTTATCAGCGGTCTTCCGATGGTGTTTTCCGCTTACGTCATCCTGTTCGGGGATATGATCCAGTCTCAGGCTCTCCTTGAGGACGCGGGGAAATACCGTCCCGATGAACACATCGACTACAACCCCAACCGGTCGCATATCATCTTCGGAATGCGCAACATCATCATGTCTGTCTTAGGGCCGGATCTCACCATGTGCGGGCCCCTGTGGGCCGCAATGCAGGTCGTTGTCTGCGAGCGCTTCAAGCATGGCCCGAAGGCGATGCAGTCCATCAATTCAGGCGCGGGCTCCTTCCGTTTCGGAACCCTGACAGGATATTTCATCCTCCCCATCGTAACGCTGGTGAAGCCGATCCTCGGGGTCGCCCTCGCATCGACCATGCTGATACAGGGATACGTATCCGTACGCGTAGGCGTCATGAAAGCCAGAACCTTTAACGACCTGGGGATAGCCGGCGTTATGGGCGCCGTTCTGGCAACCCGGGGAGCCGCCTGGGGCCTGGCTGTCGGAATCGTGCTCTGCCTCTTGATCCAACTGGGCAACGTAAAGAAATATGAAGACTATATCTATGAATCCAATGATGAAAAAGATTTCAACAGCAACGGCGCAAAAAAAGAAGAAGAACAAGAAGCGACAGCCTGATCTTTGGCTTTAGCATCTTTGTCTTTCATGACATGATTCGGAGGTTGCTATGAAAATCGTAATAGAATCAGGGGTAAAAGAATATCTGAAAAAAGCCGGAACCAATTCGTTGATCATCAACATGATTCCAAGCAGAACGAGCGCAGGCTGCGGCTGTGGAAAAACAAAGAAATTTTACGCTCCCGATATCAGACCGGCAAAAATGGAGGAGTATTTCGGAAAGGAATTTGTGGAATTCCAATCAGACGGGTTGAATGTATGGGTGTCCCGGAAAGCAGTTGAAGGATCCATTGACGATACCATTACCATTTCTGTCAGCAAGTCGCTCTTCGTTACGAGATTGGAATGTAAGGGAATCGAACTGGTATTTGATTGATGAAGGGAATGCCGGCCTGATAAGAATGCTCCGGATGTAAAAAATACATCCGGAGCATTCTTTGTCTACACCTGACCGCGTTTACTCATCAAATATCCTTTTTTCTGCAAACCAGTCCGGCCGAACAGCAAATCAGTTATATTTTTTTCAACAGGCATTCTATCTGGTACAAATTGGGGCATTCCTTATGACAGTGTAAAATCCAACATTTCCAATGTTTTCTTGATTTTTTAACTGTGAAATTTATACAAAATGCCTTGATCTCGTTGTAACAATATAGTAATATTTATCTTGTAATAAATTTGTAATAAAAGCAAGAGATAAATAGCGAGGTTACCAATGAGCATGAAGGAATCAATTCGTCAACACTTAGTCCGCGCAGTAAATGAGATCGCCAAATGGAGCAAAAAGAGGAAAATTGCCACCGCATCAGGAGTCATTGGCTGTATCGCATTGGTCGCGGTGCTGACAGCGTTCACTGGCACGGAGGTTTACAGCCTGGAAATCGCAGGCGTAAAAGCCGGCTACGTAACTGATAAGAGCATGGTCCCTCAGGCCGTAAATGAGATCACGACAGAATACGCAGACAAAGAAACGCCGCTGAATCTGCTGATCGACAAGGATGCGATCACATGCAAAGCAACGGATCTTCATCAAAAGGAAGTCACCGCTCTGACTCAAAAAGAGCTCGAAGATAAGATTATCGCCTCCAAGGCCTGCAAGGCGGACGGATGGGCGGTCAATGCAGACGGGAAAAATATTGCCGTCACATCAACGGAAAAAGGGGCCAATCAGATCCTTGACGGGATCAAGAACCATTACCTGAGCAGCGGAAGCGAACTGATTAGCGCCGACTTTAAGGAAAGCATCCTTGTGACAAAGGCTGCGGTTTCCCTTTCCGACATCATGGAACCGGACGACGCCGTATCCTATCTCATTGCGGGAAAATCCGGCACCCAGGTTTATACGGTCAAGGATGGCGATACCCTGTGGGATATCGCCGCTGCAAACGGAGTGAGCATCGATGAACTGCAGAAAGCAAATCCCGGTTTTGACCCGAATAAAATTCAGATCGGCCAGCAGCTCAACCTGTTTGCCGCAGTACCCTATTTGACCGTTGAAACAAAGGAGAGAATCACCTCTGCGGAGAAAATCGATTTTAACACCGTTTACGAAGAAACCGGCGCTCTCCTGAAAGGTCAGACAAAGGTTAAGACCCCCGGCGCTTTCGGCAGTAAAACGGTATGCGCCGAGGTCACTAAGGAAAACGGAGTAATAACCGGAACAACCGTCCTCTCCTCCGTCGTTACCGCCGAACCGAAGGATCAGGTCACGCTGAAGGGCACAAAGGAGGCGACCAGGTATATCGCAAGCAGCAGAGGCGTTGGAAGAACGGTTATTATTGCCGCCGCCGCAGGCGATGTCGTAGCTTACGCGGAGAAATTTCTGGGCGTTCCGTATAAAAGCGGAGGCTCGACTCCCAAGGGATTTGACTGCTCCGGTTTTACCCAGTACGTGATGAAGCAGTTTTCAGGAAGCCTTCCCCGCACTACTACCGGACAATATGGCAGCGGAGTACCGATAAGCAAGTCGCAGCTTAAGGCGGGTGATTTGGTTTTCTTTAAGCCTTCTTCATCCTCTTCGAAGATCAGCCATGTAGGAATTTACATCGGCGGCGGACAGTTTATCCATGCTCCCCAACCCGGAGAAAAGGTAAAGATCAGCGATCTCTCCTCCAGCTATAACGTCAGCCATTATTACGGAGCGGTTAGGGTGCTGAATTAGGCTTCCTGGCTGGACTGCCAGCCTTTTAACTCATAACGGAATAGAAGCATTGGTTTGAAGAGTATTTCATGTTTCAACAAAAGCGCCTGCCGGATTCGGCAGGCGCTCTTTTTATGGAATGTAAAAGTTATTTGGTTTTATGTTGTTTCTAGTAGAGATTTGCGAAGATCTCTCTGATCTCTTCATCCGTCAGGAACACATAGTTGTTGGCGAGAAGTCTCTGCTGGTTCTCCACTGTGGATTTGGTGAACTCGTCGATCTGAGCTTCCGTCATTCCGTACTCTCTGAGAGGCTTCTTCATGATGAGCTTGTTCAGGAATTTCTCCAGCTCGCCGTATACGTCGCCGTTGGGATCAACGCCCAGAGCGTCTGCAAATATCTTCGTAGCCTGTTTGATCTTGCCGTCGGGGTTCTTCCTGGTGTACATCTTGAACACTTCCGTGAAGAACTGGTAGTTTGCTTCGCCGTGAGCTACGTGGAACGCTCCGCCGATGGAATAGGAAAGCGCGTGAACAGCGGCGCATCCCGCATTTCCGAAAGCGATGCCCGCATAGTTTGAAGCCAGGACGAACTCCTTAAGATATTTGAATCTTTCCTCTTCGCCCTTTGCAACGATTTCCTTGTATCCGTCCATGATCATATGAATCGCCTGGAGGGAATACATCTCTGTGAAAGGCGACGCCTTCGGGGACAGATAGGATTCGATGGCGTGGATCAGCGCGTCGACGGAGCTGGTCACAAAGAACTTGTAAGGCAGTCCTTTCACTGTCTCGGGAACGAGAACGGCGATGTCCGCGTAGGTTTCTTCCACAGCGAGGCCCTTCTTGGTATGTAAGGATTTCAACTCAGCGATGGCAACGTTGGTCACTTCGCTTCCGGTTCCGCAGGTCGTCGGGACAACCACGAGCTCTTTGACCTTCTTCGGGGCTACTTTTCCCGTGAAGAGATCGACGGATTTTTCAGGAACATCCAGGGAAAGCACTTTGCAGATGTCGACGATGGTTCCGCCGCCGAATGCAACGATCCTCTTGAAGCTGTATTTTTTCATTTCCGCGGCGATAGCGTCGATCATTTCGTCAGAAGGCTCGCCTGCCCCGTATTTCTCCTGAAAAATAACGTTGGTTTCAATTCCGAGAGGTTTCATATAAGGGGTGTAAAGCCATTCGTTGGTCAGCACCAGATCGTCTTTGCCTACCTTGAATTCATCGTTGAATTCTTTGAACGTGTCGAAGTAAAATACTTTGGGAACAACTCTTAATGCCTGCATTTTTAATTCCTCCTTATCCTCGGGTCATAGCGGCCCATAATTAATATTTTGCGTTAAATCTCTTTTCGAACTCTTCTTTCAGTTCATCTCTCACCTGGGGATGGGCGATGTTGATCAGGTTTCTTGCCCTGTCCTTCAGCGTCTTTCCCTTTAATTCCGCGATCCCGTACTCCGTAACGATGTAATCGACGTCGTTTCTGGATGTGGTAACGGCTGCGCCGTGGTCGATAAAGGGCGTGATCTTTGAGATCAAGGTCCCGTCTTTTTTGGTTGTGCTGGAAGGCATCGCGATGACAGCCTTTCCAAGGCCGTCCAGGGACATGGCCGCGCCTCTTACAAAGTCAACCTGTCCGCCGACTCCGCTGAACTGTCTGATCCCGATGCTGTCGGAAACGACCTGCCCCATGAAATCCACCGCGATGCAGGAATTGATGCATACGAGCTTTGTGTTCTGCGCCACCACCACCGGGTTATTTACGTAATCTACGGTTCTCAGCTCCAGAACGGGGTTATAGTTCGCAAAATCATAGAGCCGCTTGGAACCCATGAGGAACGTCACGGTCATCTTGCCCTTGTTTAAACCCTTTTTAGAATTGTTGACCACTCCGGCTTCGAAGAGGTCTACGACGCCGTCGGAAATCATTTCGGAATGGATCCCCAGATCCTTCTTGTCTTTCAGAGACTGAAGAACAGCGTCCGGAATCGCCCCGATCCCCAGCTGCAGAGTGGAACCGTCTTCGATGAGCTCGGCGCAGTTTCTTCCGATGGCCAGCTCTGTCTCCTCGATCTTAGGAAGGCCCAGCTCCGGCAGCGGATGAGATGTTTCAACAAATTTATCGATTTTGCTCACATGGACAAAGGTATCGCCGAATACCACCGGCACCTGGTCGTTTACTTCCGCAAGGACGATTTTAGCGGATTCGATTCCCTGCATCGTATAGTCGGAGGATACGCCGACACAGCAATAGCCATGCTCATCCGGCGGGGAAACCATGACCATCATCACATCGATTGAAAAGATTCCTTTTCTGATGTAATTGGGGACCTCATGGAAGAATACCGGAGTAAAGTCTCCGTGTCCCTGCAGGATGGAGTCTCTGGTGGAAGGGCTTGTAAACCAGCCGTTGAAGCGAAAGTGCTCCTTCATCTCCGGCTTTGAATACGCGCCTTTTCCGAGGGTCACCATGTGGCAGACCTCGACATCCTTATAGGCTGCCGCGTTGGCCACCATTGCTTCTACTAATACGGGTGGTTCTGCTACACTGTGTGCAAAGACTACTCTGTCGCCTGATTTGATACTTTTTACTGCCTCTTCTGCGCTGCATAATCTGCTTTTGTATAGTTCTCTCCAGTTCAAATGTCATTCCTCCCCATCTATTAATTCTTGAATAACTTTTTCGATGTGGCTTTCATCCCACATGCGTATGGTTTTTATTCCAGCTTTGTATTGGCTGTATGAAGCACAGCAGTTTGTGCAGCCTCCGATCACAAGCAGATAATCGTATTCGGCTCCCTCTTCGGCAGTCACAAACTCCGCCGCGTCTCCAGCCTGTTTCTTTATGGTTTCAAGGGCCTTTCCCCTGTCGTATCTGGGATTGCAGCCTCCGCAGAATTTTACGCCTACAAGCATTGGTCGCTCTCCTTAACATTCTGCCCGGCGCTTTAGCGACGTTCGGCAGAATTTATGCTGAAAAATCATGAATCGCAGATTTATAGATTTTTGTCGTATAACATTCTGCCCGGCGCTTTAGCGTCGTTTGGCAGAATCAATATTTATACCATAGAACCGCCGGATGGCTTCCGACGGTTCTATTTCTATTTTCTTTCGGTCTTCAATCAATCAAATCAGTCTTTGATACCAGCGATCACTTTTGCAAGTTCCTTCTTCTGATTGATATTTCCCTGACGGGCGATCATGATTCTCTGCGCCTGCGGAGATCCTGCGCCGTGGAGGGACTCTGTTCTGTAACCTACCGCAGAGGAACCCAGGCAGATGTTCTCGAGGAATCTCAAGATTCTCATTCTGTTTTCTGTGGAAACTCCGGGGTTAGCCACAAAGAGCTTGTTGCACCATTCGCCGATGGTCATTCCGCTCTGTCCAACCTTCAGGTCGGATTCGAAGTCCTTCTGAGAAGGCATGGTGACCATCAGGCCGCCTGCGATGTCCTCAGCAAGTCTTACGATCTCATAGGGGAATCTGGTAACGTTCTGCTTGCAGACGTTGGCCAGGAGCAGATCGATCTGATAGTTTCCTGCTTCCGTCTTGTAACCTTCCGCGGAACATGCGATACCGCAGCAGTACAGAGTTTCGTTCAGGTGAGTCATTTCGATGAGCTTATCCTTGATATGGGAAGCTTTCGCGGCTCCGTTGTAATCGGCGGCAAGAGCTGCGGCTCCGATGATGACGTCGCCTACGCCGACTTTGCATCCGCCGTAGGACTGTCTGTGATATCCCGCAAATCTTTCAACGAGCATGCCCGCGAAATCATATTCTTCACACATGAATACTCTGTCGTTGGGAATAAATACGTTGTCAAAGACTACCAAAGCTTCCTGTCCGCCGAACTTCTTGTTTCCAAGATCGATATCAGCGTTTTCTTCCAGCTTTCTCGTATCGCAGGACTGTCTTCCGTAAACCATGAAGAGTCCGGGAACGTCAGACTGGATCGCAAAGGATACCGCATACTCCTTGTCGGCTTCCGTCATTGCGATGGTAGGCATGATGAGATGTTCATGGGAGTTGATGGAACCGGTCTGATGGCATTTTGCGCCTCTGACAACGATACCGTCAGGTCTCTTCTCTACAATGCGCAGGAATAAATCGGGGTCCTTCTGCTGGCTTGGAGATGCTCCTCTGTCGCCCTTGGGGTCGGTCATAGCGCCGTCAACGGTCAAATCGTTTTCCTGGACATATTCAACATACTTTTTAAATCTTTCATGATAGTTGGTGCCATGCGCTTTGTCCAGTTCGAAGGTCGTGGAATATACCGCATTAAAGGCATCCATTCCCACGCATCTCTGGAAGCAGGAAGCGGTCTTCTGACCCAGCAATCTCTGCATTTTAACTTTTTTTACCAGATCATCCGTGCTCTGATGCAGATGGGTGAATCTGTTTACGGTCTTTCCCGTAAGGTTTGATTTTGCTGTCATCAGGTCGGCGTACTGAGGATCGCAAGCCAGCTCATATGTCATAGCCAGACATTCGATGGATGGTCTGATCATCGGATGATCGACCCAGTTCTTTACTTCTTCGCCGAACAGATATACCTTTGTGTTCAGTTTTTTCAAGCTCTCAATGTATTGAGCCCTGTTCATTAATGCCATAATACAACCACTCCTTCATGTAAATTATTATACGAGCGCTCCACCGCAGATCCGGCCCTATTGCCGGCCGCCTTGCAGCGCAAAAGGAAACCATTAAATTTTAAAGCAATATTTGTGCCAAAACTATTTTTTCAAAAGTTTTCTGGCCATGTCCAGCAGATCTTCGCTGACAGAGGTGTCAAGGATCACATCCTTGACCTCCGGAATCTCTTCCATTACGATCCCCTTCACGACGTCTTCCACCGTATATTGCGCGGACGGGCAGGTACTGCACGATCCAGTCAGTTTCACATACGCGGTCCCGTTTTCAAAGGCTGTCAACACAACCCCGCCAAAATGGGACGCCAAAAGCGGGTTCACTTTTTCAGTAAGAACCCTGTTGATCTTATCCTCCATGGATACCCCCCCCTTCCTCAGGATGATACTCTTCTGATTTAAGTATAATCATAGAGCTGTGTGTTGACAAGAGCAAAATGGCCGAATTGCAATACACGGAATTTTTAGAATTTTAATGTTTTTTCCAGAAATGATATGGTATAATGATACCTTGATTAAAACAGCAATACTGCATGAAAAATATACTCTGGAAAGGAGTGTGGCTGCTTATGAGCAACTATCGCTTTAATACAAACTGTGTTCAGGGAACATACAGACCAAAGGCCGGAGAACCCCGGGTTTTGCCCATCGTGCAAAGCACGACCTTCGCTTACGATGATTCCGATTACGTTGCGGATCTGTTCGATCTGAAAGCGGAAGGCGCGTTTTATTCAAGGATCGGAAATCCGACGAGTGAAGGCTTTGAGGGAAAGATGAACCTTCTGGAGGGAGGGGTCGGCGCCCTGGCGCTGTCTTCCGGTCAGAGCGCCAGCTTTCTGGCCATCATCAATATCTGTCAGGCGGGAGATCATGTCATCTCGTCCACCAGCATTTACGGAGGCACTTACAATCTGTTCGACGTCTCCCTTCGCAGGCTCGGAATCGACTTTACCTTTATCGATCCTGCTTGCAACGAAGAGGAAATCCT
>DAITKX010000070.1:0-1775 GCA_036835995.1 Bacillota bacterium | reverse complement strand
TTATCGATCCCGACGCCGATGAAGAAACGATTTTATCCTGCGCAAAGCCCAATACAAAAGCGATTTTCGGCGAAACCATCGCAAATCCTGGAATGAATGTTCTCGATTTCGAGAAATTTTCTTCAGTGGCAAAGAAGCTTGACGTTCCCTTTATCGTCGATAACACCCTGGCTACCCCATATCTTTGCAGGCCTTTTGAACACGGCGCCAACATCGTCGTCCATTCCGCCACAAAGTATACCGACGGCCATGCTACCAGCCTTGGCGGCGTCATCATCGACGGCGGCAATTTCAACTGGGATAACGGAAAATTTCCCGGACTGACGGAGCCGGACCCCAGCTATCACGGTCTGAAATATTTCGAAGCCATCGGCCCCGCCGCCTACGTCACCAAAGCCCGGGTCCAGCTTCTCAGAGATTACGGCTGCACGCCGAGCCCTTTCAATTCCTTTCTGCTCCACCTCGGCCTGGAGACACTGCACCTGAGAATGGAGCGCCACAGCGAAAACGCGCTGAAGCTGGCGGAGTTCCTGGAAAACCATCCCTCCGTGGAATGGGTCAAATATCCGGGACTGAAGAGCGATTCCTACTATGAGCTGGCTCAGAAATATATGCCTGGAGGCGCCAGCGGCATTCTCTGCTTCGGCGTCAAGGCCGGTGCGAAAGCAGGCAAGGAGCTGGTCAAGCATCTCGATCTCGTCCGGCTGGTGGTCCACCTCGGCGATCTTCGGACAAGCATCCTCCATCCTTCCAGCACTACCCACAGGCAAATGACGGAACAGCAGCAGATCGAGGCGGGCATCATGCCTGAAATGATCCGCGTTTCTGTCGGCATCGAGGATATTCAGGATATCATCGGCGATTTCGACAAGGCTCTGCGCGCCGTTGTAAAATAATGAGGTGAGCCCTTGAACCGGTGTGTGATAATAACATCCTATCAGTCCGCCTTATTAAAGGAGTCCTTTGATTTCACAGAGGGCGATTATGTCATATGCGCCGACGGCGGCTATTCTTACGCCCGGGCGGAGGAGATCGATCCCGATATCGTCATCGGGGATTTCGACTCCATCGGCCTCGACTACATTGAAGCCGATTTAAAGCGTTCAGGCCTGGACAGCCGCTGCCGCATCGCCCGCGTCCCCGCGGAGAAAGACGACACCGATACCCTCATCTGTCTGAAATACGGAATAGAGTTCGGCTTTGAGGAGTTTTTCATACTCGGGGGGCTCGGGGGACGGCTCGATCATACCCTGGCGAACCTTCAGACCATGTCCTATGGGGTGGACCAGCAGAAAACAGTCTGGTTTCTCGACGGAAAGAATCGGGCGACCCTCCGGAGCCCCGGCGCATTGACCGTGAAAAATCCGGGGGATTTTATGATATCCCTCTTTGCCTTCGGTGAAAGCTGTGAAGGCGTTACCATCAGAGGGGTAAAATATCCTCTCGATCATTACCTGATGACGGACAGCTTTCCAATCGGAGTCAGCAATGAATTTGCGGGTGAAGAAGCGGAAATCAGCCACGCGTCTGGAAAGTTATTGATTATTTTATCCCGGGATTAGAGGCAAATGTCAATTGCTATGTAAAAGCGGCGCGCCGTGGGTGTTCCCGTAGAAACCGTCCGAGCTCGAAAATTTTCATTTTATTAGAATCCTGAAATTTGAAGAGCGAGCGGTTTCAAAGGGAATACCCACCGGCAGCCGCTGTATTATAAAAAGCAATTGACATTTGCGGTTGCTGCGTTATAAAATATGTCCGATAACTTAATATCTTTT
>DAITKX010000069.1:9202-18071 GCA_036835995.1 Bacillota bacterium | reverse complement strand
ACGAAGGGATCGAAATATTGATGATAATTGTCCTGTCCCGTGGCGGTAATGGTTGCCATGGTTCGGCCGTGAAAGGAATCCCTCATGGTTATGATCCCGTATCTGCCCTCTCCGTATTTCATGCGGCTGTATTTTCTGGCCGCTTTTATGGCTCCCTCGTTGGCCTCCGCGCCGGAATTGCAGAAGAAGGCCTTGTCGTAGCCGGTCCTTTTGATCAGCATTTCAGCCAGTTCCCCGCAGGGCTCAGTATAGAACAGGTTTGAGGTGTGCTGCACCTTTTCCAGCTGTTCCGTCACCGCTTTGATCCAGCCTCTGTCGGAATACCCCAGGGAGTTCACGCCTATCCCTGACGAAAAATCGATGTACTTCTTTCCTTCCGGGGAATAGCACGCTGCGCCGGACCCCTTGACGATGCAGAGATCGTTTCTCGCGTAAGTCCCTAAGACATACCGTCTGTCTCTTTCCTTGATTTCTGAACTGTTCACAATGATGCCCCCTATATCTTTACCTTTAATAAATATTCAATCGATTCGATCCTGATAATCTTGATACAACAGCGTTCCGGTCCGTTCTCCGGAAAGCAGTTCCATGAGAATGGAATGTCCGGCCCTGCCGTCGATGATTGCCGCTTCCCTGACGCCGCCTTTGATCGCTTCAACGCAGCTTTGGAGCTTCGGGATCATACCCCCGGAAATGATTCCTGCTTCCACAAGCTCCGGAATCTCTCCTACGCCGACCCTTGAAATCAGCGTCTCCTCCCTGTCCTTTTCCTGCAGAAGCCCTTTCACGTCGGTCATGAAAATCAGCTTTTCCGCTTTCAGCGCCCCTGCGATTGCGGCAGCCGCCGTATCCGCGTTGATATTGTATATCTGACAGGCCGCATCAGCACCCACTGTGGCGATGACGGGAATAAACCCGTTATCCAGAGCCATGGCGATGGGCCTGATATCCACCTTTGTGATCTCTCCCACAAATCCCAGATCGATCCCGCTTTGCAGCTTCTTCACATGGAGCATGCCGCCGTCCAGACCGCAAAGACCTATCGCCCTTCCCCCCTGCTGTTGAATCAGCGAGACGAGGCCCTTGTTCACCTTTCCCGCCAGGACCATCGCCGCCACCTCCGCCGTTTCCGCATCGGTGTACCGGAGGCCGTCTATAAATCTCGTCTCCTTGCCCATGATTTTCAGCATATTGCTGATTTCAGGCCCGCCTCCGTGAACTAATACCGCCTTTATGCCCAGCCGGGCCAGGAGCACGACATCCTTCATGACCGCCTTTTTCAGCGTTTCGTTGGTCATCGCGTTGCCGCCGTATTTGATCAGAACGGTTTTGCCGGCGTATTTCCCCAGAGCGGCTTCGTCAACCGTCCGTATGTAGGACCGCGCCTCGGCAAGCGCTTTTGCCTCCGTCATAAAACCAATCCTTTCTCTTCGGGCAGAGCCAGCATGATGTTCATGCACTGGATCGCGGCCCCCGACGCCCCCTTGCCCAAATTGTCGTATCGGGCGGCGAGGGTTATCACATCCTGATTCCCCAAAACGCGGAGCTCCATCCCGTCTGTGTCCGCAAGGGCGTTGGCCGCCATGAACCCGCCCTCGGAACCCTCGTCGGTTCCTTTTACCCGGATCACCGGCCGGTTTTGATAATATTCCTCAAGGGCCTGTCGAAGCTGCTCCGGCTTCAGTTTTTTGTTCATCAGCCTGCGGTGAAGCGTTACGGTAACCATCATCCCGCAGTAATAATCGGCGACGATGGGGTGAAAGGCCGGCGGATATCCGGCCCCTGTTGCGGAGATCATCTCCGGCAGGTGCTTATGGTTCTGATCAAGTCCATACTGTCTTGGGCTGTCATACAACGGATCTGTGCGATCTCCTTCGTAGAGGGAGATCATGCTTTTTCCGCCGCCGCTGTATCCGGTGAGGGAATGGCAGAGCAGCGGATAGTCTCTGTCTATGATCTTCAGGGAAATCAACGGCTTCACCAGCGCGATAAAACCTGTCGCATGGCAGCCCGGAACGGCTACCCGGTTTGAACCCCTGATCTTTTCGCTTTGGGTTTCGGAAAGCTCCGGAAATCCGTAAATCCAGCCCGAATCGGTCCTATGGGCAGTGGAGGTATCCAGGATTCTGCGGTCCTTATCCGCCCTTGCGGCAATTTCTTTGGAGGCGGCGTCCGGAAGGCACAGGAACGAAATGTCCGCCTTTTTCATCATCTCAAGCCGCGCTTCCACATCCTTCCGGTCGGGCCCGGCGATGAAAAGCACCTCGAGGTCCTCTCTGTCCTGCAGGCGTTTTCGTATCTTTAAACCTGTGGTTCCTTCCTGTCCGTCAATAAAAACTTTATATCCCACTCCGCCTGCTCCTTCCCGAATCCTGCGCTCAAAAAACTCCTCTTCAAAATTGCATTTCTACTATTATACGCCCCATTTTGGAACAAAGTCAACGACTTTTTGAATATTTATTAACTTAAATGCATTTTTATTCACCTTCCCTTAATGCATGCTTTCAATGCTATTTTCAATCAGCGCCGTGCCAGGGGGTATTCCCCCGGAAGACCTGAAGAGGAAATATGCCTGGCAGCCACCTCCGCATGTTATCAAAGAAAACATTTTTCCGCATATCGCTGTCTCGTCCTACATATATATGTTGTAAAGAAATTTGATAGCCTCCGGCGTGCAGACCCTTGTCAACCGGGGCTATTTGGTGAAAGCCAGGAACAAAGTAATGCACAAATATATGAAGGTGGTGAAATCTAAAATATGAAGGATTACATAGAAGAGCGGGTGCTGGAACTCGCCAGATACATACTCGAGACCAACTCGACGGTTCGGGCAGCCGCTAAAAAGTTTCGGGTATCCAAATCCACAGTCCACAAGGATATTACTGAAAGGCTGCTTGAGATAAACCCAGGTTTGGCCCACGAGGTCAAGACCGTTTTAGATAATAATAAGGCGGAACGCCATATTAGGGGCGGTCTTGCCACACAGCAGAAGTATAAAGGCCGTTAACGGAAAATAAAATAAAAGTGCAGTTCAATCAACTCAATTGATTGCTGCACTTTTTTTAATCCTATTGAAATTCCGCCATGGGAGACTGGTTCTTGTAGGCCTCCAATAACCTGGCGGATTTTGACACATCGCCCAGAAGAATGCCGCCGCAGAACTTGTCGTCCACGAAATACAGTTTTTCATAGGTGTTCTTCACGCTGTCGTAAACCTCGATGTCCTCGTAGTTCTTTTCCGGGTCTTTGCCGTTATCCCCCACTGCAAACAGGGCCGTCCCCATGCCGGTAAACGCATTGGACGGAATAAAGGCTTCATATTTGTATTCATCTCCTACGGCGTTGATCCCCGCCGCCTTTCCCATCTCCACAGCCTGGCCCCAGATCGCATAGTTCACTCCGTTGTATTCGGCGCAGTCGCCGCAGGCATAAATATTTTCCGCGGTGGTCTCCATCCTGTCGTTGACCTTGATGGAACGGCCCGTTGCGAGTCCCGCATCCGCCGCAAGCCCGATGTTCTGGCGCACTCCCGTGGAAAGGATGATCAACTCTCCGTCTGCAAAGGTTCCGTCCGCAAGCTTTACGCCCGTCGCTTTCCCATCGCCTGTGATCTCTTCTATTGCCTTGCCTGTGATCACCTGGATTCCGGATTTTTCGGTGGCGGCCTTCAGCAGCGCGGAACCTTTTTCATCCAGCTGTTTTCCCATGATGTTCGGCGACTGCTCGATGACGGTAACCTCTTTGCCCGCCTGTTTCAACTCCCAGGCGGCTTCCAGCCCCAAAATTCCGCCGCCGATAACTACCGCTTTATTCACCTGCTTCAGAAGCTCCTTCAGCTTTTTTACGCTTTCCAGCGAACGAATCGCGGTGACGCCCTGTTGATCGGCTCCTTTGATGGGAGGAATAAACGCCTCGGCTCCGGTAGCCAGAATCAGTTTATCGTATTTCCTGGTTTCCCCGTTGTCCAGAACGATTTCCCCGGAGTCCTTCCGGATTTCCCTTACCGTAACGCCCAGGGTCAGCTTGATGTTGTTTTCCCGATACCATTCCTCGGGTTTGATATAGAAATCGCCGGGGGCGACCTCCGACAAAATGCCCTTTGTAAGCATCGGGCGGTTATAGCCTACGACGTCTTCCGTCGATATGATTTCGATGCTGCAATTCCTGTTCCGCTTTCTGATCTCTTCACAGGCCGTGGTTCCCGCCGCGCCGTTGCCGATAATGATAAAGCGCTCCGCTTTTTCGGAAACAAATTCCGTTTCGGCAGACGCGATCTCTTCAAACTGGTCCGGTCCGACGCCGCATACGGGGCAGGATTCAGGTGGTTCAGGGCCTTCGGCTTCATAGCCGCAAACGAGGCACTTCCACTTTTTCACGGTTTTAGGGACCGCCGGATCTAATTGTTTCGTTTCCATATTTTATCCTCCTGTTTTATTTGCTGAATAAAGCTGACTTTACAAACTCTCTGAATAACGGATGGGCCTGATTGGGCCTGCTCTTGAACTCCGGATGGTACTGAACTCCCACAAAGAAGTCGTTTTCCGGAATCTCAACAGCTTCTACCAGCCGGCCGTCGGGAGAAGTGCCGGTAATGACCATCCCCTGCGCTTCTATCCTGTCACGGTATTCGTTGTTGAACTCATACCTATGGCGGTGGCGCTCCTGAATAAGCTCTTTTCCATAGGCCTTCTCCATCATGGTCCCCGCTTTGATCCTGCAGGGGTAGGCGCCAAGGCGCATGGTGCCTCCCTTTGGAATATCGCCGTACTGATCCGGCATGAAATCTATTACAGAATGGGGACCGTCAGGGTTGAATTCACTGGAATCGGCGTCATCCAGATGCAGCTTCTTCCGGGCAAACTCGATCACCGCGATCTGCATTCCCAGGCATATCCCCAGATAAGGGATGTTGTTTTCCCGCGCATATCCGGCGGCGATGATCTTGCCGGCGATCCCCCGGTCTCCGAATCCGCCGGGGACAAGGATCCCCTGGCAGTCTCCCAGAAGCGCCGCCGCGGTATCTTCTGAGACGTCTTCCGAATCGACCCACTTGATCTCAACGATGCATCCGTTTTCATATCCGGCATGGTTCAAAGCTTCCGCAACGGACAGATACGCATCGTGGAGCCTCACATATTTCCCTACGATTGCGATCCTGACAGACTTGTCCCTTTTTCTGACGCGATCCAGCATAGCGATCCAGTCGCTCATATCACCGGGGCGGTTCGGAAGGGACAGCTCGCGGCAGACGATCTCGGAAAAATTGCTCTCTTCCAGCATCAGCGGAGCTTCATACAGAATCGGAACCGTCATATTTTCAATGACGCAGTCCGGTTTTACATTACAAAACAGGGATATCTTCTGCTTGATATCCTCCTCGATGGGTTCGTCGGACCGGGTTACGATGATGTCCGGTGAAATCCCCATAGCCCTCAGCTCCTTGACGGAATGCTGGGTTGGCTTGGATTTATGCTCCCCGGAACTTTTGATGTACGGTACCAGCGTAACATGAATGAACAGACAGTTTTCCTTTCCCGCTTCGAGAGAAACCTGCCGGATGGCTTCAAGGAACGGCTGGCTTTCGATATCGCCGGTAGTGCCGCCGATTTCGGTAATTACAATATCCGCATGGATTTTCTCCTCAACGGTTCCAACCGAATAGATAAATTTCTTAATTTCATTGGTGATATGGGGAATCACCTGAACGGTGCTTCCGAGGTATTCCCCGGCCCGCTCCTTGGACAGAACATTCCAGTAGACCTTTCCCGTCGTAAGGTTGGAGTACCGGTTTAGATCCTCATCGATAAAACGCTCATAATGACCCAGATCCAGGTCGGTTTCCGCGCCATCCTCCGTTACATAGACTTCTCCGTGTTGATACGGGCTCATGGTTCCAGGATCAACATTGATATACGGATCCAGCTTCTGAGCCGCAACTTTAAAACCTCTCGCCTTCAGCAATCTGCCCAGCGAAGCGGCGGTTATGCCCTTTCCTAATCCAGATACAACGCCTCCCGTAACAAAAATAAATTTCGTCGTCACACTACCACCTCTCCTTTACAAGCCCGCCTCAATGGATATCGCGAATTGCCGGCGAACATATGCGGCAAAACCGCAAAATATGATTTGCTGATTCTGCCTGCAAAACAAAAAAATAAGAATCGATCTTTTGGGTGTAGGATAAAAAGCCCCACCAAATGACCGTCCCTATTCATTCACGATAGCTTCCAATATTTAATTTTTCTATCTTTCTTATCGCACAATTTTACCATATCTCCGATAAATATGTCCAGCATTTTCCCGCAAATGAACAAACTTTTTTGGACGACAATAAATTCATTTTTTCCGTTGCATGTGCAACAAGTTCATTTTTCCTTCTATGATATGATTCCATCAGAAAGTAAAGTTAATACGTTATTATGAAAGATAGAAAGAGGGGATACAATGAGCAATAAAATTTTAAAAAATATTGAGGCGGCGAAAGTCCAGAGCCTTGCAGGCCTGGTATCCTACCAGGACGGGCAGGTGGTCAGCAAAACTCTCGTCCAGAATCCCAGCGTAAGCCTGACCTTGTTTTCCTTTGATCAGGGAGAAGAGATCAGCACCCATTCCTCTCACGGCGACGCCATGGTCTATGTGCTCGACGGGCAGGCGGAAATCACTATCGGAGGCGATAAATACAGCGTTAAAGCGGGAGAGACCATCGTAATGCCGGCGGAAGTACCTCACGCTGTCTTTGCGCCGGAGCCCATGAAGTTCATGCTGACCGTAGTGTTTTAAAAGCCGGCACGCCGACCTTCCGGCTTATGGCAAATCGGTGAATGATTATGCCGAAAGGCGGTATAATAGAAGAGATAATAACCCAAATTATATATCGGAAGTTTTGACAAATTTTAAAAATTGAAATAGGAGGAAAATATTATGAAAGCATCAATTGATCGTTCAGGCTGTATTGGCTGTGGGCTCTGTCCGTCAATCTGTCCGGAAGTGTTTCAGATGGCAGACGACGGCCTGGCAGAAGTAATCACAGAGGACGTGCCTTCCGGCGCCGAGGACTCCGCGAAGGAAGCTGCCGAGAGCTGCCCCGTTTCCGTAATCACGGTAGAATAAATGCGATAATAGAAAAAAAGCCTTTCCGTAAAACAAAGAAAGCGACTCAATCCGGTTTCGATCGATTTGGGTCGCTTTTTGCTGCAAAAAATATTGTTTTCCTGTTGTAATGTACGTGCCGGCAGTGGAAAAACCGCGGATTTTGTCAACAGCCCTGATTGGCTGATTTTTAAGGTTTATGCTCATTATCCACATGTGTAAATAAATTGTATACAATAATATACACAGGGGGCTGTGGAAAACCCTCAAGAACTCAATCGTTGAAATACCAGTCTTTATCCTGCTCCTTCGACATTTTTCGTCAATACTTATCCACAATGCTACTTCGACAGGAATTCCTTCCATTTCCGTAAATCTCTGCGGCCCTGCTCATAGCCCTGTCGATAACTTTCGGACAATTTGCGATAATTGACTTCACGGTTTGATACAGGCATGGAATCCGGATAGACAAGGTATGCCTTACCCTCGCTCTCCAACTCCTCCAGTTCGTCCAGGATCCGGTTATACGCCGCGTGCCGGTTCAAGAGAGCTTCGGCTACCGCGGGATATTGCCGGTAATAGGTTTTGAAAAAACCCCTATACCTGACGGGCTTTTTCCGATATCCTCTCTCCCTGGTCAGGACGACGAAAAATCTTTTCATTCCATCCTTTTGGGCGATATCCAGAGGAATCCCCCCGCCCAGCCCGCCGTCCACGTAACAGCGGTCGTTGTAATAGGTCGGAGGCATGAATATGGGCAGGGATGACGAAGACCGGACGATCTTCATCAGATCGTTCACAGTGGGCATGTCGTCCTTTGAATAATAGGTGATCTCCCCGCTGTCCCGGTCAAAGGCGCCGACCCGGAGCCGCGCCGGATTTTCCAGAAAGGTGTCCATGTCGAAGGGCAGTGAAGCGCCGGGAAAGTGTGTTTCTTCATAGATATACTGCGCCCTGAAGTATCCTTCCCCTTTAAAAAATGATCTCCAACCGCCAAAGTTCGGATCCAGGACCAGATCGACAAAGGAATGCTTCGAGCGCCAAATATCCCTTGAGAGATAGTTGACGCTGTGGCTCGATCCAGCGGAAATTCCCGCCACATAATCGAAGTAGATTTGGTTTTCCAGCAGATTGTTCAAGAATCCGGCGGTATAGCTGGCGCGCATTCCCCCGCCTTCAAAGAGAAGCGCCGTGTCATGGATATTGTTTGTGATCGTCATTTTGAGTCTGTTCTCCTGCCGGTCATATTCTTAATATAAAGCGCAAGTTGCGTTTTTATAAGTATTCCAGTCCGGCTCATATTTTTCATTCGCCTGATTTCCCCAAAGCACCCAGTTTTCTCGCTCACCTCGTGCAAAGAGCTCAAGGTATGGACCGCTGCTGCAGCTCTCGATTAAATCAATCATTTCATCAGGCTTACGGGAATGTTCTCTTTTCTGAGCGCGAATCAAATTTACCTGACTCCTGGCAGGCGGAAGCGTTCTTGCATTTGGACCTTTCACGCCAAAAAGCAAGAGTTCTGTCACATTTCTAAAATAGAATCCTACGCCTCTTCCATCCGGCTCGCCGTCTTTTCTTATCTTCTCCCAGACGATATTGCTTTTATATTGGAAACCCCATGCATTAAGAACTTCCAGCCCGTCCGGAAGCAGAGCATTGGGCACCCAGAGATAAAGATGGCAAGTCTCTGCTGAAACCTGTGAAACCGGCAAGCTTTTTATCTCTTCCAATGACATAGTAGGATATCTGTTAAGCCTTTTATGCTCCGGGGCCACTTTAC
>DAITKX010000069.1:0-9144 GCA_036835995.1 Bacillota bacterium | reverse complement strand
GTCGTTGCAAAATCTAACCAGCTCATTTTCCTTATGATATAAAACATTTGCAACTGACATTATGTTCTCCTCCAATCCGTTACCACAGAAGGGGTGATACCAACAATAAACAGCGGACAGCCTCCGTGTCTCCGCGACCGTATACGCGGAAGAAGTTTCCCCATCCATGTAGTGCTCGCACCATATTTCGATTTTACACCCAATTCTTCAAAAATATCATTCATGCTTTCACTTCTAGTCATAATTATTCCACAGGAAATAACGCCGCACTCATAAAAAGTTCTCAAAGCATACAAGTCCCGATCAAAGGTTTGATCCTTGCTGTTCCATTCCATATCAAAGGCAACGGAGTTTTTAACATAATCAATGTTATGTCCGTCTATGTAATCATGAATGGTGAACTCCGTTGTGGCGCTCGGGGCTCTTGAGTGAAGTTTGATGATTAGGTCACCTGTAATTTTAACCTCTCTCCAGTCCAACGGCCTAAGAATTGAAGAAATTTTCTTTGGCATTAATGATTCGTTCCCTCCGGGAGAAATTATATCTTCAATCTGAATACTAAAGTTGTCCAGCATGCGTATGATTTCACGATATTCTGCTAAATGGGCCTGAGCAAGGATTTCGACAGCGTTATTAAAATTGTGGAGCTCGTATTTATCTCTTATATTTTCAGGTACGATACTTTCCCACATAATATCACAATTACCCTTCCAAATCTTTTTTATTATTATATCACAAACAGGCGTTCTAAAACCATCTATTTATAAAAAATAAAGAAAAGAAAGGGCTGTCCGCCCTTTCTGACACTCGCCGGATTTTATGGCATTTGTTCGTATCTTTCGACGACATCAGCGCCTTCCAAAGCCTCCCGGTATTCGTTTATCGAGATCGAATTTCCAATGACTTCTCTTATTTGGGGTAAATCCATCTCTTTATATATTGCTTTAAGCTGTGATGCAATATTTCCTAACACTGTGCTTTCGCTGCTGCAGGCATAAACCGGTTTACCAGTCCGTTGTGCCGTAAGCCTGTTTACCATGATATTTTTCGATCCTCCGCCGGCTATGTATATACTGGAAAAGCGCTTTGATACGGAGCGTTCCAGCTGCTTTACCGTCACAGCGTAACTGCATGCCATGGACTCATTGATGGCTCTGATAATTGCACCCCAGTCCAGCATGCCCTGAACCTGATTTGTTTCTATAAGATAGTTCCATATTGCTTCACACATTTTAGGCGGATTAAAAAACCTGATATTGTTTACATTGAAAAGAAGTGTCGGTCCTTTATAATGCGCTCCAAGCTCATTAAGCTCATCCCATGTGCTTGCTCTGTTCATTTTCGCGTCGTATTCCTTCTTTACCCTTTGAATGATAAACATTCCCGCGCTGTTTTTCAAAAGCGTGATTTTGTTAAAGGCTCCAAGCTCATTTGTCAGCGAGGCGTTTAGAATATCGTCGTTTATATATGGTTCATCGGTTTCAGTCCCGATGAGGGACCAGGTGCCCGAGCTTATAAATACAAAATCCTTTTCCCTTGCAGGGATTGCGACAACGGCTGAAGCCGTATCGTGAGACGGAACGCATATCACCGGAATATCATAATCGGCCTCTATTTCATCCAGAATGTATTTTTGTACCTTCCCGATTTGTTTGCCGTGCTCGCCTATCTCACAGAATAATTTTTCCGGGATATTAAATTTTTTACAGATTTCCGGGCTGATTTTTCTGGTCTTTGAATCCATAAGCTGGGTAGTGCTCAATTCGCTGGGCTCGTTTATCATTACGCCTGTCAAAAAGTAATTTAAAATATCAGGCACCATCAGTACCTTATCCGCAATGGAAAACATGTCAGGCATGATATCCTTCAGCATGGAAAGACGGTAAATAGAGTTGATCTTGTCGCATAGAATCCCTGTCTGGTAAAACATCTCCCTCTTTTGGCTCTCGGTCAGCTTATTTAAGGCGACTTCCCCGAGAGGGTTCCTGTAGGAAAGAGTATTGCCGATCATATTGCCCTGCCTGTCAAACATGGAAAAATCCACGCCCCAGGTGCATATGCCGATAGAATCAATTTTCCCAACCCGCTTGACCGCTTTTTTCAGAGATGCTATAAAGCCCTCAAATATTCTCAGCATATCCCAGTAATAGTATTCTCCGATCCTTATCATACCGTTCGGAGTTTGGTCGATAACCTCTGTTTCCAATGTCTTTCCATCATATTTACCAAGCACGACTCTGAAGGATGAATTACCGCAATCCAGACCGACGATATTTTTTATATCCATATCCCGCCTCCGTTTAAGTGCTCATATAGACTCGTGCTGTTCAGGTCTTACTCCATAGTTCTTAAAGCGTTCTATCATCCTTATCATTTCATCTTCGGGCAAAACTACCGGCTTTCCCATGCATCGCGCCCTGTAATACAGACCGCAGCAGAATTCGATCTGCTCGGCCACGTTAAAAGCCGATTTCATATCCGCTCCACCGGCAATAATGCCATGATTTGCAAGCAGCACCGCATTTCTGTCCTTCATCGATTCAAAGGCATTTCTCGCCAGCTCAACGGTACCATACGTTGCGTATTTGGCGCATCTCACATCAGGCCCTGCAAGTGCGACGAGATAATCAACAGCGGGAAGACCTTCATTCAGGCATGATAGAGAAGTGGCATAATCCGAATGAGTATGCACCAGCGCATTTAAGTCAGAGCGATATTTATAAAATATCCTGTGCATATCGCATTCACTCGAGGGCACCGAGTTTCCATCCTTAATCTCCCCGGTCTGAACATCGAGCAGAACAATATCTTTAGAGGTCATAGCATAATAATCGACACCGCTCGGGGTTAATGCCATCATCCCTTTCTCCCTGTTACAGATGCTTAGATTTCCGCCGGTTCCCTTGGTAAGCCCCTTGCTGATAAGCAGTCTTCCATATTCAATTATTTCTTCTCTTTCACTTTGCATAATCATAAGCCTTATCTCCTTTTCCGCAAACAGTATGTTTACAACCTATAACTTGTAACTGATTATTCCTCAGCAAATATTATATCTACGCCTCTCTTGCTGAACTTTTCCAGGCACTCTCCCTGCTTTTCCGTCATGCTGTCAATGGGATTAGTAATGATATGGGATATTTTTTCATATCCGCAAACCATAAAATTAGATACTTCGTTTATCTTGGTATGATCCGCCAGAACGAAAACCTCACCGGATCTTCTGATCAGGCTCTGCTTTGTTTTAGGCTCCTCCATTGTAACGTCTGTAAGCCCCTGCTCAAAGGAAAGGGCCTTGGATGAAATAAAGCACTTATTTAAATTGAAATATTGCTCAACTTCGGTTACAAGGGGCCCGATCATCGTCAGCGACGCTTTCCGCAAAAGTCCGCCAAGCATGATAACGTTGACGGTAGGCGAACTGGAGAACTGCAGCGCAACACTTATGCTGTTGGTTACAACCGTTATTTCCATCTTGCTCAAGTATCCGCACATGGGTAAAATCGTAGTGCCGGCGTCCATGCCGATGACGTCGCCATCTTTGACATAAGACGCGGCTTTTCTCGCGATAGCGGCTTTGCTGCTTGAATTTATTTTAAACCGCTCCTCTATGGTAAGATCACTTGGCAATACCATCGCCTCCCCGCATTTCTCCGATTCGTTTTCGGCCCTTGCAACTCCCCCGTAGACGCGCTCTACCTCTCCGCTTTTTTTCAAATATTCAATATCCCGGTGAATCGTCATGTATGAAACATCAAACTGCTGGCTTAACTGATTAATATCAACGCAATCCTGCTGTTTCAGCCTTTCAAGGATCTCCCGTCTTCTTACATATGGCAACTGCTTCATTTTACTTCTCCATTTAACTGAATAATATAACGTACTAATAATTTATTATATAATTCCGGCAGGTCTTCTGCAATTTTATCTGTTCGTTCTAGCTTTCACGCCGGGAACCTACAGCTACAGCCAGGAGCAGGATAACGCCCCATAAAGCTGTTGTGAGATGCTGGCTTACCCTGAGCAAATTCAGCCCGCTGGAAACCACCTGGAGGATCAGTACGGATAACACCAGTCCGGACACCCGGCCTTTCCCTCCGTTGGGGCTGATTCCGCCCAACACCGCAATCAATACCGCGATCAGCAGATATGATTCGGCATATCCGGCGCTCGCCGAGTTAAAGCGCGAGGTCAGCACGATGGATGCGATCCCCACAAAGAATCCTGATATCGCGTAAACCTTTAAGATCATAGCCTTTGTGTTAACGCCTGAAAACCCCGTCGCCGTAGCATTTGATCCGAACATATAAATTTGAGAGCCAATCGGCATCTTCTTGATTATGAAAACCATCAGCAATGCACAGATCGCAAAAATAATGAGAGGGACGGGCAATCCCGCCACGCTTCCCGAACCGATATTGCCAAAGCTGTCCGGATATCCGGATATGATCCTGCCTCTGGTAATTACAAGGCAAATGCCGTTTATCAGCATCTGCATGCCGAGGGTCGCCAGAATCGCAGGGACCTTAAAGTATGCGATTACCACGCCGTTTGCAAGTCCGACAAGGACGGACACCAGTATGCCCGCTGCAATTGCAGCCAGGACGATGGCAGTGTTTTCCTGCCCCTCCGCTATGTATGTGGTCATTATTGTGGCCATCAGTATGCCGGACAGGTTAGCCGAGGCGATACAGGAAAGATTGATACCGCCGGTTATCATCGGTATCATCATGCTCAGGGTCAACAAACCCAGCTCCGGAAGCTGAAACGCAATGGACTGAAGCGTCCCGGGCCTCAGAAAATCCCTTTGAAGGAATGATATTGCCAGAACTAAAACGACCAGAAGCAGGAGGAGAAATACGTTTTCCGTCTGCGCTTCCTTCTGAGCTTTCTGAAATGCTGTTCTGATTTTCATGACCGGTCTCCTTTCGCTCTTTTCGAAGTGCGCAGCGCTGTCACACAGAAACTGAGCAATATGACGACGCCCATACAGAAATTGTGCCAATAGGAGGAAACTCCCAGCAGCACAAGCCCATTGCCTATCATCGCAACCAGAATGAGGCCAAGCACGGTTCCGTGCACAGTGCCTCTTCCGCCTACGAGGCTTGTTCCGCCCAGCACGACCATGGCAAGGACCTGCATTTCATTGCCGATCAGGGAATTCGGAGCGACGTTCTGTACTATGTATGTCTGGACGGTAGCGCCCATAGCCGCCATCAGGCCTACATAGGCATAGACGAATAACTGCACTTTAAGCACATTGATGCCCACTCTTTTGGCAGCTTCCATATTGCCTCCTATGGCAAATATTTTTCGGCCGGTATTTGTGTAGCGTAGCATAACGCTGGTGAGGAGCATTGCGAAAAACAGGATCGCAAGAGGAAGCGCCATGCTGGCAAAGGGCGTTTTATCCGAAAACCACTCGGGAAAGTTGTACAGCCACTTGCCGCTGCTCAGCCACATCAACGTCCCATAGAAGACATTCATGGTCGCTATCGTAATAATGATCGCCGGGGCTTTCAGGTAGGGTACAAGCACGGCGTTTACACAGCCAAGGGCGATGCCTGAAGCCGCCGCAACAGCGAACGCGATAAGGATATTTCCGCCTATGTTGAGAATAAATAACGCCATTATGTACTGGGCTACTGTGGCAACGGCCGTAAAGGAGATGTCGATGCCGCCGGAAATCAGCACTACAAGCACACCCGCGGACATGATGCCCAGCGGAGAATAGCCCACCAGCATGTCTGCAAAATTTTCCAAGGTAAGGAAACTGCCCTTTGCAAAGACGCTCAAAATGGCAATAAATAATATGTTTATCAATAACAGATAGAATTCATGGGTCCGGGAAAAGCTCTTCATTTTATTCTGCATAGTTGATAACATTATCATATAACTCCCTTTCCGAAACATCTCTCATATCATATTCTCTTACAATGCGCCCCCCGCGCATGATGTCGGCCCTTGAACAGTTATAGTAAATTTCGGGGACTTCGTCAGATATGAGAATAATTCCCATGCCTTCCTCGGCAAGGCTTCTGATAATTTCATAAATCGCATTTTTGGCAGATATATCGACGCCGTTTGTGGGCTCGTCGAGTATCAGTATGCCTGGTTCTGTTTCCAACCACTTGGAAAGAACAACCTTCTGCTGGTTTCCGCCCGACAGCACGCTTGCTCTTATTCCCGGCTTCGCGCTTCTGATGTTAAGCCTTGTTATCCAGCTTTCGGTAAGAGTTCTTCTTTTTTTCGTATCCAGAACGCCCAGCCTGCTTCTCAGCTTATCAATAATGGTTACCGCTATGTTTGACTCAATGGTCTGATCTATCACAAGCCCCTGCAACAGCCTGTCTTCAGGCACGTAAGCAATCCCGGCCTTTATTGCGTCTTTATTGCTTTTAAAATCGACCCTTTGACCCTTTACAAATATCTCTCCCTTATCAGGCTTGCTCATTCCGAAAATAGATAAAGCAAGCTCTGTGCGCCCCGATCCCAAAAGCCCTATAATTCCCAGTATTTCACCCTTATACAGCTTTAGATCAACATTCTCATACTCGCCCTGCCTCGATAAGTTTTTTACTTCGAGGAGAACGTTTTCCCTGTCGACCGGATGGAAGCTCTGTGAATGTTCAATGTTTTCACCGCTTATCAAAAAAGCGAGCTTTTTATCGTCAATCTCTTCATTTTTGTACATGCCGACCTTAAAGCCATCCTTGATTACCGTTATGTGCTGGGCAATTTCCAGAATCTCATCCAGCCTATGGCTTACAAATAATATCGTCATACCCTTCGACTGCAGATCTCTGATCACGCCGAAGAGAATGTCCACTTCTTTTCTTGTGAGGGATGAGGTGGGTTCGTCCATTATGATGAGCTTCGCGTCTCCGGTAAGCGCGCGCGCAATTGCCACAAGCTGACGGTCCGCAATCGAAAGGTCCTCCACTTTATCAGATAACGAAAGCTTTACCTGGATCTTATCCAGCGCTTTTTGAGCCATCTCGTTGATTTGATTCCAGTTGACCAACTTGAATTCCCGCTCTATATTGCTTGAAAATGCGATGTTCTCTGCGACGGTCAGGTTCGGAAACAGGCTCAGATCCTGATATATAACTCTAATCCCCTTATCAAATAAGGCGGCAGTTGAAAAATTGGTTATCCTTTCCCCCATGATCCTGATTTCGGAGCCTTCATCAGGTGTTAATACGCCGGCGACCACTTTTATCAATGTGCTCTTTCCCGATCCGTTCTTGCCGACCAAACAGTGTATTTCACCCTCTTCAAGCTCAAAATCAATATTTGACAGTGCTTTAACACCATAAAAACTTTTACTGAGATTTTTAATCTCTAAAAATTTTTCAGCCATCAAATTTCTCCCAATTTCAATAGATTGACCAGCAGCCACAGCGGCGGCTGCTGGTCTTTGGATGCATGTTTAGAAACCAAGGCTCTCTGCGTTATCTTTCGTTATTACAAGGGTGGCGTCAAATATCATGACTTTATCCTCTATCGTCGGTTTTCCGATATTAGGAACTTCAAAGTCGCCGGCGGTCAGATCCTTTCCCTCGAGCAAATATTTTGCGGTATAAACGGAAGCATAGCCCGAATCCGCCGGATTCCAAAGAATTCCTTCCGTAATCGAGCCGTCTTTAAGATACTGGGCGGCCTGGCTGGGAACCACAGTTCCGGTGATGCTTACTTTTCCCACCAATCCCTTTTCGCGCAATGCTTCCGCCGCACCGATGGGGCCAAGGCTCCCCCAGCCGATTATGGCTTTTAAATCGGGATAGGCTTTAAGGAGCTCCAGAGTCTTTGTATGGGAAAGATCGGCGTCTTCGCCGCAGGGGATTCTGTCTGTGACCTGCACCATTTCGGGATACTTTTCTTTCGTGTAGGAAAGCACATAATCTGCCCATGTGTTATGTAGCGGAACGGAAAGACCTCCCACAAACATTGCAAACTGGCCTTTTCCGCCAATTGCCGCCGCTGCTGCGTCAACCGCTTCATATGCGAATTTCGCGTTGTCGATCATCTCCAGATCCCAGTCTGCCCCTTCCTGTCCCGGAGATTCTGTCGTGAGAACCAGGATTCCTTTTTCCTGGGCCTTTTTCAGCACCTGCTTCAGAGCATTTGCATCGTTTGGAACTACGACGATCGCGTCGACACCTTTTGCGATGAGGTCTTCAATGATTTTTACCTGCTGCGCCGGGTCCGCGTCGGTGGGACCTGTGACATACGCGTTTACGCCGAATTCCTTCGCTGCCTTTTTCACTCCGTCTTCCATGACATTAAAGAAGGGAATGCCAACGATCTTGACGACTACCGCAATCTCATAGTCCTTTGATTTGTCAGCCGTATCGTCGGACGCCGCGCCATTTGACTGGCTCTGGCCGCATCCTGTTGCCGACGCCATCAGCATCAGCATAGCAAGAACAATAGCGAATAATTTTTTACCTTTCATAATTCTCCTCCTTGTAAAATCAATTGTATTAACTGCAAATCATAAATCTTCCGTCCTGTCAGATTTAAAATTCGGAAACGGTAACCTCCTTTCGCAATCGTAATAATGTTAACCTTTGTTGTTCCATGTTAATTTCATTATTTACAGTTAGTATCGATTGTTTGATTTCATTTCACTTGGATCTATTCAATTATCAAAGCTCTAAAGCAACTTGATTTTCAAGCTTTCACGCTATGTCTGCCGTCCGTGATTTAATTTATGTCAATGAATTTATATGTTGTCCACAAGGTTTTCGTACTGTATAAATCGAATTTATTATCATTTTTTATCACATGTTAACATTTATCATCATCCATGTCAACGAATATTTCAGATAATTTTGCGGGCGATTCCTTGCTTTTATGCGATAAAAAAGTGGCTTCGCCACTTCCGCTAGGAACCATAGGGGAGCCCTCTTCGGTGGCTGCAAGCAGCCTGAGCGCTATAGCTTCCTGTTGCCTGATCCGCAGCTTTCTGTTGCATGATCTTCTGGGCTTACCGACACTTAGAGGTCCCATTGCTCAAAATGCCGAGCAGGGGAATATCCTTCCCATTTCTCTTGCTCAAAATGCCGAGCAGGGAGTATCCTTCCCGCTCCCCTTGTTCAGATTTCTCAGTATGGAGTAACACTTTGCTCAAATTTTCAAGCA
>DAITKX010000068.1:0-18168 GCA_036835995.1 Bacillota bacterium | reverse complement strand
CCTGCGGCGTAAGGATCTACGAGCTGCCCGCCACTGCTGCGAAGGTAAAGGCTGGACTCGATATTCTCGCCAGCGGCGGAAAGATCGAACCTCCGAGGAAATATTTCCTGGGCTCCGATTTCTACGAAGAGCTGGAAAAGATCAAGGCAAACCCGGTGTAAAAACAATTATAAGTTGCTTTGCAAACGTGGCTAGGTGCAAGGGGCTCGGCGTCTGTTGATGCCGGGCCCGGTTTTTTGAATCACAGACCGCAGCCGTACAGCTGTACGGGGAACCGTACAGTGGAGTAAAGGGGCGCTCAGGTGAGCTGGCGCCCATACCCCGCGGGGAAGCCCATAATGCCCCGTTTCGTAAGGGTAATTTTTAAATTTTACCGCGGTGGCACGGTTCTTGCGTTTGATTTATGTATCGATGAATCCATGGCATATTAAAAAAATCGAATGAACGTTTGGAGGAATTAGAGTATGAATTTTGATTTAAATGAAGATCATGTTATGATGCGCAAAATGGTTCGCGATTTTGCCGAACAGGAATGCGCGCCAGGGGTCGAAGAGCGCGACGAGAAGGAAGAGTTTCCGATGGAGCTGTGGCAAAAATGCGGGGAGCTCGGACTTGCCGGAGTGACCTTTCCGGAAGAATATTGCGGCGTCGGAGCCGATTATATCTCCTACGCCATTGTAGTTGAGGAACTATCCCGGATAGATCCGTCCTTAGGGGTCACGATTTCCGCCCACTCCAGTCTGTGCGCCAATCCGATCTATCTCTTCGGCACGGAAGAGCAGAAGCAGAAATATCTGGCCCCTTTGACTACCGGAGAGAAGCTGGGTGCTTTCGGACTGACGGAACCCATGGCAGGCTCCGACGCTTCAGGGACCCGCACCACGGCAGTCCGCGACGGGAATGACTACGTCATCAACGGATCGAAGATTTTCATCACCAACGGCTACTATGCCGACACCTACGTCATCACGGCCCAGATGGATAAAAACAGAGGCACCAGGGGCATTGCGGCGTTTATCCTTGAAAAGGGGACTCCGGGATTCACCTTCGGGAAAAAGGAAAAGAAGATGGGCATCCGCTCCTCCGCCACCTATGAACTGGTTTTTGAGAACGTTCGCATCCCTGCGGAAAATCTGCTGGGGGAAGAAGGACAGGGGTTTAAAATCGCAATGGTCACCCTTGATTACGGAAGGATCGGCATTGCCGCCCAGGCGTTGGGAATCGCTCAGGGCGCCTATGATCAGGCTTTAAAATATTCAAAGGAGAGATCCCAGTTTGGAAAGACTCTTTCCGAGTTTGAAGTGATCCAGTTCAAGCTGGCGGATATGGCGCTGCAGATTGAAGCCGCAAGGCTCCTCGTCTATCAGGCGTGCCACATGGCTACGGAACATAAGCCCGTATCCAAATATGCCGCCATGGCGAAGGTATATGCCGCCGAGACGGCCAACAGAGTCGCAACCCAGGCGGTTCAGGTCCTGGGCGGATACGGTTATACGCGGGATTACCCGGTGGAACGGCTGATGCGCGACGCAAAGATCACCGAGATTTATGAAGGAACCAGCGAGATCCAGCGCATGGTCATCGCGAGTCACATTTTGAAGGATTGACGGAACAGAGCAGTGAGGAGGAAGAAAAATGAACATTGTCGCTTGTCTCAAACAGACATTTGATACGGAAGCTAAAATCGTGCTGGACGGCAGCGGTAAGATCGACGGCACCGGAGTAAATCTGGTCATAAACCCCTATGACGAATTCGCCGTCGAAGAAGCGCTGAAGCTCAGAGAAAAGTTCGGCGGTCAGGTGACGCTGGTGAGTCTGGGAGGGGAAAGAGCTCAGGAATCGCTGAGGACCGCTTTGGCTATGGGCTGTGATGAAGCCGTGCTCATCTGCGATCCTTCGCTGGAAAGCCCGGATGAATGGGTTTGCACGGAGGTTCTGGCAAAGGCTGTCTCCCAGCTCCCCTATGATGTGATCCTTGCGGGGCGCATCGCCGTAGACGACGGCTCCGCCCAGGTGGCGGTACGCCTGGCGGACGCGCTGAACATTCCGTCCGTCAGCAGCATCCTGAAGCTGGAGGTCGAAGAGGGCAAAGCCTCGGCGGTCCGTGAAATAGACGGCGGAACGGAATTGATCGAGGTGAGCCTTCCCGCGCTTTTCACAGCGCAAAAGGGGCTCAACATTCCCCGGTATCCCAGCATGATGGGGATTATGAAAGCCAAGAAGAAGGAGATAAAGATAATGACGCTGGCTGATCTGGGACTGAGCGCCGAAGATCTGCCGCGAAAGATAAGCGTTACAAAATATAGTTTACCGAGCCCCCGCAAGGGCGGAGCCAGGATCGCCGGTGAGGCGGCGGAGGCCGCAAAGGAGCTGGCGCGCCTTCTGCGGGAAGAGGCCAAGGTCATATAGAGAGGAGGAATACATATGGCAAAAGGAATCTGGATCATAATCGAACAGAATAAATCTGAGGTTCGCAAGGTTTCGCTGGAACTCCTCAGCCAGGGCAGGATCATCGCCAATAAGACAGGGGAACCCCTCGTTGCGGTGATTCCCGGCAAAGGCGTGGCGGAGCTCGCCTCCCAGGCGTCGGAGTACGGTGCGGATAAAGTCATCCTGGTGGATGATGAACGGTTAGACGTCTATACCACGGGCTCCTATACCTCCGCTCTGAGCAGGCTGATCAGGAAGGAAGAGCCCCAGGCCGTTCTTCTTGGGAACACGGCGATGGGAAAAGATCTCGCTCCCCGCCTTGCACAGCGCATCGGCGTGGGCATGGCTTCCGACTGCACCGGCATGGATTTCGATGAGGAGAATTTCCTGACCTTCCGGCGACCAATCTATGGAGGAAAAGCAATTGCGCAGGTTGTTGCAGAGGCGAGGCCGATTCTGGCGACAATACGCCCCAACACCTTCCCCGTCGCAGCGCCTGATCCGGCGCGCCAGGCAGAGATAGTGAATGAAACGGCGGAAATCGATCCGGGCGATCTTCGGGCAATCGTGAAGGAGATTGCAATAACGGCTTCTCAACGCCCCGAGCTCATCGAGGCGGACATTATAATCTCCGGCGGACGCGGAATGAAAGGCCCTGAAAATTACTGTGTTCTGGAGGCATGCGCCGATGCGATCGGAGCAGCCGTGGGCGCTTCCCGGGCGGCCGTCGACGCGGGCTGGATCGAGCAGAAGTTCCAGGTCGGACAGACGGGAAAAACCGTATCCCCCACCCTTTATATCGCCTGCGGTATCTCGGGGGCTATTCAGCATCTCGCCGGAATGGGATCGTCAAAGGTCATCGTTGCCATCAACAAGGACCCGGAAGCGAATATTTTCAATCTGGCGGATTACGGGATCGTGGGAGATCTTTTCGAAATCGTTCCCCTGCTGACAGAGGAGCTCAAAAAGATAAAATAGCAGCCGCCATTTCATTTCAGGAGGAGTAAAATGATAGAATTTTCGCCTGTGAATTTGCTGCTCGCCTTCGGGCTGGCCGCTGTGCTCGCAGTCATCTTTATCGTCAGTATAAGAAAAGAATTGAAGTAGTTTTGATATGAACATCGGAAAGGGGATAGAACCATGCCGGAATCAGTACAAATCGCACTGGAAATATATCTTACCGGATTTACAATTTCGATCCTGATCGCAGCCCTGATCAAGGGAATGATGATTGTGGTCCGACGCTTGTCTCCGGAAAAAGACGCCGCTGCCCAGGCGGATGCCCAGGAAAAATAAAAGCAAAAGGCGAAAGTGAGGAATCAATATGAATTTATCCAATTTATTTCAGGGAATCGGCACTCTGTTTGCCCAGGAACCTAAGATTGCGATTGCCAGAATCATTCTGATCCTGACGGGCATCCTTTTGGTCTATCTTGGAAAAAAGGGCACACTTGAACCCCTGATCATGATCCCCATGGGCTTCGGCATGTCGGCTGTCAACGCGGGCGTTCTGTTCCTGACGGCTGTAAAGACGGGTACGCTGTTTGTAGAGCCTCTTACTTCCGATACCGACGGGCTGATGTCCATTTTACAGATCGATTTTCTTCAGCCTGTCTACACATTAACCTTCAGCAACGGCTTGATCGCCTGCATAATTTTTATGGGAGTAGGAGTTCTGGCAGATGTGGGGAATGTGTTGCGGTATCCCTTTACCAGCATGCTGATCGCCATGTTTGCCGAGTTGGGCACGATTGCGACCTTTCCCATCGCACACGCCATGGGGCTGAGCTACGGAGAGGCGGCGGCGATTTCCATAGTGGGGGGAGCCGACGGACCCATGGTGATCTTCACCTCCCTGATGCTGGCCAAGGATTTATTCGTGCCGATCACGGTCATCGCCTATCTGTACTTAAGCCTGACCTACGGCGGTTATCCCTATCTGATCAGGCTGATGATCCCGAAAGAGTTGAGGGGCATCGTCGTGAAAACCTCGAAGAAGTCCAACATCACATCAGGGCAGAAGCTGGCGTTTGACGTCATAGCCTGTACGGCGCTCTGCCTCCTGTTTCCGGTGGCCGCGCCGCTGCTGTTGAGCTTTTTCCTCGGCAATGCCATAAAGGAATCCGGAATACTGAAATATTCCCAGCTCCTGGAGGACGTCTTTCTCTATGCCGCCACATTCTTCCTCGGTCTGATGCTGGGCGTATTATGTGAAGCCAGCACCATCCTGAATCCTAAGGTTTTGATCTTGCTGATTCTCGGAGTCATAGCCCTGCTTCTCTCAGGTATCGGAGGCATCATCGGAGGATATGTCGTCTACCTGATAAACAGGAAACAGTTCAATCCGGTAATCGGTATCGCCGGCGTGTCCTGCGTTCCGACTACGGCAAAGGTGGCGCAGAAGGAGGCCCAGGCAATCAATAAACGCTGCGTTATTCTGCAATACGCCATGGGGGCGAATATCTGCGGAGTGATTACTACGGCGATTTTGACAGGGCTCTATCTGACCATCGTTCCCACGCTGTAAAAACGCCGTCAGCTCCGTTCCTCCGCCTCTTTGCCCGCTCGAAAGAGCTTTGAGGAAAGGCTTTCGGATTTTCGTTCCAGGAGTTTCTTCTCCAGATTCAGGTATATGACAGCCCCGAGGATCATCAGACCGCCGATCACCGCGTTGAGCGACACCTTGTCGCCCATCAGGGCAATTCCGGCGAAATACGCCACCACCGGTTCCAGCGTGTTAAATATAGCCGCATTGCTGGAGCCGATGTATTTTACCCCTTTGGCAAAACATACCGCGGCGATGAACATACAGAAAAACGCCAGCAAAAAAATATACATTGCCTGCCGGGGAGTTTTGGGAAGAATCGGCTCTCCGGAGGCGATACACCGTATCAGGCTGAAAAGGATGGGAGGGAGAAGCATATAACCGATGACCACCTCCGAGTCCAGAGCCCTGGTGCGTTTCTCGCCGAGGCCGATGGCATAAAGTCCGTAAAAAAAGGCGGCGACAAGAACAAGAACAATGCCGGTCCTGTTGAACTGCACACCCTGACCCGGAGTCCATATTACGAGGGCCAGTCCTCCAAAGGAGCAAAGCAGGCACAGGATGCGGGTTCTGTCGAATTTTTCCCGCCCGATGATTATTTCGATGACGACTACCACGCTGACATATAAAAACAGCAGCAGCGATACGATGGCGCCGGGTAAAAACCGGTAGCTTTCGCTCATGGTGACCATCTGCACCACCGATGCACAGCCGGTCAGGAGCATAAAGCCTAAATGTTTTTTATCTATTTTAAATTTCAGCTTCTTTATAATAATTGACGCCCAGATGAGCACAGCGCCTAACGTCAGCCTTCCGAACAGCATGGTTCCTACCGAGAGGCCCGCCTTATAGGATAACTGTGTTAAAGCGGGCATGATGCCATATGTAATACAGGTCAACATCACAAAGAGAAAGCCTTTTATTCTGGTGTCCATGGAATTCATTTTTCAGCCTCTTTTCTGCACACGCTTTTTATATTCTATTGCACTTTTCGCTAAATTTCAACATATTTTCGCGGGAACCGTACAGTTGTACTGATAACCGTACAGTCAGCCGAGGGAGCGCACGGAGGAAGAGGCGTCCTCTCAGGTGAAAAACGGGATGAAACAGCGCCTTTGGGAAGTGATTTTCAAAGTTCCGGTGAGTGGCACAGTTCTTGCGTTTAATAAGTATATGAATCCAAATAACATGTTTAAAAACAAGGAGGTACTTAATAATGGCAGAGATAACCAGCCCAATGGCCGGAAAGATCCAGGAGATCAACGTGAAGGTCGGACAGATGATAACGGAAGACGATGAGCTGTTCATCATCGAGGCTATGAAGATGGAGAGCGCGGTGTACGGGGATCCGGGCGTCGTGAAGGAGATCTTAGTCAAGGTGGGCGATAAAGTCGAAGAAGACGATACGCTGGCAGTGGTGGAATAGCGGAAAGGTTCATGAGGCTTTGGCCTTAAAGATTGAAATGAGATAGGAGGTCCTGAAATGGATTTTGGATTGACAGAAGAACAAAAAATGGTTCAAGACATGGCCCGCAATTTTGCGGAAAAGGAGATCGCCCCCTTCGTGGAAGAGGATGAAGAAAACCATTACTACAGGAGAGAGATCCTGACGAAGATGGGAGAGCTCGGCTTGCTGGGCTGGAGCATTCCGGAGGAATACGGCGGGAACGGCATGGGCTGGATGGAAGCTGTGACGGCCCTGTATGAGATCGCAAAGGTACATACGTCCTGGAGGCTTTCCATCAGCGGAAACTGCTGGGGCCCTGCAATGACCATCAACGAGTGGGGGACAGAGGAGCAGAAACAGAAATATATTCCCGATCTGGTAAGCGGCAAAGCGGTGGGAAGCTTTGCGATGACAGAGGCAAACTCCGGCTCCGACGTGGGCGGCATGAAGACCTTCGCGGCGGACAAGGGGGACCACTGGCTGCTGAACGGTTCTAAAATGTGGATATCCGGCGGACATACCAGCGATACGGGCCTGGTCTATGCGGTGACCACGGAGGGAGGCGGACCGAAGGGGCTGTCCTGCTTCATTATCGATTATAACAATACGCCGGGCATTACGAGGATACCCATCACAAAGAAGGTGGGAATGTGGCCGGCGCCGACGTCGGAAATCGTATTTGAAAATGCGGTGGTGCCGAAAGAGAACCTGCTGGGGCCGGTGAACAAAGGATTCCAGATCTGCATGTGGATGCTGAACAATACTAGAATGGGCTGCGCCACGGGCGCTGCGGCGCTGTCGGCGGCATGCCTCGAGGGATCGGTAAACTACGCCAACGAGCGGACTCAGTTTGGTCAGCAGATCGGAAAGTTCCAGATGGTCCAGCAGCAGATCGCGGAAATGAAGCTGGAGGATGACGCGGCGAGATATCTGGTATACCGGGCCGCGTGGCTGAAGGAGAACAAGCTGCCGAGCCAGCAGCAGACGTCCATGGCGAAGCTGTTCGGCTGCAACGCGGCGGTTCACGCGGCGAATACCGCCATGAAAATTTACGGCTCCTACGGTTATTCCACCGAATATCCCTGCGGCAGATGGCTGCGGGACGCCAAGCAGTTTGAAACCCTGGAAGGGACCTCCAACATACATATGGGCATTGTCGCCGGCATCGAGCTGGGATATCAGCCCAACAGGTAAACGGCGGGCATACTTCTTTACGGTTCAGATTTCTATTGTGGGTTCAGCCAGAAAGGAGACTGAAAATGATAGATCACAAATATCCTCTGCATCCTTATTTTACGGAAATGCCCGGCATCGGCAGCCAATTGGCGCGTAGCCTCAAGAAAAACATAGAGGAATTGCAGGAGCAGGAGGCGGTTATCGCTCAGGAAGTCGAACGGGTAAAAAACAGCGGCAAGGCTGCCCAGGCGATGAACGAAAAAGGGGAATGGACGGCCTGGCAGCGCCTTGAATATCTTGTGGACTCCGGCACATGGTGCCCGCTGCATACCATCTATGATCCCCTGGAAAATGAAGAGGGCAGCACCGGAGTCATCGACGGATTGGGCAAAATCAACGGAAAATGGGCGATCATCATCGCGTCCAACAATAAAATAATGGCGGGGGCATGGCTTTCCGGCCAGGCCGATAACGTGATAAGAGTTACCGATATCGCCAAAAGGCTGCATCTCCCCCTGGTGTGGGTGCTGAACTGCAGCGGCGCCAAGCTGATGGAGCAGGAAAGGCTTTATGCCAACCGGAGAGGCAGCGGCACTCCGTTCTTCCGCCATGCCGAACTGCAGAAGCTCGGCGTTCCCATCATCGTCGGCATTTACGGAACCAATCCCGCCGGCGGCGGCTATCATTCCATCAGCCCTACGGTTCTGATCGGCCATAAAAACTGCAATATGGCGGTCGGCGGCGCGGGAATCGTCAGCGGCATGGCTCCGAAGGGGTACATCGACGACGAAGTCGCCGAAGCTCTGATCGAAGCCACAAAGAAATTCAAAGCGACGCCTCCGGGCCGCGTGGAGATCCACCACAACGGGACGGGATTTATCAGGGACGTTTGTGACACGGAAGAGGAAGTCCTGGATGAGATCAAGCGGTATATGGGGACGCTGCCGGCTTACGATCCGCAGTTCTTCAGGGTGGCGGAGCCGGCGGAGCCGAAGTATCCCGCCGAAGATCTCTACAGCCTGATCCCTCTGAATCAGAAGCGCGTCTATTCCATGCAGGAGGTGCTGGCAAGACTGTTTGACAACAGCGAGCACATGGAGTTCAGACCGGATTTCGGCCCTGAGATATACTGTGGTCTGGCAAAGGTGGACGGCTTCCTGTGCGGGTTTATCGCCAACAATCAGGGGGGCCTGGGTTCCGATTATCCGAAGTATGCTGATTACGACGGCATCGGAGGAAAGCTGTATCGGGAAGGCCTCATCAAGATGAACGAGTTCGTGACATTGTGCGGCCGCGACCGGATTCCCCTCATATGGGTGCAGGATACCACCGGCATCGACGTGGGTGATACGGCGGAAAAAGCGGAGATGCTGGGCCTTGGAATGTCGCTGATCTATTCCATCGAACAATCGGACCTTCCAATGATATCAATTGTTTTAAGAAAGGGCACCGCGGCCGCCCACTACGTGCTGGGAGGGCCCCAGGCGAACAATAACAACGTCTTTACGCTGGGAACCGCCGCTACGGAGATCTATGTGATGCACGGCGAGACAGCCGCCGCGGCATCCTATGCCCGCCGTCTTGTAAAGGACCGGGAGGAGGGCAAGCCTCTGGACGGCACCATCGCCAAGATGAACGATATCATTCAGCAGTACAACGATAAATCCAGGCCGGTATATTGCGCGAAAAACGGTTTGGTGGACGAGATCGTGGACCTTCCGAACCTGAGAAACTACTGCAAGGCGTTCGTAGGTTCCTATTACCAGAATCCGGAATCCATCTGCGCGGTGCATCAGCTGCTCACCCCAAGGCTTATCAAGGGCTGAGAAAGCCGGCTTGACGAAAGGAACCATTCATTTTATACTATTAAATAGAGGAGCAACATTGATGAAAGGACAAAGAAAATGGATGGTTCCCATTCTTTGAATTCTTCCTCCTGGCTCACCGTTGAGCAGATGATGAATAAGAATTTTAAAGTTCTTCATCCGGAAGACACCCTTCGGACGGTGGTGGAGTATTATCAGGAATTTAAAATCAATACGCTGCCGGTGGTCGACGCAAATGAAAATCTGATCGGCGTATTTCCTAAAAAGAGGCTGTTCAAGGCGTTATTGGACGGTGCGGGACTGGACGCGCCATGTGCACCGTACATGGTTGACCGTCCTATTTTTGTGTCCGTTGACCGGACGTACGATGAGTATTCGCTGGTTGTACGGGTTACGAAGAGCCAGGTCGACAACGTGGTGGTCCTTGACCGCTCCAATAAAGTGATCGGCATGATCGGAACGGCGGAATATCTTCGGGAGAGCCTGAACGTTATCATGGGGTCCTCGGCGCTTCTGGAATCCTTATTCAGAGTCAACAATGAGGGAAATATCATCGTTGATACGGAGGGTTACATATTGCGGATAAACCCCGCCGCCGAAAGGATGTTCCAGTTGGACGCTTCCATGGCAAAGGGAAAAAACCTGAAGACGCTCCTTCCTGAGATCGACGTCTCCGGCCAGCTGCAGATCGGTTCGAAAAGGACTGTGAAATCTCTGCCCGTCATCATAAATCAAGTGCCGATCGTTGAAAATGGGGAGCAGATCGGTTCGAGCTTCGCCTTCCTGGATATTTCGGACATGGAGAAAATCGCCCAGGAGCTGGAGATCGTAAAAGCGCTCCAGACGACCATAGACGGCGTGCTGAGCGCTTCTTCCGACGGTGTATTCGTAGCCGATATTTCAGGAACGGTAAAATATGTAAACGAGCGGGCTTGCCAGCTTGTTTCCCAGCCTTCGGAGCAGATTATCGGAAAGCCGATACAATCGATTCTTCAGACAAGCAACCCCATTAAAATAGCCATGTCCGGCGCCGCCGAAGTGGATTCCTGCGATATCGGCGGGAAGAAATGCATCGTATCCCACATTCCATATAAAGGGGAAAACGGGGAGGCCGCCGACATCACCGGCATCGTGAGCACGGTATATCTGAACGACAATGCGGTTACCGAGGAAATTGCGCGGAAATGGTTTTACTTAAAACAGCAGGTTCAGTATTACCGGGAAGAACTCGAAAAGCGGGGAGGCGGCAGCCGTTTCGACCAGATCATCACCAACAGCCCGGAATTCAAGAGGATTAAAAAAGAAGCGATGTTCATCGCCCGGAGCAGCTCGACGGTTCTGCTGACGGGGGAAAGCGGTGTGGGAAAGGATATGTTTGCGCGAGGCATTCATGAGGCCAGCCCCAGAGCGAAGCATCCCTTTATCAAAGTCAACTGCGTATCCATTCCCGAAACGCTGTTTGAATCCGAACTCTTCGGATATGCGCCAGGGTCCTTCACAGGCGCGCTAAAGAACGGAAAGCCAGGCTACTTTGAAAGAGCCCATATGGGGACGGTTTTTCTGGATGAGATCGGCGACATGCCTTTATCGATACAGGCAAAATTGCTGCAGGTATTGCAGGAAAAGGAATTTACCCGTGTTGGCGGGACCGGCAAGCAAAGGGTGGATGTGAGGATTATCGCGGCCACCAACCGGGACCTGAGGGAAGCGATTGCGAAAAAAACATTCCGGGAAGACCTCTATTACCGGCTCAACGTCATTGAGTTCCACCTGCCTCCCCTCAGAGAACGTCCGGAGGATATCCTGATCCTGGCGGAATCCTTTATCGAAAAATACAACGAAATTCTGGGATCAAAGGTGACGGGTATCAATGAACAGGCCAGGAAGGCATTGCAGAAATACCCCTGGCCAGGAAACATCCGGGAATTGGAAAACGCTATCGAGCGCGCGGCGAATTTCGTTTGGGAAGGCGAAATCGGAATCGAAAATCTTCCCGGGCAGATTATTCGGCTGGAACATGATTCCGCGGCTTTCTCATCCTCGTACCGCAGCTCTCTGATCGACTTCGAAAAGGAGATGCTGATGGACGTTCTGAAAAAGACAAACGGGAATAAAAGCGCCGCGGCGCGTATGCTCAACCTGAGCAGATCCGCTTTTTATGACAGGCTGGCAAAATATAATCTTAAATAAATCGTTGGACGAAGCCAAACAGGGCTCCCGGCGAAGCGGGAATTACAGGTTACGCGTTACGCGGGAATCACGAGAAGCTCCGTCTGCTTGCCGATTTTCTCCCTGAGCTGCTCCACCATATTGGATTTGATTTCGGGTTCGCCGGATTCCCCGACGATCACATGGGTGATATTGTTTTTCTTAACCAGATCAGCAAGGGTTTCCAGCACATCGTTGGAGCGGACCACCGTCAGGTTGGCTCCGTATTCCAGCGCCTTTTCATAGAGATACTCAAGAGCGTCTCCATCCTTGTTTTTCCCCAGAAACTTCAGCTGATATTGAGCGACATGAATGATAAAAAGCTCTCCCTTCTGGTCGCCAAGCAATGCGCTGCCATACTGGATCAATCGGTCGCAGGTCTTCTGCTGTGTAACGCAGACCATCACATTTTTCATCTTATCTCCATCCCTTTACTACAATCGATAACACGGTTTACAAAGGCCAATCATGTCACTGGATTTGTCAACCGCTCATGGCTGTATCCTACTACATTATATACTGGAAAAGGCCAAATTTCCAGTGTAAAATATAATCGGAGGGTTTACCATGGACAGGACCATACTGCATTGCGATATGAACGGATTTTATGCTTCCGTAGAGCTGCTGGCGCGCCCGGAGCTTCGGGGCAGGCCCATGGCTGTCTGCGGGAATCCGGAGAACCGGCACGGAATCATATTGGCAAAGAGCGAAGAGGCAAAGGCCTGCGGCGTTGTCACTGCGGAGACCGTATGGCAGGCGAGGAAGAAATGCCCCGGCCTCGTTCTTGTCAGGCCTCATCACGATAAATATAAAAGCTGCTCGGAGAAGATAAATAAGATCTACGAGAGGTTCACGGATATGGTGGAACCCTTCAGCATCGACGAATCATGGCTGGATGTGACCGGCAGCCTTCGTCTTTTCGGCTCGGGAAAGGAGATCGGAGATAAAATCCGCTCCACCGTAAGGGAAGAGCTGGGGCTGACCCTCTCCGTCGGCGTTTCCTATAACAAGGTGTTCGCCAAGATGGGAAGCGAATACAAAAAGCCCGACGCCACCACGCTGATTACCCGGGAAAACTATAAGGATATTTTATGGCCTCTGCCTTTGCGGGAGCTGTTTTTTGTCGGCGGCGCCACGGCGGAAAAGCTGGAAAGAGCCGGAATGAGGACCATCGGCGATCTGGCGGTCTACGACCGGGGCCTGATCTGCGCTATGCTGGGAAAGCAGGGAGCGATCATCCATGATTATGCCAACGGAATTGACGACAGTCCCGTGAGCCGGTCCTATGAGCGGCAGAAGATCAAATCCGTGGGCAATGGAATGACCTTTAAAAGAAATCTTTCCGGGATTTCCGACGTCAGGACGGCAATTCTCGCCCTGTCGGACACGGTGGCCGGACGGCTGAGAAAATACGGAATGAAATGTCAGGGCGTTAAAGTCGATATCAGGGATCCGATGTTCAAGACGATATCGCGTCAAAAACAGCTTCCCATCGCTACCAATCTGGCGGAGGAAATCAGCGGTGAAGCGCTGGATGTGATCCGGAAATCATGGAACATGAAAGATCCCATCCGGATGCTGACCGTAACGGGAATCAGCCTCGTGGATGAAAACGAAGAGGAACAGCTCAGCCTGTTTGCGACGGTCCGGGAGAACCGGGGTAAGTCGGAATCCATCGAGAGGACCATGGACTCCATCCGGAAAAAATACGGCGGGAGCGCCATCACCTTCGGCGGGATTATCAACAACGACATCGGAATCGATCTTTATGAAGAAACCGAAGAATGATCACTTTATTCAGACAAAGAAATATAATGCTATTAAAAATAATATTCGGAGGTGAAAACCATGAACGAATTAAGCGATGATAATGTTTCGATGTCAACAGACGGTTTCCCTGACAGGAGCGTTTCCGCTTTACGGAGAGAAATAACGGCTGAAAATGCCTTGATTGAGGATACATTTCAACGAAGCGGAACAGGTTACGTCACGATTTCCTATGGTGTGACCAACCCCCGCAACCGGATCACGGAAATGCGGGTAGTTACGCTTATCGTAGGAAATGACACAAGAATTTTTGATCAGTTTGGCAACAGAGCGGGCTTCAGAGATTTGAGGCCGGGCATGCTGGTCAACGCGAGATTTTCTTCGAACATGACGAAGAGTAATCCGCCCCAGGCGAGAGCTTTCAGCATAGTAATCGTCAGAAGCGGCAGGTCGTCGTTCATAGAAGAGGGAAGAGTGATCGGCGTTGAATCATCAGGAGGGGGTTTTGGATTTATATTGACCGGAATTCCCAACGTTCCGAGCCGCCAAATGCGATACATGATCAGCAACACCACTCAAATAAGGAACCGGCGGGGAAACCCGATCCCGTTGAGGGCAATATTGCCCGGCCAGCGGGTCAGAATAGAGCGGGAAGCGTTTCAGACGATGAGCCTCCCTCCCCAGACCAACGCTCTCTCCGTGAAGGTTATCTGACGCTGAAAAATCGATGAAAAAGAGCTGGGGCTTTGACGGCCCCGGCTCTTTCGGGTTGACGATAAGGTCTCAGAATAATATAATAAATTATTCGACAAAATCAGATAAAAAGTTTCTGCGCGGCAGGGAGGTAGTTTTGAGAGTATTTAAAATTGCGGCAGGGATCATTCTAATCCTGACGGGTATCGTTTGTTTTGCCAATCCGGGAGCCCTCTTTTCCAGCATCGCATTTCCACTTGGATGCGCGATGCTTCTTTCCGGACTCAGCGGAACATTGGCATATATCTGGATCAGCAGAAAAGACGGCGGCATTTCCGAGCTGCTGATGGTTGAGGGCGTGCTGAGCATCATTCTCGGCTGCCTGGTTCTCTCCAATCAGCTTCTGGCAGACGCCGCCATTCCGATCTTCTTTGGAATGTGGGTCATGTTCTCCGGAATACTGAGGGCGGTAACGGCCTATACTCATCGAAATCAGGGAAAGATGATGCTGATCTGGCTTTCGGCCCTGGGTGCGCTGAGCATTGCAGCCGGACTCTATGCGTTCTTCAATACGGTTCTCTTTGATTTTTCAGCTGTCGTGCTGACCGGAATCCTGTTCGTCATACAGGGGGTCAACGTACTGCTGGTGGGGATCAATCTTAACTTCCACCGGGTTAAATAGAAGGCTGAATATTTTAGCCTTCGTCGGTTTTCGTATCCTTTTCGCCGGTTTCTTCATCCTCTCCCAGCAGTTTTTTGAGGTATTTGCGGTTTTGCAGCATCCTCTGGTCGTCGGGCCGGTATTGAAGCGCGGCCTCGTTGTGGAGATAGGCCAGCTTATATTCGCCGATGCGGCTGTAGCACACGCAGAGCTGAAGATAGGGAAGCCAGGTGGAAAATGTGGAATTGTAAAAGCCAAGCTGCACTTTAGGCGGTTTCAGCGCCGCAGCCACCTTATACCAGAAAATGGCCGAGGGGATATCCTTTTGCTGCAGGAAATGATATCCGAGGCGACAGCAGAATTCAGCCCGGGGGCAGTCATAGCCGAAGGAGCGCAGGACTGATTCAAGCTCCCGTTTCTGATCGTTCAAGTGATGAAAGCAATCCGCCAGTTTTCCGCAGCTTGAGATGTTGTCCTCGACCCAACCCTTGCCCGTGGCAAGGAATTGTTCGTAAATGGAAATCGCCCGCTCGTATTGCCGGTGATCCATAAGCTCGTTGGCATAGTAGTACAGGTCTCTTGGAGAAAAGGTTTCTCCGCGGGATAATCTCTTTTCATATATTTTCAGATTTCTATCGCTGTCATGGCGAAGGCTTTTATGGGTAACGGCGACATCGCTGTGGTAAATATTCCCGCTCACTTCAAGATATTCGTGAACCGCACCGATCCAACGGAACTTCCTTGCTCTTTTTACAAGGCGGTTGCGCCGTCCGCGGAAGGCGACGTTTCCATATTCGTCGAAGCCGATATGATATTCCATAGTCACCGAATCCACAGCCGGATCAAGGAGTTCTTTCAGCGCCGCAAATTTCTTGCGGTCTTCCTCTTCCAATACGTCGTCTGCATCGAGCCATAGAATATAGTCCATGCCCGCCTTTTCAAAGGCGGCATTCCGGGCCGCTGCAAAATCGTCGATCCACTGGAAATCGAAAATCTTCTCGGTATATTTCTTTACAACCGCCTTTGTGCCGTCATCGGAGCCGGTATCCATAATGATGATTTCATCAACCAGGTCGGCTATGGATTCCAGGCAGCGTCCGATGACCTCTTCTTCATTCTTAACGATCATGCAAAGACTTATTGTAATCATGCGCGTAACTCCAATCATTTATATATGTATCCATATATATTCGAATGAGCTGCGATAAGAGCTTTTCCTCCAAAAATTCAGAGATTTATGGAGCCGCGCCGCGCCCATATGCACAATTTAGTAAAACGGGCATAACTTAATATTACCGACAATATTAATACTATTTTTGTATTGTTTTCAAATAAAGCCTATGTCTTTATTTGAAAACAATATAATGCGATAAGTTTTATATTGTACTAAGGGAGGTTTTTTCACATGTCACAACCTAGTTTTCCAATCATCGATCCCCCGATTACCAGGGACGATGCTATTAATATGATCATTTCCTCCATTGCCATGGAGGAGCTTGGATTAAGCCATATCATCAATGCAGAAGGTGAAAAGCTGCAATATGTCATTGGAACGATTCCGGGAATAGTCAGCCCGCCGGCAACGATCAGCGAAGTGCTTGCAGCGAATGACAGCGTGCGCGGAGTGCTCAGCAGCGCCGTTCAAAATCAGATGTTGCTGAACTCAAAGCTGCAAAACGCCTTAAGTTCGTCTGAATTGCAAGGGCCCACCGGAGCTACAGGCGCAACCGGCGCAACCGGACCGGCCGGAGGACCGACAGGTCCCACAGGCGCAACCGGAGCAACCGGTCCCATCGGAGCCACAGGCGACACCGGCCCAACCGGAGCCACCGGTCCAACCGGAGATACGGGTCCTGCCGGAGCTACAGGCCCCACCGGAGATATAGGCCCCACTGGAGCCACCGGTCCAACCGGAGCCACAGGTCCCACCGGAGACCCGGGAATCGTCGGAGCCACAGGTCCGACAGGCGACACAGGTCCTACCGGAGCTACAGGTCCCACCGGCGATGCCGGAGTTACAGGCCCCACCGGTGACACCGGCCCAACCGGAGCCACAGGTCCCACCGGAGCCACCGGCCCAACGGGAGATGCAGGCGCAGCAGGCCTAGCCGGTCCTACGGGAGCCACAGGCGACATCGGTCCCACCGGAGCCACCGGTCCCACCGGAGATACGGGTCCCACCGGAGCTACAGGCCCCACGGGAGATATAGGTCCCACTGGTCCGACAGGTCCCACCGGAGCCACCGGTCCAACCGGTGACGCGGGAATCGCCGGAGTCACAGGTCCGACGGGCGACACAGGTCCCACCGGAGCTACAGGCCCCACCGGAGATGTCGGAGTTACAGGCCCCACCGGAGCAACCGGGATCAATGTGACTGCAACTACCGCCTTTGCCGCAAATACCAGCGGATCAGTTATTTCTGTGGTGGTCGCAGGCACGCCGATACCGCTTCCGGACGATCAGATCCTTCCTCCGGATATTACCGTGGATGGCACGAATACTGTTTTCACGGTGGACACCGCAGGGCGTTACCGGTTGTCTTACCACGTCAACACCACTGCAGCGGTTGGCATGACTACGGGACTCGTCATAAACGGATCTCTGAATACAGCGTCTACCGTGGCGCCTGTGATAAGCGTTTCGAGCTATTCTAACGAAATCCTGGTGGATTTGCCGGCAAACTCAACGGTGACGCTTCAGGCAGCCGGCTTGCTGGGTGCGGTAACTCTTCTGGGAAGCGCCGCAGGAGCTTCGCTTATGATAACACGTTTGAGCTGAAGCAGCCCGTGAAAGCTGTATTAAAAGGAGGTCTTATGCCCTATGTCTCAACCAACCTTTCCAACTATAAGCCCCCCGCTTACACGGGACGAGGCCATTAATCAGATTATTTCCTCCATCGCTATGGAGGAGCTTGGCTTAAGCCATATTATCAATGCCGAAGGTGAAAAGCTTCAGTTCATTTTAGGGACTATTCCCGGACTTACCGGAGGACCCCCGTCCATCGACGAGGTGCTTGACGCTAATGGGAGCATGCGGGATATGCTGGAAGCGTCCGCTCAAAACCAGCTATTTTTAAGCAGTAAGTTTGAGGCGGCGGTGTCTGCTCCTGTGATTTTGGGAGTAACCGGCCCAACAGGGCCAACGGGCCCCACGGGTCCCGCTGAGGGAGCCCCAGGAGCAACGGGAGCAACGGGAGCAACCGGAGCCACAGGCGACCCAGGTCCCACCGGAGCCACAGGCGCTGACGGCGCGACAGGTCCGACAGGTCCCACAGGTCCCACCGGAGCCACAGGCTCCACCGGAGCCGCGGGAATCGCTGGAGCCACAGGTCCCATCGGAGCTATAGGTCCCGCCGGAGCTACAGGCCCCACCGGAGATGTCGGGGCTACAGGCTCCACCGGAGCCGCGGGAGCC
>DAITKX010000067.1:10423-18446 GCA_036835995.1 Bacillota bacterium | reverse complement strand
TTTACTTGAATGCAGAAAAAACAAAAAAGTTGCCAACGATTACTTGACACTAACGAGTTTCAATATATTTTTGCACATAATAATGACGCATGGTATAATAATTCCAATGATTTCATGCGGCGGCGCCGTAAGGAAGAAGCAATATATTTTTTCAAGGAGGAAGGACGAATGGCCGAAATCGAAAGACCAGAAGGAGCCAATGAGCAAACCGCGTCAAATTTTATTCATAATATTATAGATAAGGACCTGGAAAACCAGACCTACGGAGGCAGGGTCTATACGAGATTCCCTCCGGAGCCCAACGGATATCTTCACATAGGACACGCCAAATCCATCTGCCTGAACTTCACCACGGCGCAGAAATACGGCGGAAAATGCAATCTGCGCTATGACGACACCAATCCGGTGAAGGAAGATGTGGAATACGTGGATTCCATCGAGTCGGATGTAAGATGGCTCGGTTTTCAGTGGGAGAAGCGCCTCTTCGCTTCCGACTACTTCGATAAGATGTATGAGTGCGCCGTCGCCCTGATCAAAAAGGGAAAGGCCTACGTCTGCGACCTGTCCGCGGAGGAAATCAAGCAGCACAGGGGAACGCTGACGGAACCGGGAAAGGAAAGCCCGTACCGGAACAGGACCGCAGCCGAGAACCTGGAGCTCTTTGAAAACATGAGAAAAGGAATGTTTCAGGACGGCGAGAAGGTGCTCCGGGCAAAGATCGATATGTCCTCTCCCAACATCAATATGAGGGACCCGGTGATCTACCGGATCGCCCATGCCGAACACCACAATACAGGGGATAAATGGTGCATCTATCCGATGTACGATTATGCCCATCCGATAGAAGACGCCATCGAGGGCATCACCCATTCCATCTGCACCCTGGAATTTGAAGACCACAGGCCGTTATACGACTGGGTGCTGAGGGAGCTTTCCTGGCCGCAGCCGCCTCAGCAGATCGAATTTGCGAGGCTGAACCTCACCAACACCGTCATGAGCAAGCGTTATCTGAAGGCCCTTGTGGACAACGGCAGCGTGGAGGGCTGGGACGATCCGAGAATGCCCACCATCGCAGGCTTGCGCAGGCGGGGATATACGCCGGAAGCCATCCGGGATTTCTGCGAAAGGATCGGAGTTTCCAAGGCAAACAGCACCGTCGATATCTCCCTGCTGGAGCACTGCATCAGAGAGGATCTGAAGGATAAGGTTGAGACCCGCATGGTGGTCATGGACCCCCTGAAGGTGGTGATCACAAATTACCCGGAAGAAGGGGAGCTGGTGGACATCGAAAACAGCAAGGAAGACGAGACCAAGGGAACGCGGAAAGTCGCCTTTTCCAGAGAGCTCTACGTGGAGCGGGACGATTTTATGGAGATCCCGGAAAAGAAATATTTCCGCCTTTTCCCGGGCAACGAGGTGCGCTTTAAAGGGGCATATTTTATCACCTGCCAGGAAGTGGTCAAGGATGCTGAAGGCAATGTGACCGAGCTGAGATGCACCTACGATCCTGAGACCAGGAGCGGCAGCGGGTTTGACGGCAGGAAGGTCAAGGGCACCATTCACTGGGTGGACGCCAAGACCGCGGAGAAAGTCAAAATCAGAGCCTACGACTACCTGATGGTGGAGGATGAAAAGGGAGAGTACGTCTTGAATCCCGATTCCATGCGCACCTTTGAAGCTTTTGCGGAGCCTGCTCTGAAAGAGGCAAAGGCCGGAGAGCGGTATCAGTTCTTCAGGCACGGCTATTATATCGCGGATGAATTTCTGACCGGTGGTGACGAGAAGGTGTTCAATCAGATCGTGGGCCTGAAGAGCTCATGGAAGAAATAGAAAAGAGGTGCGCCGCATCACGATGCGGCACCGAATAACGGGAGGAATCATATGGATTATTATAAAGCGTCTTTGAAGCTCCACGAGGAACATCGCGGAAAGCTTGCCGTTGTGAGCAAGGTTCCGCTGAAGGATAAAGACGACTTGAGCACAGCTTACACCCCCGGCGTTGCGGAGCCCTGCAGGGAGATCCACAGGGACCCTGAGCTGGTTTATAAATACACGGCAAAGAGCAATACCGTCGCGGTAATCAGCGACGGCTCCGCCGTACTGGGCCTGGGAAATATCGGAGGAAAGGCGGCGATCCCCGTCATGGAGGGAAAAGCGGTCCTTTTCAAGTCCTTTGCGGACATCGACGCGATACCCATCTGCCTGGAAACCCAGGATACGGAAGAGATCATCATGATCGCGAAAAACATTGCTCCGACCTTGGGAGGCATCAATCTGGAGGACATTTCGGCTCCGCGATGCTTTGAGATCGAGAGAAGGCTTCAGGAGCAGGTCGACATTCCGGTTTTCCACGACGACCAGCATGGGACTGCCGTCGTCGTATCCGCCGCAGCCATCAACGCCCTGAAGATCACCGGCAGAAAATTTTCGGATACCAGGGTCGTCGTCAACGGAGCGGGAGCCGCGGGCATGGCCATCGTGAAGATGCTCAAGACCCTGGGCGTTACGGATATCGTCATCTGCGATACGAAGGGGATTATTTCCAGGAAGACAGACGGTTTAACCCCCAGCAAGCAGGAGCTGGCCGAACTGACCAATTCCGAAGGATTGACGGGAACTCTCGCCGACGCCCTTCGGGGACGGGACATGTTTATCGGAGTTTCCGCCCCTAAGATGGTAACGCCGGAAATGGTGAAATCCATGGCTGCCGATTCCATCATCTTTGCCATGGCAAACCCGGAACCGGAGATCATGCCTGATCTGGCGAAGGCCGCGGGAGCGAGGATCGTCGGAACGGGACGCTCCGACTTCCCGAATCAGATCAATAACGTTCTGGCGTTTCCGGGGATTTTCAAAGGCGCTCTGGCGGTGAGAGCACCCCGGATTACCGAAGAAATGAAGGTGGCAGCCGCCTACGCCATCGCCGGTATCATTCCGGATGGGGAATTGAACGAAGGACATATCATACCAAGCGTATTTTACCCCGGAGTGGCGGAAGCGGTGGCTGAGGCCGTGGGCAAAGCCTGGACGGAGAGAAAGGATAGAAGATGAACCTGGAGAAAAGCTACCGGATGGAGCGCGATTCCATGGGCGAAATCGCCGTGGAAGCCGATAAGCTCTGGGGCGCGCAGACCCAGAGAAGCCTGGAGAATTTTAAAATCGGCACCGAAAAGATGCCGCCTGAGATCATCCGGGCTTTCGCAGTCCTGAAGAAGGCTGCGGCGCTGGTGAATGCGGAGCTGGATTGCCTTGATCCGGTTCTGGCTGACGCCATCACCGCCGTCTGCGATGAGATCCTGGAGGGGAAATGGGACAGCCAGTTTCCTCTTGCGGTATGGCAGACCGGAAGCGGGACCCAGACCAACATGAACGCCAACGAAGTGATCGCAAACCGGGGGAACGAAATCCTCGGCAAGAAGCTCATTCATCCCAACGATCATGTAAACAAGGCCCAGAGCTCCAACGATACCTTCCCCACCGCGATGCATATCGCCGCCGTGACGGAGATCGAAGAGAGGCTTTTCCCCGCGCTGTTTCATCTGGAAGAGACCTTCCGCGCTTTGAGCGGCAGATATATGGATATCATCAAGATCGGAAGGACCCACCTTCAGGACGCCACTCCCCTGACTCTGGGGCAGGAGATCGGAGGCTGGCTCGCCATGCTGGAACAGGCGGAAGGAATGATCCGGGACAGCCTGGAATATGTGCGGGAGATCGCCCTGGGCGGGACGGCGGTAGGCACGGGACTGAACACCCACCCCGAATTCGGAAAAAGGGCGGCGGAGAAAATATCGGCCCTGACGGGAACGGAATTTGTCACGGCGCCGAATAAATTTCACGCTCTTACGAGCAAGGACGCTCTGGTGCATACCCACGGGGCTCTGAAGGCTCTGGCGGCAAACCTGCTCAAGATCGCAAACGACGTCAGGTGGCTGGCAAGCGGGCCGAGATGCGGCCTCGGCGAGCTGATGATACCGGAAAACGAGCCGGGAAGCTCCATCATGCCGGGAAAGGTAAATCCGACCCAATGCGAGGCGCTGACCATGGTGTGCTGCCAGGTGATGGCAAACGACGCCGCGGTGGGTTTTGCGGCTTCCCAGGGGAATTTTCAACTGAACGTTTATATGCCGGTGCTGATCTACAACATGCTCCAGTCCATCCGGCTCTTATCGGACGCCATGGAGTCCTTCAATGAGAACTGTGCTTCCGGCATTCAGCCCAATATGGACAGAATAAAGAGCAATCTGGAGTCGTCCCTGATGCTGGTGACAGCGCTGAATCCCCACATCGGCTACGAAAAGGCGGCGGCCATCGCAAAGACGGCTTACGTCCAGGGTCTGACCCTGAAGCAGGCCGCTGTGGCCCTTGGGATTTTGACGGAAGAGGAGTTCGACCGGTACGTGGATCCGGCAAAGATGGTATAACCGCCAGCTATAAATGGGCTTACGAGGAGGAAATAAAAATGGAAGCAGAAATGGACAGCAAGGCATATATCGATGAGTATATCGCCAGAGCGAGAAAAGCGCAGCGGGAATACGAAAGGTTCTCGCAGGAACAGACCGACGAGGTCGTCATGACCATTGCAAAGGTCGTGCATGACAATGCGGAATACCTTGCGGAAATCGCGGTGGATGAGACGGGCATGGGAAACGTTCCGGATAAAACCGCAAAGAATAAGGCGAAAGCCCGGATCATATGGAACAACCTGAAGGGTAAAAAATCCAAAGGGATCATTGAGCGGGACGAAGCCACGGGAATCACGAAGATCGCAAAGCCCATGGGCGTTGCCGCCGCCATCACTCCATGCACCAATCCCATCGTGACACCCATGAGCAACGCCATGTTTGCTCTGAAGGGCGGAAACGCCATCATCATCACGCCGCATCACAAGGCGGTCAAGTGCAGTACAAAGGCGGTGGAGATGATCAACGCCGAGCTTTTCAAACTGGGTGCGCCGCAGAACCTGATCCAGATCATCGACCAGCAGTCCCGGGAAAACACGAAAAATCTGATCTCGTCGGCCGACGTCGTCATCGCAACCGGCGGGATGGGAATGGTAAAGGCCGCCTATAGCAGCGGAAAACCGGCCCTTGGAGTCGGCGCGGGAAATGTGCAGTGCATCGTCGACACCGACGCGGATATCAAAACCGCGGCGCCGCAGATCATCGCGGGAAGGATCTTTGACAACGGAATTATCTGCTCCGGCGAGCAGTCCATCATTCTGCCCGAATCAAAATATGGGGAGATGATCGCGGAGTTTGAAAAGAACGGCGCTTTTGTGGTCACAACGCCGGAGGAAAAAGAAGCCATGAGAACAGCCATGTTTGTGGATGGAGCCATGAACCGCCACGCTGTCGGCCAGTCGGTTCAGACCATTGCCAGGCTGGCGGGGCTGCAGGTTCCCGAGGACGCCAAGGTGATCATCGTGGAAGCGGACGGAGCCGGAAAGGATGATCCGCTGGCAAAGGAAAAAATGTGTCCGGTCCTGGCCGCATTTAAATATAAGACCTTTGAAGAGGCTGTTGAAATCGCCCGGACGAACCTGGAGGAGGAGGGAAAGGGCCACAGCGTGTCCATTCACTCCAACAATAAGGAGCATATCGAATATGCCGGCACAGAGCTGTCGGTCAGCAGGTTTGTGATCAATCAGGTCTGTGCCACTAGCGCCGGAGGCAGCTTCTTAAACGGATTGGCTCCGACCAATACCCTGGGCTGCGGTTCCTGGGGGAACAACAGCATCTCGGAAAACCTGGATTATAAACACCTGATCAATATTTCGAGAATCGCTTATTTTATGAAGGACAATCACGTTCCCGGCGATGAGGAGCTTTGGAGCTTATAGTTCACTTTCAAAATAAATGTAAATTTAAAAATTTACATTTATTTTTTTTGTTAAATCGCGTCGATGGCGGCCTTTAATTCTCTGCCGAAGTTATCCAGCTCAACCTTTAGATCGCGGTTGCCCCCTTTCAGGATGGCCATTTCAAGCTCTGAGCAGGACGCCATGACGTCCAGCATGCCCAAAGTTCCTCCGAGTCCCTTGACCGAATGGGCGAGACGTCTGGCTTCGTCGTAATTTTCCGCTTCCAGCAGGGAGCAGATCTGCTCAGGGGTGTCGGCGTAATTGTTTTTGAATTTCTCCACGTGTTTGTAATAGATGGATTCCAGGCCGCCCAAATTTTTGATTGCTTCTTCCCGCCCCGCAAAGGGGTCTTTCTTTTTATCCGCCTGCCTTTTCGAAAGATCTGGTTTTGCAGAGAAATCGCTCTTCTGAATAATACCGGCCTTATTTTTCTGCGAAAAATAAGGGGAGATTGCGTTGTAAAACGCCATTGCCCGGAAGGGCTTCAAAATGAAGCTCTCGATGGTACTCCTATGCTCGGAGCGGGTTTGATCGTTGATATCCGTAGCGGTCAGCGCGACGATAGGAGACTTGATCTTCATTTCTCGCTTCAGGATGCCGGCGGCGGTATATCCATCCATGTTGGGCATGTGGATATCCATCAGGATCAGGTTGTAGTAGTCCGCGGGCTTTCCTTTGCATATCTGGATGGCGGCGGCGCCGTCGGCCGCGATGTCGCAGGCGATATTCACATCGTTCAGGAGCTTCACCGCAACTTCCGCGTTGATCTCGGTGTCTTCCACCACAAGGGCCTTTCCGCCGCTTCCGTCCAGGGGAACCGCATTGATCATGCTGGATGCGGCTGCAAGCTCCGGCTTCAGCGATTTTTTCGCTGGAAGGGAGAAGTAGAATTTGCTGCCCTGCCCCTTGGTGCTCTTGACCCACATACGGCCGTCCATGCTCTCTATGATGTTTTTGCAGATGAACAGGCCCAGGCCAGTGCCCTGGTGCTGTTTCGTCAGGTGATTTTCCAGCTGCTCAAATTCGCGGAACAGCTTGGAGATATCCTTTTCGGCGATTCCGATGCCCGTATCCTCCACACAGAACTGAAGAAGCGCTGTCTCTTCGTTTTCCGACAGGGTTTCCACTGAAAGCTTCAAGTATCCGGAATCGGTGAACTTGTACGCGTTATTGATCAGATTGACCAGCACCTGAACAAACCGGGTCTTATCGAGATGAAGGCTCAGCTCCGGATTGAAATCATAATCTGTTCGCCATTCGATTCCCTTGAAAGCCAGCTGGTTGGAGAACATATCTTCAACATTCCTGATCACCATTCCCAGTGAAAAGTCGGAAGGATACAGGCTGAGGGAATTATTTTTGATCTTCGACAGGTCCAGCACATCGCTGATAATGGTCAGAAGGATATCTGAAGAGGTCTCGATCTTTCTGACGAGGTCCCTCTGATCCTGGGACAGAGGTGTGCTTTTAAGGAAGTGCACCATTCCGAGGATCGCGTTGATAGGAGTTTTGATCTCATGGGAGATATTTGCGATAAAAGAGTCCTTTGCCCGGGAATAGAAATTGATCTCCTTCAGCTGGTTTCTGAGCTGAAGCTGAAGCTCCTCCGTCTTTGTGGTATCCCGAATCAGGTGGACATATTTGTTGTTCCCCCACTCGTCTTCGATGATAAAGCAGCTGTAGAGGATATTTTTCTTCTTGCTGCCGATGATGAGATCCAGCTTTCCCTCCGCACAGGGGGTATCCGACGTAGCGTTTTCCAGAATATCCGCCAGGTTCTGGTCAAAGGTGTCGTGGAGGGTTTTCCCCTTTATGTCTTCTGTTGCGATCCCCAGAATTTCCCGGTACTTCGGATTCATGTAATCAAAGCAGTAATCCTTATCCAGGATCGCAATCCCGCCGTCGCTGTTTTCGACCACGGTGTTGTAAAGCTTGTTGAAGTAGGAATTATAGGCGTTTCTCCGCAGAATCAGGCAGAAGGTCGCCGTAGCAAAGCCCAGAAGCAGAAGAGACGCCGCTGCCAGGGAGTATTTCAGAAGCCGTTGGTGGGCAAAGGCCTCGGCCTCGCTTGCATTTAACCTGTCAACATAGCTTTTGGAAAGCTGTGTCATAAGCATAGCCTGCTCGCCATAGAGCCGGTTATAGTCCGGGGAAAGGATG
>DAITKX010000067.1:0-10413 GCA_036835995.1 Bacillota bacterium | reverse complement strand
GAATAGTCCCTGTCGGTTACGGCGGTTTTAAGAATGCCGACGAGGCTTTGAAAGCTGCCTAAATAATTGTTATAGAGCCGCAGCTCTTCTTCATTGAAGCGGATAGAGTCGATCTGGAAAGAACGGGTTTCTTCATAGCTTTTCAGCAGACTGTAAAATTCCAGCCGGAATTTCTCGTCGTTGGTGTTTCGATACTGGTTTGCGTTGGAGTGCATATTTTCCAGCAGATTGAAATATTTGACGCTGAGACCCAGCATGTCGTCCTTGCGGATTTCGATGGAAAGTATTTTGTCATGATACGCAAAGACTGCCATCGCATTCATGATCAGAATAATAACCAGGCTGATGATCATCACAGCCATAAAGCTTAAATTTACTTTTTTCATAGGAAACAATTTCTCCTTGCCAGAAAAAAGATAAATATTCCTTATTTGCTATATTATGACCTTAATTTTACAGCTTTATGCGATAAAAGTAAATTATCTGACAGAAAAACAGACGGAAATATTATCGATAAAAAACGACAAAAAAGCGCTTTAAAAAAATGACAAAGGAGCACTTCGTATTGTGGAGACACGGGATTTTTGCTAGAATATATGGGTATTATATGACAGGGCGCCCGATCATATCTCGGGAATATAGAAGAGGGGAAGGAACGTTGGGCACGATAGCGATACTCATCAGAATCATCATATCCATAGGAGCGGGGGTTCTCGCCGGATTTTCCGCCGTCTATGTCTTTAATCGCATTCCGGCCAAATGGCTCTGCGATTACGGCCAGGAGCCGGATCACGGCATGTGGGGCGAAAGGATAAAAAAACGGCCCTGGACGGCGGTATTTATTCTGGTCTTTGCCGCGGCCTCGCTGAAGCTGATGGATCTGAGTCCTCTTTATACCGCTCCCGGAATGATAGCTCTCTGGCTTTTGCTTCAGATCGGCATGGCTGACAAGAAGTATCTGATCATTCCGGACCAGTTCGTGATTGCGCTGACAGTGACCGCATTCGGCTTCATTCCCTTTCACGCATCCTGGAGACTGCAGCTTTTCGGCGCGCTGGCCGGAGGCGGGAGCATTTTGCTGATGGGAATCATAGGGAAGCTCCTGTTTCGAAAAGAGGCGATTGGATTCGGCGATGTGAAACTGTTCGCGGCGGTCGGTCTGATGACCGGTCTGGAAGGGACCGTCATCATATTGATCCTTACGGTTTTCTCCAGCGCCTTTGTCTTTGGGATAGGCCTCCTGACCGGCAGGCTGAAGGCGGAAGCGGAACAGCCTCTCGGGCCGTTTATCGCGGCATCGGCGGCGTTATTCATCCTTTTCAGGCCTGAGCTTCTGTCCCTGGCGGCGCTTTATATGCAATGAAACCCGGAGACATTATGCATTGCCCACCTCTGCGCTGAAACGCTCCAGGGCCCCCCGGATATTTCCGCGCATGATGATTTCACAGAGCCGGACCATTTCCGCGGGATCGTCCTTCAAGCCATCCTGCAGCCAGATTTCGATAAACCCGGCAAAGGACATGGTATAAAAATGGGCGATAAAGAGCTTATGCTCCTGGGAAACATTCAAGCCGGCGGAGCTTTCATTTACGATGGAGAGCATGACGTGATTGAGCCCGTCATAGAAAAAGTTTCTCAGATGCTTATCTCCCAATGACTGGAGGGTGCAGAGGCAGAGGGCCTCGTTCTCCCGAATGTATTTTAAAATGCGGAGCACCCCTTCGCTCAGGGACAGGGATTCGTCGCCTTCGTCAAACAGGATCTTGGCTTCCTCTTTGAACATCCATTCCAGAAGGTCGAAAATATCGTGGAAATGATAATAGAAAGTTTGGCGGTTTACTCCGCAATCCTGGGTTATGTCATGGATGCTGATTTTATTCAGCGGCTTCATGACCATGAACTTCTTCAGGGTGTCCGCAAGCATCCTTTTTGTGGAATTGTTGGCATTTACACGTGACATCAGAAATCCTCCGCGTTTTTATTGAGCAGGAAGCTTGTCCCGTTGATGAGCATACCCATGTATTTCACCATATCGTCAATGGAGATCGGCATGTCGTTTTCAAGCCACCAGATCGAGACGGAAATCAATGCTCCCGAATAAAACTGGGCGATGATAGGAAGCGGTACCGTATGGCCGAAACCCAGCTTTTCATTATCCCGCAGCTTGGTATCGATGAGATTGCAGACAGAGCGGTGGAGCATGGGCTGGGCGGAATTGTTTCCGGCCCGCAGAATTCCCGTCAAAAGCAGTTCCTTGTTATCCGCCATATATATCAAAGACTTTCGGATGAGGCTCATGTAATAATCCTTCATGCTCTCTTCAGACATGATCTGGGATTCGCTCCCTTCGGATGTGGCCTGGGAATCATCCCCTTCGAAATTGCTGATCATCTCCTTTACGCAGAAGTCGAGCAGATGGTACTTGTCCTCAAAATGCTTGTAGAAAGTGGTACGGTGGACCATAGCCCGCTCACAGATATCCGTCACATAAATTTCCTCGAAGGATTTTTCCAGCAGCAGTGACATCAGCGCCTGGGACAGCAGCTTATAAGTTCTTCTTACCCGTAAATCTTCCTTCTTATCATTTGATTCTACCATATTTTCAGATCCTTTCAAAAAAGTTTGTCTACAAAGATTAAAATGTGTCTCCTAAGATACAAATGTGGCAATTCTGAAGCTTGAACTCTTGCCAGTAATAGTATAAATTATATTTGCGCACATGTAAAGATATTCATCACATGTCGAAAAATGCACCCTGGCCGGTGCTAGATATATAATATATAAAGGAGGAAAAAGTATGGAAGAGGAAATCAGTAAAAAGCGCACAGCGAGAAATCTGATCATTATTATCGCTGTCATCATTGTGTTATGTGTGGTTTTCGCGCTGGTTAAGAACAATTTTACAGGATCATCGGATGACCTGATCATACAGGGAAATATAAAGACGGAAGAGACGGACTTGAATTCCAAGATCGCCGGAAACGTAGAGCAGGTTCTCGTAAAAGAGGGGCAGTCAGTGAAAAAGGGAGACACCCTGATCGTCATTTCCAGCGAAAGCATCGAAGCGAAAAAGAAGCAGGCGGAAGCCGCTGAAGCGGCGGCCCAGGCCCAATACGACAAAGCCCTGAACGGAGCCAGGAGCCAGGAGGTCGCCCAGGCGAAGGCCGCCTATGATCTGGCGGAAAAGACCTATCAGCGGATCAAAGGGCTTTACGACGAAGGGGCTGTGCCTGCCAACACCTACGATCAGGCCTACGCCCAATACACTTCGGCAAAGGAAACCTACGATATGGCGGTACAGGGAGCCAGATCGGAGGATAAGGCGGCAGCGGAGGCTGTCGTAGCCCAGGCAAAGGCGGCTGAGGCGGAAGTGCAGAGCTACCTGGATGATACCGTCATTAAAGCGCCTATGGATGGCGCCGTAACCGCGCTGAATGTAAACGAAGGAGAGCTGGTTTCCACCGGAATGGCCCTTGCCACTTTGACGGGCGATGAAAAGCCCTATGTTGAGATCAATGTAAAGGAAACCGACCTCGGTCTGGTTCATAAGGGCGGACAGGTGGATATGACCATCGCAGCCTATCCCGGCGAGACGTTTAAGGGCACCATCGTCAACGTGAATCAGAAGCCCGACTTTGCCACAAAGAGAGCCACCAACAACAACGGTGATTTCGATGTGCTGTCCTATGGGGTCAGAATCGAACTGGAGCAAATCGACAAGGATATCTATCCGGGCATGACGGTCATGGTTAACTTGGGGAGACCTGACGGGAAATAGATATGAAACAGTTGCATTTTAATATTGCAAAGGCATTTTACCTCTACAAAAAGCGCCATCCGAAACGGGTCATGACCTTTCTCGTATTTATCGTGGTTCCCCTTGTGACCGGACTGATTCTGGGATACGAGATGAGCAGCGATGTGGCGGTTGAAATTCCGACGGTGGTGGTTAATCACGACAACTCGGAATTCAGCCGTGATTTCGTGAAATACGTTTCGGACAGCGAATTTTTCCATGTAATCGAGCAGGCGGACAACGACTCCCGGGTTGATGAAGCGATTTATCAGAGAGAGGCTTATGCGGGGGTCATCGTGCCGGAGGGCTTTTACCGTGATATGAAAGACGGGAAAGCGCCGAAGATCCTTGCGGTTTACGACGGGTCGACCCTGCCTGCCCTCGCTTCATCCACAAGCGCCATGACAGAGATAGTAGAGACGCTGAAAACAGCATATATGATGAATATATACGAAGGAAAGCTGAATGTGGCGCCTGAAAGCGTAATGAACCACGCGGTTCCCATCGATGTTACATATCGGCTTCTCTTTAACCCTGCCCGCAGTTTCAGGAATTTTATTCTCCCCGGCATGCTGGCGGCGTTGATCCAGGTCGGCATTTCCTGTATGGGCGCGGAGCGTGCGGGTGAGCTGCGCAAAACAAACAGCCCGTTTTCGGCGCATCTTAAGGCCATTGCCCAGTGGGGCGGCCTGGGGGCGATCTCCATCGCCATCACGCTTCTTGAACAGTATTTATTTTTTGACATGCCCTATAAAGGATCTCTGCTAGGCGGAATCCTGCTGACATATTTGTATGCGACGGCCATCCTGTTGACCGGCTATATCGTGGGATCGGTCATTCCCGACAGAACCTTCGCTTCCCAGGTGTCCGCGGTGGTCGTGCTGCCCACGACGATTCTGGGGGGATATACCTGGCCCGCCCTGGCGATGCCGGTGTTTTTTCAGAAGTTGGCCAAGATAATCCCGTTTTATTATTACGGAAACGAAATCAGGAGCCTCTGCATGGGGCCGCTGGAACTCCATCATGTGCTGCCGGATATGGGGATCATGTGCATCTTTATCCTGGTTGAGATGGGACTTCTTTTGCTGATCAGGAGACTGGGGGCGGTGCGATGAGAATTTTAAATCCGATCATAAAATACAAAAAGGTGCTTATTCTCATTTTCGTGCCGGTCGCTCTCACCATCATTTTCGGCGCATCCATGAGTCCCGTATTCGTAAACGATATTCCCATCGCGGTTCTCGATATGGACGATTCCCCCGATTCAAGGGACATCGTCGGCGATTTTGCGGAGTGCCCCACGTTTAAAATTGTGGAGGAAGCGGATGGTGTGGACCAGATCAAGGAGGATATCCTCCTTGGAAAGATCTCCGGAGGTGTGATCATTCCCGAAGGCTTTGGGAGGAATATCGCGGAAAGATCCGGGGCAAAGGCCCTGGTGCTCATTGACAGCACGAATACCCTCGTCGGCAATAATCTGAAGAGCTTCGCCTTTAAAATATTTAACGAAAAAAACTATGAGCTTCAGGTTGAAGATATGCAGTTTAACGGGATCGTTCCCTATTCCTCCGATCAGTATATCGGTACGCTGTCCTCAGCGGACAGAATGCTTTATAACCCGCAGCAGGGGTACTTCTACTACCTTTACGCGGGGATTCTGGGCATTTTCATACAGCAGACCTACCTCAACGTAGTGGCGCCGGTACTGCTGAAAGAGAAAGGGCGGTTGAAACAGCTGCCCATGGAGAGACTTGCCAGGAGGATCGGCGTGAGGGAATTTCTGCCGGAGATATTGAAATATGCGGGATTTTCCTTTATCGGCTCCCTGTCATGCCTGCTGACCGCCCATCTGATGTTTGCGTATCCATTAAAGGGGAGTCTGCTTCTGACAATGCTGCTGCAAGGGATTTTCCTTACAGGACTTACCGGTATGGCGCTTATTCTGGCGGCGATTTTCGATGATGAGACTCACTGCACACAGTTTATCATGTTTCTGACGATTCCCACCATGCTATCCTGCGGCTACAGCTGGCCCGAGTTTATGATGGCCCCGGGCTTTGGAGCAGTCATGAAGGTGGTGTGGCCGCTGTATTACTATTACAATCCTTTGAAGGAACTGATGCTGAAAGGCTCCGGCTTTGCTAACATTCAGAACTATATGGTCGGCGGAATCATATTCGCCGCAGTATGGCTGCCTGCAGGCCTGCTGATCTACCGCCGGAAGATCAGGACCATGAAACAAATAGAAAAAGAAATAGAAATAGAGAGAGGATAACCGAAACGGCTATCCTCTTTCTATGTTGTTGTATGAGTTTAATGGAGTGGTAGTATTCATTTTCTTTATTTACCTATATTACACTGTTGCAGGCAGGATGGCAATCATTATTTATCAAGTTTTCAAAATATTATAAAAAATATTCTGACAATTTTCTGAAAAATAAGCTCATAGCTCCAATTTCATATACAGGACATCCTCCATCGGATTGTCATAATAGGGAGGAATTTCTACAAAGCCTAAGCTTTTATATAATTTAATAGCGCTCTGCATGGGGGCTAAGGTATCTAAAACCATCTCTTTGTATCCGTCCTTTCGGGCTTCGTTTATAATGGCTTCAGCCAATGCGCGGCCGGCCTTGAGATTTCGGTATTCAGGTTTAACATACAGCCGCTTCATTTCACTTCGGATATCCGATTTTTTCGTATAGGCGACGCAGCCGATCACTTCTCCCTCATCGGAGAGGGCCGCCAAAAGCTTTCCCTTCGGATAGCTGTATTTTGAAGGGAAATCATGTAGCTCTTCGTCGAGATTTTGAAAATCGAGGTTTCGCCCGATTGAAACGGTGTATGTTTCAATCAATTCTTTCACTTCTTTTACATAGCTATCTCCGCTTGTTATTTTCATCTGTCAAACCTCCCGGTATATATTCTCGAACCGTAATCACTTTATCACGTTTACCGGCAGCGATTCAACAACAGAATGTGAGCTTTTTATTGGCTGTCCGCGGCTATTTGGAGGGCACCCCTGATTCGGCAAACGCGCCGATCCCGAGAACCCGGTCCAGCTCCTCCCTGGTAAGTCCGCCGTACACCTTCTTAAAGATCCAATAGAATACAGGGCCGGAAAGGCAGGCGACAGCGCCCATGATCAAAGCGTCTCTGCCGTTTGTAAACAAGGCGGTGACAGCGATTATGATGGGGCAAATGCAAATCGCACAGACTCCCTTTGTGCCGAGGGGGATTTTAAACGGTCGGGGCATATTCGGCTCTTTTACACGCAGAACGATTGCCGCGATAAAGATCATGATATAGGAAAGATTCAGCAGCATGACGTCGATAATGATCAGCTGGTCAAAGGAACCGTAACTGAATACGATATTGATGGCCGCCATGACGATGATCGAAATGTGAGGCGTCCCGTATTTTTTATGAGTCGCTTTCAGAAATTTAGGCATGAGATTATCGTCTGCCATAACAAAGGGGGTTCTGGTCCCGGATGCGAGGAAATCCGTATATAGCGACAGATTTCCGGCGATGGCGGCGATCATGAACGCAAAACCGAGCCAGGGGCCTGCGATCCGCGAACCGAAGGTAGCGAAGGATATCTGTCCGGCTCCCGCGTCGGAAGCCCAGTTCTGCCAGTTGCCCACGGCTGAAACACCGACGACGGTGGTCAGCACATAGATCCCTGTCATCACGACCATGACCCAGAACATCGCCTTTGGAATCAGCTTCTCAGGATGATTGACCTCCCCGGCCATGGTGGAGAAGGATTCATAGCCGGCATACTGCCACATGGCGATGGAAAGGCCCAGCCCCAGGCTGCCAAAAACAGATTTTCCTTCCGGAATGATGGGCGAAAACGGATTAAACTGAAGATGAAACAATCCGATAACGATGGCAAGCACAAATGGAACGATGGTGATGATCCCGAGAAGCGTCGAAACAGACCCGACCATCTCTATGCCCCGAATGTTCAGAATCGTAAACAGTATGATGAACCCAATGCAGAGAAACCATGACTCCATGTGGGTAAGAGGAATCCAAAAGCCGATATAGGTCACTGCTAAAACCACATAAACGCTGGAATCCACATAGATGGAAAGGCTGCGCCACCATCCCGCCTGGAATCCCCAGAATTCGCCCAGAGCTCTTTGAACCCAGCGGTAAAAGCCGCCTTCATCCGGTATAGCGGTACCGAGTTCCGTACAGACCAGCCCCATGGGGATACTCCAGAAAAAGGGAAGCAGGAGCAGCATCAGGATCGCCATTCCGGGTCCGGAAGAGGCAATCATATCCTCCGTTCCAAAGGCTCCGCCGCAGCAGGTACAGAACATAATAAAAAACACAGTTCTAACGGATAAGTCCGATTTTTTCATCGAATGATCGTTGTTGACATTACTCATGACATTACCTCCTGAAGTATGCTCGATCCGTACGGCAAACCGCACTGCGCGAACCCATATATCGTAATCTTTCTGAAAGCGGAATTCAATTTCAGGTTTGCTCAAAAAAGGTTACTGAATTGTGAATTGTGCGGAATTGTACGGAAAAATGGAACCTTTTCGAAAAAAACAAGTCAAAAGGAAGTAATTGGAAGTAATATGGCAGTAATGTGCATGACATTGCCGAAAAAATATAGTAAAATTGTAGCAGCCGGAAAAACCAGGGAGAAATTTGACAGTAAATGAAGAACAGCGGTAGAACGGCAGTAAATTACAGTAAATGCAGAGAGGACGGGATTATGGAGAAAAAGAAAAGCAACAGGGGCGGTCTTAAGATTTTGTTTGGGGCCGTGGTTCTGCTGACGGTTGTGGCGGTTTGGTTCATGACCTGGGGATCAGCGTCTGCCGCCGGAGAATCGGCTATAGGGGTGACGATAGACGGGGAGCCGGTGGTTTTCCAAGGTGATTACGGCACGCCTTTCATTGATTCAAATGACAGGACACAGGTGCCGGTCCGGGGAGCGTTGGAAGCGTTTGGGGCCGAAGTCACATGGGATGAGCCCTCCAGAACTGCTTCCGTTGAAAAGGACGGAGTTATCGTGCAGGTGCCGGTGGGACAGTCTTACATACTTGTAAACGGTGCGACTGTGGCCAACGATACCGTGGCGGTAATCAGGGACGACCGTACATATCTTCCGATCAGAGCTGTATTTGAGGCGTTTGGAGCGGGGGTTTCATGGGACGAGGCCAATCGAACGGTGATCGTCAGAACCGACGGGACCGTGGATAATCCTGTCGTGCCCGACCGGGGGGGAACCGTATCCCGCAGCGATGAAATGGACGCCATGTGGATATCCTACCTTGAATATATGGAGATGCCCAAGGATGAGGCCGGATTTAAGGCGGCTGTCGATAAAATGTTCGACCGCTGTGTGGATCTGGGTATGAATGCCGTCATTGTCCACGTCCGCTCCCATTTCGACGCAATGTATCCGTCCGATTATTATCCATGGTCTGTTTTTGCCAGCGGAACCCAGGGCGTCGATCCGGGGTATGACCCTCTTAAATATATGGTGACCGCAGCCCACAAAAGAGGCCTTGAATTCCACGCATGGCTGAATCCGTACAGGGTAACGGGGTACGGCTGCTATTGGGATCAGGTGGCGGCAAGCAGTCCGGCGAAGGTCTGGCTTTCCGATTCCGACCCGTCCAATGACAGGTGGGTGCTTTGCCAGAAGGGAGATTACTACCTGAATCCCTCGATCCCCGAGGTGAGGCAGATGGTGGTGGACGGAGTCAAGGAGATCGTTTCCAACTACGATGTGGACGGCGTTCATTTCGACGACTACTTCTATCCTGCCGTGAAGGACAGCGATCCTTCCCTGTGGTTCGACAAGCCGGAATATGACGCTTCAGGAAGCTCCATGAGTATCGCGGATTGGCGCCGCAATAACGTGAACCTGCTGGTGCAGGACGTCTACGCGGCGGTAAAGGAGATCGATCCGGACGTCGTGTTCGGGATCAGCCCCGGAGGCAATGTGGACAACCTGCGCAGGAACGACTCAACCTTCGCGGATATCGACACGTGGCTGTCAAAACCGGGCTATGTGGATTACATAATGCCTCAGCTTTACTGGGGCTTTGAGAGAAGAGATTCCGCAGGCAATATCGCGTCTTACGCCTATGAGAACAATTTGAAGATCTGGAGCAGCCTTGCGGCGAAAGGAAACGCCAAATTATACATTGGCCTGAATATGGCCAACGCAGGGTGCGACGTCTTTGACAATAACCTCATATCGGAGTGGCTGCAGTGCAATGACGTCATCGCGAGACAGGTGCTGACGGCAAGGGCGGCAGGAACGGTGGACGGCTTTGCTTTCTTCCGGTATGACATGTTCAACAAGAGCGCAGCCCAGAACGAAGTGGCAAATTTGAAGAAAATACTGTAGGAAAACATCAATTAAAGGGGGAGCGACCCCCTTTTTTTCATCTAATAGGAAATATCATTTAAAAGTGGAATGACTGGGATGGCTAGGATGACTAGGAGAAATAAGGATGTCGCCATGCTCAAAATTTGGGGTATGGGACAGGCTAGGGCGTCTGCGTGTGCAAAATTTTTGGTGTGGAGTATGAATTTGCCGCTTAGAGGCCGTTAGAACGGTTAAATCTACGCCC
>DAITKX010000066.1:0-18511 GCA_036835995.1 Bacillota bacterium | reverse complement strand
CGGAAGAGATCAGGGATATGATTGAAATTCCGACGGACACGAAGATGGGAGATTACGCCTTCCCCTGCTTTAAGCTGGCGAAGGTCATGAGGAAAGCGCCGCCTATGATCGCTCAGGGAATCGCGGAAAATCTCCAGGGAAGCGAGCTCTTTGAAAAGGTGGAAAGCGTAAACGCCTATGTCAACATGTTCCTTTCCAGAAAGGTTTTCATGGAGGAGCTGGTTTCCGGCGTTGCGGCGGACAAAGAGCGCTACGGCAGCAGCGACATCGGGCAGAACCGCAAGGTCATCGTCGAGTTTTCCTCGCCGAATATTGCGAAACCTTTCCATATAGGCCATATCAGGAGCACTGTGATCGGGAATTCCATCTATAAGATCTATGATTTCCTGGGCTATGATACGGTAAGAATCAATCACCTGGGAGATTACGGGACCCAGTTTGGAAAGATGATCGTCTCCTACAGGAGATGGGGCAATGAAGCGGACGTAACAAACGAACCCATCAAGACGCTTCTGAGCTACTACGTAAAGTTCCACGAGGAGGCGGAAAAGGATCCCTCCCTGGAGGATGAGGCCAGAGACGTATTCACAAAGCTGGAAAACGGAGAGCCGGAAGAGACCAGGCTCTGGCAGTGGTTCCGCGATGAATCGCTGAAGGAGTTCAACCGCGTTTATAAGATGCTGGGCATCGAGTTTGATTCCTACGCGGGGGAAAGCTTCTATTCCGACAAGATGGAGCGCGTCGTCAACATGCTGAAGGACGCCAGCCTGCTGAAGGAGTCGGAAGGCGCCCAGATCGTCGATCTGGAAGCTTACGGCATGTCCCCCGCCCTGATCACCAAGAAGGACGGCTCATCCCTCTACATTACAAGGGATATCGCGGCCGCGGTCTACCGCAAGGAACATTATGATTTCTATAAAAATTTATATATAGTGGCATCCCAGCAAAACCTTCACTTCCAGCAGTGGATCCAGATCATCGAGCTCCTTGGATTTGAATGGGCCAGGGACTGTGTGCACATCCCCTTCGGCCTGGTAAGCCTCGAGGACGGAACCATGTCCACAAGGCACGGCAGAGTCGTCTTTCTGGAAGAGGTGCTGACGAGAGCCGTCAATCAGACGAGAGAAATCATTTTGGAGAAGAATGTAAATACGGATAACGTCGATGTCACCGCAAGGCAGGTGGGTATCGGAGCCGTAGTTTTCCAGGAGCTTTCCAACAACAGGATCAAGGATTATGTGTTCTCTTGGGATAAGGTCCTGAACTTTGAGGGTGAGACCGGGCCTTATGTCCAGTATACCCATGCGAGAGCGGCCAGCGTTCTTCGAAACGGAGAGGACAGCGCAAAGGCGGCAATGGCTGACCTTGCCAAGGTAAACATGGACTATATCACAGGCGACAGCGCCTATGACCTTGCCAGGCTGATCTACCGGTTCCCGGAAATCGTTCTGGAGGCCGGCGAAAAATATGAACCATCCATCGTAACGAGGCATATTGTAGATATAGCGCAAAGTTTTAACAAGTTCTATCATGACGAGCATATCCTCGTGGACAACGAGGAAGAAAAGAGAGCAAAGCTGCTTCTCGTTTACGCGGCAAAGCAGACCATTCATAACGGCCTCAAGCTGCTCGGTATGGAAGTTCCGGAAAGAATGTAATGCTTGTTAAATTTGTTCACAGCGCTGCGTATTAAAATTGAAAGGAAACTAAAATGAGATATGAATGCAGTTTTTACCGGCCGCCCAGCGAGGCCTACAGCCTTATCATACAGGTAACCATCGGGTGCGCCCACAACAAATGCACCTTCTGCAGCATGTTCAAGGATAAGAGGTTCCGGGTCCGGAATGTTAGCGAGGTTCTTGAGGACCTCGATTCGGCGCGGCAGCAATATAGGAGGGTGAACCGGATCTTTCTCGCAGACGGCGACGCCCTTGTTCTGCAGAACAAGGATCTCCTTGTGATCCTCGACTATATCAGAGAGCTCTTTCCCGAATGCGAAAGGGTGGGCATTTACGGCTCCCCCCAGGATGTCCTGCGAAAATCGAAGGAGGAACTGGAGGAGTTGCTGGCCCATGGCATCGGGATTGTTTACATCGGCGCCGAATCCGGCAGCGACAAGGTGCTTAAAGATATCAGAAAGGGAGCCACGAGAGCGGAAATCATCGAATCGGTGAAACGGATCGAGGCTTCCGGCATTCAGGCTTCCGTCACCTTTATTTCCGGCCTCGCCGGAAGGGCGGGCTGGGAAGACCACGCTATCCAGTCGGGAACGATGATCAGCGAAATGGAGCCGTCCTATGTGGGGCTGCTGACTTTGATGATCGAGCGCGGAACGGAACTTTATCAGGATATCCGGGAAGGCCGCTTCCAGATACTTCCCCCTGTGGAGGTGCTCAGGGAGACGGAGCTGCTTCTTGAAAACACCAATGTGTCAAAGACCTGCGTCTTCCGCAGCAACCATGCTTCCAATTACGTATCCCTGAAGGGCGACCTGCCCCGGGATAAAGAAGAGATGCTCAAGCTGCTGAAGGAAGCGATGGGAAATACCGACATGCTGAAGGATGAGCGGTTCCGCATGCTGTAAAGCTTGTTAAATTTGCCCGCGCATCAGGGTGACCAGTTATGAAAATTTTACTCACAACGCTGAATTCCAAATATGTACATTCCAACCTGGGATTGAAGTATCTTTACGCAAGCGCCGAGAAGAGCAGGAATTTCATCGATATTCAGGAGTTTACCATCAACAATGAAGAAGACTATATTTTTACGGAGCTGATGCGAAAAAGTTACGACGCCGTCTGCTTCTCCTGCTATATCTGGAATGTGGACAGGACGCTTTATCTGGCGGAGAACCTGAAAAAGGCGAGACCTGAGGTCAAAATACTTCTGGGAGGTCCCGAGGTAAGCTTTAACGCAGCCGCCTTTATGAGCCAGCATAAGTTTATCGATTTTCTCATTTCCGGCGAAGGAGAAGCCGCCTTTTCCCAGTGGGCTGAGATGTTTCTTTCCGAGACGCGGGAATATGAAAAGATCCCGGGGCTGACCTACCGGCTGGAGGGAAAGATCTATGTAAATCCGGCCGCTCCGCCTCTGCAGTTTGAATCGATTCCTTTTCCGTACCTGAGCCTGGTGTGCGAGGAGGACAAGATCATGTACTATGAATCGTCCAGAGGCTGCCCGTTTCAATGCAGTTACTGCCTTTCCTCCCTTGAACGGAAGATGCGGGCCCTTTCCATGGAGAGGGTGAGATCGGACTTGAGCTACTTTATCTATAAAAGGGTTAAGCAGGTAAAGTTTATCGACAGAACCTTCAACTGGGATAAAAGGCGAAGCTATGAGATCATGAAGTATCTCATATCAAGCGACAACGGAACGACAAATTTTCATTTCGAACTCTGCGGAGATATCATCGACGGGGAGCTGCTCCGGCTTCTCGAAACGGCCCGGCCCGGCCTGTTTCAGTTCGAAATCGGAGTGCAGACCACCAACGAGAAAGCCCTTGCTGCCTGCAACCGGAAATCTGACTTTCCGAAGCTTGCGGAGAATGTAAGGCGCCTCGTGGAAATGGGCAATATTCATATCCATCTGGACTTGATTGCGGGGCTTCCCCACGAGGATTACCAGTCCTTCCGAAAGTCCTTTAACGACGTGTATTCCCTGAAGGGACACGCACTCCAGCTGGGCTTTCTCAAGCTGATCAAGGGGACGCCTCTCAGGGAGCAGGCGGAGGAACACGGGTACATATACAGGGCTCAGGCGCCTTACGAGGTCATTTCCAACAAGTACATGTCCGCCTTGACCCTGGTTCGGCTGAAGAAGATTGAAAATCTCCTGGAATTATATTATAACCGCGGCGGCTTCCAGAGAACCATTGGGTATGCCGCGGAGAACCTGGCGGAAACGCCCTTCGACTTCTATGAGGAGCTGGCCGACTATTACTATTTAAAAGGTTTTCAGCACAAGTCCCACAAAAAGGAAGATCTGTACCGCATATTTCTGATGTACGCGGGTTGGAAAGAAAGATTTATCCCCGATATAAAAGACAGGATCAAAGAGATGCTCAGTCTGGATATGAAAGACGCTTTGAATCCCGATGTAGTCAAAAAATTTGAGAGAAAGGGATGGGAAATCCTATAGGTGAAAACATGGTGCAATTACTGAAGAAAAAAGAGGCGAAACCCGAGCTTCCCGCAAGAGCCCCGGAAGAATATGATATCAGAAACCGTCCGGACAGAGTCGGCAAATACTTCAAAAAATATACGAAGAGTTTTGTATTTGATGAGTTCAGCGACGCTTTTATGCAAAAGGGGCACATTGAGTTTATGAAGGGCGTTCCTATTCCACTCAGAAAAGAGGACCTGGAAGCGTTCAAGGGCGGAGAAGGGCTGAAAATGCAGCACATCATGGAGAATATCGCCTGGATCATGGGAATCGATCTGAAGTTCGAGCACATGGATAATTACCTTAAATTCATGAAGGGATTCGGTGATAAGCGGACCAGCATGGCCCTGGTAAAGGAAGGAAGAGACGAAGCGGAAAAAAAGGAATACGAAGCCGCCGCGATCCATCTGAGAGCCGCGCTCTGCGTTTTTCCCACCAATCTTCACGCGATGTACAGCTACGCGAGAGTCTGCCGGGAGCTCTATCTTTCCAGCAACAACGAAGAGTATGTCGGCAGGTTTAAGGCGGAGTCGATAGAGTACTTTGAAATGATCACAGAGGTTTATCCGAAATTCGCTCAGGCCCATTATTTTCTGGGATATGCCTATTTGAATATGGGACTTTACATCAAGGCAAAGCTGGCCTGGGAACAGTTTCTGAAGAGATCCTCCAATGCGAAGGATACGAAGGAGATCAAGGGCAGGCTGCAGCAGTTGGCGGATCCGGTGAGGATCGAGGAGGGCTGCAATGCGGTGCTGTCCGGCAGACATGAGCTCGGGATCGATATCCTTGAGCCGTTTATGGGCACAAAATTCAAGGATTGGTGGCCCATGTCCTACTACCTCGGCGTCGCTTATGAAAGGACCGGAAAAAAGCCGGACGCGGTCAACAGCTTCAAACGGGTGCTGGGGATCAACCCTACCCATTTGGAGTCCATGGAGGAGCTTGCCAAGATCTACGCTGAGAGCAATGACAAAGAGAACGAGAATAAATACCGGAAAAAGGCGGAGCTGATCCGTTCCGGCGGACATAAGAACTGAAGAAATGAAGGACCGATGGAGGAAACAATTAATGACAGGTAATGAAGCCGTAGCCCGCGGCGCCTACGAGGCAGGATTGACCTTTGCTTCTGCCTATCCGGGAACTCCGAGCACGGAGATCCTTGAAAATATCGTGCAGTATAAGGATGATATCTATTGCGAGTGGGCCCCCAACGAAAAGGTGGCGCTGGAAGCCGCCATCGGGGCATCCATTGCCGGAGCCCGTTCCATGGCAGCCATGAAGCACGTTGGCGTCAACGTTGCCGCAGACCCGCTGTTTACCGTGGCCTATACCGGCGTCACCGGAGGCTGTGTGCTGGTCTCTGCGGACGATCCCGGCATGCACAGCTCACAGAACGAGCAGGACAACAGAAATTACGCAACCGCGGCCCGGGTGCTGATGCTGGAACCCTCCGACAGCCAGGAGGCAAAGGACTTTATGAAGCTCGGCCTGGAACTAAGCGAGCAGTTTGACACGCCGGTAATGCTGCGGATGACCACCAGAGTCTGCCACAGCAAGAGCCTTGTGGAGCTTTCGGATCGGGTTGAAAAACCTCTGATTCCCTATGAAAAGAAAATTGCGAAATACGTCGCGACTCCGGGCAACGGCAAGGTGATGAGAAGGCAGCTCGTGGGCCGCCTGAAGCGGATGGAGGAGTATTCCAACACCGCCCCGATAAATAAGGCGGAATATAACGGCTCCGAGATCGGCGTCATCAGCGCCGGCATTGCCTACCAGTATGCAAGAGAGGTTTTCGGGGATGACGCATCCTATCTGAAGCTGGGAATGACTTTCCCGATGCCTATGGAAAAGGTGAAGGAATTCGCCTCGAAGGTGAAAAAGCTCTACGTCGTCGAGGAGATGGACCCCTATATGGAAAATCACCTGAAGATGGCCGGAATCGAGTGCATCGGCAAAGAGATCATCCCGGAGATGGACGAACTGAATACCGATATCGTCCGCCAGGCCGTTTTCGGCACTTCCGCGGAAACTCTGACGTCGGAAAAGGAAGCTGTGGTAAGACCGCCGGCACTCTGTGCGGGCTGCCCCCACCGAGGCTTCTTCTATGCGCTGAAGAAGAAAAAGAATATCATCATCACTGGTGATATCGGCTGTTATACACTGGGCTCCGCGGCGCCGCTCAACGCGATGGATACCTGTATCTGCATGGGCGCCAGCATCAGCTCCGGCCATGGCGCTGCTATGGCGCTGAAAAAGGGCGGCTCAGACCTGAAGGTGGTTTCCGTCATCGGGGACTCGACCTTTTTCCACACCGGCATCAACAGCTTGATCGATGTGGTCTACAACAAGGGAAACAGCGTTTCCGTCATATTGGATAACCGTATCACCGGCATGACGGGCCATCAGCAGAACCCCGGGACCGGGTTTACCCTCATGGGAGAGCCGACCACAGAAGTGGATATCCCAATGCTCTGCAAGGCCATCGGCATGAAGGAAGAAAATATATACACCGTCAATCCGCTCCACCTAAAGGAGATGGAGGACGTCCTTACAGAAGCCCTTGCCAAGGATGAGCCGACGGTGGTCATTACGAAATGGCCCTGCATTCTCAAGAAATTCAGTGATCAGGACAGGTCGGAGTTCGACCTCAGCCCGAAACACTGTGAGATAGATCAGGAGAAATGCAGGAAGTGCAAATCCTGTGTCAAGACGGGCTGTCCGGCGATCTTTGCCGGAGATCAAATCACGATCAATCCGGACGCGTGTACCGGCTGCAACGTTTGCAGACAGGTATGTCCTTTCGATGCGATCAACTGAAAAATTGCAAGCCAGCTAAAGCTGGGCAATTTCTGTATGGCACCTTCCAAACATTTCCTTCGAAAATGTGGATAGGTGCTCATGGAGGTGAAATAGATGAGCGATGTAAAAAATATTCTTCTTGTGGGCGTTGGAGGACAGGGAACGATCCTGGCCAGCAAGATTTTATCAGAAGGTTTGACTCAGGCGGGATACGATGTGAAGATGTCGGAGATCCATGGGATGTCCCAGAGGGGCGGAAACGTAAGCACCCAGATCCGCTTTGGAAAAGAGGTCTTTTCCCCCATTGTGGGAAAAGGAGAAGCCGATGTTATCGTAGCCTTTGAAAAAATGGAAGCGCTGCGGTGGATCGAGTACCTGAAAAAGGATGGGAAAATGGTGATCAACGATTTTGAGATCCCTTCCACGCCCATCCAGCAGGGCATTGCGAAATACCCCGGGGGAATTCTCGACGAGTTGGTACATAAAGCAAAGGTATCGGTTTTCCACGCGGGAAGGATCGCGGAGCAGCTGGGCAACTCAAGGACGATGAACATCGTGCTGCTCGGCGCTCTAATCAAAGCTTTGGATATTCCGGGGATCGACTGGGAGGAAGTCATCCGGTCCAACGTGAAGAAGGGCTTTGAAGAGATCAATATCAAGGCGTTTCACGCCGGAGCCGACCAGGTGGCATAGTTACTCTGAGGGGTAAAAAGAGCCATAAGCAATTAAAATCTGCGCTGCTATTCACAGTCAATTGGGGACGGGCTGAGACCGCAAACCGCCTCGGCTGTGGATAGCAGCAAATTTACAATAAAAATTTGCGTTGAAAGCATTATAATTGTTGACATTACTATCGGATTTGGGGTATAATAATTCTTGCCGTCAGTGATGATGGATTGGTATTCCAAGGTAGCTCAATGGTGGAGCACTCGGCTGTTAACCGATAGGCTGTGGGTTCGAGCCCCACCCTTGGAGCCAACTTATGCCGGAGTGGCGGAATTGGCAGACGCACAGGACTTAAAATCCTGCGATCTTTACCGATCGTACCGGTTCGACCCCGGTCTCCGGCACCACTGAACTTAAAACGGCTTAAAGAAAAGCAGCAGGACTGCAATGATATCGCGGGGTGGAGCAGCTGGTAGCTCGTTGGGCTCATAACCCAAAGGTCAGAGGTTCAAATCCTCTCCCCGCAACCACAAAAATTATGACAGGTATAGCACCTGTCTTTTTTTATACCTGTCATAATTTTTGTTATTTTAAGGAAGGATTTGAATTCGTCGCACAGATCCTTAATTTAGTTGAAATTTAAATACATTTTAGTTATAATAAATCAAAACGGCGAGATAATATGATTCCTATAATATCAGTAGAGAAGGTGGGCGTGGAACAATGTTTGAATCAATTGTCAGACAAATAGAATCAGGGTTTCATCCAAACAAAATCCTATTATTCGGTTCTTATGCCAAGAGTGCGCATCATAAAAACAGTGATGTGGACCTCTGTATTGTAATGGAAACAGAGGATAAGAGAGAAACTTTATCCAATATGTATTATGACGTCAAAGCGGATGTTCCAATAGATTTTATTTTATATACTCCTTCGGAATGGGATGAGTGCGTTCAGGACCCTTGCAGTCTTGCTTCTCATATAAATAAGGAAGGGGTGATTTTATATGGTAGACAGCAGGAAATTTGAGGATTGGTTTGATTCAAGTAAAAGATCTTTCAGGGGGCTGAAATATTGTTTGCCAGTGGAGATGCTGATGTTTACGAGATTGTAGCGTTCCATTGTCAGCAAGCGGTAGAAAAGTATCTAAAGGGGGTCATTTTACAGAATTCAGCGGAATTAATTGGTTCTCATAGCTTGGTATATTTGTATGATCGGGCGAATGAATTCACTCAGTTGTCGATAACCAGAAAAGACTGCGCATATCTGAATCAGTATTACATTGAAGCGCGCTATCCGGCAGATACTCCCCTGACGGTAACGGAACAGGATATGGAGAGATGTATGGGCATAGCTAAGAAAGTGTGTTGGTGGATAAATGATATGGCCTCTGAAACAACTTTATGAAGAGGAAACCTAAAAAGGTTTCTGCATAACGACGAAATGCGGTATTCCACATTTCGGAGAATGGAAGTAAAAGCTGTGAAAAGAATTAGTAGCAATCGGTCTGCCAAACAGAAAGTTACCGGATGATGAGAGGTGCATGGTTAAAGATTGTGAATACATCTTTGAGCTTCGCACCGAACGAATTTTTCCAGTAGGCTGCGACGGGAACCTGCACCCGTTATCGTGCTAAAGTATCTCACTTTACGGTGACGTACTTGATAAGGTAGGCAATGTGAGTTGTTTATTAACTTTAGGTGGTAACACGAGTATGATCTCGTCCTTTAGAACAAAAGGACGGGATTTTTTTATTTACACTTTTACGATTCAATCGGTCACCACAGCGCATTCACCAGGCAGCTGTCCGCCAAATTCGTATCAATGGGACACAGAGTTACATTCCGGCTGTACTGCCAGACCCATACGTTTCCACCGCAGCAGGGGATTGCCGGATTATAAGTCGGGGCGTTCCAGGGTCCGCTGGGTTCCAGCACAGGCTGGCAGCTCCATAGGATATTAAATAATTTTATCCTTTCATTTCCTTTTACCGCATTGCAAAACGCATTATTGAAATCACCTGTCAGCGGGTCATTGTAAATACCGCTTTGATACCCGCTTCTCACGATGGCTTCCGTCCAACCCCGGATCCATTCCTCATCAACTTGAAAATGGGGTTCAACATCCGCAAATAATGGAGTCCCTCTTGGTATTCCGAGCCTTTGGGCATGCAGCACAGCACTATCGGCTGCGGCACGTCCTTGAAGATACCCTATCGCCTCGCGAAAGGCGTTATAGATTGGTAATATTTTTATTCTCTTGCTATGGATAAATAGGGCTTCCTGCTCTGTCAGCCCTTCCGAGAAGCCGGAGATTCTCTCCAGATACCTTCCCCAAAACCTGGGATATCCGAAATTGCGCGCTACGCATTGAAACAAATCTTCTGTTACATTTTGGGCGGAGTCAACTCCCCACTCGTAAATTAACACTGAAAACACCTCTCACGTACGTTATTTAGAGTTTATGGCGATGGGGTTAAGAGGCTGGAGCCGTGACAGAGTCAGGCTCCAGCCCTTTACTGTGCAGTCATTTTATATTTAAAGCTCTTTGAACACGCTTCCCCTGGCGTCTACCAGACCTGAGCCTTGATCGTTTTGAGAAGGGCCGGTGAGCGGCTTCGCGTTTTTCATCAGGAGCTTTTTTACTTCATCAGGTGTAAGCTTATCGTCCGATTCAAGCATTAACGCCGCAATACCTGCGCATATGGGAGTCGCCATGGAAGTACCGGAAAGCGAAATATAATCATTTCCGATCCGGGCGCTTGAGCGCTGCTTATCAAGAGTCGAATTCGGAGACCGGAGAGAAATGATATTTGCGCCCGAGGCAACGACATCGGGCTTTGTGAGGTCATCTATCGTCGGTCCCCTGCTGGAGAAATTCGCCACCTTATAGTCCTCAAAATTTGCGGAGCTCCTATCATCGATGGCGCCCACGGTGATCACCTTGGGATCGATGCCGGGGGAGGAAATGGTCTTGGCTTTTGGTCCTTCATTGCCTGCGGCGGCGCAGACGACGACACCGTGATTCCACGCCAGTTCTACAGCTTGACAGAGGGGATCGTCCGCAGCGGGCTGTGACGCCGTGGCTCCCAGGGACATGCTGATGACCCGGATCTTATAAAGGTCTCTGTTGTCGATGCACCATTGGACGCCCTGGATCACGGTGGAAAGAGAGCCGGATCCCTGGCCGTTTAGGACCTTAACCCCGATGAGGTTGCATCCGGGCGCCATTCCCTTGTACAAACCGCTGGATTTGCTTCCGTCTGAGGCGATGTCTCCGGCGCAGTGGGTACCGTGGCCGTGGTCATCGTAAGCGACGCTTTTCTTATCTACGAGGTCCTTGAAGGCGACGATTCTTCCGTTGAGGTCGGGATGCGGGTAAATCCCGGTATCCAGTACGGCAACGCCGACTCCTTTTCCGGTGACGCCGTGTTCCCAGACGGCGGGAGCTTTTACCGCGGGTGCGGCGGCGTCCAGAACCGCTTTAACCAGTCCGTCGTGCCATATCTTTTTTACGCTTTCGTCATTTACCAGTTTTTCCAGTGCCTTCGCGCTTACCTTTGTACTGAAAGAGTCGATGAGGGCCAGGTCCTTTTTCTTTTTACAGCCGGCGGCCTTGCTGGAGGTTTTCGAGCAGATTCCGAAATCATCGGAAGGGTGCATCTGAACGATGACAGGGATCTTGCGGACGCTTTGCCTTGCGGCTTTGAATATTTTCTGCAGAAAGCGGGGGACGAACCGGAACGGGCGATACCATTCCAGTGCCAGGCTTTGCAGTTCGGGGTTCAGTTTATCTATATTTGAACGTATCCAGTTTACTTCTTCAAAGATCATAAAATACACCTCCGTGTTTTACATTCTATTCGCAGAAGTTCTCAGGTGTTCGGGCGCTTTTTTATGACTGGAGCCGGAACGGGCTTGAAGGGGAACCGCTGGTAGTTTATAATCAGTACGAACAGAGAAGATGATTTTATTCGCTTTATGAAAGAGGTGTCGGTAGCTAGAATGGATGTTTTTTTGAGAGTTGACATTAACTTTGCGGCGATGATACTGCTTGGGATCGTATGCGTGATCACATACCAAAGGCTGGATATGAAGGATCAATTGAACAGAGTTTTTCTGATCACAAGCCTGGTTGTTATTGTAGAGCTTTTTTTTGAGGCGGCATCATGCGTCCTCAACCGCAGGACCGAGCCGTGGGCAGCGCCTGCTTCCACTGCACTGCATATCTGCCTCTATACGATGGGGCCCGTGCTTGCTTATTTCTGGTATCTGATGATCATCCGCTGGATTTCTCCGGAAAAAGGGGCGCACAAGGGAAAAAATTTTGTGCTGCTGGCTTTGATCGCTGTCAATCTGACCATTACATTTCTTTCACCTGCTTACGGGCTGGCCTTTTCCATCGACAGCGCCAATGTCTATCACAGGGGGCCTTATTATCCGCTTTATATGACTGTTTTATATATTTTTTTCATTTATTCTCTCGTTCTGCTCCTGAAGCGGAGGAAAGTGGTTGCAACGGAAGAATTTTTCTCTCTCGTGGCGGCAGTAATTCTGCCGATGGCCGGAGGTCTTTTACAAGTGCTGTTTTACGGCGTTCTGCTGATGTGGAGCTGCGCAGGCTTTTCCCTGGTGATCATCTATATTTACCTGCAGCAGAGGATGGTCCACCTGGACGACCTCACCGGCGCCTGGATGAGGGGAACCTTCGATTATCACATCATGCAGAGGCTGAAGTTAAAGGCGAATCAAGCGTTTGGTTTGATTCTGCTGGATATTGATAACCTGAAGCAAATCAACGATAAATACGGTCATTTTGAAGGAGACTATGCGCTGCGGATGACGGTTCAACTGGTGAAAAGCGCTCTGAGAAAAACGGATATCGTCGCCAGGACGGGCGGAGATGAGTTTATGATTATTATCGAATGCGGGTCTCAGGAGGAGCTCGATCAGGCCGCAGACCGGATAAAAACCGCCTTGTATAAGCACAATGAGACTGCCCATAAAGAGTATCTGCTGGACTGCAGTATGGGTGCGGAATTATTCCGCCCGGATATTCAGGATATTGAACCGTTCAAACGCCATGTGGATTGGCTGATGTATAAAAATAAAAGAGAGAAAAAGAGGTAGGTATGGTCACTTACGAAAAATGGGGAGAGCATGGGGGAAAGGACGTCTTTCTTTACAAGCTTGAAAACGAAAGCGGAATGAAGGTTGAAGTCACAAATTTTGGCTGTGGGGTGACCTCCGTTCAATATCATGGAATCGACGTCGCTCTGGGGTTTGACAACCTGGAGGCATATGAAGCCCAGACCTGCTATCTCGGCGTTACGGCAGGCCGGTCCGCCAACCGCATAAGGGATGCACGGTTTACGCTTTTGGGGACGGAATTTCAGGTGAGCGGGAATATCGGCAAGCATCATCTCCACGGCGGTTTCAAGGGTTTTGACAAGGTCCTCTGGGATGTGGACAATGTCGACCCGAAGGGAAATGCGGTGCGGTTTTCCTATCTTAGCAGGGACGGGGAGGAGGGTTATCCCGGAAATCTCACGGTTAAGGTGACCTATTCCCTGGACGAAGAGTGCGGTCTGAGGATCGGCTATGAGGCTGTGACGGATCAGGCTACCATCGTGAATCTGACCAATCATACCTATTTCAATCTGTCGGGCCACAATTCGGGAACCGTTGAAAATCAGCAGGTAAAGATACATTCGAACGCTTTTTTGGAAGTCGATTCGGAATCTATTCCTACAGGGAACATCGTGCCGGTGGACGGTACGCCCTTTGATTTCAGGGATTTTCATAAAATCGGCGAGCGCATTGAAGACGATGATATCCAGATGAAATACGGGGGCGGATATGACCACAACTGGATCCTGGATGGCGGGCAAACCGGTGATCTGAAGCCGGCCGGAATCAACGGGCAAACGGATGATTGGATGAAGTTGGCGGCGGAAGCATGGGATGAGAAGACCGGAATTCGCCTTCAGGTTTATACCACCATGCCCGGCGTGCAGTTTTATTCGGGAAATTCGCTGAATGAGAGAAGCCGGGGAAAGGACGGCGCGATATACGGACGGCGCTGCGGCTTCTGCCTGGAAACCCAGTTTTACCCCGACGCGATCCATCATCCCGAGTTTCCCCAGCCGGTTCTTCTGCCGGGCCAGACGTACCGGCATAGAACGGTTTATAAACTTAAATAAGAGGTATGATATATCTACAGGACAGAGATACTATACCGAGGAGGTGATGACCATGACAGCGGAAAAAAGGACGGCCAATCGTTTGATCAATGAGAAAAGCCCCTATTTGCTTCAGCACGCACACAATCCTGTGGACTGGTATCCGTGGTGTGAGGAAGCCTTTACAAAAGCCAGGGAAGAGGACAAGCCGGTCTTTTTGAGCATCGGTTATTCCACCTGTCACTGGTGCCACGTCATGGCTCATGAGTCCTTTGAGGACAGGGAGGTGGCGGAGGCCCTGAACCGGGATTTTATCTCCATAAAAGTCGACAAGGAGGAGCGTCCGGATATCGATTCCGTCTATATGTCGGTGTGCCAGGGGCTCACAGGAAGCGGCGGCTGGCCCATGACCATCATCATGACGCCGGATCAGAAGCCTTTCTTTGCGGGAACATATTTCCCGAAGGAGAAGCGGTACAACATGCCGGGGATTCTGGACATTCTGGCCGCCGTAACGAAGCAATGGAAGGAAAACAGAGATCCGCTGCTGAAAGCGGGGGACAAGCTTATAAGCGTTCTGAGCGGCAGGTTAAAAAAGCAAAAAAAGGATGACCTTCGGATAAGCGAATCCATTCTGGAGGAAGCGAAGGAAATTCTTTACCAGAGCTATGACAGCTGGTTCGGGGGGTTCGGCGCCAGCCCGAAATTTCCGGCGCCTCATAATCTGATGTTTCTGCTGCGCTGGAGCAGACTTGAAAAAGACGCCCACGCGCTGGAAATCGTCGAAAAAACTCTCCAGCAGATGTATCGGGGCGGAATCTTCGACCATATAGGTTATGGATTTTCACGCTATTCCACCGACGACAAGTGGCTGGTTCCGCATTTTGAAAAGATGCTTTACGACAACGCTCTGCTTTCGATCATATATCTGGAGGCCTACCAGGTCACGGAAAAGGAGCTTTACCGTTCGGCGGCAGAAAAGACCATGAGCTATATTTCCCGGGAAATGACCGATGGGGCGGGAGGATTCTATTCGGCCCAGGATGCGGACAGCGAGGGCGGCGAGGGGAAATACTACTTATTTTCGCGGCGGGAAATCATCGATTTGCTGGGAGAAGAGGACGGCGAGCTGTTCAATGAGTTTTACGATATCACAGAATCGGGAAATTTTGAAGGAAGCAATATTCCGAATCTTATCAGGACCAAAGATTATGATCCAATTCCGGACCGCATAGAAAAAAGGCTGCCGGAGGTTTATGAATACAGGCGGAGCCGGATGCGGCTCCACAAGGACGACAAGCTGCTCACCTCCTGGAACGCGCTGATGATCGCGGCATACGCCAAGGCATATAAAGCGCTGGGTGATGAAAAGTATCTGGAGGCGGCGGAACGGGCGGCTGCTTTCCTTTCGGAAAAGCTGACGAGAGAGGGCGGCAAGCTCTTTGTGAGCTACCGGGACGGGGTAGCTTCCGGAACCGGCAGCCTGGACGATTACGCCTTTTTTATATGGGCGCTGCTGGAATTGTATGAGGCCGGGTTAAAGCCCGATTATCTCGAACAGGCGAGGGAGCTGTGCGCGCTGATGGAAACCTGCTTTTGGGATGAGGAGGCGGGCGGCTTTTTTCTCACGGACAAAGAGGCCGAAGAGCTGATTTTCCGCCCGAAGGAAACCTATGACGGCGCGATGCCTTCCGGAAACTCGGCGGCCGGTTACGTCCTGATCAAGCTGAGCAAGCTGACAGGCCTTGAAGAATACCGTGAACTGGGCCTGAAGCAGCTGGACTATCTGGCGGAAAGCGCTGCCGGATATCCGGCGGGATTTTGCTTTGCCATGATGGCAATCATGATGGAGCTGTATCAGGAAGGATTTCTCTGTGAAAACGGAGTGTGCTACAATGAATCTAATGATTAATGTGCGGCGCTGCCCTCAAGGAGCGCCGCTGTAAGGGGCGAACTATGGAAAATTTGATTTACATACTTATCATCTGGAATGTTATTACCTTTATCTTGATGGGCGTAGATAAATACAAAGCAGTGCACGACAAGCGCAGGATCAGCGAGAGCACGCTGCTGACCGCGGCCTTTGCCATGGGCGGGGCGGGAGGCATTCTCGGCTCGCTGGCTTTCCGGCACAAGACGAGGAAATGGAAATTTCGAATCCTGCTGCCTGTTGCGCTGCTCTTCAACCTGTCTGTTATTTTTTTGGCCTGTTATTACATTTTATAAATATAGGTACAATGCGGAATTTCAACAAATAAGGAGGGAATTTTTATGTTAGCAGAAGGGACAAAAGCTCCGGAGTTTACTTTGAACGATAAAGACGGGAACCCGGTCAGCCTTTCCGATTTCAGAGGAAGGAAAGTTGTGGTGTATTTCTATCCGAAGGACAACACTCCGGGCTGCACCAGACAGGCCTGCGCCTTTAAAGAAGCCTATGACGGCTTTAAATCTGAAGATATCGCGGTCATTGGAATCAGCAAGGACAGCGTCAAATCTCATCAGAATTTTGCCAGCAAATATGAACTGCCGTTTATTTTGCTCTCTGATCCCGAGCTCACGGTCATCAAGGCGTATGACGTCTGGAAGGAGAAGAAGCTTTACGGAAAAACTTCCATGGGAGTGAATCGGTCCACCTATATCGTGGATGAAAACGGCGTTATTATCAAGGTGTTTCCAAACGCGAAGCCCGATACAAACGCTTATGATATCCTAGAGTTTCTGGGGAAATAAAAGCAGGCTGTCAGGTCTTTCACGGGACAATTTCGTTGTCTCTCATACCGATGGCGGTAAGTTCCGGGACCGCAGCCTATGTTAATATATGAATGGAATGTTGGAATTGTGAAGGGGTGCAATAGCATGAGGCGCAAAATCACAGCGGCTGTGGTATTCCTGGCGCTCTTGCCGACTATTCTGATCGGCCTGGCGATCAACTATTATTCGCAAAGCACGATACATACCGAGTACCTGAAAGTGTTAGCAGGGGCGGCGCATATAACGGATGTCCACCTGACGGAATACTATAATTTCATCATTGACGATACGCGGAAGAAAGCGGAGAGAGACGCAATAAAAAGCTTTGTCTTATCAGCAAAAAATCCGGGAGGCATAAAATACGCCGACCGTGGTGAAGCTCAGCGCATCCTGACGGAGCCGACCGGTTTTCCCCTGGTCAGCGGCACGGTAATCGATGAATCGGGCAAGACGGTATACTCCAGCCGGCCCGGTGAAGAGGGAAGAATGCTGGATCAGACCGAGCTTTACCGGAGCATTATGGGAGGAGCTGATTCATATATCGGACTGGCGGCTATCGACGACAGTTCCGATATGCTTGAGGTAGCAGTTCCGATAAATGACGGTCAGAATGGGATCATCGGAATTTTAAAGCAGAACGTCAACATGGACTTTCTGTACGATTTCCTTTCCAGCCTGAATCTCGGCCGGTCAGGTGAAGCATTTCTCATCCGGGGTGACGGATATATGATCTTTGATGGAGGAAGAGAAAACTCCATGTTCCTCTATCACAAATATCAGGACAACGATTCTCTGAATCAGTTGATTTCCGCTTTTAGGGGCGGCAGTCTGAAGGGAGGAAAAGGGACCATCGAGTTTGAAAGCAAAGGCGCGAAAATGATCGGAGCCTATGAGCTGGTGGAACCTTTTGATTCTATTGCAGTCGCCACAATGGAACAGGATGAGATCTTCGAAGACATAAAGCGGGTGCGGGAGGTCTATATTACTGCCGCGTTGTGCGTTATGGCCGTAATCGCTCTATTCGGCCACATTATCGGCGGCTGGTATGCGGCGCCCATCAGGATGGCGAACAGTGTGCTCAGCAAAATTGCGAACGGGGATTTGTCAGCGCGGTGCGGTTTCGGGAGAAGGGATGAATGGGGAACGCTTTTCAGGAACATCAACCATCTCGCCGACGGCTATCAGAAAGATGAAAAAAGTCTTCGGATGTCATCTCGGATCGACGGCCTGACCCGCCTGCCGAACTGTGCGGCGATTTTCGAGGTGCTGGATACCCTGTTGTACAAACATCCCAATCAGGCGCTGATGCTTCTCAATATTGAAGATCTTCAGGAGATAAACGATAATCTGGGCTTTGACATCGGAGAAAAAGTTCTGGTGGAAATCGGAGATATCCTCCGGAAACTGCCGCAGAATGTCTGCTATCCCGCAAGACTTGTCGGCGCTGAATTCCTGATCTTTCTGACCAACTGGACAAAACCACGGTATCCGGAGATGATTGCGGCTGAAATCATTGAGAAGGCGGAAAGCATCCGTTTTATCGATGAAATTCACGTGGATATCGGCGTCAGCATCGGGATAGAATACACAGGAGAAGAGAGGCTGGACAAGAGAAAGCTGATCAAACACTGCAACCTCGCACGGCAAAGGGCGAGAAGCACGGGAAAGAGCGCATGCTTTGTGTATTTCTCCAGCCAGGCGAAAGAATCGTGACATGGAAGATCAGGGAAAAAGAACATGGGATGAAATTTCATGAAATTTGAAAGATTTAAACCTGAAAAACCGCTTGACATAGAAGGCTCGAAATGGTACTATCTTTATTGCGACGTGTTGAATGTCCTGTTGAAATGTGGCGGTGTAGCTTAGCTGGCTAGAGCGTCCGGTTCATACCCGGAAGGTCGGTGGTTCGACTCCACTCGCCGCTACCATTTTATCTTGGGCGCATAGCTC
>DAITKX010000065.1:17573-18573 GCA_036835995.1 Bacillota bacterium | reverse complement strand
CCTTCCCGCTCCCCTTGTTCAGATCTCTCAGTATGGAGTAACATTTTGCTCAAATTTTCAAGCAGGGCGTAGATTTAACCGTTCTAACGGCCTCTAAGCGGCAAATTCATACTCCACACTGAAAATTTTGCACACGCCGGCACCCTTGCCTGCCCCATACCCCAAATTTTGAGCATGGCGACATCCTTATTTCCTAGTCATCCTTATTTCCCAGTCATCCCAGTCATCCCGCTTTTAAATGATATTTCCTATTATACAATAAACCGGGGACAAAGATTTCTCCGCCCCCGGCTGATACATTGCTTTTACGGGTTTGACCCCGGCCATTTTTTCTGAGATTACCTGATCTTGTCGATCATCCTTCATTGCTTTGGGGTTATTTGATCTTACCGATCATCCTTCATTTCTTTATGATTATTTGATCTTACCCATCAATTCCTTGAACTTTGGCAGGGCTCCCATGATGGTGTCATAGGCTACGCAATAGGCGATTCTGACGTACCCAGGACAGGCAAAGGCGCTTCCCGGAACGAGAAGCAGATTATAATCCTTGGCCAGATCGCAGAATTCCACGTCATTTTCTATGGGAGATTTTACGAAGAGATAGAACGCTCCATCCGGCCGAATGCATTCATACCCCGCTTCCGTCAGCCCGTTGTACAGCGCCTGCCTGTTCTTATCGTAGGCGGCCACGTTGACCTCGGCGTCCAGGCATCTCGCCACCGCTCTCTGTAGCAGAGAAGGGGCATTGACATATCCCAGAATCCGGTTGGCCACGTTGGCGGCGGAAACCACGTTTTCAAAATCGTCCACTTCGCTTGGGATCACCAGATAACCGATTCTTTCGCCGGGCAGGGAGAGGGACTTGCTGTAGGAATAACCTACGATGGCGTTCTTATAATATTTCGTGACATAAGGCACGGAAACGCCGTCGTATGCCAGCTCCCGGTAGGGCTCGTCGGCAATCAGATAGATGCCGGTGTTAAACTCCTCCTGCTTG
>DAITKX010000065.1:8501-17563 GCA_036835995.1 Bacillota bacterium | reverse complement strand
TCCGTATACACGACTCCGGTGGGATTGTTAGGCGAATTGATGATTACAGCCTTGGTCCTGGCTGTGATCTTTTCCCGAAACTCCTGAAGGTTCGGCTGAAAGTCCGCCATGTTTGGAGAAATGACAGTCAATACCCCGTCAAAGTTTGCGACGTAACTGCGGTATTCACCGAAATAGGGGGCAAAGACGATCACCTCGTCTCCCGGATCCAACAGAGTTTTTAAAATGACATTCAAGCCGCCCGCAGCGCCCACGGTCATCAGAATGTTCTGGACTCCAAAGCCGGTTCCATGCTTGCGATTGATGAATTCGGCAACGCCGCCGCGAACATCCTCATAACCGGAATTGCTCATATAGCCGTGGACGAAGGTAGGGGGTTCGTCGTTGAGAACATCGAAAATGGCCTGCTTCACTTCATCCGGCGGCGCCAGATTCGGATTTCCCAAACTAAAATCATATACGTTCTCAGCTCCGTATAATGCGGCCAGCCGCTTTCCCTCTTCAAACATCGCCCGGATCGCCGAGCTGCCTTCCACATATCCTACCATCTTTTTTGAAATCATCTCTTTACTCCTTCTTTTCAATTTCAAGCCTCAGCGGGAAGCCCCGCCGCCGTTTCATACCCGGGCCTCAGCGGGAGGCGGTTGCTATCGCTTCATATTCCCGCGCTGTCTCTTCCCCTCTCAGTATCCGCAGGGCCCCCAGGGTGAGCGCTTCCATTTCGTCCTCTCCCGGCATGATTTCCACAGGAGCGATGAACCCAACCCGCTCTTTGATCATATCCGTCATCATCTTGGAATAGGCCACTCCCCCGGTGAGAATGATGAAATCTACCTTTCCGTTGACCACCGGCGCCATTTCGCCGATCCCCTTTGCGACTTGATACGCCTGGGCTTCATAAAGCAATTTGGCCTTCTCGTCGCCATCCTCGATCATCTTCTCGATTTTTCGGCAGTCAGCGGTTCCCAAATAGGCTTTCAACCCTCCCATGCCGCGAATCCTCCTGATCATTTCTTTTCGGTTATATACACCGGAATAGCACATATTTACGACGTAAAGCAAGGGAAGCCCCCCTGAACGTTCCGGAGAAAACGGGCCGGCGTCGTCCCGGATCGCGTCGATGATCCTTCCGCCCTTGTGGACGCCGATGGAAATGCCTCCCCCCAGATGAGCTACCAGCAGCGTCAGATCTTCGTATCTTTTTCCGTACTTCGCGGCTACTTTGCGGGAGATGGCCTTCATATTCAGCACATGGCACATGCTCTGCCGGCGAACGTCGGGAAGTCCGGTGATCTTTGCGATCTCTTCAAATTCATCAGACGTGACCGCGTCGTAGATATAGGACGGAATGCCGAGAGGCTCTGCGATGGCATAGGCCAGCAGCGCTCCCAGATTCGAGGCGTGAGGGGACGCCTGACCGCTCAAAAGCGCTTCCCTCATGCTGGGCGTCACCAGATATCCGCCCGCGTGCATGTCGGGAAGAAGGCCTCCCCTTCCCACCACCGCGGCAAGCTCGGAAAGGGCTGCGCCATGCTTCCCCAGGATGGAGCGGATCGCTTCCGTTCTAAAGTCCAACTGATCCAGAATTTCGTCATATTTGTCGATCTCCTCGGCGGCATGCTCCATATTCTCAGAGAAAACCAGCGTTTCATCTTCATATAAAGCCACCTTGGTCGAAGTGGAACCGGGATTGATTGAGAGAATTTTATAGCTCATTTGCATGTCCCTTTCTAATTTCTGTTTTATCTTGATTCATACGATTTCTTTTGCCCCTTTCTTTTGGAAAACCCCAGGATGACGCCTAAACAGATCGACAGCAGCGCCGCCGCCAGCACCCGGTATTCCGGGGCCAGCAGAAAGGTGATCGTATGGGCCGGGATCCAGAAAAGCGGAATGGTCCTGCAGACCACAAAGGAAACAAAACCGTTCATATCAGCCGCCTCCAGCACATCCGAAAACCTCTGCCTTTTCATTTCGGACAGGTTTCCGTTTCCCATCTCGATCCAGGTGTCGGTGATCCGGTGAAGCCCCATAAATGCAGGAGCAAACACCAGATTCATCGTAGCGCTGATCAGAAACGCAGTCACCAGGGCCGAAAGAATTCCAGCGCCGCCGACGGAAGGCAAATATCCCTTCTCCATCGCCCCGTGGACTCCCGCGTCAAACACCACGAACATCAAGCTGATGGCCATTCCCAGGACGCCCCATATGAGCGCGCGCCACAGGAACCCCTTCGGCTTTCTCCAATCGCCCGATACGACCCTGATGGCCAAAAGCTCACCCATACTGGCTAAAACGCCAAACTTCAGAAATGCCATACCGTAGGGGTGACCGGCAGAGGCGGTCAGAAAAAGCCGGTGCGTCTGCGGCGTTGCCAGAAAGATCACGACACAGACCAATACCGCTCCCCATATAAAATCGCCTTTTTTCATGCAGCAAACCTCCTAATTTTCTGTCTGCCCTCTACGATCGCTTGTCTGCGGATGCTGCCGACAATACAAGGGAGAGATATTTTTCCTCTGCCGTCGCGCCCCTTGAAACGATAACGATGGGCACTTCCGCGCCTACGATCATTCCTGCCATCTTTCCTCCGGCAGAAAGCATCAACCCCTTTGCCAAGAGGTTCCCCGCCGTCATATTCGGCACGACCGCGATATCCGCCTCGCCGACGACAGGGCTTTCATAACCTTTGATGGCAGCCGATTCGGGGCTGATCATCAGATCGTAGGAAATGGGTCCCTCTACGATGCAGTCCTTGATCTTTCCCTCCTGATTCATCTTTTTCAACTGATCGGCGTCAACCGATTCGGGCATTTTCGGATTGACAGTCTCCGTGGCTGACAGCACCGCGACCTTGGGGTTTTTATACCCCAGGGACTGCAGGACCTCCACGGAGTTCTCAACGATCTGCTTTTTCTGGGCCAGGTCCGGATAAAGGACCATACCCCCGTCGGTTATGACGAGGAGCTTGTGGTAGCCGGGGACTTCAAACAGCCCGAAATGGGACATGATGCCGCCTTTTTGCAGCCCATGCTCCCTATCGACGACCTCTTTCAGAAGATCGGCGGTCTGGAGCTTTCCCTTCATGATGAAATCCGCCCGTCCGTCATGAATCATCGCGACGGCCTTCCGCGCCGCTTCCCGGTCGTCCTTCTCCTCTATCATTTCCACGCCGGAAAGCCGCAAGCCGCGGGCGGCTATAATCTCCCGGATCTTCGCCACATCCCCGATGAGGACAGGCTCTGCGATCCCATCCAGAAAGGCCTTCTCGATGGCCTCCAAAGTATGCTCATCGTGAGCGGAAACCACCGCCACCCGCTTCTTTTCACTCCCTTTTTGTACCTTTTCTATCAATTCATTAAAATTACGTATCATAGTAAACTCCCTTTAAACCGTTTTCTCTCTGACCCTTCGCATTACCGTCTCTCGCCTACAGCTTCGTCTTGCCGTTCAGTTCCTTTCCCAATAAGCTGTGGCTTCTTCCATAGCTGAAATAGATAATCAGTCCTAAGGCTGACCAACAGACGAATGCGATCCATGTAATATGGGCCAGCTGGAGTGCCAGGAAGCCGCAGATCACGATGGCCAGGATCGGAACCAGGGGAACCAGCGGAACCTTGAAGGCTCTGGGCGTGTCAGGATGGCTCTTTCTCAGCTTTATTACCGCGATGGAAACCATGATAAACGCGGCGATCGTTCCCATATTCACCAGCTCCGCTATGATTCCGATGGGCAGGAAACCGGCGATGAGGCATCCAAGTATCCATACCAGAGCGGTAGCCGTGGTCGGAGTAGAGGCCTTTGCGCTGATCCTGGAAAATCTGGTGGGGAGCAAGCCGTCCCGGCTTATGGCATAGGCGGTCCGGGTGCTGCTGTACATGGTCACCAGCACGCCTGAGGTCAATCCGGCCACCGCTCCTACGGAGACGAGAGCGGACCCCCAGTTCACCCCTACCTTAACCAGAGCGTAGGCAACAGGCGCCGCCACATCGTGAAACTCCGTATAGTGAACCATGCCCGTCAGAATCAGGGTAACGGCGATATACAGGACGGTGACCGCGACCAGGGACCCGATGATTCCTCTCGGAAGGTCCTTTGCCGGATTCTTTACCTCCTCCGCAGTATTGGCGATGGCGTCAAAGCCGAGGTACGCGAAAAATACGATGGCGGCGCCTGAAAATACGCCATTCCACCCAAAGGGCATAAACGGGGTGAAGTTCGCCACATTCACATGCTTGATCCCAAGGACGATAAACAGGAGTATGATGCCAATCTTCACTACGACAAGAACATTGTTCACCCTTGCGCTTTCCTTCGCTCCGATCAGCAGCAGTCCGGCAATGATGGAAATGATAACGACTGCCGGAAGGTTGATGAGGCCCCCTGAGAAGGGACCGGCTGTCAGAATCGAAGGGAGATGAATGCCGATCACCGACATCAGGTTCGTGATATATGCGCCCCAGCCCGTCGCGATGGCCGACATAGCCACGATATATTCAAGGGTCAGGCACCAGCCTACAAACCAGCCAAAGACTTCCCCAAGCCCCACATAACAGAAGGTGTAAGAGCTGCCCGACGCGGGGATCATGGCCGCCAGCTCTGCGTAGCACAACGCTGCGCACGCACAGGCGAAGCCTGCGATAATAAAAGAGATGATCAGTGCGGGTCCCGCATAGTCAGCGGCGGCAACGCCCGTGATTACAAAGATACCTGTTCCCACGATTACGCCGATTCCCAGCATAATCAGTTCAAAGGCGCCGTATACCCTCTTTAGACTCGGACCGTCCTTCTTTTCGTTCAGGATACGTTCCATCGGCATCTTTCTGAAAATATCTGACATATAATTTCCTCCCTCAATTAGCGTATTTCGATTACAAATTATAGCCTGCCTGAAATGCTTTTCGATTGATTTCTTCAAATCCCGGTTTTACATTTTTCTCTATTACCTTTTCCCAATCGATGCCCGGAAGATTCATCGCCTTTACCAGAGCGCCGAACAGGACGATATTCATCGTCTTTGTATTGCCGACCTGGGCTGCGACATCTCCGGCCTTAAAAACGAAAATATCCGCTTTCGAAGCCAGTTCTTCCAGGATCCCCTCGGGATATTTGGCATTTCCCTGCTGAATCGGTACGGAAGGGATCTCAAAGTCATTTATGACCATCTTACCTCCTTCCTTCAGATATTCGATCCACCTGAGCGCCTCCATCTTTTCAAACGCTACGATGACATCAGCCTCTCCTTTTCCGATGATGGGAGAATAGACCGCTTCTCCGAAGCGAATCTGTGTGCTCACATTTCCGCCCCTCTGGGACATCCCATGAATTTCCGACATCTTCACATCGTATCCGGCCTCTACCAATCCCTCCGACAAGATCTTGCTCGCAAGGATGGTTCCCTGTCCGCCTACTCCAACCAGCAAAATGTTTTTTACAGTACTCATATCTTCACCTCTTTGATCGCGTCAAATTTACATACCTGCATGCAGACTCCGCATCCCGTACAGGACGCCGGATCGATTGAAATCCGTTCTCCCGAATGAATGGCCGGGCAGCCGGTCTTTACGCACATTTTGCACTTCGTACATTTTTCCTGGTCAATGGCGCACTTTTTCAAACTCAGATCAAACTCCGCCTTATCCTGATCGGTAAATTTCTTTAGAATGCAGGGCCATTTCGTAATGATTACGGAAGGTTCCTCCGCTGCCAGCGCCTTATCCAGGACCGCGCTGGATTCCGCCAGGTCCAGAGGATTGATCACATAGAGGTTTTCTTCCTTGATCCCGATTGCACGGCAGAGCGCGGGAATGTCGACCTCTGTCGCCGGCTCGCCCATGAGGGTAAATCCGGTTCCGGGGTTTTCCTGATGTCCTGTCATGGCGGTGATTCGATTATCCATGATGATCGTGACGTTATTTCCTTTGTTGTAGACAATGTCCATGAGGCTCGTGATCCCCGAGTGGAAGAAGGTGGAATCCCCGATGACCGCAACCACCTTGAGGTCGGAGCCGGCCCTCCTCAAAACGGTGGACGCGCCATGGCCTGTGCTGATGCTCCCGCCCATACAGAAACAGGTGTGCATCGCGGAAAGGGGCGGCGCCGAGCCCAAGGTATAGCATCCGATATCTCCTGTGATCAGAAGATTCTTTTTCTTGCTCAACGTATAATAGATACCCCGATGAGGACATCCTGCGCAAAGTGTGGGAGGTCTCACCACAGCCTCCATCTCCGTGTCGACGGACTTCGCCTCCGTACCGAATACCGCTTTTCGGACGATATCGGGATTCAGCTCATCCATTTCGGGAATGATCTCCTTGCCGATGCAGGGAATCCCCGCCATCTTCAGGTGATTTTCAATATATGGGTCCATTTCCTCGATCACATACAGCGTTTCCACTTTTGACGCGAATTCCTTGATCTTTTCCATAGGCATCGGAAAAGTCATGCCCAGCTTCAGATAGGACGCCTCGTCCCCGAAAACCTCTCTGGCATACTGATAGGCGATGCCGGAACTGATCACGCCGATTTTTGTATCGTGATACTCCGCCCGGTTGATTTCCGACTGATTGGAATATATCTCCATGTTCTTGAGGCGATCGATAAGTTTTCTCCTCAAAACCTTGCCGTTTGCCGGGGTCGCCACATATTTCAGAATGTTATGCTCGTAGGGGATCAGTTCCTTTTTCACCCGGTCCTCCAACGTTACCAGGCTCTTGCTGTGGCAGACCCGGGTCGTCATGCGGAGAAGGACGGGAGTGTCGAATTTCTCGCTGAGTTCCAGTCCCAGCTTCATAAAGTCTTTGGCTTCCTGGCTGTCCGACGGTTCCAGCATCAGCACCCGCGCCGCGGTTGCATAGTTTCTGTTGTCCTGCTCGTTCTGTGAGCTGTGCATCCCCGGATCGTCGGCGGAAACCAGGACACAGCCGCCCGTTACCCCTGTATAGGCAAAGGTAAACAGCGGATCGGCGGCCACGTTGACGCCGACATGCTTCATGGCTGCCATAGAGCGGGCTCCCGCCACAGACGCTCCGATAGCGGCTTCAAGGGCCACCTTCTCATTCGGCGCCCATTCACAATAGATATCATCCTTGTAATCGACCATATTTTCCAGTATCTCCGTACTCGGAGTCCCCGGATATGCGGAAGCAAACTCCAGCCCGGCTTCATACGCTCCCCGAGCTACAGCCTCATTGCCTGTCATTATTTTTCTCATCAATAACCTCCTGGTAAAACATCCTGAAAAGAAGGCGGACGATCGTTTTCCGACTTCTCTCCCATTCTGATAATTGAGCTCCCTAACACTAAAAGCAAGACGTGTGCCAGTTATCCAAATTATTTGATTATTATCCTTGCATGCCTAAATTTCAACCCCTATCAAAATTGCCCTCTCGGGAGGGAACATTTCCCGAAATTAAAATATGGGTTTTTTGGTATTCCCGGTTTCATACCAAAAAACCCATATGGCTCATGTGCATTTCTTTTCTTTTCAGCGACGTCCCTGGGACAGCGCTTTCAGGCCCTTTGGGGTAATAACCGTTCCTCCTTTGCCTTGTCGGATCTCCACCAGCCCCCTGACCTCAAGGAGTCCAAGGATTTTACGAACCTCCTGCTCCCCTAAAAACAATCCCTGTTTTCTCGCGGAATCGCTGAGACTTCGGCGCCCGAGTCTCCGTCCCCGCTCCAGGCCCTGCTTCAGCGTCGTCAGGATAAAAAGGCTGCTTTCGTTAAGTTCAAAATCCTCATCTTCCTTCTTCTTTGTCTTAGGCTCAGATTTAATAAATTCATGCAGCGGGATCATGTGAGAAAGCTCATCAAGTCCTACGACCGTACCGGACAGGTTGGTGAAATACTCGATGTAATTTCGCAGTTCCCTCACATTGCCCGGCCAGCGATACCGCTCAAGCTCACTCCATGCCTCCTCGGTCAGCACAAAGGCCGCGCCCAGCTCCCGCTTAAAAAGCTCTGCCAGGAGCCGGATATCTCCGCCCCGCTCCCGGAGGGGTGGAACCATCAGGGGCAGGACGCTGAGACGGTAATAGAGATCCTCCCGGAACTCTCCCCGCTTTATCATGGCGCGCAAATCCATGTTTGTAGCGGCAATGATCCGCACATCCACATGAATGACCGAATCTCCTCCAAGCCGCACCACTTCCCTTTCCTGAAGAACTCGAAGCAGCCGTTTTTGGAGCAGCAGCGGCATCTCTGAAATTTCGTCCAGAAACAGAGTCCCCCGATGCGCCAGCTCAAAGAGTCCGGCCCTTCCTCCCTTGCGGGCTCCGGTAAAGGCTCCTTCCTCATATCCGAACAGCTCGCTTTCCAGAAGGTTTTCCGGAATGGCTCCACAATTTACGGCGACAAATTGATAATTTTTTCTTGTGGAAGCGTGGTGGATCGCCTGAGCAAACATTTCTTTTCCCGTTCCCGTCTCGCCGGTGATGAGAATGGAGGAATTGGAGACAGCCATGCGCCTGGCAATGTCCCGGCACTGTTCAAGGGCCGGACTGCTTCCTACGATATCGTCAAATTTATATTTCGCCCGGTATCCCTTCCCGATCATCAGGGTTCTCAGCTTATGCTGACGGCGCTCCTCATCGTTGAACTTCTTGATCACCGCGATAGCTCCGTAGTATTTTCCTGAATTGATGACGGGCTTCACCGTCACGATCATGGTCTCGTCGTTGATATTGATCAGGGCTTCCGTAATGGGCCTGGACTCGTCCAGCACTTTTTGGAAGGGGATCTGCGGAAAGAGCGCGATTCCGTTCCTGCCCATCGCCTCCGAAGTGCTGATCCCGAAAAAGGATTCGATCCGCTCATTACAGGCGCGGACCCTGCCGCTTTGCGTAACGCTGATCACCGCGCCGTCGATGACGCTCAATAGAATCCCGATGGAACTGTTAAAGGTGTTGGATTTCTCCAAACTCCATATGATGCCGTGGTGCAGGGGAAGAAATGGAATATAATCCTGGGTGATGTTCTTGCGGGTCAACAGATCTTTTCGGTCCAGCTTTAAACCTACGTCCAAAATCGTGGGAATATCGAGCATGGGGAATTTTACGTCC
>DAITKX010000065.1:0-8487 GCA_036835995.1 Bacillota bacterium | reverse complement strand
AACCTTCTTGGCGTTCGGGATCTCTTCTTCCGGAATCCCGGAAACCAAAACGACTTCATTCCGAAAGACTTCCTGATCGGAAAGGTCGACCGGCTTCATCTTAAACTGCTTAACTCCTAATTGCAGCAGCGTTTTTGACATTCCCACCGCCAGTTCCATGCTGTCTCCGGCAACCAGAACAGAGCTTGTTCCCAGAAGCGCTTTCACCTGCTTCAATCCTCCCGTCTGTAACGTCGACCAGATAAAGATCGTGTTTGAACTGGAAGGAAGATGACTTTCTATGGCGCGGTACACGTCATAAGAAGGGACCAGTATGATGCTCTCCTCTTTGATCTCTCTCACTATTGGCTTTCCGACTTCAAACGACACAATCTGCAAATCATCCCCGAATAGATTTTTGAGCTGATTGGCATAGTTTTCGTTCACCTGATTGCGATACCCTGCAATGATGATATCTTTCCCCATATTACCCCTCATCTTTCACGTTCTGGATCAGACAGATCTCAATATAAATAGTTGGATTTATCCGTATTTATATAATAGTTGGGTTTGTTCTGAAATGCAAATCGTTTTAGGACACGGGATGCGGCTCTATCTCTTCCGCAATTCCAGCAGCGTCTAACTTTGCGGGACACGCGCGCACAGAAAAAAATTGACAAGCTTTCTTACCGAGAGCTTGTCAATCTGTCCTGTGGAATATGGGAGGATTTATAATCGCCGCCAGGGTTTTATCGTTTATTTATACCATTCCGGCGCGTGTTTATAGGTTTCATATTCCACCGGGTCATGAGAATATATCATAGTGGCATTTGTTTTTTGCTGTATCTTATACAGCTTTTCAACGCTTTCCGTAAATCCAAGCGTATCCAGCACCAATCCGGCCGGCACCGGCGGTATCGTAAAGTTTTCATGCGTAAAAACAGCGTCGCCCGGGAAAATGTAATTGCCGCTTTCGAGTTCAAGCATCATCGCAAGAGCGCCGGGAGTATGGCCCGTCATCGTAAAAAGGTGCACCCCCGGGAATAACTCGGTATCCCCATCGACGAATTTGTATTCGATCTCTTCGTTGTCAAGCACGCGTTTGCAATAGATCGGATCCCCCGGGTCCTTGGGCCCCGCTCCATGTGTATACATCAAACCTGCCTGAAGCTCCGCTTTCTGCGTGTAAACATTCTTGATGGCTTTCGTACCCGAGAAAAGCTCGATGCCGTCCAAATGATCCCAATGGAGATGGGACATGATCACACAGGAGATATCGTCTACACCGATCCCCATCTTATTGAGCTGTTTATCGATATACAAATCATCGGCGACCTCTAAGGGAAAGTATTCCTTCTGATATTCATTGCGCGTCTGCGCGTCTATTGGAGAAAGTCCCGTGTCAAATAAAAAATAGCCGACATCAGGGTGTTTGACAAGAAAACTCAGTATGATCGACCTGACGAAAACGCCTTTTGGCTCAGGATTGCTTCTGCCCGCAACCGTATGCATGGATACATTCCAGCTTTTATCATTCCATATGTACGCATTTCTGATGATTGTAAATTCAAGACCTTTCATAATTTGGACCCCTTCCTTTTTAGCAAATATTTTTTTATAGCCCCTTTGGGACAATTCTATAATTATTAACTGTTTACATTTCTCCGCGTCTGTCAGCCAACAGCGCTTTTACTTCGATTTGTCGCGTATCGTCGCAAGGATCACCGCCGCGATGAGGATCGTGCCTTTCAGCATCATCTGAGGATAAGCGCTTACCCCCATCAGATCCAGCACGTTGCCAATTATGCTCAATATAAAAGCGCCTATGATTGCGCCGCTCACCGTACCGATGCCGCCGTTAAAGCTCGTTCCTCCGACAATGACCGCCGCTATCGCATCGAGTTCAAGGCCAACGCCGCTGGTCGGCGCTCCTACACCCAGGCGGGATGTGAGCAATACCCCGGCCAAACCGCAGCAGAAGCCTGAAAAAATATAAGGCACCGCCAGCCATTTTGAAACGTTGATGCCGCTCAGTTTAACAGCTTCAACATTTCCGCCGATCGAATATACGATCCTGCCTAAGACCGTATAGTTCAACAAGATAAAAGTAATTAACGCGATTGCGACCCATATGATCGCAAGATACGGGATCTTTGCGATGAAAGTGCCTGACCCGATCTGGTACATCGTATCGGCTCCCGGAAACGGCGTCCATATGATCGGCTGTGACTTTGAGTACCAGTATGAGCATCCTCTGGCAAAGCTTTGCATTCCAAGGGTTACTATAAAAGGAGCGATCCTTAGCTTGGAAACAATAAAACCGTTTGTGGCTCCGATCAGGACCCCTGTAAGAATGGCCATGAAAATCGCCATTCCCACCGGCATGAATTCCATGAATCCTGCCGCAATTACGCCTGTGATCGCAACGATAGAACCTACGGACAGATCGATTCCGCCGGTCAAAATTACAACCAACATGCCCATGCCTACGATCATAGTCGTTGAAATCTGAACAGTTAAATTTTGGATGTTGCGGAATGTCAAAAATGCGGGAGATGCGATCGACGCAATTATGATGATAAGCAAGAGTACCGCCAAAGGGATAAGCTGTGCTTTAAAAAATGATCTTATCGAGTCCTGGAAAGAAAAATTTCTTATTTTCACATTCTCTTCTTTTTTATTAATCATTTTAATTTAACTCCTATACATAAGGCTCAGAATTTTTTCACTATCCGCAATGCTGTTGTCATTGACCTCTCCGGTTATCCGGCCGTGGCGCATGACAAGAATTCTTGAGCAGGTACCCTGCAGTTCCTCCATCTCGGATGAAATAAATATGATTGAAAGTCCCTTTTGTTTAAGCTGTTCAAGCAATGCATAGATTTCCGATTTCGCACCGACATCGATTCCCTGGGTGGGTTCGTCAAATATCAGGATATCCGGCTCGGCAAGCAAAGCCTTTGCAATCACGACCTTCTGCTGATTTCCGCCGCTCAAGTGCCCTGTGAGGGCTTTTATATTCTCCGCCTTAATATTCAGATCTTTTTTATAGCCGTTTACAAGGCGGCCCTCTTTTTTACTGTTACACCACATAAATTTGCTGATCCTGTTCAGATTTGATAGGGAAACGTTATCGGATATTGATCTCACCAGAACCAGCGCCTGCCCCCTGCGGTCTTCCGGCGCAAGAAACAAACCGCATTTTACGGCGTCTACCGGCCCTCTTATCCTGCTTTTTTTCCCTTTTATAAACAGTTCTCCGGCCTTGACCCTGTCGAGTCCATACAGAGCCCTGGCAAGCTCAGTCCGCCCGCTGCCAACCAGACCGGCAATCCCCAGTATTTCACCTTTTCTGAGCTTAAAAGAAATATCGGTTACCTTATCGGATGTGAGATTCTTTGCCTCCATCACGATTTCCTCGGTTGAGACTTCCTTTTTATCCGGAAACATCGCGTCCACTTTCCTGCCAAGCATATGCGTGATCAGGTTTTCTTTCGTGAGTCCTTTATTGTCAAGCACTGTTATAAGCGAGCCATCCCTCATAATGGCGATCCTGTCAGACAATCGGAATACTTCGTCAAGCTTATGGGATATATATATAATTGTAACTTTATTCTCTTTCAGTTTATTGATTATTTTGATGAGCAATTCTACTTCCAAATCTGACAAAACGGCAGTCGGCTCGTCCAATATCAGGATTTTGGGATGGCGCTGTAAAACTTTAGCGATTGCGATCATCTGCCTGTTGGCGACATTCAAATTTTTGATTTTTTCAGTTGCGTCTATCGGTATATTATAATTCTCTAAAATTTTTCCGGCTTGGCTATACAAACTGTTCCAGCTGACTAAGCCCTTGTTGCCGAACCCGGTTTCCCCTAAAAAAATATTTTCGGCCACCGTCAGCTCCGGAATCAGCTCGGCCTGCTGGTAAACCTGTCCGATTCCCAATTTTTTTGCCGCAAGGGGGCTTCCTATATTAGCTTTCTTTCCATCGATCCAGATTTCACCGCTGTCCTTTGTGTACACCCCCGTCAGGATCTTCATAAGGGTGCTCTTCCCGGCTCCGTTTTCGCCTACCAGAGACAATGTTTCTCCGGGCATTATTTCGAATGAAACCTCTTTTAACGCGTGGACAGAATCAAATCTCTTGTCAATCTTCTTTAGTTCCAAAACTGGAAGCATAACATCATACATCCTTTCAATAAGACGTAATGCAGGATAGATTTTGTGTTTTATTGAGCAGAGAAGATCTCCGCTCAATAAAACACTTCGCATTAAAATTCAAGATTGCTTATTCGCTTAAAGGTCTGATCTCAGATGCTAAAAAGCGTTCTCAATGTACTGATCGACGTTATCAGGTGTCACAACGCCGCCCTTGATAACCATCATCTTTGACGCCGGAGCAATACCGCCGGCAAGATATGCTATCATGGATCTCGCGGCGCATGTTCCCACGTCTATGGGGCTGTTAAGAGCAAGAACTTTTATAGGTCCGCCGTCTTTCATGATCTGCATTGCGGCCTTCGAACCGTCAACGCCGCCCATGATGATATTCGCGTCAAGGCCCTGACGTTTTGCAGCCGCGGTAGCGCCGACCACGTGAGCGTCGCAGGTCCCCAAAATCGCCATCAGGTCGGGATGCGCTACGAGCATGTTTTCAGCGGTCTTCAGTCCCGATTCTTCAGTAAAGGCATTTGCATAAAGGAATACCGCCTCTTTTATTCTTCCTTCGGTATCTATTTCCTTTATCGCGTCTCTCATTCCCTGGTTACGCGCGGTTGGCGTAGGATTCCCTTCCGTACCGCCGATCAGCCCGTACGGAATGTCTCCCGCCGGATGGGCGGCAAGAAGTTCTTTCGCAAGCTGCTCGCCGACGGCATATCCGAGCTGATACGCATCCGTCGTAAATGAAGCCATGTATTTTGCATCCTCGCTCGCAGGGACGTCGATTGTCATAACCGGGATGCCTGCGTCGTATGCCTTCTGCAATACAAGGGTGATCGCAGTGTTAGGATCAGCCGGCAGTACGATGATTCCGTCAACGTCCTGGGCTATGAAAGCTTCAAGCTTGGAAACCTGTTTTTGAGCGTCGCTTTCACAGTCGGCCATGATTACTGTGGCCCCGTCAGCCTCCGCTTCCGCCTTAATGGCATCCGCCAGGGATTTATAAAACGGAGTCGTTACGCCATAGGCCATAGCAAGTCCAATCGTTAATTTTTCCGCCGACTTGACAGCCTGAATATCGTCCGGTACTATGAATTGCTTCTCCGTCGACATTGACGAATAGACTGAGCCAAGGTCAGCCGGAGCCTTAGACGACCCTTCCGTTCCCTCCTTGCTTCCGCAGCCCGCGAAAGCTGTTAACGTCAAAGCCGCTACAAGTAACATTGCCAGTATTTTTTTCATTTGATCTTCTCCTCCTAATTTCTAATTTTCATTATGAATCCCATACCGCTCCGTTGTCGCTTCTTATCCTTTTGTTCATCCCTCCCTTTTCCTCTCAGTGAATTCTTGATCCAATTTTATAAAAATGTTTTATAAATCATTTTCTAAAAGTATGTTTTTAATGTACTATAATTCATTTAAGAAGTCAATATTAAAATTATTAAGGGGATATATAATAATTTTTTGTCAATTATTTGATATTTTGCTTTAAATACTTTAATATTAGTTTTATAATAACTTTTATTAAAGTGTCGAGGAGAAGAATAGTGTTAACCAATTGCAACCAGGAAAAAAGTTTAAGCAACCAAAGCAGGATTTTTAGATTCATATATAAGCATGAAAAAGTTGCAAAGCAGGATATATCAGCGGCTTTGGAGTTAAGTCTGCCCACCGTAACGCAAAATTTAAAAGCCCTGGAGGACCTGAAATTGATAACGGAAGACGGGGAATTTAAGTCAAAAGGCGGGAGGAAGGCAAAAGCCATAACCTATATTAAAGATTCCAAATATGCGATCGGCCTTGATATTATAAACAACCATATAGGAATCGTATTGGTAAACATGGCCGGTGAAATTATCGAACACACCAGGTTTAAAAAACCCTTCGTCCGTTCACATGAGTACTTTCAAAGTATCGGTGAAATGATTGACAAATTCGTGCAGGAACAGGATATACCTGAAGATAAAATCCTTGGCGTAGGTGTTTCAGTTCCGGGCATACTGGATGAGAGCGGCAAAAAGATAGTCTACCTTCACACTCTTGGGGTTTCCAATATGGAGTGCAGCGAGATCTCTGAATTCATTTCGTATCCATGCATATTCTGCCACGCCGCAAACGCAGGCAGCGTCGCGGAAATGTGGAAAAAAGAAGCCGAGTGCAATGTGGCGTATTTCTTTCTCAGCAACAACATCGGCGGCTCTATAATAATAAACAATCAACTGTATTTGGGAAACAACCAGAGGAGCGCTGAATTCGGACACATGAACTTAGTTCGCAACGGAAGGCAGTGCTATTGTGGAAAACATGGCTGTATGGACGCTTATTGCGCCGCGAATTTGCTGACAAACAGCTCATTGGGCACCTCAAGCCTCGAAGAGTTTTTTATCAAGCTCGACAATGGGGATGAAAAATGCCAGGCGTTCTGGGATGAATATCTGGACTACATGGCGATAGCGGTCAATAACGTCAGAATGCTGTTGGATTGCGATGTAATCTTAGGCAGTTATATCGGCAGCTATATGGAGGAACATATCCAAACCTTAAGAGAAAAAGTGTCAAAGCTGAACCCTTTTGAAGAAAACGCCCAATATGTGAAAGCCTGTTCCTATAAAATTGAGGCATCTGCGGTAGGCGCGGCACTTCTCAATATAGAAGAGTTTATTAATCAGCTGTAAAGCAAACCTCACGAAAAATCTAAAAAAGATGCCCTCTATAACCAAAGGGCATCTCAATGGAGGTTCTTCTGTCCGAGCTCCTTTTGGCTCTCAATTTTCAACCGAGTCGACTTGAATGTCATAGGGCCAGGAATTCAGGCCGCCGAGATCAAACACGCTGTGATAGCCTGCGTTGCAGAGCATGCGCGCCGCCTTTGCGCTTCTGTTCCCGGAGGCGCAGTAAACGATGATCACGTCGTCTTTGTCGGGAACCGCCTGTTCTATTTCAGTGTCCAGGTCGTTCAGTCTGATATTTACCATGCCTGTGATGTAGCCGTCGGCGAGCTCATCCGGGTTTCGCACGTCTATCAGATGCACATGCTCCTGCCCGATGAGCTCAAGGGCCTCGTCCGCCGATATCAGCCTATACTCCTGGTCCTTCACCGGGGTTCCCACGTCCGAGACATCGATACCCGAGCATGCCGTCGCCGCCAGCGCGAATATGGTCATCATTACAAGCACAATAAGCTTTCTCAATTCGAATCATCTCCTTATGACTTAAACGTAAGATACTGCTGTATCATCGGATTTGTCGCTACCATCTGCATATCCCCTTCGGCCTGTATCCTGCCGGTTTCTATAATATACCCGCGCATACCGCAATCGAGACAAAACTTCAGGTTCTGTTCGATGAGAAGGAAGGCGATGCCCTTATCCCGGTTGATCTGTTTGATTATCTCACGAATGCGCTGCACAATGTTGGGCTGTATGCCTTCCGACGGCTCATCGAGCAACACGAACGACGGATTTCCCGCCAGACACCTGGCGATGGCCAGCTGCTGCTGCTCTCCTCCTGACAGGGTGCCGCCTTTTTGCGACAGCCTGTCATGGAGCACCGGAAACCATTCGAAAAGCTCCGCGGGGATGGGCTGCACGCCGCGTCCCAGCACCAGCGTGCCGCTCTGCAGGTTCTCCTCGACGGTCAGCTTGGGGAATATCATTCTGCCCTGGGGAACGTAACCGATCCCTAACCGGGCGATGTTATAGGGCTTCCTATTCGTTATATCCTGCCCCTTGAATGTGATCCTGCCTGATTTCGCCGGCTGAATCCCCATGATAGCCTTGACAGACGTGGTCTTCCCCACGCCGTTGCGGCCAAGCATGCTGACGATTTCGCCCTCCTCAACGTGGAGCGATATCCCGTGGACCACTTCGCTCTCTCCGTAGGCTACCCTTAAATCCTCTACCATAAGTAAGCTCATTCTTCATCCCCCAAATACACGTCGCGCACGACCCTGTTTGCAGCAATTTCCTCGTAACTGCCTTCCGCCAGGAATTCGCCGCGGTTTAACACCGTCACCCTGCCGTTCAGCGACCTTATAAAATCGAGATCATGCTCGATGACGATGCAGGTCGTGCCGGAGCTTATGTTGCGTATCAGCTCGGAAGTCTTGCACGTTTCAGAGCTCGTCATACCGGCCGTGGGTTCATCCAGCAATATGATGCGGGGCCTTTTTATGAGGACCATGCCGATCTCCAGCCACTGTTTCTCGCCGTGGGACAGCGATTCGGCGCGCCATCCCCGCTTGTCGGAAAGCTCGATGGTCCGCAGCACCTCGTCGATCCGCGTCAGCACCTCGTCGTCGTTGGATTTTCTGAGAAAGCTCACAAGGCTGTTTTCGCTTACCGC
>DAITKX010000064.1:0-18781 GCA_036835995.1 Bacillota bacterium | reverse complement strand
AAAAGCGCGAATCATCAGAACGCACCCCCCATCAGAGTCCAGAGCTTGATGGCAACGCCGACCCCGGATGCTATGGAAACCGCGATAATGATGGCCTCGATCCCCTTTGACATCCCGGAGACCATATCGCCGGCCAGAGTGTCTCTCACCGCGTTGGTAAGGGCCACACCGGGGAGAAAGATCATGATGGACCCGATGATGATAGGATGAAGATTAGAACCCAATCCTGCGGAAATCAGGCCCAGGGCCATAAAAGTCGCCGCGGCGCAGCAGCAGAATCCCCGTATGAAGAGGTTGATATCCAGCTTGTCCAAAAGGACGGAGAGCAGGTAGCTGCCGACTCCGGCAACGAAAGCGCAGAAAAAGTCCTGCAAGGTTCCTTGAAAGATCAGCGCGAAGAAAGAGGAGACCAAAGCCGCGCCCAAAACCCTCAGAAGCAGAGGATATGGTTTGATATTGGAAATTTCCTTTAATATGGTGAGTCCCTTTTCGATGGAAAGGTCGGTGTCGGTAAATTCTCTTGAAAAATGGTTGATCCGGGAGATCTTTTCCAGATCGATGCTGGTGCCTTTGATCCTCTTGATAAAGGTATGCATGTCGCTGTCCTCGGAACCCTCGTCCAAAGAGAGGAAAATGCCCGTGGGAGTCGCAAAGACTTCGACATATGGAATTCTGCAGGCTTTGCAGATCCTCGTGATGGTGTCCTCCACCCTGTAGATCTCGGCTCCGCTTTTCATCATCAGCTCTCCCGCCCGCAATGCCAGGATCAGCACTTTTTTCTGCATCTGGTTGATCATCGTTACCCCGCCCTTTTTGTAAAAGTTTATGTAAAATATATTGAAACGAGCTTACACGCCGTTTTGCGGTACCACCGCATATTGATTATTAGATTCATTATAGCATATCCCAAAGTCACATGAAAATATGATATATTAGTAACACTAACACCGACGCCGAATCGATGGAAATTTTGAAGGAGTTTTTTATGACTGAGGAAAAACAGACCACATACCGCATCGGACCCATACGCCCGCCCAGTGAGGCAAACAGCCTGCTTCTCCAGATCACGGAGGGCTGCACCTGGAACCGCTGCAAATTCTGCATGCTGTACAAACACGAGGGATTTAAAGCGTTCTCTGTGGAGAGCATCAAAAAAGATATCGACGTGATGGCCGAATATGCTGAAATCGCAAAGGACTATCAGGAACCGGACGGTTCCTGGAACAAAAAAGCCGCCTTGAAAAGGCTCGACGGCATGACGCGGGAAGCGCAGTACTGCTATTATCTCGTCTACCGGTGGCTCGCCCATGGCGGTGAAAATGTATTTCTGCAGGACGGGAACTCCCTTGCGGTGAAACCCGAAAGGGTTGAGGAGGTCCTCCGCTATCTCCGGGAAAAGCTGCCAAGCATTAAAAGGATCACCACTTACGGCAGGGCCGAAACCCTGTCCAGGATCAGCGTGGAGCAGTACAAAGAGCTGAGAGCCGCCGGCCTGAAGCGAATCCACTCCGGTTTTGAGTCCGGGTCTGACAGCGTCCTTGCTCTCATCAATAAAGGCGTCTCCGCCGAACAGGAAATCACCGCAGGGAGGAACATAAAGGAAGCGGGTATCGAGCTCTCAGTCTATTTCATGCCGGGGATCGGGGGGAAGGCCTTGTCCCGGGAAAATGCCGAGGAGACCGCCCGGGTGGTCCGCGCCATCGATCCGGATTTTGTAAGGATCAGGACGGCGGTGATCAAGGACGGAACGGAGCTGTGGCAGGAGTATCTCGACGGAAAATACCAGCTGTGCAGCGAAAACGAGAAGCTGACGGAGATCAGGCTTCTCATAGAAAACGCTGAAAATTGTACCGGAAAGCTCGTCAGCGACCATATCATCAACCTGCTTCAGGAGATCGAAGGGCGCCTTGCCCATGACCGGCCCAGGATGCTGGCCGTCATCGGAGAATATTTTCAAATGCCGGAATCCGAACAAAAGATTTTTCAGCTGGCACGACGTTCCGGAATGGCGGTCCGGCCGGCAGATCTGAAACTGCTGTCCTGGACTCAGCTTGAAAAATTAGCCCGGATGGCGGGTTCTATTTCGGACGGGGCATTGTGGGACAGAAAAATGAACGAATTGATGGCGGATTCCATTTGAATCTCATATTTGAGAAAAAAGTATCAATTATTTTAATAAATGAGAAAAAATTCTGACAATAATATGCGCGTGACAGAGGCGGGGATATGTCCAAATCCGTTGAAATTAGGCGTATATTCAGAATTTTTTTTAAAACGCATGAAATTGGCACGGAAATTGAATTATAAAGAGATAATCGTTAGCTACTCTGGAAAAAGAGTTAATAAGTTAAAATTTAGGAGGTTTTTTACCATGACCGCATGTAACAAAGAAAAAGCTTTAAAAGAGGCGCAAAGAGTCGTAGGCTATATTGAGAGGCCAGAACTGACAAAAGAAGAAAAAGATCAGATCGTTAAGGATTCCATTGCCAACTTTAACGAAAACGTCAACCCCGGTTGGCTGGAATACAGAAAGTCGGTATCGACGGATGCTACATTCGTAGAATGGACCGACTCTGTAGACCATTTCGAAGACCTTTACGGAACCCAATTCATCGACTGTCTGGGCGGTTTCGGTATCTATACTTGTGGACACAGAAATCCTGAAATCTTAAAGACCGTTAAGGCTCAGCTCGACAAATATGCATTGCACAGCCAGGAACTGGTTGACCCGCTGAGAGGATATCTTGCAAACATCCTTGCAATGATCACCCCCGGAGATTTACAGTACTGCTTCTTCACAAACGGCGGCGCGGAAGCTGTTGAAATGGCTCTGAAGCTCGCTCGCCTTGCTACGGGCGGAAGATGGTATATCTCCACAATCGGCGCGTTCCACGGCAAATCCCTGGGCGCGATCTCCATGGGCGGCAAAGGCGCTTACAGAGAGGACTATCTCCCGATGATCCAGCAGGTTCAGCACGTAGCTTACGGCGACGCCGCTGCGATGGAAACCGCCATCAAGAATCTGCAGACTGTCGGCGAAAAGGTTGCCGGCGTTATCATCGAGGCGATTCAGGGCGAAGCCGGCGTTCAGATTCCGCCGGAAGGATATCTGAAGGCCGTCAGAAATATTTGCGACAAATATGGCGTTGCAATGATCGTAGACGAAATCCAGACCGGTATGGGAAGAACCGGAACCATGTGGCGTTGCGAAGTTGAAGACGTTTGCCCGGATATCATGACCTACGGAAAGGCTTTCGGCGGCGGAATCATGCCGATCACCGGTATCATCGCAAGACCCTGGTGCTGGGGCGAAAAGCTCATCGAGAATCCCTGGATCCTCGGTTCCCCGACCTTCGGAGGCAACCCGCTTGCATGCTCGGCGGCTCTTTCCACCATCAAATACATGCTGGAAAACGACGTTCCGAAGCTCTGCAAAGAAAAGGGCGACTACTTCATGGTTAAGTTAAACGAACTGAAAGCGAAGTATCCGACCGTTCTGAAGGAAGTCAGAGGCGCAGGTCTCCTGATCTGTATGGAATTCCCGGAAGCGGAAGTCGGTTATGCGGTTACGAAGGGACTGTTCGACAGACACGTTATGACAGCAGGTACTCTCGTAAATGCAAAGACTGTAAGGATTGAGCCACCGGCAACACTGTCCTATGAGCATATCGACGAAGTAATCAGCAAGCTGGATGCTTCCATCGCCGATGCGAAGAAGGAATTCAAACTGTAAGAATGCAAATTCATCATATTAACCGAAAAATACCGGAGCGTTTTCGTAACGTTCCGGTATTTTTTATGATGTTACTCTGCCATTTTCACTTTTTTGCGCACCTAGCCCCGTTTGCAGAGCAAACGGAGGCAGGCGCCATACGGAAATTCACCAGCTTTAGCTGGATTGAATTTTTCCGTTTATTACTAATTTGTGGAAAGAATTTTGCGACAATTCTGGAAAAGGGTACTGGTTTGCTGTTTGGCATTTTCCTAAAAATGTTGAAATTTAAACGTTTTATGTTGAAAATAAACCCAAAAATCAAAAAACAGTATACTTTTTGCATATTTATGGTATAATAAAAAAGTCTTTTCACAAAGACAAAGGAAAGAGAGGGAAAATAGATATGGCAAAGAAGCTTATATCTGTGTGGCTTTCGTTGACAATCTTACTTTTCTCATCAATTTCTATATATGCTGACGAAAACGTACAAGGAGATTTTTTTATTAAAAACATTGTTATCAATGGGGAAACGATTAATAACAATCATCTACAGTTTCCATTTTTTCTTTACAAAGACACGACTTACTTCCCATTGACAACTGAGATGGGAGAAATCTTTGGACTAAAAGCCGAGATGGATTTTGAAAGCCGCACACTAAAACTATTGCAAACGGAGCCGTCACTGACAAATATCACCGACGGCTGGACAAAAAATGAAAGAGAGGACGTCTTAGCACAATCATTTGATGATGTTCAGGTTCTTGCTTATGAATTGGAGCCGCAGAGCCTGACTGGAGCCGTGAAAGACGACGAATCCGCTGATGAGGACGCTGACATCAGCGAAACAACAGAAGGCGCAGTATACGACGATGTGATCGAGATACCCAAACTGTCGGTCAGGAAAATTGATTTAGGCGGGCTGCCTGTTCTGACCCAGGGAAATATAGTATATCTTCCGATAAAGGCATTGACCGGTGAAAACGGATTTGGCTGGGACGTATATTATGACCCTTACACTGGGATTTATGTAAGCACAAAAGAAGGGGTTTCTGCAAAATCCTATTGGGATGAAGCAGAGTCGAAATACAATCAGGGTCTGGTGAACTACGTTATGAAACTCAACGGAAATTATACGCCGACCAAGGCGCAGGAACTGATCTTCATGTTCAAAACTGCCGCGGACACGTATAAAATTGACGAAAGGGTCCTCATGGCTGTGGCGCAAAAGGAAAGCACGTTCAACGCCAGATGCGGAGAAAAGAACAGCGGCGCCTTGGGGATGATGCAGGTGATGCCATCCACGGGAGCGCGCTACGGACTGGGAAGAGAACAGCTTCTGGACGCGGAGACCAGCATCAATTTCGGGGCTATGTACCTCAGCGAAAGGATTGCCGCCTATGGCGGGGATATGACGAAAGGATTTTCTGCGTATAACCAGGGCTCGGTCGCAGTAAATCGGGGTTCCTATTCTACACGGTATGCCAGCAGAGTGATCGATACGATCAACGGAATCAATTCTTATCTGACGGCAAACGGATACGGATTGGGAAACTAGGAAAAATCATGACACAAAATAGCATATAATATAGAAATTAACCAAAAAGCCGAAGGAAGACTTCGGCTTTTTGTGTTTTGTACTTTGTGATATAATCAATGGGTGAAAAGGAAAAAGGCGTAAGTTTAAGTAATTAAATCCAGAGGGGTGAATAAGTTTTGATAGACGAAAAATTTACATATATCTAAGGAGGAAAAAGGTATGAAAAGATTTCGAATCATCGGAATGACACTCGTTATCGCACTGATTCTATCTACTGCAAGCGTCTTTGCATGTACCGGCGTCTATGTCGGAAAGGATGTAAGCGCAGACGGCAGCATCCTTATCGCAAGGAGCGAAGATCAGGCCAACGGCGCCTACAACAAGCTGTTCTTCGCGGTACCCCGCATTGAAAACCAACCGGGGCGCACCATGGACGATCCTATCAACAGCTTCTCTCTGCCCCTTCCGGCTACTACTTTCCAGTATACTACCCTTCAGGATTACGCTGAGGGCGACGACGGTCCTTATCCTGCATCCTGTGTAAACGAATACGGCGTGACTGTCATCGGCACCGTTTCCGCTTATCCCAAGGAAGAAGTGCTGAAGGTCGATCCTTTTGTGGACGCGGGGCTTCGCGAGGCGGTCCTTCCTGCTGCGGTGGACTGTTCTGTCAAGACGGCGAGGGAAGGCGTTGAGCTTCTGGCCTCCATCGTTGAAAAGTATGGCTCCGCCGAGGGTAATATCATCTTTATCGGCGATCAGAAGGAAGCGTGGATCGTTGAAATTTACAGCGGCCACCAGTGGTGTGCCCAGAAGATGCCCTCTGATAAAGTTGCCGTATTTGGAAACCAGTACATGATCGGCTATGTGGACCCTGCGGATACGGAAAATGTCATGTGCTCCAAAGACCTGTTCTCATTGGCCGATAAAAACGGCTGGACGACTAAGGTCGACGGAAAGGTCAGCCTGGCGGCCACCTACGGCGAGCCTCTGGACGACAATCCCAACATGAGGACCTGGGGCGGCCACTATCTGCTGGCGCCATCCACCGCAGGAACCTATGACGGCAAAAAATATTATGATCTATTCTATACGCCCGATAAAAAGGTATCCGCTCTGGATGTTATGAATGTGGAACGGTTCCGCTATGAAGGCACTCCTCTGGACGTTACTCTCCCCGGCAACGACGCATTTCGCGTCATCGGTGTAGAGCGCTCATCCGACATCCATATCGCACAGATCAGAGATGATTACCCGGCGGCCATCTCCACGATTCAATGGCTGTGCCTGGGCAACGCGGAGCACTCCGTGTTCCTGCCGGCCCTGAACAACATCACAGATACCAACAAGGCCTACAAGGTCGACGGCTCTGTCTATGACCCAAGCGGAGCTTACTGGAAGTTTAAGAGAATCGACGGCCTCTCCGAACAGAACCGGACCTATTATGGAAAGGGAGCGAGAGACTGTTGGAGCTATTATGAAAACGCCATGTACAACCGGATGATCAACACGGAGTGGAAGAAGATCGCCGATTTGTACAAAAAGGATCCCAAAGCCGCGGCGGCGTATTCCACCAAGCTGGCGGACGACATGGCAGTGCAGGCGATGAACCAGTCCGACCAGATGTTCAACGACCAGCTCACGTATATCATGGACGTCACCGGCCACAGTCCGAGCAAAGAGATTATTCCCTTTGAGGCATCCGTTCCCCTGCGTTACGCGGCGGACAACGCGGGCTATACGGTGAAGTGGGCCGGAAAAGATCAGCCCATCACACTGACCAAGGGTGACACCGTATATACCGTCACGGTAGGCAGCGCGGATTATACCGTCAAAACAGGCGTTTCCGCGGAAGCCAAGGCCTCCATGTCTCTGGCGCCGAGCCTCTTCAACGGTTCTGCCTTTGTGCCCCTGAGCTTTGCAAAGGGCCTGAAATAACCGCTGATACTAATAAACAATAATCAAAAGCCTGGCAAGGTGGCTGCGCACTAATTGGTGCGCAGCCACTTTTTTCTTTAAATCCGTATATTCATCCGGCCGCTTTATCTCTATGTTCGGGAAAAGAGAGTTTTCGGTATGCAAAACGATAAATAATTATAAAACATTCGTGTTTTATGTTGAAAGAGAAAAAAATAGCTGATAGTATAAATATATAATTAGAAAATCATTTGAAAACACGAACATTAAATAAAATAATTACGGCAATTATTCGGATTAAAAATGAAACCAGGAATCAAAATGCCGGATGAAATGGGGGAACAGCATGGTACGCCGCATCTATGTAGAAAAACAAAAAGGGTTTGATATCGAGGCCCAGGGGCTTTTTGAAGATCTGAAGGAAAATCTGCATCTTCAGGGTTTAACCGGTCTGCGCGTGATCAACCGGTATGATGTCGAGGGGATCGACGGCGCTACATATGAAGCCGCGAAGTATACGGTGTTTGCAGAGCCTGCAATCGATAGGGCTTATGATGAAGCGTTTCCTATCGATGAGGGCTCTCATTTTTTTGCCGTCGAATATCTGCCGGGACAGTATGATCAGAGAGCGGATTCGGCCGCCCAGTGCATCAAGCTGATGAATGTTGATTCTGAGGCGGATGTCCGGTTTGCGCGGCTGGTGGTTTTGACCGGAAGCCTTTCCGGGGAAGAGCTCGCCGCCATTAAAAGCTATTGCGTCAATCCTGTGGATTCCCATGAAGCGGCCCTGGAAAAACCGGACAGACTGGAGCTCCGTACCGCGGCCCCGGAGGACGTAAAGACGGTGGAAGGGTTTACCCGGATGTCCGACGCGGAAATCGAGGAATACGGGCGCGGAATGGGGTTTGCCATGAGCAGCGGCGATCTGAAATTTGTCAGGGAATATTTTGCCCGGAACGAGAAGCGGGACCCGACTATGACGGAATTAAAGGTGATCGACACCTATTGGTCGGACCATTGCAGACATACGACATTTTTAACAAAAATCAACTCCGTCTCCTTTGGAGAGGGAGATTATGGGGAACTGATCGGAAAGGCGTTCCGGGAGTACCTGAAGATGAGGGAAGAGGTCTATGGCGTCCGCGAGAAGGACATGAGCCTGATGGATATGGCGGTCATAGGGGCTAAATACCTGAAGAAAAAGGGACTTCTTGAGGACCTGGATGAGTCGGAGGAGATCAACGCCTGCAGCATCAAGGTGAAAGCGACGGTGGACGGCAAAGAGGAAGACTGGCTTGTGATGTTTAAAAATGAGACTCATAACCATCCGACGGAAATCGAACCTTTCGGCGGAGCGGCGACCTGTCTCGGGGGAGCCATCAGAGACCCGCTGTCCGGCAGAGCTTATGTCTATCAGGCGATGCGGGTTACCGGAAGCGGCGATCCCAGAACGAGCCTGGACGAGACGCTGCCGGGGAAGCTGCCCCAGAGGATCATCACAAGAGGCGCGGCCAAAGGCTACAGCTCCTATGGAAATCAGATCGGACTGTCCACCGGACAGGTGGCTGAAATATATGACGAAGGTTATGTGGCAAAGAGAATGGAAATCGGCGCGGTCATCGGCGCGGCCCCCGCGTCCCGGGTTCGCAGGGAAAGGCCGGTGAAGGGAGATCTTATCATCCTCATCGGCGGCAGGACCGGAAGGGACGGATGCGGCGGCGCTACAGGCTCCTCCAAGGGACATACCCTGGAGTCCATTCTGACCTGCGGCGCGGAAGTCCAGAAGGGAAATCCGCCGGTGGAACGAAACATTCAGAGGCTGTTCCGCAGGGAAGAAGCGGCAAAGCTGATCAAGCGCTGCAATGATTTCGGCGCAGGAGGAGTCTCCGTGGCTATCGGAGAGTTGGCGGACGGGATCGACGTCAATCTGGACCTTGTGCCTAAAAAATATGAGGGGCTGGATGGAACGGAGCTGGCCATCTCCGAATCTCAGGAGAGAATGGCGGCGGTGATTTCAGAAGAGGACGCCAAACAGTTTATAAAATATGCGGAGGAGGAAAACCTGGAGGCCACCATAGTCGCCAGGGTTACGGATACGAACCGGTTCCGCATGTACTGGAGAGGCGGCTGCATCCTGGATCTGAGCAGGGATTTCCTCAACTCAAACGGGGTGAAGCAGGAGATCGATATCGCCGTTCCGAATAACGACATTTTTGAAAGTATAGAAGTCGGAGCCGCTTCGAGGGATTTAAAGAGAGGCTTGGAGGACTCTCTGGGCGATTTGAACAGTTGCAGCCAGAAGGGGCTCATCGAGATGTTCGACAGCACCATCGGAGCGGGCACCGTCCTTATGCCTTTAGGGGGAAAATATCAGCTCACTCCCGCCGCCGGAATGGCGGCAAAGCTGCCGGTTACCGATGGTTATACGGATACTGCAACTCTGATGGCCTACGGTTTCGATCCGAAGCTTTCCACTGTCAGCCCGTTCCACGGGGCCCTTTACGCGGTGGTAGACTCGGTTACGAAAATCGCGGCCATGGGCGGCGACTACACCGGCGTGAGGCTGACCTTTCAGGAGTACTTTGAACGGTTGGGAGCGGACCCGGAAAAATGGGCCAAACCCTTTACCGCCCTGCTGGGCGCGCTCAAAGCCCAGGCGGAGCTTGGAATACCGGCTATCGGGGGCAAGGACAGCATGTCGGGTTCATTCATGGACCGGAACGTGCCGCCTACTCTCGTCTCCTTCGCCGTCGCCGTTGCAGACGCGAACCATGTGATTTCCGCCGAATTGAAGCGGGAAAACAGCGCTTTGGCATATCTGACCGCGAGCCGGGATGAAAACCAGATCATCGACTTTAAACAATATAAGGCTAATATGAAACGGGTGCGGGAGCTTGTGCTGGCAGGAAAGATCCTGTCGGCAAACACCGTGGGAAACGGGGGCGCCTTTATTTCTCTGGTCAGGATGGCTGTGGGAAATAAAATCGGAGCCGATCTCGTCAATATTTCGGAAAAAGAGCTGAGGAGCTCTGATTACGGCGCGCTGATCCTTGAAATCCCGGAAGGGGAAAATATTGAGGAACTGCTGGCCGGATGCCAATATAAGCAGATCGGCAAAACCACGGACCATCAGAAACTGACCATCCGGTCGGAAGGAATCGAAATCCCTCTGGACGAAATCACAAAAAAATGGACCGAACCGCTGGAAGGCGTGTTCCCGACCAGGCGAAAGGCAGGGGCGGGTACCGCGGTGGAATCGCTGAAGAAAACGGAAGAACCGCCGAAAGCAATTACATATACGGAAAGATCCATCCATGCACCGGCAGTAAAGATCTCAAGGCCGAGGGTATTCATCCCCGCCTTTCCGGGCACCAACTGCGAGATGGACTCAAAGCGCGCATTTGAAAGGGCAGGAGCGGAAGCGGACATCCAAATCCTGAGAAACCTGACCCAGGCGGGGCTTATCGAATCCATCGATGAAATGGCTTCCAAGATCAAGAATAGCCAGATCATCATGATCCCGGGCGGCTTCAGCGGCGGAGACGAACCGGACGGTTCGGCGAAGTTCATTACCGCCGTATTCCGGAATCCGGCAGTCAGGGAAGCGGTGGAAGACCTGCTGGGCAACAGAGACGGACTTATGCTGGGGGTCTGCAACGGATTTCAGGCCCTCATCAAGCTGGGGCTTGTACCCTATGGAACGATCACCAAGCCCTGCGGGGAAAATCCGACCTTGACCTATAACCGCATCGGCAGGCATGCCTCCTGTCTGGTGCGGACACGAATCGCTTCGGTGAAATCGCCGTGGCTTGCAAACACGGAAGTCGGGGAAATCCACACCGTTCCCGTCTCCCATGGGGAGGGCCGGTTTATCGCGACGGACGACGTCATCAGGCAGCTTCTCGAAAGCGGGCAGATTGCGACCCAGTATGTGGATCTTGACGGGAAGCCGAGCATGGAGACCGCGTACAATCCTAACGAATCCGTCCTTGCAGTCGAGGGGATCACCTCGGCCGACGGGAGAGTTTTCGGCAAGATGGCGCATTCCGAGAGGATCGGAAGGAACCTGTACAGGAATGTCCCAGGGAATAACGATCAAAAGATATTTGAGGCAGGCGTGAGTTATTTCAGATAGGGGCCGGAGCGCCTGCCAGGGTCAGAAGGAGAAAATATATGAAAGCAGCGATTGTAATGGGTAGCAAATCGGATTATCCGGTTGTGGAAAGGGCTGAATCCATATTCAAGGAGTTCGGCGTAGATTATGAAACGAGGATCATTTCGGCGCATAGGACGCCGAGGATCGCAGAGGATTTTGCTTCCGGGGCGGAAGAAAACGGAATAGAGGTCATCATCGCCGCGGCGGGAAAAGCGGCCCATCTGGGCGGAGTGCTGGCGGCTTACACCGCAATGCCCGTCATCGGGCTGCCTGTCAAATCTTCGACCCTGGACGGTCTGGATTCGCTGCTTTCCATGGTGCAGATGCCCAAGGGCGTTCCTGTCGCCACCGTCGCCATAGACGGAGCGGAAAACGCTGCGCTGCTGGCGGTTCAGATCCTGTCGGTGAAATATCCCGGGCTGAGAGAAAAAATGAAGCGCTACAAAGCAAAAATGGAAGAAGATATCATTCAGCAAGATAGAGAGCTATAGAAAATAATCTGCAGTTTTGCCATTATCCTCTTCCGGTCACACCACCCGGCTGAATAATGGAAGAGGATAATAGGCCAAAGCTGCCCGAAAACTGCAACGGGGGGCAATGGGTTGAAGCTGCCCCTGAAAATTGAAAAAATGAAGGAGGATCCGAAAATGGAAAAACGTGAAATGATTTATGAGGGAAAAGCGAAGAAGGTTTTTAAAACCGACGATCCGAAGTTATACATCGTGGATTATAAGGACGACGCCACGGCATTCAACGGAGAAAAAAAGGGTACCATCGCGGAAAAGGGCGTCGTGAACAACACGATGTCGGCGATCATCTTTGAAATGCTGGAAAGCAAAGGAGTTCCGACCCATATGGTGAAGCTGCTTTCCGACAGGGAGACCCTGGTGAAGGCGGTCAAGATCCTCCCTCTGGAAGTGATCATCAGAAACGTTGCGGCAGGATCCTTTTCCAAGCGGTACGGCGTCGAGGAAGGAAGGCCCCTTGCAAAGACAGTGCTGGAGTTTTCCTATAAAGACGACGCTCTGGGCGATCCGCTGATCAACGACGACCACATCCTCGCCCTGGAGCTGGCGACGGAAGAACAGCTTGCCACGGTGAAAAAATACGCTTACGCGGTCAATGACGCCCTGAAGGAATTTTTCCTGGACAAGGGGCTGAAGCTCATCGACTTTAAGATCGAATTCGGGCTCTGCGACGGCGAGATTATCCTCGCCGACGAGATTTCCCCGGACACCTGCAGATTGTGGGATGTCAAAACCAACGAGAAGATGGATAAGGACAGATTCCGCAGAGACATGGGGAAGGTAGAAGAAACTTATCAGGAAGTGCTGGCGAGGATTAAAAAATAATGTGCGGAATAGTGGGAATTTATGCGCCGGGAAAGGTTGACATCGCGAGATCCGTCTACTTCGGCCTCCATTCCTTGCAGCACAGGGGGCAGGAAAGCGCGGGGATCGCATCCAACAAAGACGGCAAAATACAGTACTATAAAGAGATGGGCCTCGTCCAGGAGGTTTTCAACGACGAAGTGATAAAGAGGCTCCAGGGGGATATTTCCATCGGGCACGTGAGATATTCCACCTCCGGGGAAAGCCTTACGGTGAACGCAATGCCCCTCGTGGTCTATCATAAGGGAGGCAGCCTGGCTCTCGCCCACAACGGGAATCTGGTCAACGCGGGGGCGTTGCGGGATGAAATGCAGGATCGGGGCGTGATCTTTCAGACCTCCATCGATTCGGAAATCATCGCGGCTCTCATCGCAAGATATATCAGGGAAAGCACCATCGAGGAATCCATTGTGAAAACTCTGGAGCTGGTGGAAGGCGCTTATGCCCTGGTGATCACCAGCGGAAATAAGCTCATCGGCGTCAGGGATCCCAACGGCATCCGTCCCCTTTGCATCGGGAAACTGAAGGAGGGCTGGGTATTGTCCTCGGAAAGCTGCGTTTTTCCGCTTCTCGGCGCAAAATTTATACGCGACGTGGAGCCTGGAGAAATGGTTGTCATCGAGGACCATGAACTGAAGTCCATGCACTATCAAAGAGGAGCCAGGAAAGCTGTCTGCTCTTTCGAATATGTCTATCTGGCGAGGCCCGACAGCGATATCGACGGGAGAAGCGTTTACATGGCGAGAAGCCAGGCGGGGAGAATACTGGCAAAAGAGCACCCCGTGGAAGCGGATATGGTCATCGCGGTTCCCGACTCGGGAACGGTAGCCGCCATCGGTTACGCCGAGGAATCCGGCATTCCCTTCGGGGAAGGCCTTATCAAGAACAGATATGTAGGAAGGACCTTTATCCAGCCCGATCAGAGGATGAGGGAGCTGAGCGTGCGGTTGAAGCTGAACGTGCTCAGGGACAACGTCCGGGGCAAGAGAATTGTCATGGTCGACGATTCCATCGTGCGGGGAACCACCTGCGGAAAGATCGTAAAGATGCTGAAGAATGCCGGAGCGCTGGAAGTGCACGTCCGCGTCTGCTCTCCTCCGGTGACCCATTCGTGCCACTTTGGAATCGATACGCCAAACCCGGATAAACTGGTGGCCGCCAATTATTCTGTCGATGAGATCTGCAGAATGATCGGCGCGGACAGCCTGGGCTATCTCAGTGTGGAAGGCCTGATGGACTCCATTGATCTGGGCTGGGATAAGGTTTGCGCCGCCTGCTTTAACGGCGATTATCCCATGGAACTTCCCGAGGGATATAGCAGAAAGGAAACAGCGCAATGACGGAAAGAAAACTGACATATAAAGAGGCAGGAGTGGATACCCGGGAAGGGGAACGGGCGGTTTCACTTATGAAGCCTCATGTGAAGAAAACCTTTAACGAGAACGTGCTCACAGGGCTGGGAGGCTTCGGAAGCCTGTTCCGGCTGGATGTCGCCGATATGGAGGAGCCGATCCTTGTTTCGGGTACCGACGGCGTCGGAACGAAACTGAAGCTCGCGTTTCTCATGGATAAACACGATACCGTAGGGCAGGATTGCGTGGCCATGTGCGTCAACGACGTGCTCTGTCAGGGGGCGAAGCCGCTGTTTTTTCTCGACTATATCGCCACCGGAAAGGTGGAGGCTGAGAAGATCGCCGACATCGTCAAAGGGATCGCAGACGGCTGCGTGCTGGCGGACTGCGCCCTCGTAGGAGGAGAAACCGCCGAGATGCCGGATTTCTATTCCGAGGGCGAATACGATATGGCCGGATTTGCAGTGGGTATCGTGGATAAAAAGAAAATAATAGACGGCTCGAAGATCAAAGAGGGCAACGCTGTGATCGGGATTCCCTCAAGCGGCATTCACAGCAACGGGTATTCTCTTGTCAGAAAGCTTTTTTTCGATAAGCTTTCCATGTCGGTGAACGACACGGTCAGCGAACTTGGTACAACGCTGGGAGAGGCGTTGATCACTCCGACAAAGATATATGCAAAGGCATGCGCCGCGGTCTTTGAGGCATGCGACGTGAACGGGATCGTTCATATCACCGGCGGGGGCTTCTATGAAAACATACCCAGGATTATCCCGAAGGGTCTTGGCGTCAGGATCCGTCTGGGAAGCTGGCGGATTCCGCCGATCTTTCAGCACATTAAAAAGATGGGAAATATTGAACTCAAGGAGATGTTCGCCACGTTCAATATGGGAATCGGCATGATGATGATCGTGGATCAGGATAAGACAGGCGAGGTTCTTTCCGCCCTGAAGAAGGCCGGGGAGAAGGCGGCTGTGATCGGCGAAATCGTCCAGGGACAAGGAGTTGCGATGGGATGAGGAAGGTGAATATCACAGTGCTCGTTTCCGGAGGCGGATCAAACCTCCAATCCATCATAGACCGTATCGAGAGCGGTTATCTCGACCAGGCCAGGATCGTTCAGGTCATATCCAGCCGCCGAGGCGCCTATGCGCTGGAGCGGGCGGCCAGAGCAGGCATTCCGGGAGCCTGCATCGATAAGGACCAATTCCCGGAAGAGAAGGGCCGCTGCCGGGCGATCCTGGAGAGGCTTCGGGAAACCGGTACGGATCTGGTGGTGCTGGCGGGCTATATGAACATTCTGGATCCGGACATCATCGAAGCATACCGGAACCGGATCATCAATATCCACCCGTCCCTGATCCCCAGTTATTGCGGGAAGGGCTTCTACGGAAAGCGGGTGCACCGGGCCGTTCTGGACGGATGTGAAACCGAGAGCGGCGCAACGGTTCATTTTGTGGACGAGGGGGTCGACACCGGCAGGATCATACTGCAGGAAAGGGTTCCCGTTGAACCGGGGGATACGGAAGATACCCTGGCCGCCAGGGTGCTTGAGGTGGAGCACCGGATTCTGCCTCAGGCAATCAAACTGTTTTGTGAAGGAGGAATAAGATGAGAGCGTTAATCAGCGTATCGGATAAAGCGGGAATTGTGGAATTCGCCCAGGAGCTCGAAAGGCTCGGCGTTAAAATCATTTCGACGGGGGGAACCGCCACCAGGCTGAGGGACAACGGAGTGGACGTCATCGGCATTTCCGATGTGACGGGATTTCCGGAATGCCTGGACGGCAGGGTAAAGACGCTGCATCCGGCGGTCCATGGAGGAATCCTGGCAATGCGCGAAAAACCGGAACATATGAAACAGCTGGCCGACCTTTCCATAGAGCCCATCGACATCGTGGCGATCAATCTGTATCCTTTTAAAGAGACGATTCTGAAGCCGTCGGTGACTCTTGCGGAGGCCATCGAGAACATCGATATCGGCGGGCCCACCATGCTTCGCTCCGCAGCCAAAAACCATAAGGATGTGACGGTGGTCTGCGATCCGAAGGATTACGGCCAGGTGATCAAGGAGCTGGAAGAAAACGGGGAAGTCTCCTACAAGACGAAGTACAGGCTAGCGCTGAAGGTGTTTCAGCATACTGCCGCCTACGACGCCATGATCTCGGACTATCTGAGAAAGGAAATCCAAGGAGACCTGCCGGATAATCTGACCCTTACCTTTGAAAAGGTCCAGGACTTGAGATACGGGGAAAACCCCCATCAAAAGGCATATTACTACAAGGAAATCAAGCCCTGGGAGGGCTCCCTTGTCAACGCGGTCCAGCTCCACGGAAAGGAGCTCTCTTTTAACAATATCAACGATACCAACGGCGCTCTGGAGACCCTCAAGGAATTCGAGGAGCCAGCCGTCGTCGCGGTGAAACACGCAAACCCCTGCGGAGTGGGAACCGGATATGATATTTACGACGCCTATGTCAAGGCGTACAAGGCGGACCCCGTCTCTATTTACGGAGGGATCGTGGCGGCAAACCGGCCCATCGACGAGATGACCGCGGCAGAAATCAACAAGATCTTTGTGGAGATCGTCATCGCGCCTGATTTTACGGAAGAGGCAATCGCAATACTGACCCAGAAGAAGAATATCCGCTTATTAAAGCTTGAAAATATGCTGGCTAAGGCGCCGGGGAATGCCTATGATCTGAAAAAGGTCAGCGGCGGGCTTCTGGTGCAGGAAACGGATGGCATCCTCTATGAAGAGGGCGAGGCCAGGATCGTCACGGACCGCATTCCCACGGAACGGGAAATGGAGGATATGAAGTTTGCCATGAAGGTGGTGAAGCACATCAGGTCCAACGGCATCGTCATCGCCAGGGAAGGAAAGACCATCGGAGTCGGTCCCGGGCAGGTGAACCGGATCTGGGCCGTGGAAAACTCCATCGGGCAGGCGACGGAAAGCACTGAAGGGGCGGTCCTGGCATCGGACGCTTTCTTCCCCTTCGACGATTGCGTGACCGCGGCGGCCAAGGCGGGGATCAGCGCCATTATCCAGCCGGGGGGTTCTGTCAATGACGAGGCGTCCATCAAGAAGGCCAATGAACTGGGGATTGCGATGGTGTTTACCGGGGTAAGACATTTCAAGCACTAGGGTAAATTTGAAATGCCCGGTAAACCATAGCGACTGGAAAGGGAACTAAGATGAAAATATTGATCGTTGGCGGAGGCGGACGTGAGCACGCCATCGCGTGGAAGCTGGCCCAGAGTCCGAAGGTGGACAAACTCTACTGCGCCCCCGGAAATGCGGGGATCGCTGAGGTCGCCGAGTGCGTCGCCGTAAAAGCGGATGATGTGGAGGGGATCTGCGGCTTTGCTGAAAAAAACAAAATAGATATCACCGTGATCGGACCTGAGGTCCCGCTTTCCATGGGAATCGTGGACACCCTTGCTGAAAGGGGCCTGAAAGCTTTCGGGCCAAACGGCAAGTGCGCCCGGCTGGAGGGCAGCAAATCCTTCACAAAGGCGTTTCTCGCCAGGCATGGCATTCCGACGGCGGGATACAAGGAATATACGAATATCGACGAGCTGAAAAAATCTGTCGGCATCTTCGGCTATCCAATGGTGATCAAGGCGGACGGCCTGGCTGCGGGAAAGGGCGTCATTATCGCTGAGGATGAGGCTGCCGCGGTGAAGGCAATCGACGAGATCATGGGAGACAGGATTTTCGGAGCGGCAGGCGACAAGATCGTCGTGGAAGAATTTTTAGCGGGGATCGAGGCCTCCATGCTGTGCTTTGTGGACGGAAAAACCATCGTGCCCATGGAGTCGGCACAGGATTATAAAAGGATATACGATGGGGATAGAGGACCGAACACAGGGGGTATGGGAACCTATTCCCCGAGCCTGATTTTCAATGAGGAATTGGAGACTCAGATCCGGGAAAGGATTTTGGAGCCGACGCTCAAGGGCTTTCAGGCCGACGGTCTCGACTTCAAAGGAGTGCTCTTTATCGGACTGATGATCACTGAGAAAGGGCCGAAGGTCATCGAGTTCAACAACCGCTTCGGCGATCCGGAGACCCAGTCCGTACTTCCCCGTATGAAGACCGATCTGTTGGATATTATCACCGCGGTGATAGACGAAAGGCTGGCGGAACAGACCATCGAGTGGAGCGGCAGGAAAGCGGTCTGCGTGGTGATGGCGTCAGGGGGCTATCCGGGGGACTATGAAAAGGGAAAGAAGATCACCGGGCTTGAAAGCGTGGATAAGGATGTGATCGTGTTCCACAGCGGCACGAAGCTTAAAGTGGGCTTAAACGAATCGCCGTTAGGCGATATGGCTGAAAGCGCAGCCGGTCCTATTATCGTAACGGACGGAGGCCGGGTCCTCGGCGTCACCGCTTTAGGCGACACCCATGAAGAAGCCAGGGAAAAGGCATACCGAAACGCCGCCCGTATTTTCTTTGAAGGAGCTCAATACCGGAAGGATATCGGGCTGCTGAATGAGGGGTAATTTCCTTGGATTTCTGCATCTGCCTTTGACAAGGTATTGTAATAGCATGCCGTATCTTGCCAAAGGCGGAAAGATGTGTAGAAATAAATATAAAAAAACTGAGAGCAAGCGAAGATGTGCGCCTGCTCTCAGCTTTTTTATATAATAGGGGCGTGTCCAGCGAAGCTGGTCACTTACATGTCGGTGAAAGTCCGACCTGCGTAAT
>DAITKX010000063.1:13791-19491 GCA_036835995.1 Bacillota bacterium | reverse complement strand
CCCGTCAATCCCAGCGTGGGCGATATCGCGTATGAGCTGCCTTCCTACTACTGCCATCTTCACAATCCGGACGTCACCCAGTACCCCATCGATCCGAGCAAAACGCTGAATCCCGACTATAATTGGGATGGAGGCGGAGGCAATCCCGACGGCGGCGGAGTTTCGCCCACCGATCCCGGAAACGGAAGCGATAACGGGGGCGGGGGCCAGGACGACGGCAGCCAGCTGCCCGATTGGATAAAATTTTTCAACTGATAATCACTAACGTTTTGATTTCGGTGAAAAGATTAAAGATACGATATAACCAAATACGATTGCCGCAGTTACCCCTGCGGCAGTATTTTTTATTCCGCCGGAAATAGCCTGCAGGAAGCCCTCTTTCGCGCCGTCCATGGCTCCTTTCGCCAGGTTGTAGCCAAATCCGGTCAGAGGTACCGTCGCACCGTTTTTTGCAAGCTTTACCAGGGGTTCATAAAGCCCAAGCCCTGTCAGAACGGCTCCTGCCACAACAAAGATTACAAGGACCCTCGGCGTCGTCAGCTTTGTTGTATCCATCAGTATCTGGCCGACGACGCAGATAGCGCCGCCGATGAGAAACGCATAGAGATAATCCATATCTAATTCACCCCTTCCGTTGTGACCGCCACCGCGTGGGCGATTCCGGGGATCGACTCACCCTGCTGTGCGCTGATGGTGGACAGCAGAGCTCCCGTGGAAATCAACAGCGCGTTTTTCAGCTTGCCCATCCGCATTTCCCGGTAAACATACCCGCTGAAAATGGAAGCCGAACAGCCGCAGCCGCTTCCGCCGCTATGGGTATCCTGTTTTTTATCGTACATAATGGACCCGCAGTCTTTAAACGTGTTCCCGATTTCAACCCCGACTCCGGAGAGCAGGTCCAGCGCTATGTCTTTTCCTATGAGTCCGAGATCGCCGGTAATGATCAAATCATAAAAATCCGGGGTTCTTCCCGTATCCTTCAAATGTCTTACGATGGTGTCCACGGCAGCCGGAGCCATTGCGGCTCCCATCTGATTCGCGTCCTTGATTCCCGTATCGATGATTTTTCCCACCGTCGCATGGGTGATATAAAGCTCTTTTACGCTCTGGCCCTGTGGTTTTGTCGTCGTCTGGGCTACCGCGCCGTCTCCCTTATCAAATTCCGAGAGGACCATTGCGCCTGACGCCGTCGCCGTCCACTGGGCGGAAGGAGGCCTCTGATTTCCATGCTCCAAAGGCATTCGGAACTGCCGCTCCGCCGTACAGTAATGGCTGGACGCCCCGACGATCACATTGGAAGCGTATCCGCCGTCGATCATGAGGGAGCCTAAGACCATCGATTCCGTCATCGTGGAACAAGCGCCATAAACCCCCAGAAACGGCAGTGACAGATCCCTTGCCATAAACGACGAGGACATGATCTGGTTGATCAGATCGCCGCTTATGATCGCGTCGACCTCCTCTTTATTGCGGCCGGATTTTTGGAGCGCCATCAGCATCGCCTGCTTCAGCATTTTGCTTTCCGATTTTTCCCACGTCTTTTCCCCGTAGGTGTCATCCTCAAGGATTGTATCAAACCATTTTGCCATAGGTCCCTTGCCTTCTTTTTCCCCTACGATGGAATAGGCGCCGATGATCCTTGGCCTCATGGGAAATTGAAAGGTCTGTTTTCCGAGTTTATTTTTCATTCCCGCCTCCTATTTCACAAAGTAATAAATGATCCCGACGACGGTTCCCACCGAAATTCCCAGAACCAGAACCGGACCGGCAAGACTGAAGAGCTTTGCGCCAACGCCCAGCACCAGCCCCTCTTTTTTATATTCAATTGCCGGAGCGACCATGGAGTTTGCAAAGCCTGTGATAGGTACAAAAACCCCCGCTCCCGCAAATTTTCCGATGCTGTCAAATACTCCGAACCCGGTGAGCAGCTGCGCCAGGCAGATCAGTATCACGGTCACAAGGATTCCCGCGTCTTTTTCCTTCATGCCCATATCCTGAAACTGATTTTGAAGATAAAGGGCCGCCGTGCAGATCAACCCTCCTATTAAGAAAGCTTTTACGCTGTTGGAGAAATATTTCGGCCGCGGAGTGAACTGCTTTACATATTCCTCGTATTGCTTTGCCACCTCTTTTTTCGGGGCTTTTGTCTGCTGCTGCCCATTGGTTTGTGTTTGCTGTTTGTTTGCCATCTTCTCGCCTCCTCGCAAATATTGTTTACCGTGTTCGGCAAAATAATTTATCAGTTGTTTCACTTATTTGCTTTTTTTCTGATAAAATATATCTGTTATTCAGAGGATTCGATGAAAACCCCGAGTCGAAGCCTTATGATTATCGAGACAAAATTACAAATTGTAAAAGGAGATGTTATATGGAATATTCCATACTTGCAATCAATCCTGGCTCAACGACGACGAAAATTGCCTTATACAAGGATGAGGCTCTTGTCTTTTCCGATCAGGCAGAACATTCGGACGAGGACTTTGCAGGGTTTGCAGACATTCTGGACCAGCTGGATTTTCGCCTTGAGGTCGTTCTGGCGACGCTGCGGAAGCGCCAGGTCCCATTGGCGGAGCTCAGCGCTGTCGTGGGCCGGGGCGGCCTCCTGCCTCCGGTGAACTCCGGTGGGTATCTGGTCAATGAGGCGATGAAGCGCCTGATTCTCAGCGGCACTCTGTCTCCCCACGCATCCAATCTGGGCGCTCTCCTTGCCGATAAAATTGCGGCTCCTCTTTCCATTCCCGCATATATCTACGATTCGGTTTCTTCCCATGAGTTCAAGGAAATTGCCATGGTAACCGGTATTCCCGAGTACATGCGCCATAGCCAGTGCCATGTTCTGAACTCCAAAGCGATGGGCAGAAAGGTTGCGGAGAAGCATGGAAAGCGGTACGAGGATCTGAACCTCATCGTCGCGCATCTCGGCGGAGGCATCTCCATCGGCATACATGAAAAAGGCAGGATCATAGACTCCATCGGCGACGACGCCGGGCCGTTTTCACCCGAACGGACCGGAAGCCTCCCGTTGCTGTACATAGTCGACTTATGCTACTCCGGCCAGTACACAAAGCACGATATGATCAGGAAGATTCGCGGCATGGGCGGTATCAAGGCCCATCTCGGCACTCATGACGCCCGTAAGGTGGAAAAGATGATCGCTGAGGGGAATGAAAAGGCAAAGCTGATCTACGAGGCCGAGGCGTATCAGATCGCCAAGGGAATCGGGGAGCTGGCTCCCGTATTGAACGGCAACATCGATTATATCATTCTGACAGGCGGACTCGCCCACTCGAAGATGATGACGGACATGATCGCGGAAAGGGTCAGATACATCGCCCCCGTGGAGCTCATGCCGGGAGAGGTGGAAATGGAGGCGCTGGCTCACGGGGCACTGCGCATATTAAGAGGCGAAGAAGTCGCCTCCGTATTTAAAGGTTAGGATATAAAATTAAAAGCACCGTGGCAGGTGCATCCTCGCAGAAAAGCGTGAAACCTTTTACCGCCTTCATGCGAAGCATATAAAGGCGGCAGATTTTCGAGAGGATACACTTGCCAGGTGCTTATTTTTTTAGACTAATCCTTATTTCGTGGAGGCGTCGTACAGCGCTTCCGCGTCATCCCACTGTTCGATGATCTGGGGGATCACCTTGTAAAGGTCTCCCACGATACCGAAGTCGGCCACTTCAAAGATCGGAGCCTCTGGATCTTTATTGATGGCAACGATGATATCCGAGGTCTGCATTCCTGCCAAGTGCTGGATAGCGCCGGAGATACCGCAAGCGAAATAGATCTTCGGCTTAACGGTAGTTCCTGTCTGTCCAACCTGGTGGGAGTGGTCGATCCAGCCGGCATCCACAGCCGCTCTGGAAGAGCCTACAACTCCGCCGACCTTATCGGCAAACTTCTTGATCAGTTCAAATCCGGAAGGATCACCGAGACCACGTCCGCCGGAGCAGATGATATCCGCGTCGGTGAGGGATACGATTTCTTTTGTAGACTTGACGATGTCGACGATCTCGATCTTGATGTCGCTCTTGGAGATAGCGGGCTTAACCTGTACCAGCTCTCCTGTTGCTCCAGCCTGTCTTTCCCTCTTCTGCATAACGCCGGGTCTTACTGTTGACATCTGAGGCCTTGTCTTGGGGCAGATGATGGTAGCCATCAGGTTTCCGCCGAATGCGGGACGCGTCTGCTTCAGTCCCTTATCGTCAGATGCGGGATCCAGGGTGGATACGTCCAATGTAGTGTTTTTCACCGCGTAATCGATGTAGCTGGAAACCTTGATGTCAAGTCTTGTGCAGTCGGCTGTCAGACCGGTGTTCAGTCTCGCCGCTACTCTGGGCGCAAGGTCTCTTCCGATATGGGTCGCACCGTAGATAACGATTTCCGGCTTGTATTCCTTAACAGCGTCTACGATAACCTTCGTATATCCGTCTGTCGTGTAATTTTCCAGAAGAGGATCTTCGATGAGGTATACGGAGTCGGCGCCGTACTCATAGCATTCCTTCGCAAGATGCCCGATGTTGTTTCCAACCAGGAGGGCGCATACCTTTGCGTCGCCGCCGATTTCTCTGGATAACCTGTGGCCTTCGCCGATCAGTTCCAGCGCAACGTTCATGATCTTTCCTTTTCTCTGTTCTGCATAGACCCAGACATTCTTGTATGCGGAAAGATCCACAGGGCCGTCCGTGTCTTCCGTCTTTTCGATGGCATTGAACGGACAGGCTGGGATACACTGGTTACAGGCTGTGCACTTTTCATTGATAACAGCCAGCTTTCCTTCCATATCGATAGCCTCGAAGGGGCAAGCCTTTATGCATAATTTACAGCCTTTACATTTATCATTTAAAACTACAATTGCCATTTTGTTCCTCCTCCTTCTAGATTACATGCTTCGCTTTTAAGTTGATTAAAAGCTTCTGTGCAGTTTCTTTTTCTGTATCCGCTTCGATCATCTTGCCTTTTCCCTTGGGAACCGGAGTGAAGGAACGGTAAACGTTTGTCGGAGAAGCGTCAAGACCTACCGTATTGAGATCGACTTCTATGTCTTTCGCATTCCATACTTTGATTTCCTTGTCTTTCAGGCCGTAGATGCCCTTTATGGACATATATCTCGGCTTATTCAGCTCTTTGATCGCTGTAAGCATGCAGGGAGTCTGGATCTTGATCAGCTCATAGCCGTCTTCCATAGCTCTCTTTACTGTGATGTCTTTCATGTTTTCTTCAATTTTGAATTCCGTTACATATGTTACCTGCGGCAGACCCAGCTTTTCAGCCAACTGAGGCCCTACCTGGGCGGTGTCGCCGTCGATAGCCTGGCGTCCTGCAAACAGCAGGTCCGGAAGGCCAAGCTTATGGATCGCAGCGGCAAGGGCATTGGATGTGGCCCATGTGTCGGAGCCTCCAACCGCTCTGTCACTGACCAGAACGCCCTCGTCCGCTCCCATTGCGAGACATTCCTGCAGCATGTCTTTCGCCTGGGGAGGTCCCATGGTCACTACCGTAACATGGGTATCGGGATACTGGTCTTTTATTTTCAATGCTTCTTCAAGAGCGTTCGCATCGTCGTGGTTTAAAATGCTCGGAACGCCTTCCCTGATCAGGGTCTTTTTAACAGGGTCGATCTTGATTTCATTTGTATCGGGAACCTGCTTCGCGCAGACAATAATTTTAAATGCCATTTCTATATCCTCCCTCTTCCTT
>DAITKX010000063.1:0-13781 GCA_036835995.1 Bacillota bacterium | reverse complement strand
CAGCGATAACGATCTTCTGAACTTCTGAAGTACCTTCATAGATTTCAGTGATCTTAGCGTCTCTCATCATTCTTTCAACCGGATAATCCTTGGTATATCCGTAACCGCCGTGAAGCTGAACAGCCTTGGTCGTCACATACATCGCGGTCTCTGCTGCAAATAATTTTGCCATTGCGGAAGCCGGGCCATAGGCCAGATGCTTGTCTTTCATGTCTGCGGCCTTATAGATCAATAGCCTTGCAGCCTCGATCTTTGTCTTCATTTCGGCAATTTCGAACTGCAGCGCTTCCATCTGGGAAAGCTTCTTGCCGAACTGCTTTCTGGATTTCATATAGTCTACGGTTACATCGAACGCGCCCTGAGCGATTCCGAGGGCCTGGGATGCGATACCGATACGTCCGCCGTCAAGGGTTGACATAGCAACCTTAAAGCCTTCGCCTACCTTGCCGAGAAGATTTTCTTTCGGTACTTTGCAGTTTTGGAAAATCAATTCTGTCGTCGACGATGCGCAAATGCCCATCTTGTCTTCCGTTTTGCCGATGGAGAATCCTTCAAAGCCTTTTTCAACGATAAATGCGCTGATACCGCCTCTGGTGCCCTTGCTCTTGTCCGTCATGGCCATCACTACGAAGGTGTCGGCATAGCCGCCGTTTGTGATAAACACTTTTGCTCCGTTCAGCAGCCAATGGTCGCCATGTCAACCGCTCTCGTCTGCTGTCCCGCGGCGTCGGTTCCCGCGTTTGGTTCGGTCAGTCCGAATGCGCCAAGCTTTTCACCTTTTGCAAGAGGAATCAGATACTTCTGCTTTTGTTCATCGGTCCCCCAAGCCCAGATCGGCCAGCAGCACAGCGATGTATGCGCAGAACAGATAACGCCTGTCGACGCGCATACTCTTGAAAGTTCCTCAACCGTGATCGCGTAGGAGATGTGATCTCCGCCTGCGCCGCCCAACTCTGTAGGAAAAGGTACTCCCATCAGACCGTACTCGCCCATCTTTTTCACATTTTCGATGGGGAATCTGTGTTCTTTGTCAATGTCTGCGGCAATTGGCTCCACTTCATTAACAGCAAACTCTCTTACCATTTTTCTTACCAATTCTTGTTCTTTCGTCAATTGAAAGTCCATGTTAAGCCTCCTTAAACTCAATTTATCAAGTCTCTTTTCGGGACATCATAACGTTTTCTTGTTACAACGCATCCATGGAAAATTTTCGGCTGTAGAAGTCTTTCTTACAGCTTGCGTTTCTAACCAGGCGTGAACCTCGTTATAAAAATAACATTATACATATAAAGTAAACACTATTTTTTACCTTTTTGCAACCTTTTCTCATCACATTCTGATGTTTTTTTTGAGGTACGCAAAAACCCTAAATATACTGAAAATTCAGATGTTTCGGGTGCTTTCAGCAAACCTGTGAAGCTGCTAAATTTTGTGCATGATTTAACAATAATGTGTCCGTCAGTTAACAAACTTAGCTATTAAAATTCTCCATAAATTTTAATATATGGATTTCTACAATTAGACGGCAAGTGACAAAAAAATTGCACCCCTTCGCCCTTTTACCGCCGGTTAAAGGCAAAAAAAAAGAGCCCTCCTTTCATCATTATGATGAAGAAGCGACCCTCTATTCCATTTGCTCTCTCAGCGACGCAAGTATCTTTTTTTCGATCCGAGATACCTGCACCTGGGAAATCCCCATCTTCCCCGCAACCTGCTGCTGTGTCATATCCTTGAAATATCTCAATACAATGATCTGCCGCTCCTTGTTTGTCAGTTTTCCGATCATGCTTTTGAGATGGATCATATCGATGTTTCGCTGTTCCGTATCGGTATAAGGTTCACGCCCCTGCTTTTCCTGCCTGTCGGGATCATCCAGGCTTTCGAGGTTTGTCAGCGCATCGCTGGCTTCCATCAGGCTAAGGACCTGCTCGGTCTCCATCTCCATTAACTCGGCAAGCTCGCTGATCTTCGGATATCTTCCGTTTTCATTATAAAACGACTCCTGAAGATGCTTCATGTTTTTGATATCCTGCTTGACCTGCCTGCCGACCTTGATTCTGCCGTCATCCCGCAGATATCGCCTGATCTCACCCAGTATCATGGGAACCGCATAAGTGGAAAACATCACGCCATAGCTGCTGTCAAAGCGGTCGACGGCCTTTAACAGCCCGATGTAGCCGATTTGAAGCAGATCGTCCAGCTCATATCCTGTTCCCATGAATTTCAGCGCAATGTTCTTGACCAATCCGGTGTTCTGCTTGATCAGCTCTTCTCTGGCCCATTCATCGCCATTTTTTGCAGATTCGATCAGGTCGTATGTATCCTCTTTGCTTCTCGTCACATAATTGGAGCTCATGAGACATAATCCAGATTCTTAATCATTGTAACTTTGGTACCCTCTCCGGGAGCCGATTCCACATCTAGCTTGTCCATAAAGCTTTCCATTACGGTAAATCCCATTCCCGAGCGCTCTTCCCCGGGCTTTGACGTGTATAAAGGCTCCCTCGCAAGTTCCACATCCTCGATCCCGATTCCATTGTCCGATACGGTAATGATTACGCGTCTGCCCTCATTTATCGTGCACTCAACCGTTACCAGGCCACCTTCATCTTCCTTGTATGCGTGGATGACCGCATTGCTGACGGCTTCGGACACTGCCGTTTTTATTTCCGTCAATTCTTCGACGGTAGGATCCAGAGGAGCCACGAACGCCGCCACCGCTACCCGCGCAAAGCTTTCATTCTCCGACCGGTTCAGAAATTCAAGCTTCATTTGATTCAGAATCTTATCTTTTTCCATTGCGTTACTCATTCCCGTCCTTCGCCTCCTCATCAGTATTCAATGATTTTATTTTCTCAATGGACTCCCCGATGGTGTTCACCCGGTCAGCTATGGTATAAATGCCCGCCATATCAAGAATCCTGTCGATATATTCATTGCAGCCTGTGATGACCAGCTTGCCCCCCAGCTGCAGTATTTTATTATACCGGCCCATGATGACGCCGATGCCTGAACTGTCCATAAAGGTTACTTTTTTAAAATTGAAGATGAGATGTTTTGAATGAAAGGTATCGATCGTTTTGTCGATTTCTTCTCTGATAACGGCTGAAGTATGGTGATCCAGTTCCCCGTCTAAATTTGAGATCAGGATATCGTCTGTCATTTCAAATTCTATCTGCATGTAAAAACCCCCCTTCTTCCTAATTATACAGGCTTGTCCTTTTCCTGTCGCTGAGAAATTCAGGGGATTTGATTCTATTTTTGTCGAAAAGGCGGTATAACTGACTCTTCAATTCCTTCGCGCTTTTGATATTATCAATCCTCATCTCGCGATTTTTAGAGTATTAAAATTTGAAGCGATCAAATTCTTAATACTTGCTAAAAATCTTGCTCGACACGGATGATAATATTTACAAAAGCGCTCAAGTCATTTCAGAGTCAGTTATATCCGCCTTCAGGTCAATCAACTTGATGGTACGGCGCCTGAATTACAATTTATTCCGCCGGATAGATGGTGACGGTTTCCTTGGACGCAACGGCGTCCGCAACTAATTGCTCCACATTCAGCCTGCTTTCCGACTCGAGGATCTTGGCCAGCTTCGGCTTTGTCGTCGGATGCTTGGGCAGAAACACGGTGCAGCAGTCCTCATAGGGCAGGATAGAAGTCTCAAAGGTCCCGATATTTTTGGCCATTTCCATGATGTCTACCTTGTCCATGGCGATGAGGGGCCTCATGACCGGCATCTGCACCGACTGATCCGTGACCACCAGGGCTTCCGCCGTCTGGCTCGCCACCTGCCCCAGGTTTTCTCCTGTGATCAGCATGCAGCAGTCGGTTTCCTGAGCCACCTTTTCCGCGATCTTCATCATGAAACGGCGAACCAGGATCGTAGTCTCCTCTTCCGGGCAGTTCTGAACGATCAACTCCTGAATGGGCAGGAGATTGATGATGTGCATCTTGAACCTGCCGCAGTAACCGGCGACGATGCCGGCAAGGTCCACGACCTTTTCCCGGGCCCGTTCACTGGTGTAAGGGTAGGAATGAAAATGGACCGCTTCGATGAGCATTCCGCGCTTTGCCATCATCCAGGCCGCCACCGGGCTGTCGATCCCGCCGGATAGAAGGATCATGCCCTTTCCGTTGGTGCCCAGGGGCAGACCCCCGAACCCTGAGATTTTCTGCTCGTAGATATAGGATTTTCCTCTCCTGACGTCGATAAAAAGCAGACAGTCAGGATGATGCACATCGACCTTCAGCACCTTGCATCCGATCAGGACTTTCGCGCCGATCTGTCTCGCAATGTCGGGGGATTTGACAGGAAAATTCTTGTCGGCGCGCTTCGCATCGACCTTGAATGTCTTTACTCCCTTTTTCTCGATCAATTGCAGCATGTACTCCACCGCGGCTTTTCCGATTTCATCCATATCGGAAGCCGTTTCAACCGCCGGGCTGATGGAAGCCACGCCGAACACCCTTGAGATATCGCCTGTGATCAACTCGGAATCGATCTCCTTCGGAGCCCTCACAAAGATAAGCCCCTCGTTTCTCTTCACTTCCACACCGTCGTGCTTTTTTAGCACCCTTTTGATGCGGTCCACCAGCATTCGCTCAAAATACGGTTTATTCAGGCCTTTCAGCGCAACCTCGCCGCATCTTACAATAAACGTATTTCTATCGTCAGTTTTTAAAATTTCCTCCGCCATTAAACCTTCCTCTTTTTTTACTTGGCTCACACCGTCTTATCGAAGCGAGCCCTTATCTGAAACTGCCTAACTTTCTGATTTTCTGAACCGCCGTCTTTAATTGATCCAGAACGTAATCCATCTCTTCCAGCGTATTGAATCCGCCGAAACTGAACCGGATCGCTCCTTCGATCTCCTTGTCTGAAAGCCCCATGGCCTTCAGGACATGGCTCTGACCTTTTTTGTTGGAAGAACAGGCCGAACCGGTGGATACGTAAATCTCCGACTGTTCCAGCGTATGGAGGAGCACCTCGCCCCGGACACCCAGAAAGCTCACATTCAGAATAGCCGGGCTCCCCTCCGCAGAACCGTTGATCCTGATGTCCGGAATCTCCGAACAAATCCCATCCGCCAGATGTTTTTTTATCGCCTTCATGGATTCGATCCGCCTCGTCATGTCCTTGCGGCACAGGTCCGCGGCGACACCAAATCCGGCGATGGCAGGCACGTTTTCAGTGCCGGACCGCAGTCCGCTCTCCTGTCCGCCTCCAAAGATATATGGCTGTATGTTCAGGCCTTTTCTGACGTAGAGCGCGCCGACCCCTTTAGGTCCGTGAATCTTGTGCCCGCTGACGGAAAGCAGATCGATCCCGGCAAGCAGAATGGGCATCTTCCCATAGGACTGGACCGCATCCGTGTGGAGCAGGATCTCCGCGCCCTGCTTGCCGCCAACCCTGTTTTTCAGTTCAGCAATCTCGGAAATCGGCTGAATGGACCCGACTTCATTGTTTACCTGCATGATCGTAATCAATATGGTCTGATCATCCAGCGCGCTTTCCAAAGCCTGCATATCGACGACTCCCTCACGGTCAACGGGAATGTACTCTACCTGAAATCCCAATGCTTCAAGCTTTCGGCAGCTTTCCAGCACCGCCGGATGTTCAATACGGGAAGTGACGATCTTATTGCCTCTCCGCTTTCTGGCCTGAACAGCGCCGAAAATAGCCGTATTATCCGCTTCCGTCCCGCCTGAGGTGAAATAGATTTCCTCTTCTCTGGCTCCCAGGGAAGCCGCCGCCGATTTTCGGGCATCCTTCATCGCCTTCTCCGCCGCAATCCCCATCCGATGCAGGGAAGAAGGATTCCCGAAGTCGGTTTCCATATATTGAATCATTTTCGCGACAACCTCGCCATAGGGCTTCGCCGTCGCACTGTTGTCCAAATAAACGAACATATTACACTCCTCAATAAAGGAAGAGGCGTAAGCCTCTTCTTTATTTTGCATATTCGATTGCTCTTGTTTCTCTGATCACATTGACCTTGATCTGTCCCGGATATTCCAGCTCGCTTTCGATCTTCTTGCTGATCTCTCTTGCCAGGAATACGATCTCCTCGTCGTTCATCTCTTCCGGTCTTGCGATGATCCTGATCTCGCGGCCGGCCTGAATCGCGTAGGATCGTTCAACTCCGGGCGTCGTGTTGGCGATCTCCTCCAGCTTCTGCAGTCTCTTGATATAGGTTTCAAGAGTTTCTCTCCTGGCGCCCGGCCTTGCAGCCGATAAGGCGTCCGCAGCCGCTATGAGAACCGCTTCCATGCTCTTTGCCTCGTAGTCGCCGTGGTGAGCGGCCATGGCGTTGATGATGGTTTCCGATTCTTTATATTTCCTCAAAAGATCGATGCCGATATCAACGTGGGTCCCTTCCACCTCGTGGTCGATGGATTTCCCGATGTCGTGAAGCAAACCTGCTCTCTTGGCAGTCTTGACATCAAGTCCCAATTCTCCAGCCATCAAGCCTGCCAGATGGGCTACTTCCACCGAATGTTTCAGGACGTTTTGTCCATAACTTGTTCTGTACTTTAATCTTCCAAGAAGTTTTATCAATTCCGGATGAAGATTATGTATGCCTACCTCAAATGTCGCCTGCTCTCCTTCTTCCTTAATAATATTATTTACTTCTTTTTCCGCTTTTTCAACCATCTCTTCGATTCTGGCCGGATGAATCCTGCCGTCTACGATGAGCTTTTCAAGGGACAGTCTGGCGATCTCTCTTCTGACCGGATCGAAGCCGGACAGGATAACCGCCTCTGGCGTATCATCGATGATCAGATCAATGCCCGTCAGGGTTTCGATCGCCCTGATGTTCCTTCCTTCTCTTCCGATGATCCTGCCTTTCATTTCGTCATTTGGAAGAGGTACTACCGAAACGGTGCTCTCTGCGACATGGTCTGCCGCACATCTCTGGATCGCTCCGGTGATAATTTCCTTTGCCTTTTTATCGGCTTCTTCCTTGGCTTTGGATTCGATATCCTTGATCATGACTGATGCTTCGTATCTGATCTCCTTTTCGATATTGGAGAGCAAAACATTCTTTGCCTCGTCTACCGTATAACCGGAGATTCTTTCCAGTTCTTCAATCTGCTTTGCTATGAATCCATCCAGTTCATGCTGTTTATCAATCAGTGTCTGTTCTTTTTGTGTAATGCCTTCTTCTTTCTTCTCTAAATTTTCTGTCTTTCGATCGATGGCCTCTTCCTTCTGAATCAGTCTTTTTTCCGATCTTTGGATTTCCGCTCTTCTTTCTCTGATCTCACGCTCAACCTCACTTCTCATTCTGTGAGCTTCTTCTTTTGCTTCAATGGTTATTTCCTTTTTTATGGTCTCCGATCTGTTTTCAGCATCGAGGATTATATTCTTCGCTTTTTGTTCAGCGCTTCCGATGGCTTTTTCTCCCACGTTTTTCCTGAATATATATCCAACCAACAGCCCGAAGGCCAAGGCAACAATTCCAATGAGTACTGTCGTTCCTATTCCTATGTTAATACACCTCCCTCTCCTATAATTTCAAAATTTTCTAACGCCCGTCAAATCCCGGACGAATAACTAAATATCAGCATTACGTAATTAAATATTGATATAACTACACAATATATATTATAATGTTTAGCGTGACCTGATGTCAAGTTGAATTAACTTGGTTCGACGGCGATATTTTCCAAAAAATCACTGTTAAGGGCTTAATGAACATTTTCCAAAAGAGGATATTATAAAGGGATATTATAACATGGAATACTTTAAAAATTTACTGAAAAATATAGATAAAACGCTGTTGTTTCTCCCGGTGTGCTTCGCTGTGATCAGCATTATCATGGTGGGCAGCACATCCTATAATGGCCAGTTCATCATCACAAGGGATATCACGGTGCAATTTTCCGCCTATTGTCTGGGGGCGGCCGCGTTGTGCATCGTTCTCCTCTTTGACTACAAAACCTTTGAAAGCCTGGAAAAGATCCTCTATATCGGATCCATCCTCTTTCTCCTGACGGTCTATATCCCCGGCCTGGGAATAGAGCAATATGGTTCAAGGGCATGGGTGGACCTGGGTCCTGTCGATATGCAGCCCTCGGAGCTCGTCAAGATATCCTTTGTGCTTTTCTTTGCAACCTATCTGACCAGAAACCGGGGCAATTTATATACGCTGAAAGGTATCGCAATGGCGGGTCTCTATGCCGCGCCTTTTATCGTCATCATCCTGAAGGAAGATCTCGGTACCGCCGTCGTTATGTGTGTCATAACGGTAGTTATGCTTTTTGCGGCAGGAATCGATTACAAGCTCTTTGCGAAGCTGGGCGGCGTTTTTCTGATTTCCATGCCGATTCTTTACCGCTTTATGGCGTCCCATCAAAAGGAAAGGATCGACGCGTTCCTCCATCCGGAGATCATGTCTCTGCCCGGGAATTATCAGGTCTGGAATTCAAAGGTAGCCATCGGTTCCGGCGGCGTCTTTGGGAAAGGCCTGTTTCAGGGCACTCAAAAGGAATTGAAGTTTTTGCCGGTGCAAAAATCCGATTTCATCTTTTCCGTCATTTCGGAAGAGCTTGGAATGATCGGAGGCGCCGTAGTTATCATTCTTTATACTGTTTTCCTATACCGGATACTCAAAATCGCAGACAACGCCAAGGATATGTACGGTTCCCTGGTGGTGATCGGGATCCTTGCCATGTTTTGCTTTCAGATCTTCGAGAATGTCGCAATGGCGATGGGAATCATGCCGGTTACCGGCATCACCCTGCCTTTTATCAGCTACGGCGGCTCCTCCGTGGTGGCAAACATGATTGCCCTGGGCATCGTGCTGAATGTGGGAATCAGAAGCAAGATCATCAATTTTTAGCAATATATATCTTAAGGAGCGTAATCTAATCTTTAATTTCTGCTTTGCAGTCCTTCCAGTGCTGTAAATGGATCCCAATATGACCGATGCCGAGAATGATCACCGCGATAATAAGCCAGATCACCTTTCCATAGACCCCTAGCAGCAGAAATGCTAGTACCGGCAGAGTTGCTCCCGGTACAGGTATTCCCAAGAAGCGCTTATAGAAATCCTTCAGCGTATGACCGCTCCTAAAGTACCGGATCCAATATAATTCGTAAAGGATCATAAATATAAACGACAAGGCCTGCCACAGGCTCCATGAGGAAAGCTCTTTAATATTATAATCCGTAAAAACCACTGCAGCGCAGGTGACCATCACCTGTCCCGCACGTTCCAACGTCATTAAAAACCTATTTTCGTGCGAGGCATCGTAGCCTTCCGGTTTATGCCTTGCCCAAGCTAGATTGGGTATAAACAGCATCAGCAGATAAATGCAGCCTACATACGAGAATCCCAAATGTCCCATTATATTCACTTCATGTCCCGTCATATCAACTCTCCTTCGCTTCCCGGCTCCCGATAAAAAGAAGCATCCTACGATGCTTCTATGATCCGATCCAATATTTTTCTGAAGTTCTTTTCTATGTAGGTCCCTTCCTTGTAAACGATGGGGAGCCCGTTGTTGGCCGCAATGTGGATGTTTTCATCGTATTGGATGATCCCTGCCATAGGCGGCCGGAGTGTCTCTGCAATCTCGGAAATGCCCGGAACAAGCCCCGTGTAGATCAGGTTTGCCATCACCTTATTGATAACATAGGTCCGGTCCTTAATGCCAATGCTGAGCAGAACCTGGTCCAGCGCGTCCGCGTCCCTGATGGCGGCATATTCCGGCACGGTGACGATCACCGCCGCATCGGCGCCCGCCCCTGCTATCGTCAGGTCTTCACCGATCCCGGCCGGCGCGTCGATAATGATATAATCGAAGTTTTTCTTTAATTTTCTGCATAAAACCTTCATGTGGAGAGGTGTGATCTCAGCCTTGTTTCTGCTTTGGGGCGCCGCCATCATATACAGCTCGGGAAATCTCCGGTCTCTGACAAGGGCCTGCTTGATCCGGCACACGCCTGTGAGGACGTCTGTAACGTCGTAAACCACTTTATTCTCAAGCCCTAGGCAGATGTCGAGGCTGCGAAGCCCCAGGTTCATGTCGATCAGAACTACCTTGTATCCCTCCTGTGCGAGCTTCGCACCGGCATTAGAGGTAAAAACCGTCTTGCCGACTCCGCCTTTCCCTGAAGCTATTAAAATAACCTTACCCATCTTACTCTCCTCATTATTGTGTAATCTTCGTGTCTATGCTGTAATCCTGGTATACCTTATCCAGCTGCAGATACTTGCCGATCACCTCTCTTGCCACCGGCGCGGCATAGCCCGCAGTGCCGCCCTGGAAAAGCAGCACCGCCACCGCAATCTTGGGGTCCTCTGCCGGAGCCAGGGTCACGACCCAGGCAAAAGGATCGTAGCTTGCTTTATATGCGTCGATCTTATCCGCATCGACCTTGCCCTTGCTGAGATTGATCACGGCCTGTCTCACCGCGTAATTCTTCGTCGTATAGATCTCGGGATACTCCTTCAGCAGCCGGTTCATCTCCGTCTCGACGCCGGTCCAGCTCAAAGCGGGGTTGATCCTGGAAAGGTATTGCTTGATGTACTCCACCTCATCAGGCGGATTTATTTTTCCCGCTCTCTGGGCGGTTCCAGACTTGCCGGCGACCTGTACCGGAAAGTTTCCAAAGGTCCCCTTCAGGCTGCCCTTCGGCCCTGTCGCCACAAGCTTCATGCCGTTAATGATGTATTTCAGTTCATCCGGATCCTTCAGCTCGATCTGCTTCCCAGGCTCCTTCACATGGGTTCCCTCTCCTTCGACGGCCTTGACCAGGCTGACCTGATTATGAATGCCTCCATTGCCGACGGTTGCTACATAATTGGCGATCTGCAGCGGAGTGTACTGGTTTTCGCCCTGGCCGATGGAAATGTTCAGCTCGTCGCCCAGGGTCCATTGGGCCTGGTTGAAATACGTAAATTTGCAGAGGTCCGCAACGGTTTCGATCAGATCATCCTTGACGCCGAGCTTCCCCAGGCGTTCGATCAGCTTGTTTCTCGACGGATTTTCTTCCGTCCAGCCCACGATGGTGTTGATGTTTTCATTCAGCTTTTCCTTGTCCTTGATGATAGAGCTCTTGAAGTATATTTCCGCCCTGCCGATCAGAACGTTTCTCAGCATCGATTTGATGGACGCCATCTTCCGCTCCTGGCTCGGCACGGGAACTACGGTTTCCGGAATTTCGATCCCGGTTTTAAGCCCCAGACCGTACTGCTGCGCATAGGAGGTTATTTTTTCAATATTCATCTGATCCTTTAATCCAAGAGAAGTCTTTTTATAGAAGTCCCGTCCCGTCGCGATGTCGAAGAAATAGTAGTTGCAGGACACTTCCAGCGCCTCCGCCAGATTGACGTATCCGTGGGAACCTTTATGCTGATTCCACAGCAGACACGCGTAGGTTCTGTTTCCTATCTTGACATAGCCGCCGTCGTATAATTTCTTATAGGGATCCAACCCGCTTTCCAAGGCGGCTGTCGCCGTGACCAATTTAAAGGTGGACCCCGGCTGTACGGCCGTTCTGGACGCCACATTGAACAAGGGGAGCGGAGACAGGGGATCTCTCAGGTTTTCTCCCTGCAGCGCGTTCCAGTCCTCCTTGCTGATGCCTGTCGCAAATAAGTTGGGGTCGAAATCCGGATAGCTTGCCATGGCCAGCACGTCGCCGGTCTTTACGTCAAGAGCCACCACCGCGCCTACGTTTGCGTTCTTGTAAGCGGTCCCGTATTTAAAATCTCCCCATTGGCTCTTAAAAGTCCCCGCTCTCTGGATCTCCGTCAGCGCCTGTTTCAGCGCAGCCTCCGCAGTTTTCTGCAGATCCAGGTCGATGGTCAGATAGATATCCTGTCCCTTTTGGGGTTCTGTTTCATTGATGGTCCGAACCAGTTCGCCGAAGGCGTTGACTTCCACGTTCTTGGTGCCGTCCTTGCCCTTCAGCGTGGATTCAAAGGACTTTTCAATTCCCTCTTTGCCGACCATATCGGTAGATTTATACCCCTTTTCATCATATTCGGCTTTCTCGCTTTCCGAAATCTGCCCCAGATAGCCCAGGACATGGGCGGCAGTGTTTCCGTTGGGGTAATATCTTACGGACTCGGCCACTACCTCGACGCCCGGAAGATCGGATTTTTTCTCCTCCATGATGACGATGGTATTGTTGGATACTCCCCCCGCGATTTTCGCAGGCATATATTTACGATAGCCCTGTGATGAGAGCTCATTCCTTACCACCATGATTTTTCTTGCCTCGGTATCGCTTACATCCTGCGGAATTTCAAATTTCTCCCTCAGCGCGATGAAAGCTTCCTCCGCTGTAAAGTTTTTCGCTTCCTTCGCCGGATCCTTGACGAGGCTATATCTCCCCAGAAAGCTTTCCTTATCCAGATCTTTCGTAAACTTCATGTTTTTGACGGAAATCGGCGGAAAAATGTTGTAAACGGTCTGCAGTTCCGCCTGGGCCTCGTAGTTGTCGAGTCCCTCCTTGATATTCTGGCGCCTTCTCATTTCAGCAAAGGCCTGTTCCGCGGTATAATCCGCCGGCATCGCCTGCGCTGTAAGCCAGTCCTCGATATCCTTCTGATAAGTATAGTAAAATTGCCCGTTCTCGATCAGGATCGGAAAATTGTCATAATACTGATCGCCGTTGGCTTCCAGAATATGGATCAGATTCAGCGAAACCTCGTTGATCTGTTCATTGGTCAGATCCCCGGCGCTGAACTGTACGGTAAAGCTGGGCTTGTTTCCCGCCAGTATCCTGCCGTACCGGTCGAGGATCTGGCCCCGGGGCGCAGAGGTGCTGATGCTCTTTATGCTGTTATTTTTGGCCTCCTGGTCCCACTGGCCGCCTTCCACGACTGTCAGTCCGAAAAGCCGGATTCCAAGGATGGCCATCATGACCATGACTACAGCGAGTATTTGATTGTATCTTGATTTAAACCATTTCATGACCGATTCAGACTCCTTGCCTCCTGCAGATTTCCGCGGTACATATACCGGTCTCGGGGATGCCTGATGACACTGCGGCGGACAAAATAATAAATGACCACGTTGATGACGACATGGCAGGCCAGCAGCACCGCTTCCTTTTCCATGACATAGCCAAAGGCGGCGGCGCCCCCCAGCATGCTGTAAAGGCTCCAGTAGACCAGAGCGTAAACAGCCGTCCCCATCAATGATACGATCAGTACGGAAACCATGCTATCCTTGTAAAGGTATCTCTTCATTCCTATGCATACCAGCGCCACGACAAAGTAAGAAAAGGGAGCGATCCCGATGACCTTGCCGAAACAGATATCGAATATGAATCCAAAAGCCAGCCCATAAACAACGCCGTGATAACCTTCATACAAAAACGAAAAGATTATCACGAGGCATAGAATCAGATTCGGCGTCATATCAAAAATCCTGAGAAAATTCAATACGGTGGATTGAAGGATAAACACCGCTAAAAATATTAAAAATGAAATTCTATATTTCAACACTACCTCCTGAGACTGCTATTTCTTCACCAATACGGTAACCTTCTGTAAATTTTTAAAGTAGGCGCTGGGCTCTATCGTCACCGTTTTAAGGAGGGTATCGTTGTTCCACGCAACTTTTTTAACCTTGCCGATGGGAATTCCCTCCGGGTACATTCCCATTCCCGAAGTGATCAGAACATCGCCCTCGACCACCGCCGCCTTTGGATCGATCATATACCCTGCAAGTTCCCCTTTTCCGTCTCCCGAAAGGATCCCTAAGAGCTGCATGTCCCGGGAAACCTTGAAGCTGACAGAATTGGATTCAT
>DAITKX010000062.1:15579-20521 GCA_036835995.1 Bacillota bacterium | reverse complement strand
TTGAGGAGCTGAATGAGAACTCCTTTGATAAGCCTATCGATATCGCGCTGTTTTCGGCAGGCGCTTCCACGAGCCTGAAGTTCGCTCCCATCGCGGCTTCCAAAGGCGTAGTCGTCGTTGACAACAGCAGCGCCTGGAGAATGGATAAGGAAGTTCCCCTTGTGGTGCCGGAAGTCAATCCGGAGGATATCAAATGGAATAAGGGGATCATTGCAAATCCCAACTGCTCGACGATCCAGGCTGTGGTTCCGCTGAAGCCGCTCCATGAAAAATATGGAATCAAGCGCATCGTATACTCCACCTATCAGGCGGTGTCGGGCTCGGGGCTGAAAGGAATCAACGATCTCAAGGAAGGACTCGCGGGTCATGATATCATGAAAGCATATCCCCATCCTATCGCCGGAAACTGTCTCCCGCAGATCGATGTATTTTTGGAAAACGGATATACTAAAGAAGAGATGAAGATGGTCAATGAGACCCAGAAGATCCTGGGCGACGACAAGATCAGGATCACAGTCACAACAGTCCGGGTTCCCGTTTTCGACTCCCACAGCGAATCCATCAATGTGGAGCTTGAAAAAACCTTTGAAGTGGAGGATATCAAAAAACTGCTCTCCGAAGCGCCGGGCATCGTCGTTTTGGATGATCCCGAAAAATCCGTCTATCCCCTCGCGAGAGACGCCGCCGGAAAGGACGAAGTCTTTGTGGGGAGAATCCGGAGGGATTTCAGTATCGACAACGGTCTCAACCTTTGGGTCGTGGCGGACAATATCCGGAAAGGCGCAGCCACCAACGCGGTGCAGATCGCAGAACTTTTGATAAAACAGTAAAAAGCATCAACTTATGTTCAGATAACTCATAACATGAAAGAAAGAACAAATGACGGTCAAAATTGAATAGTTAAGTAAGAAGGATGTGAGTCTTCATGACACTCTTCACAGGCGCCGGTGTTGCAATCGTTACGCCGTTTAAAGACGGCAAGGTTGACTTCCCCAGCCTGGGTCAGCTGATTGACTGGCAAATCTCTCAGGAGATCGACGCAATCATCGTTTGCGGGACTACCGGAGAGGCTTCTACACTTGATGACAAAGAACATATTGAAACTGTTCAGTATACCGTAGAACAAGTAAACGGCCGGGTTCCGGTCATCGGAGGAGCAGGCAGCAACGACACCGTCCATGCGGTCTATATGTCCAAAGAGCTTGAGAGATCAGGCGTCGACGGATTGCTGCTGGTCACTCCGTACTATAACAAATGTACACAAAAAGGGCTTATTCAACACTATACCAAAATTGCAGATGCGGTTAATATTCCCATGATATTATACTCAGTTGCAGGCAGGACCGGCGTGAATATCAGCCCTTCCACTGTTTTTGAGCTGGCAAAGCATCCGAACATTGCCGGGATCAAGGAAGCGAGCGGAAATATCTCCCAGGTCGTTGAAATCGCAAAGTGCATCAGCGACGACTTCGCTCTCTATTCCGGAAACGACGATATGGTCGTACCGCTCCTTTCGGTAGGCGGTCTGGGCGTGATATCCACAGTGGCAAACGTCATCCCGAAGGATACCCACGACATGGTCATGAAGTATCTTTCCGGCGACACTAAGGCTGCGGGAAAGCTCCAACTCGACATGAAACACCTCATCGACGCACTGTTTACCGAGGTCAATCCGATCCCTGTGAAGGCCGCATTGCATATGATGGGCAGACTGGAACTGGAATACCGGCTCCCCTTGTGTCCTCCAGAAGAAAAGTCGATGGAAATCATACGGAAAGAACTTGCCGCCTATGGGCTGATCTGACAGGCAAAACAGCAACAAGACTGCGTAAAATCAACAAGCAAGGAGGATATGAAATATGTTAAAGGTCATTTTACACGGCTGCAACGGAAAAATGGGAAAGACGTTGCAGAAAATCATTTCCCAGGAATCCGATATGAGCGTGATTGCCGGGATCGATCCCAATATGGGAGACGACCCCCTCCCCTTTAAGCTTTATGTGTCTCCTCTGGACTGCGAAACCAAGGCCGACGTGGTCATAGATTTCTCCCGCCACGACGCCGTCGAGGATCTGCTTACTTATTGTGTAAAGGCAAAGGTTCCGGTCGTCATTGCCACCACGGGGCTGGATGACGGGGAGCTGGAGCTGATCTGGAAGGCGGAAGAGATCCCCGTCTTTCATTCCGCGAATATGTCCCTTGGAATCAACGTGCTTTCAAAGATGCTGAAAAACGCGGTACCAATTCTCGAAGAGGATTTCAACATAGAGATTGTTGAAAAGCACCACAGCAAAAAGATCGACTCCCCCAGCGGAACCGCCCTCCTGCTTGCAGACGTCATCAATGAAGCCGCATCTCAGAAGAAGGAATATGTCTTCGGAAGGCACAGCAAAAATGATCAGTGCAAAATTACGGAGATGGGAATCCATTCGGTCAGGGGCGGCACGATCCCCGGAGAACATACGGTGATCTTTGCGGGGCCGGATGAGGTGATCGAACTGACTCATACGGCATACTCCAAAGAGGTCTTCGCCCGCGGCGCCATCAAAGCCGCAAAATTCATCGTAGACAAGTCAAGCGGCCTGTATTCCATGGAGGATATGCTATAAAATCCGCATTCGATGGAAGATATATCATAAGAAAATTGGAAATGATGGAATCATAAAAAAACGCCAGCATCGCTGGCGTTTTAAATTGTTTTTTTATGCTTCTTCGGCAATGATTTCCTTACCGTCGTAGTAATTGCAATTCGGGCATACTCTGTGAGGAAGCTTAGGCTCGTGGCACTTGGGGCAAATTGATAATCCAGGTGCTGCCATCTTCATATTAGGAGATCTTCTCTTGTCTCTTCTCGCTTTTGATGTTTTTCTCTTTGGAACTGCCATTATTCTACACCTCCTTCTGCTCGTTAAATCTATCCATGTTCCGTAAAACTAACTTCTAAATTATATATGCAGCATTTGACATTGTCAACCTTTATTTTGGCCGACCCCTGCAATCCGCTCCGCTCCGGCAGCGCGGCATGGCCGCTTATATGATCTGATTTTTGATAATGCTGTACGTGTCTCTGGCGATCATGAGTTCTTCGTTGGTCGGCACCAATAGGATCTTGACCTTGGAATCGTCTCTGCTGATGATGGCTTCCTGCCCTCTCACCTTATTCTTTACCAGATCGAGCTTGATTCCGAGGTTTCCGAGCTCGCTGCAGATCACGTCTCTCATATTGATGTCGTTTTCACCGACCCCCGCCGTAAATACGATGGCGTCGACTCCGTTCATTTCCGCGATATACGCTCCGATATAAAATCTTACCTTATGAGCGAAAACCTTTAACGCCAGGGCGGCTCTCTCGTTACCCTGTGCCACGGCTTCTTCAAGGTCTCTGAAATCGCTGCTTACTCCGGAAATGCCCAGCACGCCGGATTTTTTATTCAGGATATTGGTGGATTCGCCGGAGGGCAGGTTTTCCTTCTGTCTGATATAGGATACGATGGCCGGGTCGAGATCTCCGGAACGGGTTCCCATTACAAGGCCTTCCAAAGGAGTGAAGCCCATGCTTGTGTCGATGGACTGGCCCCTCTTGATGGCGGTTACGCTGGCGCCGTTTCCGAGATGACAGGTGATGATCTTCAGGTCTTTTATGTTGACGCCCAGAATATCCGCGGTTCTTTCCGCCACATACTTATGGCTGGTTCCGTGGAATCCGTATCTTCTGATCTTATACTTTTCATAATACTCGTAGGGAATCGCGTAAATATATGATTCAGGAGGCATTGTCTGGTGGAAAGCCGTATCGAAAACGCCAACCATGGGCGTATTCGGCATCAATTCCTGGCAGGCCGCGATACCTAAAAGATTCGGCGGATTGTGAAGCGGAGCTAATTCAACGCATTCTTCCAAAGCGGCGATCACGTCTTTCGTGATCAATACGGAGCTTGCGTACTTTTCTCCGGCGTGAACGACACGGTGACCTACCGCCCCGATCTCATCCATAGATGCTACCACTCCGTGGTCCGGGTCTACCAAAGCATCCAGCACATGGCCGATGGCGTCCTTGTGGTTCGCCATGGGGGTCGTCAGCTTGAACTTGTCCATCCCGATTTTTTCGTGGGTCAGGATCGAGCCTTCGATTCCGATTCTTTCTACAAGACCTTTCGCAAGAAGCGATTCGTTTGTCATATCGAGCACCTGGTATTTCAGAGATGAACTTCCGCAATTGATAACTAATACTTTCATTCGAATGTCCTCCATTAAAATTTAATCAACATATACCATTATAGTCCAACCGAAGTTTTTTTCAAGGGATTTGCATAATCTTTTATTGCGGGGACTGCGCGGAGATCACGCTTCGGAGCCGTTCCCAGACTGCTAACCGAAATTCTTGTAGGGCTTCATAACGTAATCCGAACGAGAGTATACCTCCCCGTATACGGCCAGATTGTAGATGTCGGAAGCGGTTACGTCGAATTGCAGCAGCTTCCGCTCCTCCGAATCCCGGCCGGTTTCACGGTTGATGTTGGTCAGGATCGGGATGGAATTCCGCTCTTCTTTTTTGATCCGTCTCAGCAGCGCGGCTCCATTTTTGCTGAAGCCCAGAACTCTGGCATAATTGATATGCCTGTCCAGAATATACTGGAAGCTTTCCTTCTCCAACTGGATCAGGATATGGGTCAGCAGTCGGTGGACTCTCGTATAGGTATAACGCTTCGACAGGATTCCTTTGATCAGGGAATCCATGTCGACAGATTCGGAGGCCGCCTTTTTCACCCTGTTTTCCAGGCCTTCCGTAGCGGACAGGACATTCCCAAGCTGGTCCGCGCCGGCAGTCAGTATCCGGTAAAGCAGCAGCGGATAAAATTTATCAAATGAAACATTAACATCGGTATTAATACCATGCAACACTTGAAATGTCTCCTCTGGTATTAAGCCGGATACCGCTTCC
>DAITKX010000062.1:0-15569 GCA_036835995.1 Bacillota bacterium | reverse complement strand
TATCGCCGGACCGCTTCACCTGATGCCGGATCGCGGTGGCGCTGGCGATATTTTCATAGGATCCCATGTCGTGATAGCCTGTCCCATATCTCTTTACCGTGACCGGCTCTATTTCGCTTTTCATCAGCCGAAGCTGCTTCAGGTATTCCACCGCCAGGATGTTGTTTGCGCTTCGCAGGACGTCGGAATAAGCCTCTCCCCTGCACATTTTTACAGCCTCATACCTGGCTCGGGGGAACGACAGCCCCTGATCCGCAAACTCCCGGATGGTGTTTTTCAGCTCGTCGTCTTCGTATGCAAGATAGTCCGCCGCTTGGGAAAGAGCAGAGAGCTCTCCCGCTTCGCTTCCGAAGGATAGATGAGTCACGCAGCCCAGACGGTTCAGGATGTCCACCGCCCCTGCCGCAAAGAATTCGGCATTATTGCAGGCAAAGGCAAAGGGAAGCTCCAGCACCAGATCGACTCCGTTTTCTACCGTTGCCGCGGCACGGATCCATTTATCCGCCATGGCAGGTTCTCCCCTCTGGGTAAAGTCCCCGCTCATGACGCAGACTGTGAAGTCCGGTGAAGTCAATTTGACCGACTCTTCCAGATGGTACCTGTGCCCGTTGTGAAACGGATTGTACTCCGCTATGATCCCTAAAACTTTCATCGGTTTTCCTCAGTCTTTTTTCTCGGTTTTGCCTTTTCTTAGCTTGCGGATGCCCCTGAATATTTTCTCCAGCAGCATCGTGAAAAGGAACAAGAACACAATCATTATAACCATTTTGGTTGAAAATAACAATTGATAAAAAAAGCCCAGCCCGTTGACGATCTCTTCCCTTTTCAGAGAGAAGGTCTCCAGTGTCTCGATGTGCAGCAGCGCCGGTCCAAGGAGCCAGGCGACGGCAGCTGCCAGCAGCCCGTGGCACAGTTTCACGGCGAAATACCAGGCAGTCCTGATGTTCAGGCCCGACAGCATGCTCATGGACTGGGCGTAGATGGATACTCCCCCGAAGGAGATCAGAAAGGCGCAGAAAACGCACTGGTACAGCAGGGTCAGCTCCTGGCTTCCCGCGATGCCGCCGCATCCCACGGTCATTTCCAGACAGCCTTTAACTAAGCTTCTGCCATAGTCCGTTTGAAACGTGTCAAGTATTCCGGAAAATTCGATGAAGTCGGTGATCATCATAAACAGGACGATATATCCGCAGATGATTCCCAGGGACTTGAAGGAAGCGATCATGGAGTCGGTGAAGATATCCAGAAGGCTTCCCCTCGCCGCAGCCGGCCTGAAAGGCGTTTTCGGCAAAGGCTCCACCTTTTTTGATGAAAAAATTCGAAACACCAAGCCGTTCAACAGGGCTCCCAGATAATGGGCCAAAGCGATTACGGCTCCTGCCGCGGGGGAAGCCAGCATCCCCGCTCCTACCGCGCCCAGCATGAACAGAGGTCCGGAGGTGGTGCAGAAGGTCAGCATCCTCTTCGCGTCGCTTCTGGAGATCGCCTTGCTTCTTCCCAGATCTCCGATCAGCTTCGCCCCCATGGGGTATCCTGACGTAATGCTGACGGAAAATACAAAGGCGGACACTCCCGGAGCGCCGAAAAGCTTCTGGAACGGCTTTTCGAAAAATTTTCCGATATAGGAAGGAAGGCCCAGCTTCGTCATGAAATTGGCGCAAATAAAAAAAGGCAGCAATGCGGGCAAAACAGAGCCTGCCCATAAAGCGATGCCTTTTTGTGCGGCATTCAGAGCGACAGACGGAAACGCCATCATCGCCAAACAGCCGATGCAGGAAAGCACACCGGCCCAAATATAAATTGTCCTTCTCCTGATCCTTTTCATACTCCATCATATTATCGATGAAGCGGTATTATTCCTATTCGTTGCCCTCCATCTGGGCTCTGTATACCATATCCTTGATCTCGTTCCTGTTGTCGGCAATGGTGACGTTGATCTTTTCAAAGGTGCTCTGGAGGTTGCCGAACATGTCGTGAAAATAGACTGAGTTCAGCTGATCCATCTTGTCCTGAAAGTTGTACAGAATGCTGTCTATGTAGTCAAAGGTGCTCAGCTTCAGCGCTTTTACGTTTGCCTCGGCGACTCGGATGATCTCGTCGGCGCGCATTTTCGCCTTTACAGTGATATCGTCGTTTTCGATGAGGGCCTCCGCCTGGACCTTTGCGTCCTTCAATATGGATTCGTATTCCCTTTTCGCTTCTTCCAGAATCCGCTGCCGCTCGTCCTTGATCCATTGGGCCTGCTGGATCTCATCCGGCAGTTCGACTCTGATTTCCTTTACGATTTCAAGAATTTCCTCCGCGTCCACCAAAATTTTTCCCGTGAGCGGAAAGCCCGAGCTTGTATCAACAATTTCTTCAATTTCGTCCAATAATTCCAAAACCTTCATCGAGTCAAATCCTCCCTTTTATCTCCTGCATTTTATTTCCATGTATTCCAACACCTTGTCAGGCACCAGTCCTCTGATATCCCCGTTCAGCATGAAGACCTCCTTTACGATGCTGGAGCTGACAAAGGAGTAATCCGGGCTGGTCATTAAAAAAATGGTTTCCACGTCGTTGTTGTAAAGCCTGGCGTTCATCTGCGCCATCTGGATCTCATATTCAAAATCCATCGTGGCCCGCAGCCCCCTGAGAACAACGTCGATATTGTTGCGCTTCACATAGTCGGCAAGGAGACCGCTGAAATTGTCCACCTCTATATTCTGGATATGTCCGGTGGCCTTTTTGATCATATCCACCCTTTCCTCTGTGGTAAAAAACGGTTTCTTAGCGTGGTTGTCGAGCACTCCGACGATCAGAAGATCCCCAAGCTTCGCGGCTCTGCTGATCAAATCCAGGTGGCCGTTCGTAATCGGGTCAAAAGAACCGGCGTAAAGGACCTTTTTTATCATTGATTCATTTCCTCCAAGTTAATCTATTGCGTAGATGCTGATTGTTATCGTTCCATATGTCTTTTCTTTTATCTTGATAAATCCGGAAAGCCTGTCCTCCAATGGATCTTCCGCCCCGTGCTCCGCAACGATGATCCCTTCCTCCGATAACAGGGAAAGGGATGCGATCTGATGGAAACATTCCCGAATCAACCCCTGTTTGTAAGGCGGGTCGAGGAAGACGATATCCGCTTTTTCCGGAATCGCTTTGAGGACGTATTCAAAGTCCCCCAGAATGGCTACGGCCCGATCCTCCTGCCTGCAGAGCGCGATGTTCTTCCTGGTGAGCGCCAGGCTTTCCCGGGACTTGTCCCCGAAATAGCAGCGCTTCGCGCCTCTGCTGATGGCTTCCAGCCCAAGGTTCCCCGTTCCCGAAAACAGATCGATCACCACGGCGTCTTCCAGATAAGCTGCGACCATGCTGAAGAGGGATTCCTTTACTTTATCGGTGGTGGGTCTGATCCTGCTGTCTTTCGGAGTGAACAGTCTTCTGCCCTTGAAATCTCCGGCAATGATGCGCAATCCTGCAGCCTCCTTCATCAGATTTATTTTACCATAAGTTATAAAAAAAGCAAATTTTTATAGCTTAAATGTTCAAACTTTCTGCATTTTTAAACATTTTATCGATTTTTTCCCTCAATCCGGCGTGAGCCTCCGTCTCCAGAAGCCGGTCCTCTTTCAGGATCAGCTCCGCCTCCGAGCGAACCGTGTTTAAAATTTTGATATGCTTTACCAGATCCGCAAGCTTTAAATCCGGCACCCCATGCTGTCTCATGCCGAAAAATTCGCCGGGCCCTCTCAGCTCCAGGTCCTTTTCCGCGATCAGAAAGCCGTCGTTGGTGGACATCATGATCTCAGCCCTTTCCCTGGCGACTTCCGAACTTCCTTCGGAGATCAGAATGCAGTAGGATTGCTCCTTCCCCCTGCCGACTCTGCCCCTCAGCTGATGAAGCTGGGCCAGCCCGAACCGCTCCGCGTTTTCGATGAGCATGACCGTGGCGTTGGGAACGTTGATCCCCACCTCGATGACGACGGTGGAAATCAGGATCTGGATCTCTCCGGCATTGAACCGCTCCATGATCCGGTCTTTGTCAGCCTGCTTCATTCCCCCGTGGAGAAAGGCGACGGAAAAGTCCGAAAAGCGGTCCTTAAGCTCGTCATAAAGCCCCAGGGCGGATTTCACGTCCAGGGTCTCCGAGTCCTCGATGAGAGGGGCCACGACGTAGGCCTGACGGCCTTCTGCCACCTCTCTCCGGACAAATTCGTAGGAGGCTTCCCTGCCTGCGGAATCCACCGACCTGGTGATGATCTGCTGTCTGCCCGGCGGCATTTCATCGATGACGGAAATGTCCAGATCCCCGTAGAGGATCACCGCCAGCGTTCTTGGGATCGGCGTCGCGGTCATTACGAGCACGTCGGGGTTTTCCCCTTTTTCCGAAAGCAGCGCTCTTTGATTCACGCCGAAGCGGTGCTGTTCATCGGTAACCACAAGTCCGAGGTTGGAAAATCTCACTCCCGGCTGGATCAATGCATGGGTCCCGATTATGATATCCAGCTCTCCGGATTCTATTTGTCCCAGGATTTCCCTTTTCTCTTTCTGCGCAACGCTGCCTGACAAAAATCCGACGCTGACGCCGTACCGGGAAAATTCCGGCACCAGGCCTTCGTAGTGCTGTCTGGCTAAAAGCTCCGTGGGCGCCATCATGACGGCCTGAAATCCGCTCTTTACGGCCTTGTACATGGCGGCCGCGGCGACGATGGTCTTTCCCGAGCCCACGTCGCCCTGGACGAGCCGGTTCATCACCTTGGATGACTCCATATCTCCGTTGATTTCGGAAAGCACCCTGTATTGGGCGACCGTCAGCTTATAAGGCAGCGGTGCGAGAAAATCATCCATGAAAACCGCTTCGGAAAACCGGATCCCCAGTTCTTGGGCGGTCATTTTGTACTTCATCGCAAGCAATCCGGTCTGTAAAAACAGGAGTTCCTCGAAGATCAGCCGGTATTTCGCTTCCATCAGCCGTTTCTTGTCCGCCGGATAATGGATGTTTTCGATGGCGTACCGGATCCCGCACAGGCGGTTTCTCTCCAAGGTCTTCTCCGGCAGATACTCTTCAAGCTCCGGAAGAAACTCCTGAGCCGTCTTCTGCCATTTCCGCATATCTCCCTGGGATATCCCCTCCGTCAGCGGGTAGACCGGCAGGATCGCCCGTTCTCCACCGGCTTCATATCTGGAGACCTCCGGGTGGAGCATCTGTATCTTTCCCATGTTTACGGACACTTTACCGTAAAATAGGTATTCCTCGCTCTGCTTCAGGGTCTTGTCCAAAAATCCCGCATGAAAAAAAACAACCTCCATCGCGCCAGTTTCATCCTGAACCAAAAGCTTTAAGGTTTGTTTCCGCGGGGACCAGCCCCGTCCTTTTACCATGAGGATCAGCTTTCCCTTCACCAGGGCGGTGTCGCCGTCACGGAGGGATATGATCTGTCTCATTTCGCGCCTGTCTTCATAGTCTCTGGGATAGAAAAACAGGAAATCCTCAATGGAATTGATATTCAATTTATTTAAAGCGACGGACTTTTTCGGCCCGATCCCTTTGATCGCGGTCACTTTATCCTGTAAATCCATATGGCCCCCGATTATCCCCTTACCTCGATATTCCTTCTCACCGTCTGCTTGGAAACCATCCCCGCCACCACCACCGAAACGCTGTTGACTTCAAGTCCGGTAATTTTCTCAGTGTTGTTTTTGATCGTCTCGATGAGCTGTTCCGTAACACGGTTGATGCTGGTGCCGAACCGGATCAGAATGTAGAACCGAATATCGAGCCCGTCCTTTCCCAGATTGATCTCCATAAAGCTGATATCATCCATCATGCCCAGCTTGGCGGCGATTCCCGATATGACTTTCCCCTTGTGGTTCGATATGAACACTTTTCCTTTAAACTGCCCTACGGCTTCGGCAATGATCTTTCCGATGACTTCCTTGTCGAAGGATATGGCCCCTTCCGCCGTTTCAAGTCTGTAAAGCAATGGTCTCGCCCCCTCACTTCTGTTCATTTTACCATATTTTAAGGCAAATGAGAAACAATTTTTGCACGATACCCCCCGGAGAAACATACAATGTTAGCAGTAGAAATCTACAAATCGGAGATTTGTGATTTCCTTGCATTAGTTCGCCGACAATTTGCGCGGCAAATTGGGCGAGCTGGTAATGGGTGGTCTGCAGTGAGAGATAGGAAGATGGGCTACAAGCTGTTCGGCGTTATAATAGCGATTGCCGGTGCGGTAATTGTAATACATACCGTCCCTGTTTTCGTGTGGTATATCGCCCTGGCCGTCCTCGTGCTGATATTTGCATTTCTAATGCTCAACACATAAGGAAGTGAATATGGTGAAACCGAGAAAAATATGCTGCAAAAAGCCCGGAGAAGTAGAGCTCTTCGGACTGATTCTGCTGATTATCGGAATATGCACGATCTGCGCCTTTATTCTCCCCTCCAAGCTTTGGCTGATCATTCTGGGGGGATTGATGATCTTCTGCGGGTTCAAACTGTTCAACTGCTGAACATAGCATCGGTTGACAGAGTAAAGCCCGTTCCAGATCCTGCCGCCGATGGTACTAAAAAACCTGCAGAAATCTGCAGGTTTTTTCATCTAAGTATATTAGATGGCGCGGTTGACTTTGTTGCTGCGTATGCATCTCGTGCATACGTTCTTTCTTGAAACTGTTCCGTTTTCAACTACTTTTACAGTCTGAATGTTCGCATTCCATTTTCTTCTGGTATGTCTGTTGGAATGGGAAACGTTATTGCCGGATACTTGACCCTTACCACAAATTTCACACTTTCTTGACATCTGCCGCACCTCCTTTTGTATTGCAATGCTCTTTAAAGCAATCAAATTTTTGCATCAAACAAGGGACATTATACCATATAGATTTCCACTTGTAAAATATTTTTTTCTATTTTCTGATTTCCGCCATGGTGATGAACTTCTGATTGCGGCTTCCCCTGAATTGCAGGGTGAGATCCCTCTCTTCCAGGATAAAAGGACCGTCCACCAGGTAATCCACGATGCCCAGAAGATGCCTGACATCCGCTTCCGTTTCCGCTTTCTTCTGGAGCTCCTCCAAAGTATATCCGGAAAATGCCACGATGTCCAGACCTCTCGCCTTTATTTCAACGCCCAGCTCATAAAATGCCCCGGGCTGGCAGAAAGGCTCGCCTCCGGTGAACGTCACGCCGGAAAGCAGCGGATTTTTGTCGATCTCCTCAAGGATTCGGGTCAGCCCGCAGTCGTAACCCCCGTTGAAGTCGTGGGTTCCTTCGTTGTGGCATCCCCTGCAGTGATGGGGGCAGCCCTGAGCAAAGACCGCAAACCTCAGCCCCGGTCCGTCCACGATGGATTCCCGGACAATGCCCGCGATCCGGATCGTTTTCCGGTCGTTCATATCATTTCAAATCCGGTTCCTACGCCGTGCTTTACCCTGTCGCGCTCCTCGGCTCTCTTGGCGTCGTTGAACCGTTCCACGGTCCCCACCAGATATCCTGTAATTCTGCGGATCCTCTCAAAGTTTACAGGGATAAAGCTGTATTGCAGATCCGCGTAATCTCCGTCTATCGTGATCTCTAAAGAATCTAAACTCTTATGGAACTTGTTCTCCAGGTATCTGACATATTCTTTCTGCTCTGCTTCACTAATCTCACCATTTTTTACAATAATATTCATGATGTGTACCTCCCCTTATCTCGTGTTTTCTTAATAAACAATCAAATAACAATATGATTTCAGGCGCCGGCAGATGCGATGATCCTCGGGATCCGTTCAAATCCGCGGGCTTCTTCGTCCTCCCTGCGGTGGCAATGGGGACATTCGTTCTCGATAATACCGGTATATCCGCAGACCGGATCTCTGTCCACAGGGTGGTTGATGGAACCGTAACCGACGCCGCTCTCCTTCATGCAGCGGACGATGCGCTCGAAAGCGTCGAGGTTCTTCGTAGGATCCCCGTCAAGCTCCACATATGTGATGTGCCCCGCGTTGGTCAGAGCGTGATAAGGAGCTTCGATCTTGATCTTGTCGAAAGCGAAAATGGGATAATAAACAGGGACATGGAAGGAATTGGTATAGTAATCTCTGTCGGTGACGCCTTCGATGACTCCGTATTTTTCCCTGTCTATCCGCACGAACCTGCCGGAAAGACCCTCCGCCGGCGTCGCAATGAGAGTGTAATTGAAGCCGGTCTTTCCGATGAGGGCTTTCAGGCATTCTGCAAGGCCGATAAAGCCCATGGTCAGGGTGCCGTGCTTCAGGATCTCTCCGATGCTGTCGTTCGGACCGAGTTTGTCCGAGTCCATCCAGATCCCCTGCCCCATGAGGAAGGGGAAATTTTTTACCTTCTTCGCCGCCTGGATCTTGTACCGCTCCATGAGCTGGTCGATGACCAGAGTGATCTTCCGGTCAAGATCCTCAAAGAAAATGTCCACATTTCCGTTGGCTTTGATGGCCAGCCTCGGCAGATTGATGGAAGTAAAGCTCAGGTTGCCCCTGCCGCCTACCGTCTGTCTCGTTCTGTCATAAACGTTGGCGATGACCCTCGTCCTGCAGCCCATGTAAGCGACCTCCGTATCATGATTCTTCGGATCATAAAATTGAAGATTGTAAGGCGCGTCCAAAAACGAGAAATTCGGAAAAAGCCTCTTCGCCGAAACCTTACAGGCAAGCTGGAACAGGTCGTAGTTCGGATCGGCCGGATTGTAGCTGACCCCTTCCTTGACCTTGAAGATGTGGATCGGAAAAATGGCCGTCTCTCCGTTGCCAAGTCCTGCGTCCGTCGCCTTCAGCACGCTCTCGATGACGAGCCTGCCCTCGGGGCTGGTATCCGTACCGTAGTTGATGGAGCTGAACGGGATCTGGGCTCCCGCTCTGGAATGCATGGTGTTCAGGTTGTGGACAAAAGCCTCCATCGCCTGATAGGTCGCCCGCCTGATCTCTTTCTGAGTATAGCTCACAGCAACTCTCTGAATCGTTTTGATCTGATCGGCAGACAGGAATTCCTTCAGATATTTCGCTTCTTTTTTCGTATAGTCATTGTCGTCGGCCAGGTTCGGCGCGATGCCAAAATCCCGTTCGATAGCGGCGCCGATTTCCTTTGCCTTGGCTTCACCGTCGGCAGTTCCGCACAGAATATCCATGCTCTTGCCCAGGTTGTTCCAATAAAGCTTTTTATATGTCTTTTTCACGCCGTTTGCCATGCTGTAATCAAAATTCGGCACGCTCTGGCCGCCGTGCTGGTCGTTCTGGTTTGACTGGATGGCAATGCAGGCTAAAGCCGCGTAGCTCTGAATATCGTTGGGCTCCCGCAAAAATCCGTGGCCTGTGGAAAACCCTCCCTTAAAGAGCTTTTCCAGGTCGATCTGGCAGCAGGTCGTCGTAAGGGTCAGAAAGTCCAGATCGTGAATATGGATGTCGCCATCCCTGTGGGCTTTGGAATGTTCGGGATGGAGCACATACATCTCATAAAACTGCTTTGCGCCCTCGGAACCGTATTTCAGCATGGTGCCCATCGCCGTATCGCCGTCGATATTGGCGTTTTCGCGCTTGATATCGTTATCCTGCGCTTCTTTGAAGGTCAGGTCCTCGTAGACCTTCATGAGACGGGTGTTCATCTCTCTGAGTCGCGTGCGTTCCGCGCGGTAAAGGATGTACTCCTTCGCCGTCCGGGCATGTCCGTTTTCGATCAGGACTTTTTCCACCGCATCCTGTATTTGTTCAACGGTCGGACGCTCCGGCAGGCCTTTGTCTATCACATATTGCTCCACCTTTTCCGCAAGCTCCATGGCCATCTCGTGGTCCTTCCCGCCGAGAACCTCCGCAGCCTTATAAATTGCGCTTGCGATCTTTTCGATATCAAATTCGGCGCAGCGTCCGTCTCTCTTGATGATCTGTTTTATTGCGTCCAATCTCATGTACCTCCCGTCGGCACCGGCGACGCCGTATCCTGTCAACCGATGCTCTGTATTATTTCAACCATTTGGAGTTTGCCGGACTCTCCGAAAACCCCTATTTGTATTGCATTGTTTTTTATCCAATACAATATATGGTATTTAGCCGTATTAATAATCATAACGGGGGAGTACCCGATTGTCAATAGAATCCAAGGTTTTTATTGCGCCAAATTTGTTACATTAATTGTCGAATTATAGACGATCCAGGCTGCTATCCCGGAATTTTCTCCGATGATGAAGGATTCCTGCCCCTGATAGAGCACGGTTCCGCTGATAAAAAAATCCTTCAGGGATTCTCCTTCCTTCAGGGAAAGGTCCAGAGGCCAATTCCCCTCCCCGGAGTTCACCGCCACGATGAGGCGTCCTTTTTTCCCGGATCTGCCGAAGGAATAGAAGCTGCCCTCCGCGCGTTCTGGCTGGAACAGATAGTCTTCCAGCCCGTCTATCCTTCCGCGGAAAGCGAAGAGCCTTCTGAAAAAACGCAGGATTTCGGGATCTCCGCGGTCCGGATCGAAACACATGCGGTTAAAGGGGTCGCGCTCACCCTTCATGCCGATTTCGTCGCCATAGTAGATACAGGGAATCCCGGGCATGAAAGAGACGATCAGCAGCGCCAGAAAGAGCCTCTGCCTCCCATAGGCCTCGCTTTCGCTGTTTTCTCCCAACACCGTGAGGATCCGCCGGGTATCGTGGGTCCCCAGAATGTTCATGAGGGCGTTAAACGCAGGCTCAGGATAATTCTCCCAAAGGCTGTTCACGGTCATTTCAAGCCGCAGGCCGTCCTGGCTGCCGGCGAGATAATCGATGACGGCGTCCTTCAGAGGATAGTTCATCACGGAATCCAGCTGACGACCCAGAAAATACTTCCTTCTGAGCCCATAAGAGACCTTGTTGGAGGCATCCTCCCACACCTCGCCGATCACGGCCCCGTCAGGCTTGATTTCCTTTACCGCGGTCCGGAGCTCTTCCAGGAACTCATCGGGGAGTTCATCCGCCACGTCCAGACGAAAGCCCGAGGCACCGCAGCGCAGCCAGCGTTTTATCACGGAGTCCCCGGAGCGGATGATATAGTCCAGATAGGACGGTTCCGTCTCGTTGACTTGAGGCAACGTGTCGATACCCCACCAGGACTCGTATTCGTCGGGAAATTCGGTGAAGCGGTACCACTTGTAATAGGGAGAATCCTTGCTCTGAAACGCGCCAAGCCCGGGATAACGCCCTTTCTTGTTGAAATAGAGGCTGTCGCTTCCCGTATGGTTGAAAACGCCGTCCAGAATGATCCTGATCCCCGATTCCTTCGCCTTTTCGCACAGGGCGCGGAAATCCTCCTCGGTGCCGAGAAGAGGGTCTATTTTTTTATAATCCCCGGTGTCGTAGCGGTGGTTGGAATAAGCCTCAAAAATTGGATTGAGGTAGATCACCGTGACTCCCAGTTCCTTCAAATACTCCAATTTCTCCATGACGCCCCTCAAGTTGCCGCCGAAGAAATCGTTGTTCTGAATGATCCCTTTCTCGTCGGGCTTGTCGTTGGGCAGTCCGCCCCAGTCATCCCGCAGGACATAATTTTTATCCTGTCTTGGCCCATGATAGGTCTCACTGCGGGCGAAACGGTCCGGGAAAATCTGATACATCACGCCGGATTTCAGCCATGAGGGCGTCAGGTAATCCCGTTCATACACCGTGAGCTGGAACTCGGGGCTCAGTTCCTTTTCCCCGTCCTGGTAAGAAACCTCGAAATGATAAAGATACAGACCGATCCCGCCGATCTGTATCTTGAATTCGCATAGAACGCCGCCCTCGTCGGGGTCAAGCCCGCCCGGAGGGGCAGCATCCCCGGACTTTCCCTCCGCCGTGACGGAGGTCCCGGTTTCGTCGCTTCTGACAAAGAGCAGCGCGGAAGCTATGGGCTTGCCGCCTGTTACAGCGATCCGCAGGGACAGCTCCGCGTTTTGCTCCACCGCTCCAAAGGGTGTTTTATAATAGGCATTTCTGGAATCAAACCGGATCATAGAGCGACTTTATCCTCCAAATCTTATCGGCGTATTCTCTCACGCTCCTGTCCGCGGAGAAAATCCCGGCTTTCGCAATATTGGTCAGGGACATGCCCCCCCACCGGAAGGTATCCTGATAGGCGTTTGCGGCCTCCTGCTGGGCAGCACGGTAGCTTTCAAAGTCGGCGATGACGAAGTATTGGTCCGCCTCCCCGTTGAAACCGGCGATGAGGGAATTTACGATATCCCCAAAGGAGCCTCCCGGAATTCCATTGATTAAAAATTTAATGATGGACGCAATGCTCTTGTTTTCCTGATAAAAGCTCCAGGGACTGTAGTTCCCCTTCATTTTCAGTTGTTCGGCTTCATCCGCGCTCATGCCGAAGATGAAGATGTTTTCCTTTCCCACGGCATTGTGAATTTCAACGTTGGCTCCGTCCATGGTTCCGATGGTCACCGCGCCGTTTAACATCAGCTTCATATTTCCGGTTCCCGACGCCTCTTTTCCTGCCAGCGAAATCTGCTCCGACAGGTCCGCCGCAGGCATAATAAGCTCGGACAGGGAGACGGAATAGTTTTCAAGGAAGACGACCTTGATGCGGCCCTTCACCAGAGGATCCCTTTCCAGCTGTTCGGAAAGCATACAGGCCAGCCTGATGATCTCTTTCGCCATATAATATCCCGCGGCTGCCTTGGCGCCGAAGATAAAGGTCCTGGGCTGCATCTCCTGATCCGGGTTCTCCCTGATCTGGTTGTAGAGGTCGATGATGTGGAGAATGTTTAAAAGCTGCCGTTTGTACTCGTGAAGCCGCTTGACCTGAACGTCAAAAATAGAGTCTGGATTAACCATAATATTATTATGTTCTTTAATGTATTCCGCCAGCCTGATCTTGTTTTCCCTCTTGATCCCCGCCAGCCTTTCAAGAACTCCCCGGTCCTCCCTGTATTTCAGCAGCTGTTCCAGCTCCCTGGAATCACGCTTGAAGCCGGGACCGCAGAGCTCTTCGATAAGATCGGAAAGCTTGGGGTTCGCCTGGCAGAGCCACCTGCGGTAAGCGATGCCGTTGGTCACGTTGGTGAATTTTTCAGGGGTCAGGATGGAAAACCCGTGAAACAGCTTCTCTTTTATAATGGCGCTGTGAAGCGAGGACACCCCGTTTACCGTATGAGACGCCATAACGCAGAGGTTTGCCATACGGATCTTTCCGTTGAAAATGATTGCCATTTCGTTCCGCTGCGCTTCGTTGCCGGGAAAAGCCTTCAAAAGCTCATCGTTAAACCGCCGGTTGATTTCCTTTAAAATGGAATGGAGCCTCGGAAGCAGCTTGGAAAAGAGCTCTTCGGGCCATTGCTCCAAAGCCTCGGGCATAACGGTATGGTTGGTATAGGACACGGTCTTTGTGACGATTTCCCATGCGGCCTCCCATTCGTAGCCGTATTCGTCGATAAAGATGCGCATCAGCTCCAGAATGGACATGGTGGGATGGGTATCGTTGATATGGACCGCTATTTTTTCATGAAAGTCATCGAGGCTGCCGTAGGTCTGCATGTGACGCTTCGTCAGGGTCTGCATGGAAGCGGATATAAAGAAATACTGCTGCTTCATGCGCAGAATTTTTCCCTCGTCATGGGTATCCTCAGGGTACAGGATTTTCGATATGATCTCCGCCTGGTGCTTCTCCTCCATGGACTCAAGATACTCTCCCTTTGCGAAAAGCTCCATGTCGATGCTGATGGGCGAGGTGGACTGCCAAAGCCTCAGAGCGTTTACGGTGTCGCTTTGATATCCGGAAATCAGCATGTCTCTCGGAACGGCGATCACCGTGGTATAGTCCTGATGAATGAGCTTCATCTTTCCCTTTTCGTCCCATACCTCGGAGAGCTTTCCCCCGAAATGGACTTCTTCCGCCTCGTCTTCCTTTGTGATGAGCCAGCAGTCTCCGAGCTCAAGCCAGTCGTCGGGCTCCTCCACCTGCCTGCCGTCTTTGATCTTCTGCTTGAAGATGCCGTATTCATAGCAGATGGACATCCCCTGGCCGATCATGCCTGAGGATGAGATCGCATCCAGATAGCAGGACGCCAGCCGCCCAAGACCTCCGTTTCCCAGGCCCGCGTCGGGCTCCATGGCATAGAACTCCTCGATATCCTGATCGTATTCCTCAAGGGCGGACCGGAAGGTGTCCTCCAGGTCCAGATTGAAGAGGTTGTTTCGCAGCGATGTCCCGGGAAGAAATTCCATAGAGAGGTAGACGACCTGCTTTTCCGTCTGGGAGCAGATGATTTCATGGTACTTCAGCCACATTTCCGAGAGAATGTCCCGCACCACAAAGCATGCCGCGCGGTAAATCTGTTGTTTCGTCGCATCGTCAGGCTCACGGCCGAAATGCCGTATGAGCTTTCCTGCGATCAGTTGTGAGATATCTTTTGACGTATAGGCTTTATTCATGTATGGTTGCCCTTTCTTCATCGGTTTTTGATTTTATAAACATTGCTGTTTCGCCTTTCTCATTTCAACATTTCTTTATAAAGACGCAGATATTTTTTCGAGGAAGCCTTCCAGGAAAAGTCGGAATTCATGCCGTTTTCCATCAGGATTTTCCATTGTTCTTTATCCCAGTAGAGCTTGATGGCCCTCTTGACCGCTCCCAGCATATCCTGAGCGTTGATAGAGGCGAAGGTTACTCCGTTTCCCGTTCCGGCGGAGGGATCGTATGGAATGATGCTGTCCTTCAGGCCGCCGGTTTCCCTGACGATGGGTATGGTTCCGTAGCGCAGGGAAATCATCTGCGCCAGTCCGCAGGGTTCGCTGATGGATGGCATCAGAAAGAGATCGGCTCCCGCGTAGATCCTGTTTGCCAGCTCTGCGGAAAACGCGGTGGTCACCGACATTCGGCCCTGATATTCTCCCGCTTTCCTTCTGAAAAAGTTTTCATATTTCTTATCCCCTGTGCCAAGGAGGACAAACTGGATCCTTTCCGTCATGATCTCATCAAACACGCTGATGACAAGATCGATCCCCTTATGGTCCGCCAGCCTTCCGATCATTGCAATAACCGGTGTTTCGGGATCATTGGAAAGTCCCAGGCCCTCCTGAAGGGCGGCCTTGTTCACTTGCTTTTTACCCGGGTTGTTTTTTGAATATTTAGCAGCCAGGCAACGATCACGGAACGGGTTATAGAGCTCTGTGTCGATCCCGTTTAAAATTCCGCTGAGCTTGTAACGGTTTTCCCTGATGATATTTTCAAGTCCCTTTCCGTAAAAGGGATGGGTGATCTCTTCCGCATAGCCTGGGCTCACAGTGGTGAGCCTGTCGCAGGCGACCACAGCCCCTTTCATGTAATTGACGGTTCCGTCGTATTCCAGTATCCCGCTCTCCGACTCGGAAATGCCCAGAAGGTCGTTGAGGATGCTCCTGTCGAAGTTCCCCTGGTATTCGATATTATGGATGGTGAAAACCGTCCGAAGCCGGGTATAATCGGCTCTTCCCTTAAACAGAGTTTTCAGATAAACCGGGACCAGGGCGGTCTGCCATTCGCTGCAGTGGAGGATATCCGGCACAAAGTCCAGAAATCGCAGCACTTCCAGGGATGCCTTTGAATAATAGGCAAACCGCTCCCCGTCGTCGTAATAACCAT
>DAITKX010000061.1:15504-20634 GCA_036835995.1 Bacillota bacterium | reverse complement strand
GGGCGCCAGGGTATTGAAGTAGACGGCCTGCTCCCCGTTCGATGGCGTAGGTGAGCTCCCCGATGGAACAGGAATCGTTCCAGTACCTTGTCATGGGAAACTTCTGTGTCATTTCAAATAATTTATCCATTTTATTCATCTCCTTTTCGATTTTCGAGACAGTCGATATGTTTACGGATATGCGCGGCTAAAATGTTCTCCAGACACTGCCGGTTATCCTCCAGGACTCTGTAAATATCATCCCTGAATGTGTAATTTCCATTCGTATCCCTCTCCTGCAGAAGGGCGCCGTAGGTGATATGCATAACCTGGCGGGCATCCGTTTCACTGACGAGGCAAGGCAGCTCCCCGTCCGGAATGGAGTCGACGGAAGGAATCCTGTCTGCCATTCCGGAAACATAGTAGAACTTTTTTGCTTCTTCATATTTGGTGCAGGAAAACTTAACCATTCGGCGGAATAAAGCCGGATCGCACATGGCGATCACGCGGACCGCCTCCACCCAGCTTGTCCCGGATGTTTTCAAATGAAACTCACCGCCGCTCAGCTCGCCGATATATGGAAACACGCTGAATTTATCGCTGCCGGAATGAACGCTGATGCGATATCCAAAGTGCGCGGCGATCTGGGCGTGCACGGCAAATTCAGCTTTAAACCTCTCCTTATCTCCTATATAGTCGATACCTTTTTGAAACTCGCCGCAGAATCGGGGAGCCAGGCTCTCAAATATCACGCCGTTTCTCAAAAGCTCGGAGGAGACAAAATAGTGGGCGCTGGGGGTGGTTTCAGTCTCTGTTTCATCGATGGAAACCTCCAGAGAGATATGTCGGCCGCAGGGGGCGATCACCTCTCTGAAAACCTCTTCGATAAATGCCAGTGCATCTCCGTAAATCAAGCAAATTCTGGCTAATTCCGTTTCGGAAAAAGAAATTTCAAAATCACCGGCTTTAAATTTTTTGTTGAGATACAGGCAACTCAGCCTTTCGGCAGACTCAGGGATTTTTTCCGCCCTGTAAGCGGCCAGCACTTCTTCTCCGCTCATGGCTGAGGCGCGATTGCAGATATGCTCGGAACAGTCCAGAGTGATCATGGTGTCTCCGTCCGCCACGGCAGCCTTAACCTCTTCCAGCGTCTTCAAATGATCGCCGTCGGCGGCATAGCCGCCCTCATAGCCCGCTTCAAATACCTGCCAGGCCACATCGTCCATCATAGCGCGGTTCGTGCGGCCGGTCAGCATCAGCTCACGCTTGGACTGCTGCGCAAGAACGGGAAAAAATCCGGTTCCCTGAATCGCTTTGATATGCGCGCCGGTGGCAATGCCCAGCCGGTCCCCCAAGCCGATAGACTTTTTCTTTCCCTTCAGGCTTACCGGCGCGGTAAAGGGGAAATATTTCCGCAGCACGGCGGCATTTTCTCCCGACAGCGGGCAGGCCAAAGCGGTTATATCTCCAGTCCGCACCTGCTTCCCGCTAAAATCATCTTTGAATCCGCCTGCGGTCAGAAGCAGTTTCTCTCCGCCCTTTTTTGCAATTGCAAAGACCGCTCCGGACAAGACGCGGCAGGAGGTCTCCGCCACTTCGAAGCCACTGCGGTTACAATAATTCATAAACAATTCCCTGTCCAAGATACACCTCTGTTCTATACAGCGGTAAAAGAGCTGCCGGAAAGGATCAAACCGGCAACCCTTTTACCTTAACAAAACTATCGCACTCATTGCTGAATTGAGGAGGAGTTCAGAGACCTTTTAAAGTACGATAAGATAGCTTTCTATTTTTAATATGCGGCCCATCTTTCCCGAGGCTATTTTTCTTTCAGCGCTCTTTCCGCCGCAAGGATAATCGCCTCGGCAGTCAGGCCGAACCGTTCTCTTAAATACGGCAATTTCCCGACCTCGCCCTTTACATCCTTCACACCGACCGGATATATTTTTACGGGGCAGCTTTCGGTGATAGCCTCGGCGACCGCGGATCGCAACCCTCCAAGTATATTGTGGTTTTCCGCCGTAACCGCCGCGCCTGTCTTTTGGACGGATTTTATAACCGCTTCTTTATCCAGCGGTTTGATGGTGTGAATATTGATGATCTCCGTGCTGACCCCCTTCGCCTCAAGCTCTGCCGCCGCTTCCACCGCCTCGTGCACCATGATCCCGGAGCAGAATATGCTCACATCTTTTCCCTCTTTCAGCACATCAGCTTTTCCCATCTGATACTGATAGTCTTCTCTGTGCACTTCGGGTAAGGTCTTCCGGTAAAGACGCATGTAGACCGGCCCTATATGCCGGAGCATCGCCGGAACCATCTGCCGGAGTTCCACCGCGTCCGCCGGTTCAAGAACGGTTATGTTGGGAATGCTCCTGACGACGCCGATATCCTCGAAGGTCATGTGGGTGCCTCCGTTCAATTCCGCCGCAATCCCCGGGTCAGTGCCGATGATCTTGACATTGCTGTTGGCATAGCAAACCGAGACGGCCACCTGATCGCAGATTCGCCTCGTTGCAAAAGCCGCAAAAGTATTGATGATCGGAATCATGCCCTGGGAAGCCATTCCCGCCGCAATCCCCGCCATGTTCTGCTCGGCGATTCCCGCGTCAAAAGCCCTTTCGGGAAATTCTTCTCTTAATGAAAGCAGACCGTCCGCTTTGTCCAGATCAGCTCCGACAGAAACAATTTTATCGTTCGCTCTCATCTCTTCCAAAATGCTTTGGTATAGCACTTTTCTCAATTCAACCGTCATCTTATCTCCCCTCGCTTAATTCTGCAATGGCCAGCTCTACCTGCTCCTTGGAAATCGGCATGCTGTGATTTCCCGCGCCTGCGGCTTCCACGAAAGAAATACCCTTGCCCTTCACCGTATCCATTATGATCATAGAGGGCTTCCCGTTCTCTTCCTGTTTCGCGGCGGCGATTGCCTCACCGATCGCTTTCACGTCATGCCCGTCAATCCGAAGCGTGTTAAACCCGAAGGACTGCCATTTCGCTTCAGGATTGAAGGGGCCCATGACTTCTTCTACCGTACCGTCTATCTGCAGCTTATTGTAATCCAGGAAAGCTATGAAATGATCCAGTTTATAATGGGCAGCCGCCATGGAAGCCTCCCATACGGAACCTTCCTGGCTTTCGCCGTCGCCTATTATCACATATGTATATTCCTTGCTTCCCTTTATCTTTGCCGCCTTTGCAATCCCTACGGCACACGATATCCCCTGGCCGAGAGAGCCGGCCGTCATATCGACTCCCGGAGTCTTATTCATATCACAATGACTGGGAATATCTGTATGGGGTCTGTTCAAAGTTTTCAGCCAATCGACAGGGAAAAAACCTTTCAAGGCCAGCACGCAATATAAGGCGGGGCCTGCGTGGCCCTTTGAAAGGACCAGACGGTCTCTTCCCTCCATTTTCGGCTGCCGCGGATCGATATTCATCTGATCATAGTATAAGACAGTCAGGGCTTCTACGATTGACAGGCAGCCGCCCACATGTCCCTGGCCAAATTCTCCTATGGTTTGAATCAATAATTTTCGTACTTCGCGCGCTTTTTCATGTAAGAATTCCTTCTTTTTATCGTCCATCAGATTAGACCTCCACTTTTCGTTTATTCCATTACCGGATTCGATAGCCGGGGTACCGGTCCTGCTATAGTTTTTTCAGGAAATCGATCGCTCTTTCGGCGGCCCCGATCCCGCTTGGCTCGGGCAGGCACTCAATGGACAGATATCCATCATAGCCGGCTTCGTCAAGGGCGTTCAGAATGCCCTTGAAGTCCAAACATCCGCTTCCCGGATATCTGCGGGTATTGTCCGCAAGGTGAAAATAGCCGATCCGCCCTTTGCACTTTCTGATCGCAGCCTGTGCGTCCGTCTCCTCAATGCTCATATGGAACGTATCCAAGTGCACAAAACAGTTGCTTAGAGCGTATTCTTCGAGAAAGAACAGCGTCTCTTCCGCGCTATTGAATATATTGGTCTCATAGCGGTTGATGACTTCGAGGTTCAGCGGCACGCCGCGGTCAGCGCCGTATGCCGCGAGAATCCCGAGGTTTTTCGCCAATCTGCCGAGATACTTTTCACGGCTGCCCCCTTTCGGCACATTTCCTTTGACCCAGCCCACGACAATTCCGGCTCCGAGTTTTTCGGCGATATCGATGTACTGGCGCATTCCGTCAAGAGCCGCCCTGATAATGTAGGGTTCGTCCGCCACAAGGCTGCATCCGCCTTCCGTACCAAGCCTGCCCGTCACTACCATGGCAACGCGGGCTCCGGTTTCCTGAGCGGCGCGGTTTATCTTCTCAAAATCCACCGCCTCATCCTCCCGCATATGTACTTCAATGCCGCTGTAGCCCAGGCGCGCCGCCGTCTTTAAATTGTCCTCTATCGTTCCTCTGAGCAGTATCGGCGCCGTTGCCGGCGCGTCATCCGCAGAGGAAACTGCAAATTTTCTCTTGTTCATAGCTTCCTTTTAGTACCCTAACGTATAGATATGCCTGCCGCCGTTTTCCGGGCCTTTAATAACGTCTTCGATGTCCTTGCGGCGGCGCTGCGTCACCTTGTCGATGGGAGGCAGTTCTCCTGCCGGATATTTTTCAAGGATGTCGTTTACGAGCTTCTCAAGATAGTTCAGGATATTCTCGACTCCGGCCTTTGCCTTCTCCGCAGAAGCGCCCGTGGGATCGCCGATCACGCCTTCCGGCGTGCATATGCATTCCATTCCCACGCTGCCGTAGGCGTTATACCACTTAATCGGACCGACGCCGTTCTCCGCGCTGTTATTGATATGGCCCGGAGGAAGCATGGGCGACGGCGTGGTTGCGACGGCGTTTTCCTGCTTGCACAGCTCGGGAAATAACGCCAGGGAGTATGACTGTTCCACCTCGTCCGCATGTATGAAGGGCTTATCATAAACGCCGCCCTGATCTTTGGTTGCGAGATTTGTCAACCCCGTTACGGGATCCTTTGCCGCGTTCCAGAAATGAAGGTAGAGCACGATGCCCGGCACCTGAAACTTCTTCCCGAACTTGTGAATCGCAAGGGGGATCACATAATCCTGACCGTGTCCGTTTACAACGATCATCTTGCGAAAGCCGGTATTCCAAAATCCCGCGAACACATAGCAGAGGTAATCCGCCAGAACTTCCTC
>DAITKX010000061.1:12824-15494 GCA_036835995.1 Bacillota bacterium | reverse complement strand
GGCATGCCGAGATGATGATAGGGATGTGAGCCGTACCAGATCGGCTGCGCCACAGTACAGCCCGTCGCAAGAGCAACCTGCTCGCATAGCCTTGTATCCAAATATGTATCCTCGCCGTAAGGCGCATTGGGTCCGTGGTTTTCCGTCGAACCCACCGGTATCAGGATAACATCGTTCTTTTTCAGCCGTTCTTTGACGTCTTTATTCGTCATGTTTTGGTAGTATATCCCGTCCGCTTTCTCCATATGGCCGCCAGTTGCAGGAATCTCCCATTTTGTCATTGTACCCGCCTCCTTTATCTCTTTACATTTACACTTCGCTTGTTCTATTTGTTATAATTGTTATATTTCGCTGTAATTGCAGTTGTCTTTGCCTTCCTTCGGCAGAAGAAAAACTGTGATCACTGTTAAAACCGGAGCAATGTTCATGAAACATATCGCAAGATGATATCCTACCGCTTCGATCAGGTGTCCGCACAGGAACGGCAGCAGCGCCTGGCCCACGCACGACATCAGGACGATCATGGATGAAACGCCGCCCATATTGCCGGGAAAGAGCTTCCCTGCGAAGGCATAGGCGAGGGGCATCGTCGCGCTCATGCAGAAGCCCGCCGCCAGGTAGGCGATACCGTAGACATGTGGAATATCAACTGCGAAAGCCGCAAACAATATTGCCGCGCCGGCCGCGTTCCCGGCAAGCAATATCGGCCGGACCGGATACTTTACAGACAGCCATGAGAAAAAGATCCGCCCGATAATCACGCCGCACCATAAAAGCGAAACGATGATCGCGGCGTTCACCTTGGACAGGCCATGCTCGAGCATCATAAACGACGGCAGCCACATTGACACAGCCATCGCATAGCCGACAAAGAGAAATCCCAAAAACGCAACAAGGATTACCACTTTGCTCACGATCAGCTGTCTCAGACTTTTTTCCGGGGAAGCGGCCGTTGCGCCTCCCTCGTTCCGCAGCCGCAGACCGCTTCTTTGAATTGCCATGCAGACTGCCCAGGCTCCGAAAGCCAGGAAAAAAATCGTCATAAACGTCTCTCCGATCGAAGACGCGCGATTCAGCAATACGCTGACTATGAGCGGTGCCACGAGAGCGCCCACCCCAAAGCAGGCATGCAAAATGCTGAGGAACATTCCCCGCCGCGCCGGATTGCAGATTTCCGAGACATTCGCGTTGACCAATGCGTCAAAGCTTTTCGTGCCGAGCCCGACGATGAAAAAGGCGCAGAGGAGTATCGTATAAGGGGGCGCGGCATGGGCAACAAAGAGCATTGCCGTGTACAGCAGAAATACAAGATTCATCAACCCGATTTTGTTGTACCTGTCCGATAGGAAGAACGTAACGACCCCTGCGGCGATACCGCCCAATCCCTGAAAAAGAGTCAGCATTCCCGTATCCGCGGCGGATATCCCATATGCGTTCTGAATCTGCGGGATCATCGGCCCGAGCATGGTCTGCGATATTGAATAGACGACCTCCAGTATATAGAAGGCTGTCAAAAACCTTATTCTACGGCTTTCATCAGGCATTTGGATGGATCACAACCTTCATTGCGCCATCAATCCGCTTCACGAAGGTTTCCAGAGCCGTTCCAAAATCATCCAGCCCAAAGGTGTGGGTGATCATGTCCTTCACATTGATCTTCCCGCTGGAAATGAGCGAGAGGACTTCCTTGGAACAGTTCGGGTTGGCGCGCGAGCCGATCACTGCGATCTGGTTCATAACCATCGTTTTCGTTGGAAGCGGGTGCATTTCAACCGCCGGAATCGAAACAAATCCCGTCTTTCCGCCTTTCCGCAGCACATAGACGCACTGTGCCATGGCCTGGTCCGAACCCGCGCACTCAAAGGATCGATCCGCCCCCATACCGCCGGTAATTTCAAAGACTTCCTTCACAGGGTCGGAGGATTTCTCATAGTCGATCAGATAGTCCGCCCCGAGCTTGCCGGCCAGCTCCAGCCGGCCGCCGCGTCCGATCATGATCGCCTTGCTGCCCATTGCCCGCGCCATCTGCATGACGATGATTCCCACAGGGCCCGGACCGATTACGACAGTATAGCCGCCGGGTACGATTCCCGTAAGCCTTATCACCTGCAGAGCCGTGCCCGCCGTATCCACCATGGAAGCCTCATCAAAGCTGACGTTGTCGGGAAGGAGCTCCAGCGCTTTTGTATTATAGACGTTGTATTGCGCATAAGCACCGGGTACCGTATAGCCATAGTGCCTGTGTCCCGCCGCCGGGTTGCCGTAGTTTAGACAGAGATTATATTGCCCCTTCTTGCAGTTTTCGCAGACGCCGCAGCCGCAATGCGCTTCTCCGCCGACGCGGTCTCCGGGCTTCAGGCCCGTGACGCCCTCTCCGGCCTTCACCACTGTCGCGGCGAATTCATGACCCGGCGTGAAAGGGAAATACGCCGGCCAGCCGATATTCACATAGTCACCGTTGATTGTTTTGGGATCCGAACCGCATATCGCAACGGATTCTATCCGTACCAGGACCTCTCCGGCCTTTGGTTCCGGAATATTTACCTCCTGTATAGAAAACGTTTTTGGAGCTTCCAAAACGAGTGCTTTCATCTTTTCCATCAGATTTATCCTCCCGCCTATTCTTCAGACAAATTGTTCATCTTTTCATTGAGCAGCAGTATCGCGCCG
>DAITKX010000061.1:7129-12804 GCA_036835995.1 Bacillota bacterium | reverse complement strand
AATCGAGATCGGCCCAACCGTTGTTTTTCATCGCGTTGTAGTATTCTTTCACCATGGAGGTAAGCGGAAGCGCAATACCCTCGTCCTTGGCGATATCCAGCGCAAGCTGCAAGTCCTTGATCGAGGTTGTCACCGTCGACATGGCCGTCCAGTCGCGCTTTTTAATGCGATCCACCTTCGCTTTCAAATTGGGCGACGCAGGCGCGCTGTCCACAATCAGGTCGATGAGCACATCCCATGGAACGCCTGCCTTCTCGCCGAGCACCACCGCTTCGGAAAACATCTGCATCGTGATGTTCACCATCATGTTGATCGCGATCTTCACATAGCGGGATAATTCGCCTTCGCCGATATAAGTCTGCCTGTTCCCGAGTATCTTAAAAAGCGGCAGCACTTCGTCATAGAGCGCACGGTCCCCGGATACCATAACCGCAAGCGTTCCCTCTTCCGCAAAAGAAGTGCTGCCTGAAACCGGTGCGCGCAAAAATCCTGCCCCGGCCTTAGTGAGCGCTTCCGCGACTCGGGCCGAACCATCCGGAGCAACTGTGCTCATATCGATGAGGATGTAATCCCCTTTCGCCTCCGTAAGGCCCTCCGGTCCCGAAACGATCTCTTCCAAAATAGCCGTATTCGGAATCATCGTAAAGACATAGTCTACCTTTTCCGCAAGATCTTTCGGACTTGAGGCCATCTCAGCGCCATTCGCAATCAGCTCTCTGGCCATGTCCGGATTGGTGTCAAAGACCACGAGGGGATAGCCGTTCGCCTGCAAGCGGCGCGACATCCTGCTTCCCATTTTTCCTACTCCGATCCAACCAACCTTTTTCATTTCCTTCACCACCCATCTTCTGAAACAGTGGTCTGCCCTTTCGGGCAGACCATCAGTTTTTAATTTTTCAATAATTAATTAATGAAAGACTACCAGCCCTTCTTTGCGATAAAGTCATCGACGTTGCTTGCGTTCACAACTTCGCCGCCGCAGTAATAGTTGGCTTCAACAGCGTCCTTACCCTTCTCGAAGTATGTCTTTGCAGCTTCGAGCCCGAGCTCGCCCTGCCTCCAGGACTGATCGTCAACCGTCAGCGCGATTTTGCCCTCTTTAATGGCATCGATCAGCTCTTTGTAAGCGTTGATCGTTACGATTGTGATCTCGTCCTGACGGTTTGCCGCGCGAATCGCTTCGGCCGCGCCCAGCGCCACTTCACCGGAAGCGCCGAACACCATGTCGATGTCAGGATGCGCCGCCAGCAGAGACGTCATGACTTCTTTCGCCTTAACCCGGTTGTAGTCCGTCGGCTGGATATCGGTGAGCGTCAGCCCGAGCTCGTCGATAGCCTGCTTCACGCCCGTCGTACGGTCGATACTGGTCTGAGCTCCCGTCACACCTTCGAGGATGATAACGTTCTTGCCGCCGTTCTTAGCGATCTTGGCGCCTTCCACCACGGCCATCTTCGCGCCGTCGACGTTCTCAAATCCCGTGTAGCACAGCACATCGAGGGATTCATCATACATTCTCGTGTTGACGTCGATGACAGGGATACCGGCCTGGTTGATCTTCTCGATGGCAGGCGTGATTCCTTTAGAGTCGGCCGGCACGATCAGAAATACGTCGGGCGGATTTACAAGCGCCTGCTCCAGGATCTGGATCTGCTCTTCGTTGCTGTCGGGGGTCACAGGATACTTGACGTCAACCTTCCAGCCCCAGGATTCTCCCAGCGCTTTCACCGCGTCCGCCATCTCCACAAAGAATGGGTTCGTTTGATTCTTTACAAGCAGCAGAGCCGTTTTCGCTTCGCCGGACGCCTTGTCGCCGGAATCTGATCCGTTGGACGCCGGATTATCAGAGCTGCCGCCGCAGGCAACAAGGCTGAACGCCATCATCAACGCGAGCACAACTGCAAGTACAGTCTTCATGCTTCTCTTTTTCATACCAATTTCTCCTCCTGTTGTACAATAATTTTGAACACCTTAAGTGATAACGGTTACGAATTGAGTTTCAATAGATTACGAGTACAGTTCTTTTGAGATATTCTTCTCGATGCGCGCTGTTCCCAGCTCGATAACCATCGACAGGATGATGATGATGCCGATTACAAACTGCTGCCACAGGTTCGGAACTCCCATCTGAATCATACCGTTCATGATGACCATCAGCACGAAGCTTCCGACAATTGCGTTGAACACGCTGCCTTCGCCGCCGATGAACGATGTTCCGCCGATCAATGCCGCCGCCACTGCCTGCAGTGGAAAGTCTTCGCCGATGGTCGGCTCTGCGCAGGCGAGATCAGCGACATAAAGGATTCCTGCCAACGCGGCAAGACATCCGCTGATTGCATATATGATAATCGTGATTTTCTTTACGCTGTAACCTGAAAGGCTCGCCGCCTCAAAATTACGTCCCGCAAGATAGAAGCTGCGGCCAAATACCGTCTTGGTCATGACGAACCAAAGTACAACCGAAACCGCTATGGCGATGATGAAAAATGTCCAGCGGCTCGATGTAAAGAGCGGCACGAAATCATCTCCCAGGTTGTAAATTTGACGGCCCGCAAGCAGCAGGTAGGCCACGCCGCGTATGATCCAGCTCATCGAATAGGTTGCGATGAACGGCGATACGCCGATCACGCCGATGAGGACGCCGTTTGCAGCGCCGACAAAGGTGCCGAAGACCATTCCGATCAATATGGCGAGGGCAACGTTCATGCCTGCTTCAAGGCAAAGCGCCGTGATACACGATGACATCGCCAGATTGGAACCGACCGAGAGGTCAAAGCCCCGAAGGATAATCGTCAGGTTCATCCCAAGGGTCAGAATGATCAGGAACGGCACCTGTATGGAAGCAATATTGGCGACATTGGTCCAGTTTGTCAGGCTCCAGAACGTATCGCTTGCAACCGCGAAAAATACAAGCAATATGAACAGAAATATCCACCTTGAATACCGAACGACAAACATCTGGAATGCAACGCTGTTCAGCGTCACTCCCTTATTTTCAGCTTTATGCGTCATAGCGGTACACCCTCCTTAACTGATGCAATCTTCGGCGTTTCGTCGTCAGCACGTCAATAACGATAACTATAAGTGTAAAGCATCCGATCAGCGTCTGCTGCCAAAACGCAGACAGACCAAGGAGAACGAGGCCTTCTTTCAGTATGGCGATCAACAGCGCGCCGAAAATGCTTCCAAGCACTCCGCCGATGCCGCCTACAAGCGGCGTACCGCCGACCACGACCGCAGCGATCGCGTTGAATTCATAGCCCTTGCCGGACACCGGGCTGATAGAGTTGGTCTGCGAGGCAAGCAGCGCGCCGCTGAAGCCCGCAAGCAGCCCGGAAATCAGATACAGGCCGATAACCGTGCCGGTCACGTTTACACCTGACTGGCGCGCGCAGGTCTCTGAATCGCCGATCGCGTATATATGTAATCCAAAGCGTGTCCGCTTTAATACGAACGCCATGATCAGCGCGACGATTAACGCTATGATAACGACGGTATAGACCGGACCGACGCTGCCGCCGCCGAGGAACCGATACGTCTTGGACAAGCCTCCGAATATATTTCCTCCGCTGATCACCTGTGCAAGTCCGGCGGCCATGCTCATGCTCGCAAACGTGACCAGGAAAAAGTTGAACTTCAGTTTTCCGATCATGATGCCGTTGAACAGGCCGACAGCCCCGCCGACCAGCATGGCAACGATCACAGCGATGAAAACGTCCGATATGGAGTTATCGCCGAGCTTCTGCAGCGTGAGCACCGACAGCAGGCCGGCCAAGGACATTACATATCCAACGGAAAGGTCAAGCCCTGCGGACAGCACCGCCATCGTCATGCCCATGGATACAATGATCAGAATGGAGGCGTTCTTCATTATGAATGATAAGTTCATAAGCGATGTAAATCCTTTCGCGAAAATTGCGAAAAAGATAAACAGAGCGATACAGACCCATATGATGACAGGAACTTGTTTCAGGATCTTTTTAACCATGTTATTATTCATTCCTTCCATTCCCTCCGATCGCCATGCCAATCATCGTCTCCTGATCGAACGCATCGGTTTTTCGATTCAGCTCGCCTGTAATCTCGCCATCGCGAAGAACGTAGACGCGATCCGCGATACCGACGAGCTCCTGAAGTTCCGATGATATCATCAGTACACCCGCGCCTTGGGCGACAAGTTCGTTGATCAGCTCATAAATCTCCGCTTTTGCGCCGATATCCACTCCCCGCGTCGGTTCGTCGAGGAGGTAGATATCCGCCTCCGTGCAAAGCCATTTTGCAATGACGACTTTTTGCTGATTTCCTCCGGACAGTTCTTCAGCCCGTTTTTTCGAAGACGGCGTCGCAATGCGAAGCTGCTTCACAAATTGGTCGGCCGTGCACACTTCCTTGCCTTTGGAGATCAGTCCGCCTCCAAACAGCTTTTTCATGGAAGCGGAAGTCACGTTTTCAAAGATCGGCGCCCGGACAAAAAGCCCTTCCTCCTTGCGGTTTTCCGGCAGAAACGCCATGCCTTTATTGATTGCCCGAATGGGCTTCAATGCCTTTGTGCCGACCTTTTCACCGCGGATAAACAATTCTCCGCCCGTAATCGGTTCATAGCCGAATATGGCTTTTGCCAGCTCCGTGCGCCCGGCTCCAACCAGCCCGGCCAGTCCGATAACTTCACCGCGCCGCACATGAATATCCACATTCCGGAAACGCAGCCCGGAAAGCTTTTCCGTTCGGAGCAGCTCCTCACCCGGCTCATTCCAGTCGCGGGCGTAGATATTTTCAATCTTGCGTCCCACCATCAGCGGGATCAGATCGTCCATCTCGATTTCGTTAATGTTGTATGTGCCGATGTACTTTCCATCACGCATGACAGTCACGCGCTCGCCGATCTCCCACAGCTCTTTCATGCGGTGCGAGATATAGACGACGCTGACGCCGCTGTCCCGCAGGTTTCTCGTAATGCGGAACAGGTTTTGGATTTCCTGTTCCGTCAGAGAAGACGTCGGCTCATCCATGATGATCAGTTTGGAATTCGTCGAAAGAGCTTTTGCAACTTCTACCATCTGCTGCTGCGCAATCGACAGATCCTTCACAAGATCATCCGGTGAGATATCGATACCGAGATCGTCGAGCAGAGCCTTGCAATCCTGGTTCATCTTTTCGATATCCATCAGGCCGAGAAATTTGTTTTTCATCGGTTCTTTTCCGATGTAGATGTTCTGTGCAACGGTGCGATTGCTCATCAGATTGAGCTCCTGATGAATAATGTTCACGCCCTTTGCCTGCGCTTCATTGACGCTCTTTGGGACGTACTTCTCCCCATCCAGCACCATTTCACCGCAATCCCCATCGCAGAGGCCCGCGATGATCTTCACCAGCGTGGATTTCCCTGCGCCGTTTTCTCCGATTATCAAATGTGTTTCACCATTTTTAATCGAAAAAGACACATCATCGACTGCGAGAACCCCTGGAAATTGTTTGCGTAGACCATGGATCTCCAACAATGTATTGCTCTCCATGAGAACCTCCTTCGTTGTCTTTGCCGATATGGATTACAGTTTTTCAAACACGCCGATCTTATTGAGTTCATGAACTGACTTCCAGCCTTCGCTGAGAGGCTCCTTCAGGCAGGCGTCGATCTCTTCCTGAGAGCGGAAGGAGAACTTGTCGCAGGGGGGCACCTT
>DAITKX010000061.1:6338-7119 GCA_036835995.1 Bacillota bacterium | reverse complement strand
AAAGCTTCCAGGATCTCGTCGATCATCAGGGTAAGATATTTCAGGATTGCCGCAATCGGTCTTTTCGCTTTGTCAGGCGTCCCTCTGCTGGGATAGCCCACAACGCCCTCCGGCGTGCCGTACCGTTCGATTACGTTGTGCCCTTCCGCATAGCTCCACTCATTGGGGCGGAAGAGAGAATTGACAGAGGTGTCATAATGTCCCTGGAGCATCATCGCCTGCGGCTGGGCGTCGACGCATACGGACATATCCACCATTTCCGGGAACAGGAGATTGGCTACAGCGGTCTCAGCCTCGTCGGCATGGATAAACTGAGTTGTCCAGCCATGATCCTTTTCGGTGGGATAGAAGAATTCCCTTACCGCCTTATGCCATTCGATAACCGTTACAAACGCCGGCAGCTGGAACCGCTTGAAGAACTCCTGAACCGCCGACTCAAGCATCCAGAGGTGGCCGTGGTTGTTCACCAGAATGATTTTTCGGAAACCGTCGTCCCACAGGCCCAACAGAGTATAAATCAGCGTTTCCTTCACTGCCTCTTCCGGCAGGATCACAGTGCCAGGCATGGCGATATGATGATAGGGATGTCCTCCATAATTCAGAGGGGTAAAGGCAAGGGCCACTTCCCGCCCCTGTTTTGCGGTATAGCGCCGGACCGCCTCACAGATCTGTGTGCACATAAAGGTGTCCAGGCCGCTGGGATTATGTACGCCGTGGTTTTCAGTACACCCGATGGGTACTAATACCACGTCGTTCTTCTTTCTCTTTTCGCATACGATAT
>DAITKX010000061.1:0-6328 GCA_036835995.1 Bacillota bacterium | reverse complement strand
GGGGTGTTCTGGATATAGGTGCCCGCTTTCCCAAGCTCTGATGGAGCGCCTACGCCATATTCATTTAAGATCGCGTCAATCTCCTCCACCGACGCATCCCACACCTGTTTCTTCATTCTGCCTACTGAAGTGTTTTCAAAGATAACTTCAGGGCGCTCCGTCAAAATCCATTTCTGTTCTTCCATTGCTCTTTTGCCTTCCTTTCTTGGTTTACTTTCTGTATACGTTTGGTATACCAACTTAGGTAAAAATAAATAACTTTGTCAACTGCTTGATCAACTGCTGATCATATATTTGGACATATGGTATTTTTTAACCTCCAGAATATGCTCTACTATGGCCTTTTCCCCAAGCTCCACATCTCTCTTGTGAATAGCTTCCAAAACGCTCTGGTGATGGTATTTTGCCATATTTCTTAGGTTTTCATCGTTATCCGCGGATATGGCCATCATTTCAACCTGATCGTAAATCGTCTCCAGGGCATATAACAGCCTTTTGTTTTTTGCTCCTTCCGCGATGAGAAGATGGAATTCCATATCCTTTTCCATGAACCTGAACGGATTTGTGTTCAGGCATTCCAACTGCTCCTGGAAGCATTTCTCAAGCTCCTCGGCCAGGCTCCCGTCGTCTTTAAGAATAAAGAGTTTAATCGCCTGACGCTCCAATGCTTCCCGCATTTCAAAGATCTCTATCATCGCTTCAAAGGATATTTCCGCTACAAAAGCGCCTTTCCCGATGATATGCTGCAGCATTCCCTCATTGGCAAGCTGCTTAAGCGCTTCCCTCACCGGCGTACGGCTGACGTCGTATTTATCGCACAGGGCCCTCTCTGTCAGCATCGTTCCTGGCAAATATTCGTTATTGATGATCGCCGCTTTGATCTGTGAATATAACCATTGCTGCTTTGTTTCCTTTTGATTGTCATTCATGGGATTGCTGCTTGTTCGTTTTACCGTCATAAGTTCTATGATCCTTTCCTCGATTTTCCTCATGTTTTTCAATCTGATATCAGATGGGCAATATTAGAAAAATCACTGACATACCTGCAGTATACCATTGGTTTTTTTGAATGTCAAGTCAAAACGGATCACAGCGCAAAATATGGATGGGGGCGGATTGCTAAAACCGTCCCCATCCATATTTTAAAACACGGTTACTTGATGAGAAGGACACACTTCCCTTCTATTTCCGATAATCCACATGCAGGAGTTCGTGGGTCCTGTCTTTGAGCACCCCGTCATACAGCGCCGGAATGACCGGGTTTTCGCCGGAATGCCGGAATTGGGTCTGCTTGTCGGAATCGTAGATCGCCCCGGCGCGAAGCTTCTTCTTATCCATCAGTCCGAAGGGCTGGCCCGCGCCGCCGACGCAGCCCCCGGGGCAGGCCATGACTTCGATGAAATGATAGTCCGCCTCTCCTGTTTCCAGCTTCCGGATCAGCTTTTCCGCGTTTCCCAGCCCGCTGACCACCGCGATTTTCAGTACGGTTCCGCCGTCCTCCAGCGGAAGGTTGAATTCCTTGATTCCCTCCATTCCTCTGACCCCGCAGAACTGGATGTTGTGGAAGCTTGCGCGGCTTTTGTCCTTTATCACCTTTCTGATCACAGCCTCGGTGACCCCTCCGGTCACCCCGAAGATCAGCCCTGCGCCGCTATACATTCCAAAAGGCATATCGAGCGCCTCCGGCTCCAGCTCCTCGAAAACGATACCTGTCTCGTAGATCATGTCGGAAAGGCCTTTCGTCGTCAGCACGATATCCACGTCATGGGTTCCATCCGTCATGAACTCCTCGCGGCCTGCTTCCGCTTTCTTGGCGGTGCAGGGCATTACGGACACGACGACGGTTTCCCTGTCATCAGGATTCCCAGAGGCCTTCCCGCTTTTACGTCCCTGTTCGTCTTTCTGATACGCCTTGATCAGGGAGCCGAACATCTGTTGAGGCGACTTGCAGGTGGAGACCTGAGGCATCAGCTCAGGATGCTTTTCCTCCACATACCTGACCCATGCCGGACAGCAGGATGTAAACAGCGGAAGCTTATCACCGTTTTCAAGCTTCTTCAAAAATTCATCGGCCTCTTCGATCACTGTCAGATCCGCGGTGAACGATGTATCGTAGATCTCGTCAAAGCCGAGCTTTCTCATAGCCGCGGCGATAAGGGGCATGACGTTTTCTCCGTCCTCCAATCCGAACTCTTCTCCCAGAGCGACCCGCACCGCGGGAGCGATCTGAGCCACCACCCGCTTCTTTTCGTCATAGATCGCTTTCCAGACCGCAGGCACGTCATTTTTGATCGTGATGGCTCCCGTCGGACATACGGCGGCGCACTGGCCGCAGTTGACGCACTCCGTCTCCGCCAGAGGCATGTCGAAAGCCGGACAGACCATCAGCTCATAGCCCCGGAGAGCAAAGTCGATGGCTCCCACGTTCTGGGTCTCGCTGCACATGCGCACGCAGTCGCCGCATTGGATGCACTTGTTTGGATCCCTGAGGATGGACAGGCTGGAATCGTCAATTTTATATTCGTTTTTGTACGCTTTTTCCGTCTTGTCAAAGCGGATCTCGTCGATTCCGAACCGGATGGCAAGATCCTGGAGCTTGCAGCTGCAGTTCTTCGAGCAGGTCGTACACTCTCTGCAGTGAGATGCGAGATAAAGCCTCAGAATCGTCTTTCTGTACTGTTTCAGCCTCGGGGTATTGGTCTTGATCTTCATTCCGCTCCTCGGCGGAGTGGAGCAGGATGTGATGATATTTCCTCTTTCATCCTCCACCATGCACATTCTGCAGGAGCCGTACACGGACAGCTCGGAATAATAGCATAAGGTCGGCAGGTCGATTCCGGCTTTGCGAACTACGCTGAGGATGTTCTTTTCATCGGTAAAAGGAACCTGTTCCCCGTTGATTATCATATATCTCTGTGTTTGCGCCATTTGATCCACCTTCCTTCCTAATTCTCAATGACCGCGTCAAAGGGGCAGCCGCTGATGCATCTGCCGCATTTGATGCATTTTGCCCAGTCGATGTGATAGAGCTCCCTCCGCTGCCCCGAGACGGCATTGACCGGACAGACGGTCTGACATTTTCCGCAGCCTTTGCATTTGTCCGCCAGAATCTCGATCCGTTTCAGTCCGCGGCAGTTTCTCGTCGGACATTTCTTATCCACCACATGGGCGAGGTACTCCTCCCGGAATTCTCTGATGGTGCTCACCACCGGATTTGCCGCGGTTTTTCCGAGCCCGCACAGCGCGGTGTTGGTGATGGTGTCCGCAAGCTCCATGAGCATATCGATCTGATCCATGCTCCCTCTGCCGTTTACGATATCGTCCAGGATTTCGTTCATCACGTGGGTTCCTTCCCTGCATGGAACGCATTTTCCGCAGGATTCATGCTCGGTGAAGTTCATAAAGAACTTGGCGATCCCAACCATGCAGGTATCCTCATCCATCACCACCAGACCGCCGGAACCGATCATGGCGCCGGCCTTTTTCAGAGAGTCAAAGTCCAGGCTCATATCGAGATGCTTTTCCGTGAGACAGCCTCCCGACGGGCCTCCGATCTGGACGGCCTTAAATGCCTTTCCGTTTTTCACGCCGCCGCCGATATCGAATATTACCGTTCTAAGGGTCGTTCCCATGGGGACCTCGATGAGACCTGTGTTGTTTACGTTTCCGGTCAGCGCGAAGGCTTTTGTGCCCGGGCTCTTTTCGATTCCGACCTTCCGGTATCCGTCGGCTCCGTTCATGATGATATAGGAAACGTGAGCGAAGGTTTCAACGTTGTTCAGAACCGTCGGCTTTCCGAAGAGCCCCTGCTCCACGGTCCGGGGAGGCTTGACCCTCGGCATGCCCCGGTTTCCCTCGATGGAAGCGGTCAGGGCGCTGCCTTCTCCGCAGACGAAAGCCCCCGCTCCCAGATTGATCCGGATGGAAAAGCCGAATCCGCTTTCCAGGATATTCTCCCCGAGATAGCCCGCCTCCTCCGCCTGGGCAATAGCGATCTGCAGGCGGCGCACCGCCAGCGGGTATTCTGCCCGGACATAGATGTATCCCACCTGAGCGCCCGTTGCGATTCCGGCGATGATCATGCCTTCCAGCATCTTATGAGGATCTCCCTCCATGACGCTCCGGTCCATAAACGCTCCGGGATCTCCTTCGTCTCCATTGCATACGATATATTTCACAGGCTCAGACTGGCTTCTTACCTGCACCCACTTTTTGCCGGTAGGGAAACCGCCGCCGCCTCTTCCTCTCAATCCTGATTTTTCGATTTCACTGCAGATAGCTTCCCCGTCCATCTCAAAGAGGGCCTTTCTGACGGCCTGGTAGCCTCCCGCGGCGATATATTCACCGATATCCTCGGGGTTGATGATCCCGCAGTTTTTCAGCGCGATCCTGGTCTGTTTCTGTAAAAATCCACCATCGCCTTCCGTAATCAGATACTCCTCCACAGGGGCGTTCCCTGCGATATGCCGCTCAACCACGGCGCCGACCTTGTCCTCCGTCATATGTACATATCTGCTCAGCGTTCCGTCGTCGTTGTAAACATCGACGATAGGCTCCAAATAACAGCTTCCGATACAGCCGGCGATGGACACCGCCGCATCGAGCTTCCTTTCAGCGATTTGCCTCTTAAACTCCGCTTCCGTCTTTTTCGCTCCGGAGGCGATCCCGCAGCTTCCCTGTCCGATCACAATTTTCATGGTTAAGCCTCCTTTGCTTCCTTCTCTCCGAATTGAGCGATTGCCTCTTTCTCTCTGATCCGTCCGAGAATCTCCAACACCTTTTCCTTGGTAAGATTGCCGTAGGTCTCTTCCCCGCCGCTGTTCTGGATCATCATGACAGGCGCCAGACTGCAGCATCCCAGACATGCCACATTATTTAAAGTAAAGATACCGTCCTCCGTCGTCTCACCGTCGGAAATTTTCAGTTCGTCGCAGATAGCGGCCTCTATCTCCTGTGAGCCGCTCACATGGCAAGCCGTTCCCTGGCAGAGCATGATGAGGTTCCTTCCGATTGGCTGCAGCCTGAACTGGGTGTAGAAGGTCGCCACCCCATATATCTTGGCCTGCGTGTTTCCGGTCCTTGCAGAGATATAGGCGATGACTTCCCGAGGCAGGTAGCCGTAGATGTTCTGGGCCTGCTGCAGGATCATGATCAGATTGCCGGGCAACCCTGCAACCTTTTCCAAAAACAGGTCCAGCTCCGTGAAATCAAATCCGTTTTGATTTCCGCACGAACATTTGTGGTTTTCGGTGTTATGGCATTCCATAATATTCCCCCTTGTCATATGCACCACAGAATTAAATGTTAATTATTTGTCATAAAAATTATACATGACAACCGCAAGTTTGTAAATCATGATTTTCCCTATTTATTCATGTTTTCGAGCATTTATCTTCAACTAATTTTTCATAAACAGCAAATTAATAAATTATTTTGAGCTTGATTATACTGTATACACTTATGAAAATTAATTTGCATTGAATATGTGCAGGCTGTAATGATATGATTGGTGTGAAAGGATTTAAAAACAGAGATTATGAAGCATTTAAAGAAGGAAACATTGAGCACTTACGGGCTCGTTATGGTCGCATTGTTCTGGGGTCTTGGATTCCCCGCGTTAAAGGTGGTATCGGATACGATCCCCACGTTTTATCTCATCGGACTGCGCTTTTTTATGGCGGCCGCCCTGCTCTGCGTCATTTTTTTCAAGAGGCTGAGGGAAATAAATAAGACGCTGATCCGCAGCGCCTTTATTCTATCCATATTTCTATTCTTATGTTATGCCTGCGCCACCCTGGGCATCAAGTACACGACGTCGGCAAGAGCTTCCTTTTTCAGCTGCCTTGGGGTTCTGGTCATCCCTATCATCCTTCGGATTTTCGGCAAGGAAAAGATCGCCAAAAGGGTTCTGATCAGCATCGGGCTGTGCACCGCGGGGCTGTTTGTCATTTCCTTTACGAAGGGAATGGGATTTTACCTTTCCCCCGGCGACATCATCTGCCTCGGATGCTCCGTCACCGGCGCTTCTCATGTGGTGATCACCGGAAGGGTGGCCAAGGATCAGGACCCGGCTCTGCTGGCGACGGCTCAGCTGTTTTTCATCTCAGTCTGGTCCTTCATCACAGCGTTTTTCCTGGAAGATTTTCCGGAGAACATACCCCTCTTTCACTGGGGCGTCATGATATTTCTCGCCGTCTTCTGCACAGCCGCCGCCTTTGTCCTGCAATGCTCCTGCCAGAGATATATCAACCCTGCCAGGACCGGCGTGATCTTTGCCCTTGAACCGGTCAGCGGAGCGGTTTTTTCCGCCATGCTTCTGGGGGATCAT
>DAITKX010000060.1:13790-20937 GCA_036835995.1 Bacillota bacterium | reverse complement strand
AATTCTGTCAACGGCGCTAAAGCGCCGGACAGAATGTTAAAGGAGAACTAAAATGAGTGAGAATTGTAACAAAGACTGCGGCGCCTGCAGTGAAGCTTGCGCGGAAAGGGAAGCTCAGCCGAAAAGCCTGCAGGAAAGCCCCCACGAGTGCAGCAATATCAAAAAAGTGATCGCCGTGGTCAGTGGAAAGGGAGGCGTCGGCAAATCCTTAGTAACTTCCATGCTTGCGGTTTCAATGAATAGAAAGGGTTATCGAACGGCAATTCTGGACGCGGACGTCACCGGCCCGTCGGTTCCGAAGGAATTCGGGATCAGAGAGAAAGCTTACGCCGATGAGCTGGGGATCATTCCCGTAAGAACGAAGACCGGAATCGATATTATGTCGGTAAATCTGATTCTGGAAAACGACACCGATCCTGTCATCTGGCGGGGACCGATCATTTCAGGAATGGTGAAGCAGTTCTGGACAGATGTGATATGGGAGGACATCGATTACATGTTCATCGACATGCCTCCCGGAACGGGGGACGTCCCGCTCACCGTATTCCAGTCCCTTCCCGTGGACGGTATCGTCATCGTAACGTCACCCCAGGAGCTGGTTTCCATGATCGTCTCAAAGGCTGTTAAGATGGCGGAGATGATGAATATTCCGGTCATCGGAATCGTTGAGAATATGTCCTATCTGGAATGTCCTGACTGCCATAGTCACATCGCCATATTCGGTGAAAGCCATATCAAAGAGACGGCTGAAAAGCACAGGATCGAAACGGTGGCGAAGCTGCCCTTAAACCCCTCTCTTGCAGAGTTATGCGACAAAGGCATGGTTGAATCCTTTGAAGGCGATTATCTGAAGGATATCGTCGAAAAAATAGAAGAACAATAGACTCTCTTTCATACATGTAAAAAGCCTTTTGGCCTTGATGGTCAGAAGGCTTTTTGCACGTCAAATGCTCCTGGTCAAATGTTCCTAATAGTTTTCTTTTCTCACCTCAAAATAACTCTGGGAATACTTGCAAACAGGACATACCTCGGGAGCTTTCTTACCCATTACCAGATGGCCGCAGACGCGGCATTCCCACATCGTCTCTTCGCTTTTCTCAAAGACATGCTGCATTTCAACGTTCTTAAGCAATGCACGATAGCGCTCTTCATGGGATTTCTCAATGGCTGCCACTCTGTGGAATCTTTCCGCAAGCTCCGTAAACCCTTCCGCCTCGGCATCCTTTGCGAACCGGTCGTACATATCCGTCCATTCGTAGTTCTCGCCCTCTGCTGCGTGCAGGAGATTTTCAGCCGTTTCGCCAAGGTTGCCCAGCTCCTCATACCAGAGTCTCGCATGCTCCTGCTCGTTTCTGGCTGTCTTTAAGAATAGTTCCGAGATTTGGTCATAGCCCTCTCTTGCCGCGATATGGGCAAAATAGGTGTATTTGTTTCTGGCCTGGCTTTCGCCTGAAAATGCTTCCATCAGGTTTTTCTCTGTCTTTGTTCCTGCGTATTGATTGCCGGAAGCCGTCTTCTCTTCTACCTTTTCAAAGGCAGAGGCCGGCTGCTTGCAAACCGGACATTTGAAGTCTTCCGGTAAAGGCCCCTGGTGTATGTAACCGCAAACGCTGCAGCGATATTTTTCCATTTTGGTTCCCTCCTTGATTTTGGGGTTCTGTTCCTCTCTGTTTGAATTGACCAATTCTATCAATCGCTTTACCGTTGATCCCGGAAAATCGTCAGGCTGCTCTTCCCTCAGCAGAGCTTCTAAAAGCTCGCTTACATTTTGGCTCTGAGGGAGCATGTATCCCGACTCCCGCAGCAGATCCTCCGCCATTAAGCGGTTCGATTTCCCGAAGGCTTTCGCCAGTTGACGCAAAACGGGGTTCTCCGCGGTTTCCGCTATCTTCATAGCGGTCTTTTCCTGTTCGGTCTTGCTTCCCGCTAAAGACAGAAGGGCGCTTATTGTGGAAGCAGCCTTTTCCTGCTGCGGCGGAAATCCTTCCGGAATCAATGATATCGCGTGGGATGGACAGGCGTCCGCGCATGCACGGCACCCGCTCAGACATTTGGACGCATCAATCTGTCCGGTCTCCGTATCCGTCGCCCCGGTAGGACAGACATATAAGCAGAGACAATCCTTTGTACATAATCTGATGTTTCGAACTGCATGCATTGTATTACCTCCTTTGAATCTGTACTATCTTAAGATTCGGAACCTTGCATACGGGACAGATTTCAGGAGCCTCATCTCCTATGTACACAAATCCGCATATCTCGCAAACGTAAACATTCGTATTCTCTAATAAGGCGTCCCCCTGTTTTTCATATCGATTCAAAAGAGAGGACAGAATCCGGGTAACCTTTTCGCTCCATGTCAACGCTCTTAACGCGCCCCGGTCAGAAGCGGCCGCCGCGTGACGGTTGGCATTCTCATATCCGGAGTTCAAATCCACCTCTATCAGAGCTGCCAGGTCGGAAATCCGCGCCTCGGAGCCTGCGGCGCTCTTGCTGTCGTAATATTCCGCGAGCTGAAGAAACAGCCCCGCTTCTTCGCTTCGATATTGCTTTTCGCAGCCCTTTGAAAGGTTTGAGCACAGCGCGCTCAGCTCTTTAAAGGACAGTTCGCGAATCGAATTCCGGTCTTCCTCATCGCAAGAAACTTGAGCTTTTTCCACCGGAGCCGCCGTTTCCTGCTCCCGGAAGTCATCCTTGGTTGCGCCGCATAGCGGGCACACCCAATCCTTCGGTATATCCTCCCACTTTGTGCCGGGAGCAATGCCGCCTTCAGGGTATCCTTGCGCCTCGTCATAGACAAAACCGCAGACGCTGCATACATACTTTCGCATAGTTCATCCCTCCTTCATACCGTTTTATCACTTAAAATTATATTTTCTGTTTACATATTAGCATCGTAATGGGCATATGTCTATATTTCATGTTGCGATTTTCCGCTATATCAAATATAATTTAACTATATCAAGTCAAATTAAACCAATCTAATCTTATCTAAATTAAACTAACTGGAGGTTAAAATGAAAAAGCCGAGTAGACTTTTTGCATCAGTACTTATTTTAATTTTAGCGCTGTCCCTTATAACGGGATGCGGCGGCACTCCTGAATCCGGGGATCAGACGGCCGAAAACCCGCCGGCGGAAAATGCCGTCGATCTCAGCGGCAAAACCCTGCAGATCTACTGCGGAGCCGGAATGACAAAACCTTTCGAGGAGATCGCCCAGGCATTCAAAGACGCAACCGGATGCGAGATGGAAGTGACCTACGCAAACGCGGCTCAAATTCATACTCAGATCAAAACTACAGAGACAGGGGATTTATTTATCGCCGGTTCTGCGGAAGAGCTCGCCCCGATACAGGACTACGTGTCTGATCAGAAGGATCTGGTGAAGCACATTCCGGTCCTTGCCGTTCAGAAGGGAAATCCTCTGGGAATTGCCGGGTTGAGCGATTTGGCCAAAGACGGCGTTGAGGTGGTTCTCGGCGACGCCGACGCGACTCCTATCGGAAAGCTGGCAAACAAGGCGCTGTCCGACGCAGGCATTTTGGATAAGGTCGACGTTATCGCAAGAACCGCTACGGCGCCTGAGCTGACAAACGCGTTATCCCTCGGCGAATGCGACGCCATCATCGTCTGGAAGGAAAACACAGGCGGGGATAAAATCGAGACCGTAGGAACAACTGATCTGGACAAGTACATCAAAGTCATTCCCGCAGCCAGCCTGACCTTTAATACCGATCCCGATACCCGGGACGCCTTCCTGAAATTTTTAGATTCCGACGAAGCGAAAAGTATCTGGACCAACTATGGATACGAAATCTTAAACTGATGCCATGAAGAAAAGACCGATTCCTTTCAACATATTTGAGCTGTTCAGTGCAATGATCTGCATCCTCGTAGTTGCCTTTATCGCTTCGGCGATATTGGCAATTATTTTAAAAGGCGTACCCTCTGTCGCCGAGGCTGTCAGGTCGGAGGAAATACAGTTTTCCATTCGGTTGAGCCTGTTTACCGCCAGTATTTCCACCGTCCTCTGTTTATTTCTGTCCATTCCGACAGCTTATACCCTGACAAGATCAGCGTCGCCCTTCAGGAAATTGGCCCAGATCATCATCGAGCTGCCCCTGTCCATGCCCTATCTGGTGCTGGGGCTTGGCCTGCTGATCATTTTTTCCACGGATTTCGGCAAGGCTTTAAAGGAAATGGGATTTCGAGTGATATTTGACAGGAACGGGATTATCGTCGCCCAGACCATCGTCAATCTTCCCTACGCCATACGCCTGATCAAGACGGCTTTCCTTGAAATCGATGAGCGGCTGGAATATATTGCGGGTTTGCTTGGCGCGTCAAAATGGAAAAGATTCCTTTCCATCGTACTCCCCTTATCGAGAAATGCCATCATCAGCGCGGTCATACTCGTATGGTCCCGGGGCCTGGGTGAGTTCGGCGCTACCTTGATGCTGGTGGGAGCCACCCGGATGAAGACCGAAACCCTGCCCACAAGCATCTATTTGAACATGGCTACAGGCGGCATCGGCGAGGCGATGGCCTCCGCCATCATTATTCTCTCCATTTCTTTTATATCCCTTTTCATAACGAGCCGCCTGGAAAAAAGGAAGAGCGATATCTCACGAATGAAGGATGTGGCCGTATGAGCAGCGACGCGATCATTGAAGTAAAAAATTTCTCCATGAATCTGGGAAGCTTCAGGCTTCAAAATATTAACCTGGACATCAGGAGAAACGAAGTGTTTGCTATTTTAGGCAAAACGGGATCAGGTAAAACCGCCCTGCTCGAATCTGTCGCGGGCTTTTATAAAGGAAAAGCCGGAGAGATCCGCATCGAAGGAAAGAACGTGACGGAGACGCCTTTGGAACAGCGGCAGATAGGGTTTGTCTATCAGGACTTTGGCTTGTTCCCGCATATGACCGCATTTGAAAATATCAGCTACGGCTTGAAGATGCAGAAGGTGAACAGGCTTGAACGCCGGGAAATCGTCCAAAAAACAGCCGGCCTTCTGTCCATCAGCCATATTCTGGAGCAGTTTCCGGGAACCCTGAGCGGCGGAGAGCGGCAGAGAACCGCTTTAGCCCGCGCTCTTGTCCTCAGGCCGAAGGTGCTTTTAATGGACGAACCCTTTTCATCACTGGACCCCATTACAAAGCAGGCTATGTACGAGCAGATCAAAGGGATCCACGAGATCTACGGGTGCACGATATTATTTGTAACCCATGATTTTACCGAAGCCCAGACAATGGCGGACCGGATCGGCATAATGTCCAACGGCCAATTAAAGGCTGTCAGGGATAAAACGGACTTGTTCAAGAAAAGCGATGATGTTGAACTGAATAAATTTCTGGGTCTAACGAAGGGAGATGATTTCAATGATATTTTTTTCGAATGAAGATATCGGCAGACTGATAAAGGAGGATGTGCCCTATCTCGATTTAACCGGCATCGCCTTGGGAATCAGCGATCAGCAGGGCTCCATCACTTATTTTACAAGAGAGGACGCCGTAGTCTGCGGAACGGAAGAAGTTAGGCAGGTTTTCAGCCAGCTGCATATCGATTTGGATCAATACGTTCCTTCCGGCCGGGCGGTAAAGGCGGGAGACGTGTTGATTGCCGGAAAAGGCTCCGCGGCCGATCTGCACATGGCCTGGAAGGTATGCCAGAACATACTGGACCATTGTTCAGGGATAGCGACAAAGACGAGAAAGATGGTGGATACCGTCAAGTCGTATAATCCGGACATGCCTATTTTTACGACGAGAAAAGGCTTTCCCGGGACAAAAGCTCTCGCCATAAAATCCATATTGGCAGGAGGCGCAATGCCTCATAGACTGGGGATATCCGAGACCATCCTGGTATTTAAACAGCATATGAATTTTATCGGCGGAATCGACGGTTTCCTGGCAGAGCTGCCCCGGATTAAGGCGGAGTGCTGTGAAAAGCGGGTCATCGTGGAGGCCGATTCGGTCGAACTCGCCCTTAGGTTGTGTCAGGCCGGGGTGGATGGAATCCAGTTTGACAAGATCCCCTTAAAGGAGCTGAAACCGGCATGCGATACGCTGAAGTCGGAATATCCGGGGGTCGTCCTCCTGGCTGCCGGCGGAATCAACGAAACGAACATATCAGACTATGCTCAAATACGAATAGACGGCATTGTGACAACCAGCCTTTACCATGCAAAGCCAATCGACGTCGGCGTCAGAATAGAAAGACTGCCCTGATCGGGCTTTCTTTCTATTTCACCAGTCCCTTTTCCTCAAGGAACTCAGCCAGCATCTTGCTCGTGTTTCCGGTTATTTTCAGACAGTTTGTCAGGTGCTCTCTCGTCTCAAATGGATGGGGATTTAACGCCCGGCAGCAGGTCACCTTATATTTTTCAGTAAATTTATCGGTAAACTCCCTGGCCAGCTGATAGGCTTCGGCCCTGGACTCCTGGTTCGTTGTTCTCCCCTTGATCATGTTAAGCGCCGTGATCGATCCCGCCAGCGCGCCGCACACACAGCCGCTTTCCCCCAGGCCGCCGCCAAATCCGGTCATCAGGCTTACCAAAGCAGGATCTAAATCCGGCGCCAGCAATTCCCGGTATGTTAAAAATATTGATTCGGCACAGTTGTAGCCCTCTTTAAAATAATTTCCCGCCTTATTTCTCGCCTCGATGGCCATTTCTTCGCTCATGATTCTCCTTCCTTTCCCGGAGGAAATCCTCCTGCTTGCAATGTCTCTTTACTTCCATCATTGTACCGAAATTATGGGCATATGTCAATATTCAGGCCATGCTGCTATTGACTCTTTTTAATTAAGAGATATAATATATACTGTTTATTTGTTTTCGGATAGTGGAAATGAGCATAGAAATAGATAAGTAAAAACAAATTTAAGATAGTAGAAATAAACTGAAATAGATAAATGGAGACTTCAAATGAACACTGACAAAATAGAATATTCAAAAGTAGGAATCATATCCCTCGCACATTTGCTGAACGATCTTTACTGCAACTATCTGCCGCAGCTGCTGCCGTTTTTAGTCGTGATCTATCAAGGCTTTACCGCCACAAAGGCCGCCATCATCGTATCCGTCTTTTCCATCACGTCCTCCTTTACCCAGCCGTTTTTCGGCTATTTTCTGGATCGGCAGGG
>DAITKX010000060.1:1387-13772 GCA_036835995.1 Bacillota bacterium | reverse complement strand
CGCTGGCTGGCTTACGTCGGCACGCTGTGGATGGCGGTCATGCTGGGCCTGACAGGTCTTGTGCACAGCTATCTGATGCTGGTAGTCCTCGCGGCTTCAGCCGGGCTCGGCACCGCGGTCTTTCACCCCCAGGCCTCCTCAATGGTCAACACGTTAGGCATGGATCGGAAAGCGGCTGTCCTTTCCGTTTTTTCCGCCTTGGGGAATTTCGGTTACGCGCTGGCGCCCCTTTTATTGATCCCTCTGTTTGAAGCGTTCGGATTAAAGGCCACCGTCGTTACGATTATCCCAGGAGCTATCATGGCGCTCCTGTTATTCCTGTTCTCACCGAAAGACCAGGCGGCGGCGGACACGCCTCCGGCAGCCGCCGATGTTTTTCATACCCTCAGAAAATCCGCGCGGCAGCTAGCGTCTATCGTTGGGGTTATCGCAGTCCGCTCCCTGGCCTATACCGGCTTGCTGACGATATTGCCGCTGTACTTCAAACATAAAAGCCTGTCCAATATCCAGGCGAGCCACCTTCTTACGATCATGCTTTTCGCAGGCGCCGTCGGCGGGATTATCGGAGGTTTTATATCCGATTATCTCGGCAGGAAGCAGCTCATCATCGTCTCCCTCATCCTGTCGACGCCTTTATTTTTCGCCTTCTTTCTGACAGATGGCATTTTGAGCACGATTTTTCTCGCGCTGGCCGGCGCCGCGCTGTTGGCGAGCTTTCCCGTCACGGTGGTGGCGGCCCAGGAAGCCATCCCCGACAACAAGGCTTTAGCGGCGGGGATCACCATGGGCTTTGCCGGAGGATTGGGAAATTTAGCTATCATCCTGATCGGGCGTATCGGCGACTTGTTCGGACTGACCGCGGCAGTTGTGGTGCTCTTCGGCTTGCCGATCATCGCTGGTATTTCAGGCTTTTTTATGGAGAGCCATGAGCCCGCCCGGCTGCAGCGGCAAAGCTGAACCCCTTATATCGCGATTGGAATTTTTTCCTCGAAATCATGAGGCATGTATTCCTCCAGCTTAAAGCTGTCCTTGGTAAAGGAATAGAAATCCGTAGCTGAGGCGTCGAGGACCAGCCTGGGGGCAGGTTTCGGCTCCCTTGTGATCAGCTCCTTTACAATTGATACATGCCTGTCGTACAGATGGGCGTCGGCGATCACGTGAACCAGTTCTCCCGCTTCCAATCCGGCCACTCTGGCCATCATGTGGGTCAGAAGCGAATATTGGACCACATTCCAGTTGTTTGCCGCCAGCATATCCTGTGACCTCTGGTTCAGGATCGCGTTCAGAGTATTGCCCGATACGTTGAAGGTCATCGAATACGCGCAAGGATACAGGCCCATCTCGTGGAGGTCCTCAAAGTTATAGATGTTGGTCATGATGCGCCGGCTTGCGGGATTGTGCTTCAGGTCATAAATCACCCGGTCCACCTGATCGAATTCCCCTTCGGGATATATGCTCTTCTTCGCGAGCTGATATCCGTAAGCTTTTCCGATGGAGCCGTTTTCATCGGCCCAGCTGTCCCATACATGGCTGGACAGGTCGCGTATGTTGTTGGATTTCTTCTGCCAGATCCACAACAGCTCGTCAAGGGCGCTTTTCCAATAGGTGCGCCGGATCGTAAGAATGGGGAACTCTTCTCTGAGATCATATCTGTTGATGATTCCAAACTTTTTTACCGTATGAGCGGGGGTCCCGTCTTCCCAGCGCGGCCTTACCTCCTGATCCGTATCCCATACCCCGTTCTCAATGATGTCCCTGCAGCTCTGGATAAATATTTCATCTGCTTTGCTCACTTTGCACCTCCGTTATTTTCCTTGTCATGGGCATTTTTTATGTCTCTTCACTCGTGCTTTCTTTCTTCGATAAGGGCGATCGCCCTGGATATCCTGTCTTCCATCCGTTCAATGTCTTCAGATAAATAGAGAAACCCGACCAGGGCCTCAAAAGCGGTGGCCCATTTGTAGATCACCGGATCGGCATTTTTCGGCTTCGTTGATATTTTTTTATTCCGCGCACGCTTGACGAGATTCTGCTCTTCTTCCGTAAGCTCGTCCATCATCGCTTTCAGCGCATAGGCCTGAGCGTCGGCCCTGACGAAGCGTACGGCGGCCTTGTGGAGCAGATCCGCATTGACCTGACCCTTATCGATCACATGCTTTCTGACGCGGGTCTCATAGACCGAATCGCCGAGAAAGGCCAGCACCGTGGTATTCATATAGGCGATATCCTTTTTTTCCATAGACGCTCCTTTCGTTTCTGTTTCTGTATGTTTCCCTTTCTCACGGTGGCGTATACTACCCGGAGATCGGGCTTTAAAAGCTTTATTTTGTTAAAAAGGGTAAGGACTTGTATCCTTACCCTCTGCTATCGAAACGTCCGCTTTATTCGATCTCTTCCTTCGAAACGTCCACCTTACCCTGGAGCTCGGCTCCGGCGCTCATGGACAATGTCGGAGCTGTGATGGATCCTTTCACCAGGGAAGTGCTCGACATGTGGGCTCCTTTTGCCGCCGTGATATTGCCTTTGATCTTTCCGTCGATGGTGATCAGCTGTCCGTTCATATTGCCGGACAGGGTGCTGTCCTTGCCGATGCTGACGTCGCCTCTGGCGTTGATGTCTCCGTCCACGATACAGCTATCCAGTTCAATGTTGCCTCCCTCGATATCCCCGGCGACTTTGCCCGCCACCTTGATATCTCCATAAGCGAAAACATCTCCGATCACGCCGCCTTCGATTCGGATGTGGCCCTTGCTGCTCACAGTGCCGTTTATCGTTGTGTTCTGTGAAATGACGCCGACTTCAGAAACCGGCTCATAGCTTTCGACCGCCGGCTTCTCCTCTTCCTTCCATTCAAAGACCGGCATTTCAACGGGTTTAGCCGCAGCCGCGCCTTCGGACTTGATGATGAATTCGGATTCCACCCCTTGAACTCCGGCCGCTTCCAGCGCCGCCATGTTCTGCTCCGCTTCTTCCAGCAGCGCGTCGATTTCCGATATCTCGCCGCTCAGGTCCTCCGTGTATGTATTTCCTTCTTCAAGCTCTTTTTCCACAACCTTTTTCATCAGGTCGGAAAAGCTTTCGCCCAGCTCGCTGCCTTTCGTTATTTTATTTTCATCACTCATAGTCGTACCTCTCTTTAAACCCCGAAGATGGAGTCGAATTCTTTTTCGCTCTGAGAGCTGTCGAGGGCTACGCTTACATTACCGTGAAGCTTCGCGCCCTGGCTCATAGAGATGGTCTGGGACTGTACGTCCCCCGCGAGCAGCGCATTTTCCAGGAACTCAGCCATTTTGGAAACGGTAAGGTTGCCCTTCACCTTTCCGTTCAGCTTAATGCTGTCCGCAATGATATCTCCCACGATGACCGTATTCGATCCGACGGTCACGCTTCCCATGGCCGTGATATTTCCCTGAACGGTGCAGCCGTTCAAAGTAAAGCTGCCTCCCTTCATGTTCCCGACGATCTTTCCCGTTGCCTTGATATCGCCGTCTGTTTGAATGGAGCCCTTTACATCCCCGTAAACATCGATATTTCCGGTGGAGGTTATCTCCCCGACGATCGCCATGGTTCTAGATATTACCGTAACCGGAGTGCTTTCCTGAATAGGAACGATATTTTCAGGAGCCGCCGCCGCTTTCGCATTATAAAGGAACTTCCGCCTTTCGGCGTCGAATTCCGTCTCTCTCTCCGGCTCGGCCTCGCGACCCGATGTTTCCATAATCCGCCTGCTCTGCTCAAAACCCGTTTCCGCAGGTTCATCCTGCTTTGCGCCGGAAGCGTTTTCATTCCCCGGAAGGCCCATCAAATCAAGCACTGCTTTAGAGAAATTGTTCTTTGTCGCCATTCTTTATCCCTCCAATAAAACCATGCGATTGTTATAAATTAATATCAAAAGACATGTCAGTTTCTTTTTCGTTCAGCGGGATATTGACTTCCCCCTGTATTTTGGCCCCCTGGCTCATCGCGATGGAAGCCGTGGTCACATTTCCGGCCAGGATCGCCTTCGGCTGGAATTTCGCTTCTTTTTCAACGGTCACATTGCCCTTGATCTTGCCGTCCAGACAGAAATTTTCGCCCTTTACATCGCCGATCACGATGGATTCCCCGTCGACGGTGACCAACCCGTTTGCGATGATGTTTCCCTGTACCGCACAGGCGATCAGCTCGATATCCCTTCCGATCAGATCTCCGATCACCTTTCCGTTCGCCCTGATGTCGCCCTTGGATGCGATCTTGCCCTTTACGCTGCCTAAAAGCTCAACATCGCCTTCCGCGTTGATCTCGCCGATGATGACGGTTCCTCTGGCGATGGTGGTGAGTCCCGCTTCCGACTGCTGATCCTGAAATTCCGTCTCCTCGTAGCCCTGCGGAGATGCCGGCTGCTGTGCCGACTGCTGCGACAGCATGGCCATGATTCTTTCCTTAGGGTTTTGAACGGTCTGCGCCGCTTCTTCCCGCTCTTCCGCTGCCTCTGTTTCAGATTCCTCTGCCGCCATATCCTGCTCCATTGCAACCTCTTCAGCGGGTTCTTCCGCCGCCGCTTCCGCTTCCTCTATTGCTTCGGTCCGCTCTTCGACGTCTGTTTCCTCTTTGACCTGAGGCTCGGTATTTTTGGATATCCCGATCAGTTCTGAAACAGCCTGGGAAAAATTATTCTTAACTCCCATTTAATAAACCTCCAATAAGAATTTTTAATAGTCTGCATAAGCAAAAATAATCGGGGTCACGTCATTTGTAATGCGTTCAAACTTGTAACCCTGAGATTTATAGTACTCGATGATCTGGGGCAAGGCCGCGACGGTACAGGTCTTTCCGACGCTGTCGTGCATGAGCAGGATGATCCGGTCCTTATTCTTGGATGATTGGACGGTATTGCTGTAGACGGAAGCTGCCGTAGGCTTGGCGGACGCGTCGCCGCTGGACGCGTTCCAGTCGTAATAGGTAAAGCCGCGGCGGGTCATCTCGGCAATGATCTCTTGATAATCCTGCCTGTTGTATGAGTTGAGGCTCCCTCCCGGGAAGCGGAAAATCTCAGGCTTTACGCCGGTCGTATCCTGGATCAGCTGATAGGTCTGGTAAAAATCAGCGAGATACGCCTCCACGGAAGTATAAATGCTGGTGTATACATGGGAATAGGTGTGGATACCGAGGGTATGCCCTTCGTCTACGATCCTCTTCATGAGGTCCTTTTCCCGTTCTCCTTCTCTCCCGATTATGAAGAACGTGGCTTTGACATCCTCCTGTTTCAGAACATCCAGTATCTCGGCGGTCCTGGGCGAGGGGCCGTCGTCAAAGCTGAGATAGACCGTCTTGGGCTCCGTTCTGGTGGCTTTAGGCAGCTTTGCGTACATGTCGGGGTAAAGCTCCTGGTATTCAATGGAAAGGCTTTCCCCATGATTTTTATCTTCTGCGGGAGTCGACTGGGCGAGAACAGTCACAGACCGCATATCCGAAATCTGCTCCTTGTAATCCTTATTGAACACAGTCAGACAAACCGTTGCAATCGCCAGCCCGAAGATGAGGAGCAACACAACGAAAACTATCAGATGCTTAAAGAACCGCACACTCCCGAAATACATATCACACACTTTCTTTAACACAAAGAACGCCCGACATACTGACAAAAAGTTCAGACAATTAAATTATATCCGTCTCCCTGACGTTTTTCAACAAAATTCACTATTATTTCCCATAAAAATAAAATGGATGTTAAAAGCGATCGCTGTCGTTCAGCATGCTGCGGAGGGTTCTCGGCGATCCTGACGAACCCGGTTCATTTTTTCTGATCTGCTGCACATCCTCGTATAAAATCGCCGCATTCAGCGATTCTTCGGTAACGGTGGCCACGGCATAGGAGCCCTTTCTGCCTCCTGTGGGCAGGGTAAGGCTGCCGGGGTTCAGAAGGTACATGCCGTTTGCCTCAATAAAGAGGGGAATATGGGTATGCCCGAAAAAGGCGGCGCGGCACTTCAGGGCTTCCGCTTTATACATGATATTGTCGAGGCCCTGCTTCACACTTTCCATGTGTCCGTGAGCGAGAAGGATCCTGCCGAAGTCCGTCTCCAGGATGTGGTGTCCGTCCCTTGCAAAGGAGCCGTCCATATTTCCCTTTACGCCGATCAGCGGAACGGAGAGCTGTTCCTTCATCCTCTTTGCATCATTCCAATGATCCCCAAGGTGAACGATCAAATCGATATCCTGAAGCGTTTTATATATTTCCACAGCCTTGTCGATCTTGCCATGGGTGTCGCTGATCACATATATTCTCATACTTTAATTATACTTCCTCCAGTTTCTTTATATGAAAAGTGGCTCTGCCATTTCCATTCCGTTGCATAAAAAAAGTTTATCACAGAATTTTGTTTTCTGCGATAAACTTTTTATCTATTCTTTCGTTAATGACTTATCCCAGGATCTTCTTCAGATCTTCCTCCGGCGTAGAGGTCGGCGTAATCTGGTACTCCTTGACCAGGAGGTCCAGCACGTTAGGTGAAACGAAGGCTGGAAGAGTGGGTCCGAGGTATATGTTTTTAATGCCGAGGGCAAGCAGGGAAAGCAGGATACATACGGCTTTCTGCTCATACCATGACAGCACCAGGGTCAGCGGAAGGTCGTTCACTCCGCAATTGAAGGCGCCCGCCAAAGCGACCGCAACCTGGATCGCGCTGTATGCGTCGTTGCACTGACCCATATCCATGATTCTGGGAAGCCCGCCTATGGTTCCGAGATCCAGATCGTTGAACCTGTATTTTCCGCAGGCGAGGGTCAGAATGATGGAATCCTTCGGGCTCTGCTTTACAAAATCAGTGTAGTAGTTTCTGCCCGGCTTTGCGCCGTCGCAGCCGCCTACGAGGAAGAAGTGGCTGATATCACCGGACTTGACCGCGTCGATGACCTTGTCGGCGACGGAGAGCACGGTACCTCTGGCAAATCCGGTCATAACGGTTTCGCCGCCGTTGATTCCCGTCATCTTCTTGTCTTCAGGGTAGCCGCCGAGTTCCAGCGCTTTTTCGATGACAGGAGTAAAATCCTTCTTTCCGTCTTTCCCCTCGATATGAACCAGCTCGGGATAGGAGACGACTTCCGTCGTGAACACTCTGTCGGCGTAGCTTTGCTTTATCGGCATCAGACAGTTTGTGGTAAACAGGACCGGTCCCGGAATATCGATGAATTCCTTTTGCTGGTTCTGCCACGCCGTGCCGAAATTCCCCTTGAGATGCGGATACGCCTTCAGTTTCGGATATCCGTGGGCCGGAAGCATTTCGCTGTGGGTATAGATGTTGATCCCCTTATCCTTTGTCTGCTCCAGAAGGAGATATAAGTCGTAGAGGTCATGTCCGGACACTACGATGAAGGGGCCCTTTTCAATGGTCAGCGGCACAGTCACCGGCACAGGCGTACCGTAAGTCTCGGTGTTGGCCTGATCAAGAAGCGCCATGCACTTCAGATTTACCTGACCGGTTTCGAGAACGACAGGAAGCAATGTCCCGGTATCCGCGTTTTCCATCCCCACCATGCGGAGGCCCTTGTAAAAGAAATTGTTCACCTCATCGTCGGTATAGCCAAGCACAAGGGCGTGGTAGGCATACGCGGCCATTCCCTTCAGTCCGAACAGGATCAGGGACTTTAAGGAGCGGATGTCCACATCGGCGGTCCATAAGTCCTTTACATTATATTTATTATCTTTGCCAGAGTCTTTCGCCCCGCCTTTGGATGCTAATTTCAAAATTTCAGCTTCGGTCTTTGCGATTTGCTTTTGGATCGCTTCGTTGTCAAAATTGACGTTCGTAATCGTCGTAAAAAGTCCTTCAAGCATTATTTTGTGGGTTTCAGCCGTAGCCTCGACGGACTCCGCCACATAAGCCAGCCGTACCAGCGCGCTGATCAGATCGTCCTGCAGTCCGGCGGTATCCGCCTGCTTGCCGCATACTCCCTGAGACCCCTCGCAGCCTGTGCCTTTTGCAGTCTGCTCACATTGGAAACAAAACATGTTTGACATTTTATACCTCCTGATTTCACTTGAATTAAATTTGAATCTGTTTTATGAATTCAGATTACATGAAATACGGAGTGATATCTGTTGCTTTTGCAACGCGTCAAAACTTTTTGAAAACCTTTTGACCTTTACAAAAGGTTTTTACAAAACAGGTCCTTCCCAATAGTGGGCCTTCAGGTCGGCGCAGCCGTTTTCCTTGATGCGGACGCCCTCCTTTTTCAGCAATATCGGCTGTTCCCTCCAGCAGGGGGCCATCCGTCCCTGACTGTTCACGACCCGATGGCACGGCGCGTCCGTAAAAAAGGACGCGTAATGCATCGCCTGCCCCACCATCCGGGGACGCTGGGGCTGTCCCAGGATTCGCGCGATGGTTCCGTAGGTCGTGACCTTTCCTCTGGGAATTTGTTTTACGATCTCATATACTTCGTTAAAAAAATCTTCTTTTCTCATGATATCATTATACTATATGGATCGAACATGGTCATATGAATTTTTCAATCCGCGCCGCCCAGCATGATCCTGACCGCCCGGTCCAGCAGCGCAGGCGTTTCGACATAGAGGTCCCGCTTATACACCCTTTCCGTCAGCTTATGAAAATCCTTTCCCCAGGGGCCGATATTCATGCATGGCATGGACAGCGCCTCGATGGCTTCAAGATGGATGGAGTATGCGCCGCCGTAAAACGGCATGTCCCTCTCAAGCTCCTCCTGGATCTTCCCGCTCTCCTTTAAGGAGAGATAGCTTAAATCCGATATCCCTGTATAATAGAATTCCCGCTCATATTTCTGGCCGAAGCGCTTCTCACTGTAATCGCAGATTCTGCCGGCAAGGGTTTTCTGCCGTTCCGTCAGGCCCTCCAGCAGGAGGTTGGATACGTTGGGATAATAGGGCGGCACAAAGCCCAGAACCACCCGGGGCGAGAGATCTCCGATAAACTCAAAGACGTATTCCGTCATCAGGAAGCTGCCTTCGATAAAGTCGAGCTTCCCCCCTTTGATCCTGTCGCCTGTCTCCTTTAGTTTTTTTTGATAGGAAGCGGAGAATCCCTCTCCGCCATTCCCATATGCTTCCTCCATTAGTTCCGCATAGGTCGACACCCGGGATTTCCACGGAAGCCTCTTTCCCCCGCGCCCCGTATGGTCGCAGAATACGGCATAGCCTTCGTTCATCCGGTTGATGACGGCGTCAAAGGAATCCTCTGCGGTTTTCTTCAGATTCGTCAGTACCGAGACGGGGTCCGAATCCTGCGTCAGGATGCTGACGCAGCCGCCTGCTCCCAGAGGCATGGAAACGTCGTAGTTTTCCTTCCTGTCGCGGAGATAAAGCCATGTGGGAGGAGGCGCCGATTCTCCTCCCACGCTGTCGGAAAATACGGGGGAAAGCTCGGTCCGGGCGACAATTTCCGCAAGCACCGCCACCGGATTCAGACCTTCAAACACCTTGCCCGCATGGGCCAGAAACCCTCTGGCGTAGATGAACGCCAGTATTTTTCCGACAGAGCCTTCCGAGAGAAGTCCTCTGTCGCCGCTTTTTCTCTGATGAGGCTCGGAATTGAAAGCATAGACGTAATGCAGGCCGTGCTTTTCCTCCAGCTCTGCCAGCAGGTCCACCGCCGCCCTCATTCCGGCCGACAGGTTTTCTTCATCCGGCAGACAGAGCAAAACGATATTCCCCGCAAGGTCCCGCGTCTCCGAATACCGCTTCAACAGCGCCAGCTGGATCGCTCCTCCGCCTTTCATGTCAGCCGTTCCCCGGCCGAACAGATAATCTCCGGAATCGAGATCCCTCTTTGCCTCGGGATGGAGTTCGCCTGAAATCTTTTTCAGCTCCGTCTCCAATTTATCCGGATCGAATGCGAATTCTTTCAGGTTTTTAAAGTCCTCTACTCCCACCACATCGCAATGATGGATCAGTACGACCGTATCGTTTCCCTTCCCGGTTCCCTTCGCCAGCGCCCAGCAGACCGCTCTGCCCATGGGGTCGTCCTTGATCGGATAGCTGCCGAAATGATCCCTGTTTTTTATGAAATAAGGAATTCCGCCCAGATACTCCAGCAAAAACCCTTCAACGTCCTTCTCCCCCGGCGTGCCGGTTTCGCTGTTCACCGCAAGATACGCTCTCAGTATGGCGTCGATCTCCGATTCGATGTCCCGTTCTATGTCCATTTTTTCAGTCCCTTTGCAGCGGACAGGTCAGGCAGGTCGGACCGCCGGTGCCGAAATAGGATAGATCCCTGCCCGGATATTCATATACTTCCGCCCCCGCGTCCAGGAGGGCCGCCTTTGTCTTGGGATTCCCCTGCAAAACGACGCATTTCCGATCCCCCAGGGCAAGAACGTTGGACCCCAGATAATCGTATTCATCGTCGGGAACTTCGATGAGCCTGATCCCTTTCTCTATCAGGAACTCCCGAAAGAACACCGGCATATATTTTGAATAGACGACGGCCAGATCCCGGTCTACCATGCTGATAATGCTCATGAGGTGAAGGCATGCGTCCTCTCCCTCTCCGTGAGGCATGGGAACGGTGATGATCTCATCGATAAGGTCTCCCGCAAGCTCCCGGAACTGCCTGATACCCTCGTCATTGGTGCGGTAGCCTCTTCCGATGGCTACCGTGCGGTCATCCATCCAAACCACGTCGCCGCCTTCCATCCTTCCCGCTCCTGTGATGACTCCCAGGGTCGGGATCCCAATGGACTCCAGATATCTTTGCGTGGCCCGCGGCTCTCCCTTCCGAAGCTTTTTTCCCATGGGAAAGTAGATCGCTCCTTTTTTTGTTATTTTAACCGTATCGTGGGCATAGATCGAATCCATCCCCGCAGCCTCGTCAAAGGGAAGGTAAAAGACGTGTTCCACGTTTCGGCGGATGATTTCTTCAAAGACCTTGTATTCTTCCATGACTTTGGCAAAGTCGGGGCATCCGAGATATCCGTAATTCCCGTATTCCTCATTCAGATAGCTCTGGTTCCGAAACGCATTGTCCGGGGTTTTGATCAGAACGGCGTTGAGCCTTCCCACCATTGACTGACATCCGTATTTCATTTCGCTTCCTCCTCTTCAAATTCCCGCCGCCTCTGTTTCAGCGTTAGACGGCTCAGTGCCGTCCCCTGCGGACAGGTCCACTTCATCGATGGGGATCAGCTTGGTTTTCTTGACGATCCTGTGGATGATATAAAGGCCCACCGCGATGGGCAATCCTATATACGCTACCAGGATGCCATACCAGTCGATTCCCGCGTCCGTTACGGCGTAATACCCCTGCCCCAGGATCACGAGCCCGCAGATGATCAGGGCGGCCACGGTTCCGAAGGGGTAGAATTTCGCCTTATATTTCAAGGTGGCCATATCCCTTCCCTGGGCCTTGAACGCCTTCCTGAACCGCAGATGGCAGATGCAGATCCCGAACCAGGTGATAAAGCCCGTCAGGCCCGTGGCGTTGTACAGCCAGGTGTAAACTACGCTGTCTCCGGCAAAGGAGGACAGGAAGCACAGGCAGGAGATCAGCGCCGTTCCCAGCACGGCGTAGACCGGAACGCCCCTCTTGCTCACCGTCGCAAACACCCGGGGCGCTTTTCCGCTTTTCGCCATGGAATAAAGGAGCCTGCTGGCAATGTACAGCGTCGAATTGCCGCAGGACAGTACGGAGGTCAGGATGACCGCGTTCATCAGAGAGGCGGCGATTGCGAGTCCCGCCCGTTCAAAGATCAGCGTGAAGGGGCTCACCGCAACGTTGTCGATGGAACCGCTCAGCAGGTTCGGGTCCGTATAGGGAAGCAATGTTGCGACGACAATGATTCCCCCGATATAGAAGATCATGATTCTCCAGAACACATTGTTTATCGCCCTCGGAACCGTTTTGTCCGGATTGACGCATTCGCCGGCGGCGACGGCGGTCGCTTCTACGCCGACAAAGGAAAACCCGGCCACCATCAGAATGCTGAAAATCGCGAAACCTCCGCCCACGAAAGGAGCGTCCTCTATCGTCCAATTTGAGAAGCCTGTGGGCTCTCCGTTAAAAATACCGAAGATCATCAGGATGCCGACAATCAGGAAGATGATGATGGTCACAAACTTGATCCCCGCAAACCAGAATTCGGCCTCGCCGTACACGCTGGCCGAGAAGAGGTTCAGTCCGATCAATATGACGAGGCATAACGCGCTCCAGACCGCCGAGCTGCTGTCCGGGAGCCAGAATTTGACGAGAATCGATGCCGCAACCACTTCCACCGCAATGGTCATCGTGCTGCAATACCAATAGTTCCAGCCCATGGTGAAACCGAAGGATTGATCCACATATTTGGTCGCATAGGCTTCAAAGGCCCCGGGGACAGGCGTGTAGGTAGCCATTTCCCCCAAGGCGTTCATAACGAAGAACACCGCCATACC
>DAITKX010000060.1:0-1377 GCA_036835995.1 Bacillota bacterium | reverse complement strand
AGGGATCCGCCGGGACCCGCAGTGCTGATGGATGCGCCGGTAGCCACGAAGAGCCCCGTGCCGATGGCGCCTCCGATAGCGATCATGTTCATATGTCTGGCTCTGAGCTTTCTCTGCAGGTTGGAGGAATTTTCGGGTTTGGTCATAGCCTTTTCCATTTTTCTTTCCTTCCTTTCAATTCATTTCATTAAAACCTTTTCGCTTCATTTCGTTAAAATCTTAATGAAAGACAGCTTAATCCGCCATCGAGCTTTCTGTATTCCGAGGTGTCCACCGTGATGGTTTGATAACCCGCTTTCTTAACGGCCGCAAGGACTGCCGGATAGCCTTCCGCCACGATGACCGTGTCGTTTACCCAAATGCAGTTGGCGCCGTAGGCCTCCTCTTCCGGCACGACGATCTTGTTGAATTTTTCAAAGTCCGGCTTATGTATGAATTCCCCGCTGACAAGCATGTTGTTGTTTTCAATGTAGTTGACTCCTGTCTTCAGGTGAAGCACCTTTTCCAGAGGCACCTCCGATCCGGTCAGTCCGTATTTATTCAGGATCTCGATGAACTGCCTGATCCCTTCCGCGTTTGTCCTCTGTGAGCGCCCCACGTAGAAATGGTCTCCCACCATCATGACGTCCCCGCCCTCCAGCGTTCCGGGCGCCTTGATATACTCGATCTTGTCCTCGGGATAGAATTTCCGGATCACAGGGATCATCGCCTTGGTCTCTCCGTTTCTGGACTGTGCTCCCGGGTTCATGATGATTGCGCATTTTCTGGTAAGGACAGCCGGGTCCTCAACGAAGCAGGAGTCGGGAAAAGCTTCGTCCGCAGCAAGCACCGTAACCTCCACGCCGCATGACTTCAGCGCCTCGATATAGGAGTCATGCTGTTTCAACGCAAGCTCATAGTCAGGCTTTCCAAGCTCCGGCGCGGATGTTATCCCCTCCACCATCGCCCGGCATGGTCTTTTCACAATGACATTTTTAAACATAGTTTTTACCTTCCTTTCCTGTTCATTTCCTGTTTCTGTTTTCGTGCTTTTTATATATAATATATTATATACAAAGAAAGTCAACAACTACTTGTGTATATGCCTTTTAAATTTTACATGGCGGGTTGATTTTTTATGATCCTTGAGGTTTGGTCGGGAGCGCGGACAAAAGCGGACAAAGGCAGAGAAAAGATAAAAGGTTGGACTTGACCGGCGGCTGCAAGCAGTCTAAGCGCGCCCATGACTTCCTGTCGCCTGATCCGTAGCTTTCTGTCGCATGGTCCGCTGGGCTTACCGACACTTAGAGGTCCCATTGCTCAAGATGTTGAGCAGGGAGCAGCCTTCCCGCTCCCCTTGTTCAGATCTCTCAGTATGGAGTAACATTTTGCTCAAAT
>DAITKX010000059.1:11178-21270 GCA_036835995.1 Bacillota bacterium | reverse complement strand
AAAATGGCAAAAGCTAAGTATGAAAGAACAAAGCCCCATGTTAATATCGGGACGATCGGTCACGTAGACCACGGCAAGACCACACTGACGGCGGCGATCACAAAGACGCTGAACCAGAGGCTTGGATTAGGCCAGTCGGTAGCCTTCGACCAGATCGACAAGGCCCCGGAAGAAAGAGAAAGAGGAATCACCATAGCGACAGCCCACGTAGAGTATGAGACCCAGAACAGACACTATGCTCACGTAGACTGCCCAGGACATGCCGACTATGTAAAGAACATGATCACAGGAGCGGCCCAGATGGACGGAGCGATCCTGGTAGTAGCGGCGACAGACGGCCCGATGCCCCAGACCAGAGAGCACATCCTGCTTTCCAGACAGGTAGGGGTACCGTATATCATCGTATTCCTGAACAAGTGCGACATGGTAGACGACGACGAGCTTCTTGACCTGGTAGAGATGGAAGTAAGAGAGCTGCTTGACCTGTATGAATTCCCCGGCGACGACACGCCGATCATCAGAGGATCCGCACTGGAAGCATTGAACAATCCGGAAGGCCCCTGGGGAGACAAGATCCTGGAGCTGATGGAAGCGGTAGACAGCTACATTCCGGAACCGGAGCGTCCGACGGACAAACCGTTCCTGATGCCTGTGGAAGACGTGTTCTCCATCACAGGAAGAGGAACCGTAGCGACGGGAAGAGTAGAGAGAGGAATCCTGAAGGTATCCGACGAAGTAGAAATCGTAGGACTGATGGACCATGCGAGAAAAGTAGTCGTAACGGGCGTAGAAATGTTCCGGAAGCTGCTTGACCAGGCTCAGGCGGGAGACAACATCGGAGCGTTGCTGAGAGGCGTGCAGAGAAGCGAGATCGAAAGAGGACAGGTACTGGCAAAGCCGGGCAGCATCCATCCCCATACAAAGTTCCTTTCCCAGGTATACGTGCTGAAGAAGGAAGAGGGCGGAAGACATACACCGTTCTTCAACGGATACAGACCGCAGTTCTATTTCAGAACGACGGACGTAACAGGAAACCTGAGCCTGCCGGAAGGCGTAGAGATGTGCATGCCTGGAGACGACATCCAGATGACCATCGAGCTGATCACCCCAATCGCGATCGAAGAGGGACTGAGATTCGCGATCAGAGAAGGCGGAAGGACAGTAGGAGCCGGAGTCGTAGCGAAGATCGTAGAATAAATAATGGCTTGTTAAAATCGCCCACAGCGTTGTTGCAGAATGCATTGTGGAAGGCGCAGCCGAATAAGAATAAAATGAGGACCCGCATTCCGCCAGTGTCATGGACATTGGCAGAGTGCGGGTCTTTTGCATCCACCCCTCCGGCGTGCAAAAAATTCGCCTCAGGTCCCCGTTCCACGATTCTGTATCAGGGCTACAGTGGAAAATCCACGCAGATCCATTCCGCCAAACCCTTCGCCAAACTCCTATTCGCGCCCAAAAAATTGCTTTTTTCATGAGATATTCGATAAAAAATGCAATTTTTTCTGTTAGAGGTCTTTTCGTCATAAAGATAATGAAATTTCAACCGATATTCTATTTGAAATAATAACTTTATCATCTGTATGGGGCGTGCAAGAAGAAGAGGGGGAAAACAGGTATGAACAAAGAAAACCAATCGGATAACGCAGCCAATTTCCAGAAAAAAAGTCTGGTAACCAAAATCCTATTATTTATCGGAATACCCTTTGCCGTTATCTTATGTCTCGTAGGAGTCATAACGGTAACGACGGTGGACAAATCTGTCACAGGCATAACGGAAAACGAGCTTGTGGCCCGTTCACAGGCGGCAGCAAACGATATCAACGCGTCTCTTGAGGTTTATATTCAGGCCACGGTCAATATGGCGGCGAATACGCAGTTTGAGAATATCTGCAAGGTCACCGGACCGGGGCAGAACATGATGGAAAGCCCTGGATATCCTGAATTTTTACAGACTATGAAAAATGTCGCGGCGCAGGATCCCGAAAACATCATGTGCTCCTGGATCGGAGATGAGGACAGCGACACGTGTACCGACTCCAACGATTGGATCAACGATGCGGGTTATGACGTGGAGACGAGAGACTGGTGGATTGCGGTGCAGGAATCCCAGGGACCCACCTTGACGGCGCCTTACGTTGACGAGACCACGGGGCTTCTCGTGGTCAGTGCGGTAACTCCGATTTATGATTCGGCAAACGGCGCGATGATCGGAGTTGCGGGCTTGGACTTCAATGTTGACAGCCTTTACGCGATGCTCAAGAATTATAAGCTGGGTGAGACGGGTTTTTATGTTCTCGTCAGCTCGGATGGAACCGTCATCTGTCATCCGAATGAAAAGTTCAGGAATATCAATATCGCTGATACCGATTTGTCTAAGAATATTCAGGAAGCGGTCAAGAACAAAAAGGCCGGAGAAATTGTCTATACAAGCGGTAAAGACCAATGCCACGGTTATCTGGCGGAAATCGGCAATACGGGATGGATGGTGGCGACAGGCATGCCGGACGCGGAATTCAACAGCATCGGACGGTCGGTACAGACCACGACCCTGCTGCTTTCCCTGTTTGCTTTGCTGATTGCCTTCGCTGCGATCTTTATCATATCAAGGCGTATTGCGGCTCCTCTGAAGAGGCTTGCGCTGGTGTCGGACAAACTGGCTCTTGGGGATATCGACGTTGATGTGGCGGCCATCGCCGCTTCCAGCAGCGAAATCGAGGAATTGACGAGATCCTTTGATAAAATGGCGGAAAATATCAGAGCCCAATCCCAGATAGCGGAAAAAATCGCGGCGGGAGACCTGTCCATGGAAGTACAGCCCAGATCTGACAAGGACATCCTCGGCATAAGCTTGATATCTGTTGTGGATACGTTAAAGAAGCTGGTGGAAGAGGCAGAGGGCATGACGGATGCCGCGCTGGACGGCAGGCTGGACAACAGAGGAAATTACGAACAGTTCGAAGGCGTTTACAGGGAAATCATCGAGGGCTTTAACAAAACCCTGGATGCCCTGATCGATCCTTTAAAACTGTCGGCGGAATACATCGAAATGATCAGCAGAGGCGCCATTCCCGATAGGCTGACAAACGAGGCAAAGGGAGATTTCAACAGGATCAAGGACAGCATCAATGTATGCATCGACGCCATCAACGCGCTGGTCGACGACGCGGAACACCTCGCCGATGAAGCGGTGAACGGCAATCTCAGCAGCCGGGCGGACGCCTCCGGACATGGCGGAGAGTTCGCAAAGATTATTGGAGGAGTCAATCGCACGCTGGATTCCATCATCGTGCCGCTCAACATCGCCGCAGGATACATGGACCGGATCGGCAAAGGCGAAATTCCGGAGAAGATCACGGAAGAATATCGGGGCGATTTCAACAATATCAAAAACAGCATCAACGCCTGCATCGATGGGCTCAGCGGCCTCGTAGAGGGCAGGGATGTTCTCGAGGCCATGAGCAACAATGACTTCACGAAAAAAGTCGAGGGCACATATCTGGGAATCTACGCTGAAATTGCGCAGTCCGTCGGAATGGTTGCAGACAGCGTCAACAGCGCAATCGAGATCATCAACCATATCGCCCGGGGAGATCTCAGCGATCTGGAAAGCCTGAAGGCGACGGGCATGAGAAGTGAAAAGGATGCGCTGATTCCATCCTTGATCACCATGGTGGAAACCATAAAATATCTCGTGGAAGAAACCACAAAGCTCTCCGATGCCGCAGTGGAAGGAAAGCTCGATGTCCGCGGAGACGCGGTTAGGCTTCAGGGAGAATACCGCAAGATGGTGGAAGGCATCAACGCCACCTTGAACGCCATCGTTGAGCCCATCGAGGAGGCGTCCTCCGTGCTGCAGGAGATGGAGATGGGGAATCTTCAGGCGAGCATGAAGGGCGAATATCGCGGCGACCATGCGACAATCAAAAGCGCTCTCAATAAGACCATTGAAAACCTCAGAAGCTACATAAGCGAAATATCGGCCGTTCTGGCGGAAATCGGAAAAGGCAATCTCGATCTCGCGATCACAGCGGATTATAAGGGCGATTTTGTGGAAATTAAGGATTCTCTGAACGATATCGTCATTTCACTGGCTAAGACCATGGGAGAAATCAATGATGCGGCGGAGCAGGTGAGCGCGGGGGCAAAGCAGGTTTCAGACGGAAGTCAGGCGCTTTCCCAAGGGTCGACGGAACAGGCCAGCGCGATTCAACAGCTCACGGCCTCAATCACGGAGGTTGCGTCCCAGACAAAACAGAATGCGACTGACGCGGGACAGGCAAGCCAGCTTGCCGCCGAGGCAAAGGATAACGCGGAAAAAGGAAACGGCCAGATGCAGCAGATGCTTGATTCCATGGAGGGGATCAATGAATCTTCCAGCAACATCTCAAAGATCATCAAGGTGATCGACGACATCGCGTTCCAGACCAACATTCTGGCCCTTAACGCGGCGGTAGAAGCGGCAAGGGCAGGACAGCACGGCAAGGGTTTTGCCGTCGTCGCGGAGGAAGTCAGAAATCTGGCGGCAAGAAGCGCCGACGCTGCAAAGGAGACGACGGAATTGATAGAGGGTTCCGTAGACAAGGTGCAGAAAGGCACGAAGATCGCCAATGAAACGGCTTCCGCTCTGAAAAAAATTGTGGAAGGCATCGAAAAGGCCTCGGATCTTGTAGTCAGGATCGCTGACGCGTCCAACGAACAGGCGACGGGGATTGCTCAGATCAACAGGGGGATCGAGCAGGTTTCCAAGGTCGTTCAGAACAACTCGGCCACTTCTGAGCAGAGCGCGGCCGCCAGCGAAGAGCTTTCCGGTCAGGCGGAGCTTTTGAAGGAAATGGTTGAAAGATTCCAGATAAGCTCGGAAACCAGAGCGTTGCCCAAGGCCGAAGCAAGAGCGCTGCCCAACGCGGAGTCATGGTCTCATCCGGCCGCGGAAACGGGGACGGCGCAAATCACGGGAGACAGGCTGACACGATCGGAAATGACGCCTGAAAAGCCTGATATCCTCCCCATGGACGAGGGGCATGATAAATATTAACAGAGCAGAAGAAACTGCAGGAATTGCAGAATAAAAGCTGCAAATAAACAAACAACAAAGGCGCTGTTCCCGGGGGACAGCGCCTTTAAGCCTTTAAGATCATTCATGATAGATCATGCTTGTCTTTTTCAATTCTTTGACGCTGTAAAGGATTTTGTAAGCGCCGAGCTCATACTTTTCAACAATGGACCCGATAAAGGCCTCAATTTCGTTTTCATTCCGGCTGTGGACCATGGCGTAGAGGTTATAGGGCCACCTGTCACAGGAGACTCTCTCATAGCAATGGCTGACCAGAGGGCTTGCGGCCAATTCCTTTCCAATGATCCCGGCCATGGCATCCTCCGCCTGAAATACTACCATAGCGTTCCTGATATATCCGGATCGCTGATGCCTGAGAACCGCGCCGATTCTCTTCAACTTATTTGAATCTCTCAGGTTCCTGAGCCTCTTTACGACCTCGTCTTCAGGTATCCCGAGGGTCTTCCCCATCGCCTCATACGGATTTTCCTCCAAGGGCAGGTTCCCCTGGAGCATCGTGATGAGGGCCTGATCGATTTTGTCCGGCGCTTGATTGGCTTGGTTCATGATATCACTTGTCCTCCAGATCGAAATAAACGTTCAGCTTGTAGTTCCGCAGCTTTGGGAATTCGAGGATTTCCGGAATTGCGAAACGCTCCCTGAGCCCCCGGACAAGGGATTCCTTTTCAGCGGGGTCGGAAAAAGAAAAGATGAACCACACGTTGAGGGGATCGCTTCTCTGGTAGTTATGTGTAACACCCTTGAATGAATTGATATATGCGGCCACGGGATCGAGAATATCTTCCGGAACGCGAATCCCGAAAAGGATGCTTGCATACCCCATTCCCGAGTTGTTGAAAACTCCTCCAAGCCTCCTGATATAACCCTTTCCGGAGAGATCCCTGATTCTTTCAAGAACTTCCGCCCTGCTTATTTCAAGCTGTTCCGCCAGGAGTCCGTAAGGATTCTTTTCCAGCGGGAGGCCTTTCTGAAGCAGATTGATCAGCCTTCTGTTTATGGCGTCCATTTCTTCCATGTCTACCTCCGGAAACACCAGGGCTCTTCCTCCAGATAGCCTCCGTTATAGTAATAGGCCCTTGCCCTGCAGCCGCCGCAGATATCCGCGTACCCACAGCTTCCGCAGGCGCCCTTGTAGTTTTTAATATCCCGCAGCTCCAAAAAGACGGGGCTGGATTCCCAGATTTCATCGAAGCTCTTCTCTCTGACATTTCCGGCTTCCACCGGGAGGTAAGGACAGATATTGACCTGGCCCTCCGGCAGGATGCAGCAGTAGGCCGTGCCCGCGAGGCAGCCTCTTGAGAACCGCAGGGAAAGGCCCATCTCCTTTGCGATGGGCATGAACTGGGGAGCGCAGGTAGGCTTTAATTCCAACGACGTGCTGCTCTGGAGCTCCAGAACCCTCCGGATCATGGAATAATAGGCGGCTTCTCTGAGGCCGTCCTCTTCCATGGAAAGCGCCCTGCCGGTAGGCACGAGAAAGAAGGGATGGATCGCCTGCACGCCGGTTTTTTCATAATGAGAAACCATTTTGCCGAACTCATCCTGATTTTTTTCCGTCAGGGTCATATTGATTTGAACCCGGAGCCCGGCCGAAAGAGCATTTTCGACCCCCTCCTGAGTTTTATCGAAGGCGCCTGGACAACCTCTGAATTCATCATGATATTTCCGGTCGAGGCTGTCGATGCTGATGGCGACGCCCTTTAAGCCCGCTTTGAACAATTCGTCCGCAATCTCTCTGGTCAGCAGAGTCCCGTTTGTTCCCATGGCAGGCGCCAGCCGCGCGTCTCTCGCGGCGCCGATCAGCTCGAAGATATCCTCCCGCATGAGAGGCTCGCCTCCGCTTAATATGAGGAGACGAAAGCCGGCCTTGCTGATTTCACCGACCAGCTTTTTTCCTTCCTCCGTCGTCAATTCCTTGTCGGTATCGACGTCCATGCCGGACTCGCGGTAGCAGTGGACACAGTTCAGATTACACTTTTTTGTCGTATTCCAGGATATTAACATGAGGTCCTCCCAAGTACTCTGCAGACTCGGCGCCGGAGGCCGATTCCATTGCATTCTATAGCGTCGGCGCTAAAGGCCGATTTCTTCATCCGTCAGATAACAGGCCGGGTCGGAAGCCCAGAAATCCCCTGTGCTCTGTGCCCTTGCGCGGAAATTGCCGTTGCATTGCGCAAGCCATTTACAGGAAGCACACCTGCCCTTAAGATGCTTTTTCCTTTCCCGGAGCATCGCGAGAAACGGATTCAAGTCTCCGTTCCATATGTCGCCAAAAGGATTTTCCCTGATATTGCCCAGAAGGATATCCCTTGTAAACTGATCGATAAAGACATTTCCCTCCCAGTCCACGGAGGAGATCGCCGAGCCGGAACGGTTTCCGCCGTTGGCGGTGATCAATTCCAGAATCCTCTCAGCCTGCTCTTTGTCGCGGTCTTTCATGTATTGGTACAGGTAAACGCCGTCGCAGTGGTTGTCCACCGTCAGGATTTCCGTTTCGATCCCGCGGCGGTGGAAGTCCAGGGTCTTTTCGATGATGAAATCCAGCGCCTCTCTCGTTTCCTCCCGGGTCAGATCCTCATCGGCTATGCCGGAGCCTCTTCCCGAATACACGAGATGGTAAAAGCACACCCTTTGAATTTTCTCCCTTTCGATCAAATCAAAGATTCCCGGCAATTCTTTAAAGGTAGTCTTGCTGAGAGTCAGCCTCAAACCGGTCTTTTGGCCGGCGTCAAGGCAGTTTCGAAAGCCTTTCATCGCCAGGTCAAAAGCCCCGGAAGCCCCCCTGAACACGTCGTTCACTTCTTTCAAACCGTCAAGGCTTATGCCGGCGTAGGAAACGCCGAGCTCCTTGATCCGCCTGGCCCTGTCTCTGTCGATGAGGGTGCCGTTTGTGGAGATCACCATTCGAAGGCCGATCCGGTTTCCGTATTCAATGAGCTCGAAAAGGTCTTTTCTCATCAGAGGTTCCCCGCCTGAAAAGAGGAGGACGGGGACGTGATATTCGACGAGGTTTTCCATAAAGCGCCTGGCCTCATCGGTGGAAAGCTCTCCTTCGCAGTCGGTATTGACGGCTTCCGCGTAGCAATGCCTGCAATTCAGGTTACAGGTGCGGGTGCAGTTCCACACGACGATAGGGCCTTTTCCTGTCGCGGTACCCCTTGTTCTACCCTTTACATCCGGGTGGTATCTGAGGCTGTCTCCGAAGTGCTGTTGATTCAAAAGCAGCTTTGAAAAACTGATCATCTTAGAACCTCCATTTAGTAAGTGCTTTTTATTATATACTATTTATGGTAAAATGAGAACAGTATTTACTATGGGAAAAGCTTCAGAGTGAAAGGGGAAATGGAATATGAATCCTGTGGAAAGCAATATCAAAGCCACAAACAAATTGAGAATCGATACGGTGATCAAAAACATGGAGAAGCGGGGAATCGTCGGGCATTACTGCGAGACGAAGGAAGCCGCCGCCGATATGATCCTGTCCATGATACCGGATAAAAGCGTCGTTTCCTGGGGAGGGTCCATGACCCTTGATTCCATGGATATAAAGGATCGCCTGGCGAAGAGGGATGTCGTGACCATCGATCCCTACGGAACAAAGGATCCGGCGGAATCCCTGGAGCGCAGGAGACAGGGTCTTATGGCGGACTATTACCTGATGAGCTCCAACGCGGTGACGATGGACGGAGAGCTGATCAATATCGACGGCACCAGCAACCGCGTCGCAGCCCTTTGCTTCGGCCCGAAAAAGGTCATCGTTGTCGCAGGGGCCAACAAGCTTGCCCTTGGATTTGACGCCGCCATGGGCCGGGCAAAATTAAACGCGGCGGTGGCGAACAACGTGCGCCTTTCGAGATCGAATCCGTGTACGGTGACGGGCAGCTGCAGCGACTGCCTCTCGAAGGACTGCATTTGCTGCAATGTTGTGACTACGAGATTTTGCGGCATACCTGGAAGAATAGAGGTTATACTGGTAAATGAAAGCTTAGGATTCTAGAAACTCAGGAGGCCGGTTGAATGGATCTATTGATTACAGTCTTGCTGCTGCTGATCTGTCTGTTGATTTCAAATGTGATCAGCCATTACATCCCCTTTATCCCCACGGCTCTGATCCAGATCGTTTTGGGGATAGCGATCGAACTGACCTTTTTAAATATTAAAGTGGAGTTGGAGACCGATTGGTTTCTGCTGCTGTTCGTGGCGCCGATTTTATACAACGACGGGAGGCATTTTCCACGGAAGGAGCTGTGGAGAATGAAATCTCCCATCATTGGAAACGCCGTGGTTCTCGTCCTGCTGACCGCCATCGGCGGAGGGTATTTCATCCACTGGATGATACCGGACATTCCTCTTGCCGCGGCCTTTGCCCTGGCGGGGATCCTGTCGCCCACGGATCCTGTGGCTGTGAACGGGATCGCAAGGCATGTCCATATCCCGGAGAGGGTGCTTTACCTGGTGAGAGGGGAATCACTGATCAATGACGCTTCCGGGCTGATCGCCTTCCATTATGCAGTTGCGGCGGTGATGACGGGCTATTTTTTCCTGGAGGAAGCCGTCTTTGATTTTTCTTACACGATGCTGGCGGGAGCAGCCGCGGGATTGATCTTCGGGCTGCTGTTCACCTGGATCCGGTATAGCCTGCGGACTCAGGGGATCCACGACGTGACGTTTCATTCGCTGCTTCAGGTGCTGACCCCGTTCATAATCTATATTGTCACAGAGGAATTTCTGCACGCTTCCGGAGTGATCGCGGTGGTGGTGGCCGGCGTCATGCATTCCTTGATCGAGGAACGGACGGGCACCCTTGCCGCTGAAGAAAAGATCGTAACGGAAAATGTCTGGTCCATGGTTCTGTTTGCGCTGAACGGCATCGTGTTTATCCTGCTGGGTCTGAGCATTCCCTCCTCCATGATGGAAACCGTAGCGAATCCCAATATCGGAAATTGGCTGGCCATAGGCTACGTGGCCGTGGTCGGGCTGGTGATCGTAGCCATTCGCTTTCTTTGGTCCTGCTCCTT
>DAITKX010000059.1:0-11168 GCA_036835995.1 Bacillota bacterium | reverse complement strand
GGAAAAACAAAGGGCGCCCATAAACCCAGCATTAGAACCAGCCTGCTGGTAAGCTTTACCGGAGTGCGCGGCACCGTGACCATGGCGGGAGCCCTGTCCATGCCATACGTTCTAATGAACGGAGAACCTTTTCCGGAACGCTCGCTGATCCTTTTTCTGGCGGCGGGGGTGATCCTGTTTACACTGATCGCAGCCACCATCCTCTTGCCGCTGCTGTGCAAGAAGAGAACCTCCGAATCCGATTCCGGAGGCCAGGCCGACCTTGCGGAAGCGAAACGGAAGCTCATCCTCGGCTCTATTAACAGGCTCGAGCTGGGAATCGATGAAGAAAACAGGTTTGCGTCCTATGAATTGATCAACGAATACAGGCGGATGCTTGAGAGCCTGCAGCTTGAACAAAATCCCGAAAAGGTATCGGAGAACCAGCGGAAAATCGCCGAAATCCGTCTGATCGGGTTGAAAGCCGAGAGAAAAAGCATCCGGGAGATGATGGACAACGGACTCATCGATGAGAAGTCCTTTGCGGTCTTTGAAAGGGCCCTCGACTACAGGGAAGAGATCCTCGCAAACGATGTTCCGGGCAGCGCGAAAATTATTCTGGGCCGGACCCTGAGGGGCCTGAACCGGTTTAAGGGGAGGCGCCGTGCGGATGAGAGAGCGCGGAGAAATAAGCTTCGGCACGGAAAGGACATTCAGTTGAAAGCTTCTCTGGCGGCGCGTGAAAGCCTGCTGGAATATAAAAATGAGAGCCAGCGGCCCGAGGCCTACGACGCGGTAATCATGGATTATGACAGAATCATCAGCATGCTGAAGACAACGCGGGCGCAGTACTACGAGGCGAGAGAGGAGCAGAAGGAGGAACTCCGACTGAAAGCGATGGATTTTGAGCGCCATGAAATCTTTAAAATGTACGAGGCGGGGGAAATCAGCAACGAACAGGCGAAGGAGCTGAGACGCTTTGTAAATTATGTCGAGAGCGTGGCGCTGTATGAATACTCGGAACGATAGAGATATGTATGTCATTCGTTCCACGGCGCTTCAGTGCCGATGAAAGGGAGGGTAGACTATGATCTTTGCCGAAGAGCGCCTGTTTTTAAAAAACGGGCAGGAATGCATTCTGCGGAGCGGGGCCGGCCCTGATGCGGAAGATGTGCTCGCGTACCTGAAGAAGACTGCCGGGGAGACGGATTTTCTTACGCGGTATCCTGAAGAGATATTAATGACAATAGAGGAGGAAAGAGCATTTCTGGAAGGCAAAAGGACGTCTCCCAAAGATGTTATGATTGTCGCTGCCGTCGACGAAAAGATCATTGCCGGTGCCGGTTTAAACTGTCTGATAGACGTGATAAAATACCGGCACCGGGCGACTCTCGGCCTGTCCATAGAGAAGGAGTACTGGAACCTGGGCCTGGGAACGAAGCTGATGGAGAGCGCCCTGGGCTGCGCCGGGACCGCGGGATATGAAGAGGTGGAGCTTGAAGTCTACTGCGATAATGAACGGGCCGTAAGGCTGTATCAAAAATTTGGCTTTGAGATTTATGGAACCAGGGAGCGAGCCTCAAAGAACAAGGATGGGAGCTATTTTGCGGAGTACTTGATGGCACGCCGTCTATGATGGCAAAGCAAAAAACTGTACGCCCCGAAGCGTGTACGGAGCCTATTCTCTTCAAACGTTGAAATTGTCAGATAATTCGTCAAAAAAATCTTCTTTTTTTTGTAAATTTTTTTAAAAAACTCTTGCAATCCCGAATAAACTATAATATACTCTAAAAGCTTGCTGTAAAAAGCGATGAAGCAGGAAGTTGCTGAGCTATCAGGTAATTTCTGCAGAGAATTGTCCGTTCCAGAAACGGGCGAAGGGATTCTCGTGCTTTTTGCTTTGTGTAAAAAAACATGAAACACACGGCACCGTGTACCGAACAAGCGAGTCGGAAAAACCGAATGGTCAAATCGGTGGAAACGGTTGAAAGCGCAGCGTCAGAACCCCTCGTACAGGCATAGCGAAAACGTACGAAAATCAAGGAGGAAAGAAAGCAATGAGCGAACAACAAAAAATCAGAATCAAGCTGAAGGCATATGACCACAAGACGTTGGACCAATCCGCAGCGAAGATCGTCGAGACAGCCAAGAAGACAGGCGCCGATGTTTCCGGCCCCATTCCGCTTCCGACGGAAAAACAGGTTATCACTATCTTGAGAGCCGTTCACAAGTACAAGGACAGCAGAGAGCAGTTCGAACAGAGAACGCACAAGAGACTCATCGATATCTCCAACACGACGCCCAAGACCGTCGACGCGCTGATGAAGCTCGACCTGCCGGCAGGCGTGGATATCGAAATCAAACTTTGATAAGGGAACTCCCCTTAGTATGATCGCCCGAACGGGTGATCCGCTGTAAGAATTCAGGAGGAATGAATATGAAAACAATCTTAGGAAAAAAAATCGGAATGACGCAGATTTTTTCCGAAGCGGGAGAAGCGATTCCGGTTACTGTTATCGAAGCAGGCCCCGCAGTCGTTACTCAGATCAAGACCGTTGAGACAGACGGATACAACGCAGTACAGATCGGTTATGGCGATGTGAAAGAGCAGAGGATGAACAAACCGGAAAAAGGCCATTTCGCAAAGTGGCAGGCTCCGCTCAAGAAGCACCTCGCTGAAATAAGACTGGAAGACGGCGAAACCTATGAGCCGAACCAGATGATCACGGTCGCCGATTTCGAAGTCGGCAAGAAGCTTGACGTCACAGGCGTTTCCAAGGGAAAAGGAACTCAGGGTAACATCAAGAGACACGGACATCACAGAGGACCCATGACCCACGGTTCCAAGCATAAGAGATTGGCCGGAGCTCTGGCAGCGGGAACTTATCCCTCCAGAGTATTCAAGGGCAACAAAGGACCCGGAAGAATGGGACGCGAAACGATAACTGTTCAGAACGTAGTTCTCGTAAAAGTGATCGAAGACAGAAACCTGATGCTCGTAAAAGGCGCGGTACCGGGAGCCAAGGGCGGCCTGCTCCGCATTCAATACGCAGTTAAAGGTCAGGACAAATAGATAACGACTTCAGAAAGGAGGAAGTACAATGGCAAAAGTAACTATGCTGAACATGGCCGGAGCAGAAGCCGGCAGCATCGAATTAAAGGATGATATCTTCGGAATCGAAGTAAATCAGAACGCTGTACATGAAGTGGTCAAGAACTATCTGGCAAACCAGAGACAGGGCACTCAGTCGGCGAAGACAAGGGCGGAAGTCAGAGGCGGCGGCAAGAAACCTTTCAGACAGAAGGGAACCGGACGTCACAGACAGGGAAGCTCAACAGATCCATCTCAGGTAGGCGGCGGCGTCGTATTCGCACCAAAGCCGAGAGATTACAGATATTCTTTACCAAAGAAGCTGAGAAGACTCGCTATGAAGTCGGCTTTATCCTCAAAGGTGGAGGAAAAGGAAATCATCGTATTGGATTCACTCTCCTTTGCGGCGCCGAAGACGAAAGAAATGATCAAGGTGCTTGAAAATGTCAAGGCTGCGAAGAAGGCCCTGATCGTTATGGCCGAAAAGGACGAGAACGTGATCAGATCCGCAGCCAATATCCCCGGAGTTAAAACCGCTTTAGTCGGCACGATGAACGTATATGAGATCATAAATTATACAAGCTTCATCGTTACGAAAGACGCGATCAACAAAATTGAGGAGGTGTATTCATAATGACAACCCCTTACGATATTATTCTGAAGCCGGTCATTTCCGAAAGATCCATGGACGACGCGGCAAACAAGAAATACACATTCAAGGTTGCTACCGACGCCAACAAGACCCAGGTCAAGCACGCGCTGGAAGAAATCTTCGGAGTGGAAGTTGAAAAAGTAAACATTATGAATGTTCAAGGTAAGTTAAAGAGAATGGGTAAAAACGTAGGAAGAAGAGCTGCTTCCAAGAAGGCGATCGTAACCCTTACCGCTAAGAGTAAGGAAATCGAATTCTTCCAGGGTCTGTAAGGAGGGACAAAGAATATGGGAATCAGAAAATATAATCCGACCTCTCCGGGACTTCGGGGAATGACGGTTTCAACATTTGAAGAAATTACGACAGATACCCCCGAAAAATCCCTTACGGTCACTCTTAAAAAGAGCGCGGGCAGAAACGTTCGCGGAAAGATCACCGTAAGGCACAGAGGCGGCGGTACCAGAGCGAAATACAGAATCATCGATTTCAAGAGAAATAAGGACGGTATTCCCGGTAAGGTCACAACCATCGAATACGATCCCAACAGAAGCGCCAACATCGCGCTGATCGTCTACGCAGACGGCGAAAAGAGATACATCATCGCGCCGAACAAGCTGAAGATCGGAGACGTCATCGTATCGGGAGCGGATGCGGATATCAAGATCGGAAACGCCCTTCCGGTGGCCAACATCCCGGTGGGTACCATCATCCACAACATCGAGATGAAGCCCGGCAAAGGCGGACAGATGGTCCGTTCCGCGGGAAACGGCGCTCAGCTCATGGCGAAAGAGGGAGCTTACGCTTCCGTAAGGCTTCCTTCCGGAGAAGTGAGAAGGATCAGGATGGAGTGCAGAGCCACTATCGGCGAAGTAGGAAATCTGGATCATGAAAATATCAAGATCGGTAAAGCGGGCAGAACGAGACACATGGGAATCCGGCCAACGGTAAGAGGTTCCGTCATGAACCCCAACGACCATCCTCACGGTGGCGGCGAAGGCAAGACCGGAATCGGAAGAGTCAGCCCGGTTACTCCCTGGGGTAAGCCTGCTCTTGGATATAAGACAAGAAAGAAGAACAATCCGTCCAATCAATATATCGTAAAAAGACGTAACGAAAAATAGTTAAGGAGGGTAGTAATAATGGGAAGATCACTTAAAAAAGGCCCTTTTGTAAATGAAAAGCTGTTGAAAACCATAGACGAACTGAATGCAGCCAACGACAAGAAAGTACTGAAAACATGGTCAAGGCCATCAACCATATTCCCACAGATGGTGGGACACACAATTGCGGTGCACGACGGAAAAAAGCACGTTCCGGTATATATCACTGAAGATATGGTAGGACACAGACTCGGAGAATTCGCTCCTACCAGAAACTACAGAGGCCACGCCGCAGATAAGTCTTCGAAAGTTAAGAAAAAATAAGAGAAGGAGGATCTTAATCAATGGAAGCAAAAGCAGTTGCAAAATATGTAAGGATGTCTCCTATCAAGCTGAAGCCTGTTACTGATCTGGTAAGAGGAAAGAACTTAAGCGAGGCGCTGACCATATTGAAATTCACACCCGGAAAGGGCGCTGAAATCGTAGAGAAAGTTGTGAAATCTGCTGCGGCAAACGCTGAGAACAACTTTGACATGAACGTTGACAAGCTGTACGTCGCTGAAGTATATGCTCACCAGGGACCGACCATGAAGAGATGGAGAGCCGGCGCGCAGGGAAGAGCATCCGTTATTCTTAAGAGAAGCAGCCACGTAGGCGTAACTTTAAAGGAAAAATAAAATATTCAGAACAGGAGGTTCGTTGAATGGGTCAGAAAGTAAGCCCGCATGGTTTGAGAGTGGGCATTATAAAAGACTGGGATTCCAAATGGTATGCAGATAAGAAAGATTTCGCAGATTATCTTGTTGAAGATCATAAAATCAGAGAATTTGTAAAGAAAAGACTTTATGCAGCAGGAGTTTCAAAGATATTAATAGACAGAGCAGCAAACAATCAGGTCAAGATCACCGTTCTGACCGGGAAACCGGGTATGGTCATCGGAAGATCCGGAAACGGAATCGATGAGCTCAAGGCCGAGGTGGAAAAGCTGACCGGCAAGAGCACACTGATCAACATCGTTGAGATCAGAAGAACCGAGCTTGACGCTCAGCTGACAGCGGAGAGCATCGCGCAGGCTCTGGAGAAGAGAATTTCATTCAGAAGAGCGATGAAGCAGGCCATCGGCAGGACCATGAAATCCGGCGCAAAGGGAATCAAGGTTCTTGTATCCGGAAGACTGGGCGGTGCCGAAATTGCCAGAAGCGAAAAATACAGCGAGGGAAATGTTCCGCTCCATACGCTTAGAGCTAATATAGACTACGGATTTGCCGAGGCGGACACAACCTACGGCAAGCTTGGAGTCAAGGTCTGGATCAACCACGGAGAGATCCTTGAAAAAGGTCTGAAGAGCGCTATTCCGGACGAAAAACCGGAAAGAGGCGGCGACAGAAGAAGACGGGACGGAGACCGGCCGAGAAGAGACGGCGACAGACCCAGAAGAGATGGTGACAGGCCGAGAAGAGACGGCGACAGAGACAGAAGAGGCCCCAGGGGAGAAAGCAAACCGGAAGAAAAGAGAGCTGAAAACCCAAGGAAACTGAAGACTCCGAGACCGGCGGCTCCTGCACCTGCTCCCCAGGCAGAGGAAGCACAGGGATCAGCACCAGCGGCTGAAACAGCGGAATAAGCGATAGAGAAAGGAGGAATTTAGCGATGTTAATGCCAAAAAGAGTAAAACGTCGTAGAGTCCATAGAGGAAGAATGAAGGGCATTGCAACCAAGGGTAACACGATTACTTACGGTTCCTTTGGCCTGATATCACAGGAATGTGGTTGGATCACTTCAAATCAGATCGAGTCTGCTCGTATTGCGATGACCAGATCTATCAAAAGAGGTGGTAAAGTTTTTATAAAGATATTCCCGCACAAGTCGGTAACCAAGAAGCCTGCCGAAGTGCGTATGGGTTCCGGTAAGGGAGCTCCCGAGTACTGGGTAGCGGTAGTTAAGCCGGGAAGAGTTATGTTTGAAATAGAGGGTGTAACCGAGGCTCAGGCAAGAGAAGCTATGAGACTTGCATCCCACAAGCTTCCTGTCAAGAGCAAGTTTGCCATCAAAGGCCAGGAATTAGCAGAGGGTGGTGAAGCGTAATGGAATTGAAAAAAATGAGAGATATGACAGACGCTGAGCTGAACAACGAAGTGAAAAAGTTAAAGAACGAACTCTTTAACCTGAGATTTCAGCACGTTACAGGCCAGCTTGAAAACCCCATCAAGATGAGGGACGTTAAAAAGGAAATCGCACGAGTAAAAACCATAATCAGGGAGAATGAACTGAAGAAGGTTCAAGGTTAATCGAAAGGAGGATGTAATATGTTGGATATTCAAGATAGAAACAGAAGAAAGACCAAGGTCGGCTTAGTAGTAAGCGATAAGATGGATAAGACAATCGTTGTTGCTGTTGAAGACTTCGTAAGACATTCCCTTTACGGAAAATCTGTGAAGAGAACCAAGAAGTTCAAGGCTCACGACGAAAATAACGAGTGCAATATCGGTGATAAAGTTAGAATTATGGAAACAAGGCCCCTTAGCAAGGACAAGAGATGGAGACTTGTGAATATAATCGAAAAAGTTAAATAGTAAAGGAGGCACCAGTCATGATTCAGCCGGAAACCAGATTGAGAGTAGCTGACAATTCAGGCGCGAAAGAATTATTATGTATCCGGATACTGGGCGGAACAAGCCGTCATTATGCGAACATAGGAGATATCATAGTATGTGCCGTGAAAGAGGCGACTCCGGGCGGAGTTGTTAAAAAAGGCGACGTAGTGAAAGCTGTTGTAGTCAGGACCAAGCATGGCGCCAGACGTGTGGACGGAAGCTATGTGAAGTTCGACCAGAACGCGGCAGTTATTATAAAAGACGATAAAAACCCTGTGGGAACCCGTATTTTCGGACCAGTTGCCAGGGAGCTTCGAGATAAGAGCTTTATGAAAATCGTGTCATTGGCACCAGAAGTACTTTAGTGGGGAGGTGTACAGATGCAAATTAAGAAAGACGATACAGTGATTGTCATCACTGGCAAGGATAAAGGCAAAAAAGGCAAGGTTTTGAAAGCACTGCCCAAAGACAATAAAGTGATCGTAGAAGGAATCAACGTTCAGACCAAGCATCAGAAGCAGACGAGAAAGCTGAAGAGCGAGATCAAGCATCAGGAAGGTCCCGTCGATGTTTCAAACGTCATGTTCTACGACACAAAGGCGAAAGCCGCCACAAGAATCGGATATACTTTCGAGAACGGAGAAAAGAAGAGAGTATCCAAAAAAACAGGACAGATTCTGGACTAATTGGTTTGAAAGGAGGGAACAAACTTGGCAGCTAGACTGAAGGAAACTTATAAAAACGAAGTATTCAACGCTTTAATGGAAAAATTTAAATATAAGAATGTTATGGAAGTGCCTAAGCTCGAAAAGATCACCATCAACATGGGTCTTGGCGAAGCGAAGGATAACACGAAGCTCATGGAAACAGCAGTTGAAGAGCTTGGACTGATCAGCGGTCAGAAACCGGTCATCACCAAGGCGAAGAAGTCTATCGCAAACTTCAAGGTAAGACAAGGAATGCCTGTTGGAGCTAAGGTGACCTTGAGAGGAGACAATATGTTCGAATTTGCCGACAAATTCTTCAACATTTCTCTTCCAAGAGTAAGAGACTTCAAAGGAGTAAGCAGAAACGCATTTGACGGCAGGGGAAATTACTCCATGGGCGTCAAAGAGCAGCTTATCTTCCCTGAAATCAACTTTGACAAGGTAGATAAGATCAAAGGTATGAATATCATATTCACCACAACGGCAAAGACGGACGAGGAAGCTCAGGCGCTCCTTGAACTCCTGGGAATGCCGTTCGAGAAGTAGGAGGGAACAAATGGCAAAGACATCTCTCAAAGTAAAACAACAGAGAAAACCTAAGTTTTCAACGCGCGCATATACAAGATGCAGGATTTGCGGAAGGCCCCATGCTGTTTTGAAAAAGTATGGTATATGCCGTATCTGTTTCAGAGAACTGGCTTACAAAGGCGAAATTCCAGGCGTTAAGAAAGCAAGCTGGTAAACGAAAGTAATAGGAAGGAGGTACTTCAAAAATGACCATGACAGATCCTATAGCAGATATGCTAACAAGAATCAGAAATGCCAATACTGTAGGACATGCGACAGTTGAGATCCCTGCGTCCAAGATGAAAAGATCCATTGCGGGCATCTTAGCTTCCGAAGGCTACATTAAAGGGTTTGACGTTATAGACGACAATAAACAGGGCATCATCAGAATCCAGATGAAATATGGTGCCGATAAAGAGAGAGTAATCAGCGGAATCAAGAAGATTTCAAAGCCCGGACTCAAAGTTTACGCGAAGAGCGACGAGGTGCCAAAGGTGCTCGGAGGACTTGGAATCGCGATAATCTCCACTTCCAATGGAATTATCAGCGACAAGGAAGCCAGAAAGCTTGGCGTAGGCGGCGAAGTAATTTGTTATGTTTGGTAGGAGGATGCGAAAATGTCAAGAATAGGTAGATTACCTGTTGCTCTCCCTGCCGGCGTAGAGGTCAAGGTAAGCGACAGCAACGTGGTTACCGTAAAAGGACCCAAAGGCGAACTGCAGGAGCAGATCAGCAAGTTAGTTAAAGTAGAAATAAACGACGGAGTACTGACGGTAGGCCGGGACTCCGACGCCAAAGAAGCGAGATCGGCCCACGGCCTTTCCAGAACCCTGATCAACAATATGGTAATGGGAGTTACCTCAGGCTTTGAAAAGAAGCTCCAGTTGGTAGGCGTCGGATACAAGGCGGAAAAGAAGGGCAACGTGCTCGTAATGAACCTTGGATACTCACATCCTGTTGAAATGGAAGATCCCGAGGGAATTCAGACCGAGGTGACCACCCCGACTGAAATCATCGTCAGAGGGATCAACAAGGCAGTTGTCGGAAATTATGCGGCCAACGTGAGAAAGTGGAGACAGCCTGAACCTTATAAGGGCAAGGGTATCCGCTATGCTGGCGAAGTAGTGCGCAGAAAAGAAGGCAAGGCCGGTGCTAAGAAGAAGTAGAAAGGAGTGAGATAAATGGCAAAAGAGAGTAGAAACGACAGGCGTCTGGCAAGACACGAAAGAGTGAGAACGAACCTTTCCGGGACCCCTGCAAAGCCGAGGCTCTGCGTATTCAGAAGCCTCAAGAATATTTCTGTTCAGATCATAGACGATGTTAACGGAACTACGCTGGCCGCTGCATCCACCCTTGACAAGGACATCAAGGCACAGGCTGCCTATGGCGGAAACAAGGCGGCTGCAAAGCTGGTCGGAGAATCTGTTGCAAAGAAAGCGCTGGCAAAGGGAATTGAAACGGTTGCCTTTGACAGAGGCGGATTCTTATATCACGGAAGAGTAAAAGAACTGGCTGACGGTGCGCGTGAAGCCGGGCTGAAATTCTAACAGGAAGGGAGAAAAGGAATGCGACAGAATATGATTGATGCATCCAAGCTTGACTTAAAAGAATCCATCGTTAACATCAGACGTGTTGCCAAGGTAGTTAAAGGCGGCAGAAACTTCAGATTCAGCGTGACGGTAGTAGTCGGAAACGGCGAAGGCTATGTAGGCGTTGGCCTTGGAAAAGCTCAGGAAATTCCTGAAGCGGTGAGAAAAGCGATTGAAGATGCAAAGAAGAAATTGATATATGTTCCTATGGTCGGAACCACTGTTCCCCATAGAAGCCTCGGAATATTCGGCGCCGGACAGGTGCTGATCATGCCGGCGGCGCCAGGTACCGGAGTAATCGCGGGAAGCGCGGTGCGTATGGTTCTGGAACTTGCCGGATTAAAAGATGTGAGAGCGAAGTCCATCGGCTCAAACAATGCGGGAAACATGGCTTTAGCAACGATAGAAGGACTTAGAAACCTCAAGACTGTCGATCAGATCGGGAGACTCAGAGGAAAAACTAAGGAAGAAATTCTTGGATAAGGAGGAAACGTAAATGGCGGATAAAACGATAAAGATCACCCTGACGAAAAGTGTCATCGGCGCTTCCCCGCAGCAGAGAAAAGTTGTAGAAGCGTTGGGACTGAGAAAAATGCATCATACGGTTGAACGTCCCGACACCCCACAGACTCGCGGAGCAGTGGAAAAAGTAAAGCATCTTGTAAGCGTAGAAGAAGAGTAAGAAGGAGGTGTTGTATAGATGAGACTGCATGAATTAAAAGCACCGGAAGGCTCCACCAAAAAGCCGAAGAGAAAAGGCCGCGGTACCGCTACCGGACAGGGTAAAACCGGCGGAAGAGGTATGAACGGTCAGAACTCCAGAAGCGGCGGCGGAACCAGACTTGGTTTTGAAGGCGGCCAGATGCCGCTTTACAGAAGAATCCCGAAG
>DAITKX010000058.1:13147-21277 GCA_036835995.1 Bacillota bacterium | reverse complement strand
AACGCCTCATGGCGCCGATGCTGGCCGCCGCCGTTAAGGTGAGCAATATCGTGGATTCGGAGCGCTTTATAAAGGATATGGAAGAATCCTTCCGGCACAAATTCGCCGCCAAACCCAGCGTGGTGGAAGGCAACATGAACGCTCTCAGAAAGTCGCTGGAGGAGGTCTGCGCGGGATGATAAAAAAGGCAAGCGAAATCAATGAATCCACCTCATGGCAGGAAATGACCATTGGAGGGGAGATCTATGAAGGGGGAACCTCCGTCCTCGTAAATACCGGGGACTGGAGAACGATGATCCCGGTTTTTCACGAAGAGAAATGCAAGCAGTGCATGCTATGCGTGCCCTACTGCCCGGACAGCTCGATTCCGGTAAAGGACGGAAAGCGCCTTGACTTCGACTTCATGCACTGCAAAGGCTGCGGCGTCTGTTACAAGGTCTGCCCCTTCCAGGCGATTTCCCTTGAAAAGGAGGGCGCGTGATGGCGATCAGAGACAGGCTTTCGGGCAACGAAGCGGTTGCCTACGCTATGAAGCAGATCAATCCCGACGTGATGGGCGCGTTTCCCATCACCCCGTCCACAGAAATCCCCCAGTACTTTTCAACCTATGTGGCCAACGGTGAAGTCGATACGGAATTCGTCGCGGTAGAATCCGAGCACAGCGCCATGTCGACCTGTATGGCAGCCGAGGCCGCGGGCGGAAGGGCGATTACCGCAACCTCATCCGCTGGAATGGCCCTCATGTGGGAGATGCTGTATGTAACGGCTTCCGCCCGGCTGCCGGTGACTATGGCTCTGGTGAACCGGGCCCTGACCGGACCCATCAATATCAACTGCGATCACTCCGACTCCATGGGAGCCCGGGACAGCGGCTGGATTCAGCTCTATTCCGAGACCAATCAGGAGGCCTATGACAATTTCATTCAGGCCATGCCCATCGGTGAAAACAAAGACGTCCGCCTTCCGGTAATGGTCTGCCAGGACGGATTTATCACCAGCCACGCGGTGGAGAACATAGAACTGCTGGACGACGAAACGGTAAAGGACTTTGTGGGGGAATACCGCCCCGAAAATTATCTGTTGAAAAAGGAAAATCCGATGGCCGTGGGCCCTTATGATATCTCGAATTACTATATGGAGCACAAGAAGCAGCAGGCCGAGGCGATGAAAAACGCAAAGGCCGTGATCCTCTCTGTGGCCAGGAAGTTTGAAGAGGTTTCGGGGAGAAGCTACGGTCTGTTTGAAGAATATGAAATGGACGACGCTGAAACCGCTCTGGTCATCATCGGATCCAGTGCCGGAACCGCAAAGGAAGCGGTCCGCCGGCTGCGGGCCGAAGGCAGGAAGGTCGGGTTGATCAAGATCCGTGTATTCCGTCCGTTCCCCATGGAAGAGCTTGCGAAGGCGATGTCGGGGGTGAAAGCTGTGGCGGTGATGGACAAAGCCGAGAGCTTTTCCGCATGCGGCGGCCCGCTCTTTGCCGAGGTGCGATCCGCTCTTTACGATCTGGTAAACCGCCCCAAGTCGATCAACTATGTTTACGGGCTGGGGGGCCGGGATATCTGCGTGGAGGACTTCGCTATGATTTACGATCAGCTGTTTGAAATTGCGGAGACGGGAAATCAGGGCGAAACCTATCGCCATATCGGCCAGAGAGAACGGGGAGGTGACAGATAATGTCTTACAGTTTAAAAGAACAGCTGGCAAAACCGGAACGCTTTTCCGGCGGTCACCGACTCTGTGCGGGCTGCGGCGCGGGGGTCGCGGTGCGGGGTGTGCTGAGGGCGCTGAAACCTGAAGATAAAGCCGTCATCGCAAACGCCACGAGCTGTCTGGAAGTCTCATCCTACCTCTACCCCTATACGGCATGGCAGGACAGCTATATCCACTCCGCCTTTGAGAATGCCGGAGCGACGGCAGGAGGCGTGGAAGCGGCTTACCGCGCCCTGAAGAAGAGAGGAAAGATCGAAGGCACCTTTAAATTTATTGCCTTCGGAGGCGACGGCGGCACATACGACATCGGCCTCCAGTCCCTTTCGGGAGCCATGGAACGGGGCCACGACATGGTCTATGTCTGCTATGATAACGAAGCGTATATGAACACCGGAATTCAGAGATCCTCATCCACTCCCAGGTTTGCCGACGCCACCACGACGCCGGCGGGAAGCGTGATTCCCGGAAAGCCCCAGAACAAGAAGGATCTCACCGCCATCATCGCGGCCCACAACATCCCTTATGCCGCCCAGACGACCTTTATCGGGAATTTCAAGGACCTTCACGAAAAGGCGGAAAAGGCGATCTATACGGAAGGGCCCGCCTTCCTCAATATCATGTCGCCGTGCCCGCGGGGCTGGCGCTATGAAGCAGAGGATCTGGCTGAGATCTGCAAGCTGGCGGTGGACTCCTGCGTCTGGCCGCTGTTTGAGGTGGAATACGGGGTCTGGAAGCTCAGCTATGAGCCGAAGAAAAAGCTGCCGGTGGAGGAGTACCTGAAGAAGCAGGGAAGGTTCAAGCACCTGTTTAAGAAAGGAAACGAGTGGATGATCGGGGAAGTCCAGAAGCATGTGGACCGGCAATGGGAAGCGCTGCTGGCGCGGTGCAGGTAGTGCGGGAAGACAGTACGAGTCAGAAGATTGTCTCAGATTGCCTCCGCAATTTTTAAAAGGTTTCAAGGTGCTCCGAAATTTAAGATTAGGGAATCCAGGCGCGCTGGTGCTCAAAATTTCGGGTATGGAGTAGCCAAGCGCGTTGACGTGTGCAAAAATCCAAGCCAGGAGTATGTTTTTACGGCTTAAAGGCCGTTAGAGCCGGAAAATATACGCCATCCTTAAAAAAATGAGCACAAGGCTACTCCATACTTAAAATTCTGAACAGGATAAGCAACATGGCTACTCCACACTCGCTTTTTTGAGCAAACTATCCGCTTGACAACTATTAAAGCGTTTGTCAGAGTAAACGGTTCCTCTGTGTGGGTGGACCCCGCTTCTAATTTTTCCCCTGCGGCTGCCGATATAATAAGTACAGAGTGTATCTATATGCTGTGGACGCAAGGGGGTAGTAAAAATGAGAATCGAAAGCGCACACATGAATCTGCAGGGGAGCAGCCAGACTACGGCGGCTTCGTATGTTGACGAAGAGCTGAACATGTGGGTGACGGGTCAGGGATCTTCAAACGCAGGTGCGGCGGTGGATGTCCAGGAGTTTTCACGCCAGACCGCACGCATCAGCAACTCGGCATCGTCATCCATATCTGAAACGGTTGAGGATCCTGAGGCTCGTCAGGTGGACTTGATCGTTATGATGCTTGAAGAGTTTCTTTCCCGGTTAAGCGGGAAAAAGGTCAAGCTCAACGTACCGAAGGTCAGGCCGTCATCCGGGAGTTACGATAGAAGCGGACAGTTCGCAGGAAATCTGACGCGGGTCTCCGGCGGCGGGCAACCCTCCGCAGGGTTTGGTCTGATCTATAACCGCAACGAGATACAGACCGAAAGGAGCAGGGTTTCCTTTGCAGCAGAAGGCGTTGTAAAAACCGCTGACGGCAGGGAAATCAAATTAAATCTGAATTTCAACATCGATCAGGCGATCGTTAGGCAGAGCAGTTTCGAGCTCAAGGCAGGCGACGCCCTGAAAGACCCGCTGGTGATCAATTTCGACGGCGGACTGGCCTCCTTTACGGACAGGACGATGTCCTTTGACATCGACTTTGACGGCAGACAGGATACCTTGCGGATGCTCGGCGCAAACAGCGGCTATCTGGTGCTGGACAAGAACGATAACGGGACGATAGACGACGGAAGAGAGCTTTTCGGTCCGCAGACAGACGACGGCTACGGAGAGCTGGCGGCCTACGACGAGGACGGCAACGGCTGGATCGATGAGAACGATTCTATCTTCGATCACCTGAAGATCTGGTATCACGACGAGAGGGGAAACAGCGTGCTGGCAGCGCTGACGGATAAAAATATCGGGGCGATCTATCTGGGAAGCGTCGGCACCCAGATGAATATGTATAATTCGTCGGGAATGGCCGGAACGCTGAGAGAATCCGGGCTTGTGCTGCTTGAAAACGGAGAAAGCCGGGTAATGCAGGAATTAGACGTTAGGATTTGACATTGCATTTTGAGTGTGCTATGATATGAGAAATTAAGAACGATTTTGGAGAATGTCATGTTTAAGCCGGTATTTGCAGCAGAATACGCTTACGTTAGCTTTACTTCCTACTATTACTACGGAAGTAAGGCTTGTTTGAGTTTCACCGCAAAAGGCGCCCCATGCTGTTTTTAATTAGAAAACATCAGTAGACGAATAGGCTCCGCAGTGGAATTCACTGCGGAGTTTTTTTACGGAAATTTCATCAATCCTTGATAGACAGAAATTTTTCCGTTACGCGCCTGACCGGGCGTATACTATATTAATCAGGAGGAATGAAAAAATGATCGTCGTATTAAAGGATAACCCGAATCAGAAAAAGCTGGACAATCTGATCCAATGGCTCAAGAGTCTGGATCTGGAAATCAATTATTCCCAGGGAAAGAACACCACCATCCTGGGGCTCATCGGAGACACTTCGGCAGTGGATATCGATCTGATCGCCGCGCTGGATATCGTAGAGGATGTGAAGAGGATCTCGGAACCCTATAAAAACGCAAACCGGAAATTTCACCCGCAGGATACGGTGGTGGAGGTAAACGGGATCAAAATAGGAGGCGGGAACTTCCAGCTCATCGCCGGGCCCTGTTCCGTCGAATCCAAGGAGCAGATCATATCCGTAGCCGAGAGCGTGAAAACGTCGGGAGCCGCCCTGCTGAGGGGAGGCGCGTTTAAACCCAGAACCTCGCCTTACGCCTTTCAGGGAATGAGGGAGCAGGGGATCGAGCTTCTGGTTGAAGCAAAGAAGATCACGGGGCTGCCTATCGTGACGGAGATCATGGACCTTTCCCAGCTTCATCTGTTTGAAGAGGTGGACGTGATCCAGGTCGGGGCGCGGAACATGCAGAATTTTGAACTGCTGAAGGAGTTGGGAAGGATCAGGAAACCGATCCTCCTGAAGAGGGGGCTTTCCAGCACGCTTCAGGAGCTGCTCATGAGCGCGGAATACATCATGGCAGGCGGAAACGGGCAGATCATCCTCTGTGAGAGGGGAATACGGACCTTTGAAACGGCGGCGAGAAATACCCTGGACCTGTCCGCAGTTCCGCTGCTGAAAACCATGAGCCACCTTCCGGTCATCGTGGACCCGAGCCACGGGACAGGCATTTCCAGGCTTGTGAAGCCCATGGCGCTGGGAGCCGCGGCTGTGGGGGCCGACGGCCTTCTCATCGAGGTCCACAACGACCCGCTGTGCGCCCTCTGCGACGGACAGCAGTCCTTGACCCCGGAGGCCTTTGAAGACCTGGCGGAATGCGTCAGACAGATACTGCCCTTCGCGTACAAGGCGTGAGGACATCATGGAGAAGGGAGACATCATGAGGACATCATGGAGAAGGAGGGAGTCATGAAAACAGGAATCGTAGGATTGGGCCTGATCGGAGGGTCCATCGCCAAAGCGATCAAACAGAATACGGACCATGAGGTATACGGAACGGATCTGCAGGAACCGGTCATTTTGAAAGCGCAATTGCTGGAGGCCATCGACGGAAGGCTGACGGACGACTTGATGAGGGAGTGTGATTATGTCATTTTGGCCCTCTATCCGGGAGCGACCGTGGAATTTGTGAAGGAACACCGGAGCGGGTTTAAAAAGGGAGCCGTGGTCATCGACTGCTGCGGCGTCAAGGAGGCGGTCTGTTCGGAAATCTACCCCATCGCCGGGTCGCAGGGCTTCTCCTATGTGGGAGGGCATCCTATGGCGGGGATCGAGTTTTCCGGGTTTGAGCATTCCCAGAAGTCCTTATTTAAGCACGCGTCCATGATTTTGACCCCTCAGACGGATATGGCCATCCAGGAGATGGACCGGCTGAAAAAATTCTGGCTTTCGCTGGGTTTCAATCACGTTCAGCTCTCGACGCCTGAGGAGCATGACCGCATCATCGCATTTACCTCCCAGCTTGCCCACGTGATATCCAGCGCTTATGTGAAGAGCCCCACATCCCTGAAACACAAGGGTTTTTCCGCAGGCAGCTATAAGGATCTCAGCAGAGTCGCCAAGCTCAATGAGACCATGTGGACCGAGCTTTTCATGCTGAACAGGGAGAACCTGACGGCGGAGATCGACGGCATCATCGGGAGGCTGCAGCAATACCGGGACGCCATCAGCGAAGGCAGGGAAAAGGAGCTGTGGGATCTGCTCCACGAGGGGACGGAGCGCAAGATCCGAATCGATGGCACGGGGGAGGGAACAGATGGAACGTTTTGACGTAGTCTGTATCGGCGTAGTGCTCATGGACCTGCCCATCGGACCGGTGGATGAGGGCATCTTTCATGAAGAAACCACCACGGTAGAAAACGTCGGCCTGACCACGGGCGGAGACGCTTTCAATGAGGCCATCATATTGGCGCGGCTCGGTAAAAATCCGGCGCTGATGGGCCAGATCGGAACGGATATATTGGGAGATGTCGTCGTAAAGCGCTGCGAGGAGGAAAGGGTGGATCACAGCCGGCTTCGGAGGGATTCAAAGACGGCGACCCGGATCAATGTCGTCGTCGTCGGAAAGGACGGACAGAGGCATTTCATCAAATCGCAGAATGGAAACTCTGCCACCCTTCATTCCGATGAGGTCGATTATGATTTTATCGGGCGGGCCAGGGCGGTTTCCCTTGCAAGTATCTTTTGCAGCAAGCTCAGGGACCCGGAGACCATCGGCAAGATACTGAAAACAGCAAGGGAGCATGGAGTGGTCACATTTGCCGACATGGTTCCCATGACGGCAAGGGAGACGATAGAGGATATTGCGGACGCGCTGTCTTATCTGGATTATTTCCTGCCAAATGAAGAGGAAGCCGCTATGCTGACAGGACTTGAGAATCCGGATGAAATGGCGGACTGCCTGCTGGGATATGGAATAAAAAACGTGGTCATCAAGCTCGGGAAAGACGGCTGCCTGGTTAAAAACAGCCGGGAAAGGCATCTGATTCCCGCTTTTCCGGCAAAAGCCATCGACACCACAGGGGCGGGGGACAACTTCGCCGCGGGCTTCATAGCCGCGGTGCTGGACGGCCTGAAACCGGAGGACTGCGGGCGCTTTGCCAATGCAGTGGCGGCAGCGTCCACGGAATCGGCGGGGGCCACTTCGGGAGTAAAAAATATGGATCAGATCAAAGCGATTTTAAACGGGTAATAAAAACCGGATGAAACAAAGCTATAAAAAGCATACGCTGGCCGGTAAAAGGGCATGATAAATCCGAGGTGATTTTTATGAAAAGCAAGGATAAATCCGGGGGCAAAAAGCCTGAGAGAAAAATGAAGGAAGGCGCAGTGCCCGGAACCTTCCCGAATCAAAACCTGGGACACAATTCGAAAAAGGAAGGACTTGGCCCGAATACCAACCGGTAGAACAGCATATGGAAAGAAATCGGTGGAAGCCTCGCGCAATGCGGGGCTTTTGGCGCTTTCTAGGGCGCAAGATTCCGGCCATTTGGACGCCTGTTTAGACACCGGTTTTTGACCCGTGGGGTTTCGACAATTTTATTGTAATGCCTGACTAAAAATGATATTATATTATCGTTTGAAAAGGAGGAAAGGAATGACAGTATCACTAGGAGATTTCATCGTTCAATTATTTTCGAATCCGGCTCTCGTGGTTACAGTACTGCTGACACTGGGCGTAATTCTGGTCAACGGATGGACCGACGCGCCGAATGCCATCGCGACTTGCGTTTCCACGCGTTCAATGGGACCACGCGCTGCAATTCTCATGGCGGCGGTTTTTAATTTTTGCGGCGTATTTGTCATGACAATGGTAAATGCCACGGTGGCAATGACCATATATAAAATGGTAGATTTCGGAGGAAACTCCGGAGACGCGCTGATCGCCCTCTGCGCGGCATTGTTCGCTATCGTTCTGTGGGCGGTCGCTGCCTGGTGGTTTGGAATCCCAACCAGCGAAAGCCACGCGCTGATCGCGGGCATTTCGGGCGCGGCCATCGCGCTGCAGGGCGGCATGTCCGGCATCAACGGCTCGGAGTGGATCA
>DAITKX010000058.1:1611-13137 GCA_036835995.1 Bacillota bacterium | reverse complement strand
TTACGGCCTCGTGCTTTCCACGGCCCTAGGCTTCGCGGCGGGCTGGGTCGTCGTGAAAACGGTAGAGACCATCTGCAGAGGCTTCGACCGGAAAAAAGCCTTTGGCGTATTTAAGAACGCCCAGATCGCGGGAGCTGCGGGGATGGCGTTCATGCACGGGGCTCAGGACGGTCAGAAATTTATGGGCGTATTCATGCTGGGCATGTTTCTGGCGGAAGGCCAGGGGAACGTAACGCAGTTTCAGATTCCGATCTGGCTCATGGTGCTGTGCTCTCTCGTGATGGCGCTGGGAACGTCCATCGGCGGCTACCGGATCATCAAGTCCGTGGGCATGGATATGGTCAAGCTTGAAAAATATCAGGGTTTTTCCGCGGATCTGGCCGCGGTGGTCTGCCTGCTTCTGGCTTCGATCTTTGGACTGCCAGTCAGCACCACCCATACAAAGACAACCGCGATCATGGGAGTCGGCGCGGCAAAGCGGCTGTCCTCGGTAAACTGGAAGGTGGTCCGGGATATGGTCTCCGCCTGGGTGCTGACCTTCCCCGGCTGCGGCGTGATCGGGTTTTTGATGGCGCTATTGTTTATGAAAATATTTTAATGGGAATATTACTGAATGGCTTTGAAGGGCCGACAGAGTGTCAAAGGAGAAAAATATATGGCAATAAAAAAGGATGACAATTATTTCGCAACTTTTGTGGAGCTGGTCAATTATTCCTGCGAGGCCGCTGAACTGTTAAACGAGATCATGCATGACTTCAACCCGGAAGAACTGGAAGAAAAGATGAAGCTGATGCACAGCATCGAACATGCCGGGGACGTGGAACGGCATATCATGATGAAAAAGCTTGCAAAGGAGTTCATCACTCCCATTGAGCGGGAGGATATCGTCTCCATGGCCGACGCCATCGATAACGTGACGGATAACATCGAGGACGTCCTGATGCGCATGTATATGTTCAACATCAGAGTCATGTGCCCGGACGCGGTGAAGATGGCGGAAATCATCGTACAGTGCTGCGAAGCGCTGAGAGAAGCGCTGGTTGAATTCCACAATTTCAGAAAGTCCCAGACCCTTCACGGGCTGATCGTTGAGATCAACCGAATGGAAGAAGAGGGGGACGAACTGTTTACCAAAGCGACGCGGCACCTTTATGTAAACAGCGCCGGAAAGGATCCGCTGGTGGTTTACGGCTGGAGCCGGACGCTTCATTTTATGGAAATTTGCTGTGACGCCTGCGAGGACGTAGCCGACGTAATTGAGAGCGTAATGATGAAGAACTCGTAAGAGTTCTTTACTTATTAAAGGAGTAGCTATGAAACGGGCAGACAACAGAAATTTTGACGAATTGAGAAAAGTTAAGATAACCAATCACTATCTGATCCACGCGGAGGGTTCCGTCCTGATTGAAATGGGCAACACCAAGGTCATCTGCACGGCCTCCGTAGACGACAAGACGGCGCAGCACCTGAAGGGCACGGGAAAGGGCTGGGTCACGGCGGAATACGGAATGCTTCCCCGCTCTACCCAGACTCGGAAGCAGCGAGATGCAAGCCGGGGCAAGATCGACGGGAGGACTATGGAAATCCAAAGGCTCATCGGCCGGTCCCTCCGCTCGGTGACGGATCTTGACCAGTTGGGTGAGCGGAGCATCTGGATCGATTGCGACGTGATCCAGGCGGATGGAGGAACGCGCACCGCGTCCATCACCGGAGCGTTTATCGCCATGGTGGAAGCGATGAAGTGGATGAAGGAGAACGGAATGATCAAAACGATTCCGGTCAAGAGCTTTGTTTCCGCTATCAGCGTTGGTATTCTGCAGAGTGATGAGGGAGAAGAGATCGTTTTGGACCTCCCCTATGTGGAGGATTCCGCGGCCAAGGCCGATATGAACGTCGTCATGACGGATCAGGGGGAGTACATCGAGGTGCAGGGCACCGGCGAGGATTCTCCGTTCCGGCCGGATCAGCTGCATCAGATGCTGGCCCTTGCGGCAAAAGGCTGCAGGGAACTGAACGAAATACAGAAGGAAATATTGGGGGAACTTTGAGATGAGAATTGTAGCGGCGACGAAAAACAGGCATAAGATTGAAGAAATTCAGGCGATCACCGGAGAATTCGGCATGGAGGTGGTCTCCAGAGCCGACGCGGGGGTGCCTGATATCGACGTGGTAGAAGACGGCGATACATTTGAGGAGAATTCGGAGAAGAAGGCGAGAGAGATCATGGAGCTTTGCGGCGAGATCACCATTGCCGATGATTCGGGACTTGAGGTGGACGCCCTGGGAGGCGCTCCCGGGGTGATTTCCGCGCGGTTTGCCGGGGAGGACGGGAACGATCTCAAGAACAACGAAAAACTGCTCTCGCTCCTTGCTGACGTACCGCCGGGGCGGCGGACGGCCCGTTTTGTCTCTGTGATCACCATGATATATCCCGACGGCGATAAAATTGTTGCAAGAGGAGAGTGCGAAGGGCATATTATTTATCAACCGGAGGGAAGCAACGGATTCGGCTATGACCCCCTGTTTGTTCCCGTTGGATACGATCGCACCTTTGGAGAACTCTCCGCCGCTGAGAAGAATGAGATCAGCCACAGGGGAATCGCGTTGCAGAAGTTGAGAGAGAAGCTCCAGGAAAAAGGAAAAGAGCTAAATGAATAAAAAAAGATGGATGAACCTGGCTTTGATGGTCTTTAAGAGGATGTTGGACCCATACTTTCAGGGGGTAGCTGCGGAGCTGGCCTTTTTCTTTCTGCTGTCCCTTGTCCCCATGGCTATCATTTTAGGAGAACTTCTGGGCGTATTTTCCATTTCCATGAACGTGGTGCGGCATTTGATTTCCCAGTATGTTTCCCCCGATATTGCCGAGACCCTTGCGCCTTATCTGACCTATACGACCTCGGGGGTCGCCAGCGTCGCTTTCATCGTATTTGCGCTGTGGGCGGCATCCAAGGCCCAGTATTCCCTGATGCGGATATCAAATTATTCCTTTACGGGGCAGCCTTACGGAGGAAGAGGCTTTTTCAGGGAGCGGTTCCGGGCGATCAAAACCATCCTCATCACTCTTTTTACATTGACCTTTGCGCTGATCATTCTCGTTTACGGAGAGATCATCATCGACATTTTTACCGCTTATGTAGATCAATATCTGCATCTCAAGTTCGCATTCGACGGGATCTGGTTTGTGATCCGGTGGCCGGTAGCCATGGCGCTGTATTTCTTGATGGTGAGCTACAATTATTACGTGCTTCCATCGAAACGGGTCCGGTTCAGGAAAATATTGCCCGGAAGCATCATGGCGTCCGTCGGCATGTTGATCGCCACGTGGATCTATTCCTACTACGCCGCTGTTTTTGCGAACTACGACCTGCTGTACGGAGGCCTTGCCTCCATCGTCGCGCTCCTGATCTGGTTCTATATCATGGGTTATATTCTGGTCATCGGAATCCAGGTGAACGCCATATGGGACGATACGAAAAACATGAAATAGCTGTAAGTATGATAAAAGAGCCGCCGTGATGTGGGGCTCTTTTTATATGCGCCGTGCCAGGCGTATTAAAAAACTTTACATCGAGGCGGCTCAGATCACTCTTACAGCTATGATCCCTTTGGCCATTCCGTTGCTTTTCAGCGCTTTTGTCAATTCCGCCTCGTCAACCTCGGAATCGACGTCGATGAGGGTGTAGGCAAGCTCGCCTTTGCTCCTGTTGTTCAGGTCCGAGATGTTGATGTTCATGTCGGCGAGGATTCCTGTGATCTTGCCCAGCATCGCGGGGATATTCCTGTTCAGAACGCAGATCCTTGCAGTGGTGGTGCAGACGCCCAGGGAACAGCTCGGGAAGTTGACAGAGTTGTTGATATTGCCGTTTTCAAGGTAATCCATCAGCTGGTCCACCGCCATGATGGCGCAGTTTTCCTCCGACTCCTCGGTGGACGCGCCAAGGTGCGGAATGCAGATGGCTTTGTCAACGCAGAGGATGTTTTCCGACGGAAAGTCCGTCACATAGCTTCTGACCTTGCCGGACTCCATCGCTTTGATGATGTCGGCTTCGCTGACGATCTGATCCCTGGAGAAATTCAGGAGGGATACTCCGTCTTTCATCATGGCAAACCGCTTTTCATTGATCATTTCCTTTGTGTTTTCCATGAAGGGCACATGGATCGTGATGTAATCGCACTGGGGCAGGATGGGGTCCAGGGATTCGTAAACCTTTACCGTCCTGGAAAGCTCGTGGGCGTTATGGACAGAGATATACGGATCATAGCCGATGACATGCATGCCCAGGCTCTCGGCGGCGTTGGCGACCATGACTCCGATGGCGCCGAGGCCGACGACTCCGAGGGTCTTTCCTTTGATCTCATGACCAGCAAACTTTGATTTGTTTTTTTCGACGGTTTTTGAAACGTCGTCCTTGAGGGTCTTTGTCCACGCGATAGCGCTGGTCAGATTTCTGGCCGACATGAGGATTCCCGTCAAAACCAGCTCCTTGACCGCGTTGGCGTTGGCTCCCGGCGTGTTGAAAACGACGATCCCTTTCTGGGAACAGAGATCGATGGGGATATTGTTTACGCCGGCTCCGGCTCTTGCGATGGCCTTGAGATTGCCGGGCAGCTCCATAGAATGCATGTCCTGGCTCCTGACGAGAACCGCGTCCGCGCCGGACACGTCGTCTCCGACCTTATATTGGTTATTGAATCGCTTCAAACCCTTTCCCGATATTTTATTTAAAGTTGCTATCTGATACATTTTTCCGTCTCCTGATTTAATTTTTTTATTAGTATTGCTTTTTTCTATAGCGATCAAGTAAAATTATAGCACTTTACCATCTGTCCGTAAAGTGCTATAATGAGTTAAATATAAACTTTTGGGGGTGAAAATCGATGAGCAAATCGGAAAGAGTATACAATTTCTCGGCAGGCCCCTCTATGCTTCCTTTGGAAGTAATGGAACTCGCTGCTGAGCAATTGACAAATTACAACGGCTGCGGAATGTCCGTCATGGAGATGAGCCACAGATCAAAGGAATTTGAGGAAATTCTCCACTCTGCGGAAAGTGATCTGAGGGAGATCATGAACATTCCGGACAATTACAAGGTAATGTTTCTACAGGGCGGCGGAACGCTTCAGTTTGCAATGATCCCCATCAATCTGCTCCGCAAATCGAAAAAGGCGGATTACATCATCACCGGCACCTGGTCAAAGAAGGCCTACGATGAAGCCGTAAAGTTCGGTGAGATCAAAGTCGTCGCATCTTCGGAAAAAGACAATTTCAACCATATTCCCAAAGTGAAAAAGGAAGATTTTTCACCGGATGCGGACTATGTCTACATAACGCTGAATGAAACGATCCACGGGCTGAGATATCCTGAAATTCCCGATACGGGGGATATTCCGCTGGTGGGAGACCTCTCTTCCTGTATTCTGTCGGAAGAGGTGGACGTCTCGAAATTCGGCCTGATCTACGCGGGCGCACAGAAGAATATCGGGCCTGCCGGCGTTGTCATCGTCATCATCAGAGATGATCTCATTGGCTTCGCACCGAAAAATGTACCGGCTTATCTGGATTACAAAATTCATGTAAACAACGATTCCATGTATAATACGCCTCCGACTTTCGGAATCTATATCGCGGGGGAAGTATTTAAAAACATCAAGCGCCTGGGCGGAGTTCCCGCGCTGGAAAAGATCAACAGGGAAAAGGCGGAGAAGCTGTACGCATATATCGACGGAAGCAGCCTTTACAAATGCCCGGTGGCAAAGGGCGACAGGTCTCTGATGAATGTGGTCTTCGTTACAGGAGACGAGGTGCTGGATAAAAAATTTACCTCGGAGGCCAAAGCGGCCGGACTGCACAACCTGGGCGGGCATCGTTCCATCGGAGGGATGCGGGCGAGCATCTATAACGCGATGCCCATGGAAGGCGTCGACGCTCTGATCGCCTTCATGGAAAAATTCGAGACGGAAAATAATAAATAATAAAAAATTACACAAATTAATCACATTGGAGATGCTTTCTTATGGTATCATTAGAAGGCATTTTCCGTTATTAAGGAGACCCTTACAATGAAATACCTGATTATGGTACCTGACGGGGCGGGAGACGAAGAAATCGACGCGCTGGGAAACAGAACTCCTCTGCAGGCGGCCAGAATGACGAATATAAACAAATTAGCGCAAAAAAGCATGGTGGGGACGGTGAGGACCATTCCGCCGGGAATCGCGCCGGGCAGTGACGCTGCAAACCTGTCGGTAATGGGATACGATCCGGCAGTTTACCTCACGGGGAGGTCTCCTCTGGAAGCGGCCAGCATGGGAATCAAAATGTCGGACACGGATGTGTCCTTCCGGACGAACCTTGTGACCCTCACGGGGGAAGGCGGCTATGAGGATCTGACCATCGCCGATCACAGCGCCGGCGACATCACCAGTGAAGAAGCAAAAGTTTTGATCGAATATATCGACGAAAAGCTGGGCACAGAGTCCATCCGGTTCTATTCCGGGGTAAGCTACAGGCATGCCATGATCGTGAAAAACGGGTCGACGGACTATGAGCTGCAGCCTCCTCACGACGTTCTCACCCAGAGGGTGGGCGGCCATCTTCCAAAGGGGGAGGGTGCAGAATTCATCACGGAGATGATGAAGGAGAGCTACCGGCTCCTGTCCGTTCATCCCATCAATCTGGAACGTGTAAAAAAGGGTCTCAATCCCGCAAATTCCATCTGGATATGGGGCCAGGGCACAAAGCCCCGCCTGACGTCCTTTTATGACAAATTTGGAATCAGGGGAACGGCGATTTCGGCTGTTGACCTGATCAAGGGCATCGCGCTGTGCGCGGGTCTGGACTCCGTAGACGTGGAAGGCGCCACGGGAACCATCCATACCAATTTCAAGGGCAAGGCCCAGGCGGCGATTGAAGAATATAAAAAAGGACGGGATTTTGTCTATCTGCATCTGGAAGCGCCCGACGAATGCTCCCATCAGGGAGACATGGAAGGCAAGATCAAGTCGCTTGAGCTGATCGACCAGCTGGTATTCGGGCCGATTCTGGATTATCTTTACTCCACCGGGGAAGCATTTAAAGTGCTTATCCTTCCGGATCACAGAACGCCGCTGTCCACCAGGGCGCATTCCGCGGTGCCGGTTCCCTATGTGCTGTATGACAGCGAGCATGAGGCTGCGGCTGATCCGGAGAGGGCTTTCAATGAGAAAGAAGGGGAAAAAGGCAGATTTTTTGAAAACGGGTTTGAATTGGCCGATTACTTTTTCGCATAGATTCGCATAAATTCGTACTCTGTTACAGCATTTCGGTGTTGCAGGGTACCTTTACAACGGGGTTATGATGAGAAAAATAGTTTCAATAATTTTAACGGTATTGGTTTTGATAAACGCGGCGCCTGTCGTTTCTTTCGGCGCCACAGATCCGCCTGACATTCTGGCGGAGACCGCTGTCGTGATCGACGCAAAAACAGGACAGGTACTCTACGATAAGAACATGAACGAACAAAGAGAGCCGGCAAGCACCACTAAGGTGATGACTTCGTTGCTGGCTCTGGAAAACCTGGACCTGAATCAGACGGTTACCATCGACGCGGAAACCCCCTATACCGGGGGCAGCAGGATCTATCTCCTCGAAGGGGAACAGGTCACGGTGGAGCAGCTGATGTACGCGATGCTCCTTGAGTCGGCCAATGACGCGGCGGTGGCTCTGGGCAAACAAATCGCGGGAAGCATCCCTGCCTTTGCCGACATGATGAACAAAAAAGCGACCGAGCTTGGCGCCAAGAACACGCACTTTGTCAATCCTAACGGGCTCCATGAGGACGGTCATTTGACGACGGCCTACGACCTTGCCCAGATCGCAAGGGAGGCCATGAAAAACGAGGAATTCAGAAAACTGGTAATGACTTATGATTACGCGCTCCCGGCGACCAACAAACAGCCTGAAACAAGGTATTTTCACAACACAAACCGTCTGATTTATGACGAGAAGACCAAGGAGCTGGTAAACGGAGTCATGCGGCCGGCAAAATATGACGGCGCCACCGGGATCAAGACGGGTTATACCCCGGAAGCGGGCGGCTGCCTCGTTGCAGGCGCCAAGCGGGGAGATACGGAACTGATCTGCGTCGTAATGAAATCCACCTCGGAAGGCCGGTTTGCAGACTCCATCGCCTTGCTGGATTATGCCTTTGCAAATTTTAAAAGCGTAAAAGCCGTCAATAAGGGGACGGTTTTGGGCGAGATTCCGGTGAAGCGCGGCTCGGTGCAGAAAGTGCAGGTAATCACTTCCGACGATGTTTATGCCACCCTTCCCATCGAGGCGTCTTCCGCAGTGGTCAGTACAAAGATCAAGCTGGATAAGAAAGTCCAGGCGCCTGTGGACAAAGGCCAGAAGGTCGGCACCGTAGACATCTATGAGGGCGATCAGAAGGTCGGCACTGTGGACGCCGTGACGTCAGAGGAGATCTCTCAGGGTGGTATTCTTTCCGTCATCGGCATTTCGGATGGAACGGCAAAGGTGATCGAAAGAGCCTTTGCAGGAGTTATAATCCTGATTATTCTTTTGTTCGCGGCCTACGTGGTGCTGAAGCGGAGACAGGTGCGCAGAAGAAAGCTGAGACGGCAAAAGAGGGCGACGCGTTATCAGGATGAAAACCGTTACCGGTATGACGATTACTGGAGACCATAAGGGGCGGTCCAATGATTTACGCCCTGGCATATAGCTGAGTCATCTCAGCTATTTTTTTTGCCAGCTCGGGGGAGGCGTCGCCTTCCCTCATTCTCCATTGCCAGTTGGTTCCGCCCAATGTGGAGGGAGTATTCATTCTTGCCGCCGAACCCAGCCCTAGAAAATCCTGCATGGGAACGACGGAAAGGGCCGCCGTCGAAGACATGGCGCCCCGGATCATGCCCCAGTGATAGCTTTCCGTTTTGTCCAGCTTCAGATATCTTTCAGCAAAAGCTTTTTGCGCCTCACCGGCATGGGAAAACCACCCCTGCACCGTGTCGTTGTCGTGGGTTCCGGTGTAGACGACGCAGTTCTTATCATAGTTGTGGGGAAGGTAGTCGTTATCCCCCGGCGTGTCGAAGGCAAACCCCAGGACCTTCATTCCGGGAAAGCCGCTTTGCTTCAGGAAAACCTTCACGCTGTCCGTCATATAGCCCAGATCCTCGGCGATGATGTTGACGTCTCCCAGAGCATGTCTCAGCGCGTTGATAAAATCCATGCCGGGGCCGGGCTTCCAGCTTCCGTATGCCGCGGTGGGGGAACCGTAGGGCACCTCCCAGTAACTCTCGAAACCGCGAAAGTGGTCGATGCGCACCCAGTCGAAATTCGTCAGGGCGTTTTTTATGCGGCGGATCCACCAGTCATAGCCTGTCTCTTTATTCCGCTCCCAGTCGTAGACCGTGTTGCCCCAATATTGGCCCTCCATGGAAAAGTAATCCGGCGGACAGCCCGCAACACAGTGAGGGGTCAGGTCCCTGTTGTATTGAAAAATTCCCGAGGCGGCATTGCTCCAGGTATCGGCGCTGTCGGCGGCGGCATAGATAGGGATGTCGCCGATGATCGCAATCCCCTGTCGATTGGCGTAGCTTTTCAGCGAATTCCATTGCCAATAGGCGATGTACTGTATAAATTGGAAATAAAGGATGTCGTCCCGGTAGCGATTGCTGTAGTAATCGAGGGCTTCGGGCGTTCTGCGCCTGATGTCGTCATCCCATTCCTCCCAGGGCCGGTCGTCGAAATGATTCTTTAAAGCCATGTACAGGGCATAATCCGGGAGCCAGTCCCGGTGCATCTCAAGGAAGGCGTCCATGTCCTGGGCAGGCAAAAGGTCCTTTCTTGCAAAGGCCTTTCGCAGGATCACCTCGTTGTTTACATAAATCTTATTATAGTTGACATGATCGGGATCGTCCCCGAAATCAATATCGTGGTAATCCTCGGGCAGCAGAAGGCCCTGAGTCTCCAGCTGTTCCAGGTCGATGAAATACGGGTTCAGCGCGAAGGCGGAAGGAGACTGATAGGGAGAGTCTCCGAACCCGGTGGGGCAGAGGGGCAGAATTTGCCAGTATTTCTGTCTTGATGCAGCCAGAAAATCGACAAAAGCCTGGGATTCCCTTCCAAAGGTCCCGATCCCGTATTTCCCCGCCAGAGAACTGATGTGCATTAAAATCCCGGAGCCTCGTTCCATGTAGTTTTTCCTCCAATCGCGAATCGTTATCAGCCGATTGCTGTCGTTTTTTAAATCAAAAGCAGGTCACATAAACCTGCTTTTGATTTTATCACATTAATTAAGTTATTTCATCAACCTTTCGTCGATCTTTTAAAGGCTCAGAGCCTTTCGGGTCAGGATTTGGTCAACTCGCTAAAATTGTATTTCATTCCCCGGGAGTGATAGTGGGTGTGCAGCAGCTCGTGGGACTTATGCCCGAGGGGTTCTCCCAGATAATCCTCATAAAGCTTGACGACGTCCGGATTCTTGTGGGATTTTCTCAGGGGCAGATCCTCGTCGATCTTGTAGATGGCGGCGATACGCTTGCCCTTGACGTCGATGGTCGACCGGATCGGCTGGCCTCCTCCCCCGATGCATCCCCCGGGACATGCCATCACTTCGATGAAGTGGTAGGGCGATTCTCCCTTTTCGATCTGCTTGAGGAGAGTCTTGGCGTTCCCGAGACCGTGGGCCACGGCAACCTTTACGTCCATATCGTTGATCCTGATCGTAGCTTCCTTGATCCCTTCAAACCCCCTGACGTCGTTAAAGTTCAGAGACGGAAGGCCTTTCCCCGTGAGGACCTCATAAACGGTTCTGAGAGCGGCTTCCATAACCCCTCCGGTCGCTCCGAAGATCTGGCCGGCCCCGGTTCCGATGCCGAAAGGATTGTCAAACTGATCTTCCTCCAGGCCGACGAATTCAATGCCGGCGGACTGGATCATCCGGGCGATCTCCCTGGTGGTAAGGACTGCGTCCACTTCGGGGACTCCGTTTGTGACCATCTCCGGCCGCTGAGCCTCATATTTTTTCGCGGTGCAGGGCATGATGGACACGGTGTAGATATTCTTCGGGTCGATTCCCGTCTTTTCCGCGTAATAGGATTTGGAAAGGGCGCCGAACATCTGCTGGGGAGATTTGCAGGTGGAGAGGTGATCCAGAAGGTGGTCGTAACGGCCTTCGATGAAGTTGATCCAGCCCGGTGAGCAGGATGTGATCATCGGAAGCGTACCGCCTTCCGTCACCCTTTTGATCAGTTCGTTTCCTTCCTCCATAATGGTGAGGTCCGCGGTGAAGTTTGTGTCGAATATTTTATCAAAGCCCAGCCTTCTCAGGGCGGCTACCATTTTGCCGGTGACGATGGAGCCCTTGGCAAAGCCGAAGGAATCTCCCAGCGCTACTCTGACCGCGGGAGCCACCTGGACGATGACGTGCTTCTTCGGATCATAAATGGCGTCCCAGACCTTCGCCGTATCGTCTTTCTCGACGATGGCGCCCACTGGACATACCGCCGCGCACTGGCCGCAGAACACGC
>DAITKX010000058.1:0-1596 GCA_036835995.1 Bacillota bacterium | reverse complement strand
AGGTCTCTTCCAGAGGCGCTTCATAGGCAGGCGTGATATTGTAGTGGACCGATCTGTGGGAATGGGTCAGCACATGGACCTGCTGGCCTTTCTGGCAGGCCTCGACGCAGCGGTTGCACTTCACGCATTTTGCCGAATCCCTGACCAGGGAAGGATTGGTGTTGTCCAGGGGCAGCGCTTCCACGGTATCCTCCAGATTGGTCCTTGAGATATTGAATCTCCGGCAGAGGTCCTGGAGCTCGCAGTTGCCGTTTCTTAGACATTTCAGGCAGTCCTGGTCGTGGTTGGCGAGGATCAGCTCCAGAATCCCTTTCTGCATGTCCCGAACCTTTTTCGTGTTGGTCTGGACTTCCATGCCCTCGAAGACGTAGGAGGAACAGGCCGCGGTCAGCTTTTTGCTGCCGGACACTTCCACCACGCATAGTCTGCAGTTGGCCTTGATGGTCTGGTCCGGATGGTAGCAGAGATGGGGGATATTGATGTTGACCTTCTTCGCCGCTTCCAGAATGGTGGTCCCATCGGGAACGATCAGGTCGATGTTATCTATTTTGATCTTTACGTTCTTCATTTTGCAGCCACCTCCGTTAATCCAAACTCTTCAGGAAAATGATCGATCGCAGATAATAATGAACTTTGGGCGGTCTCGCCGAGGCCGCAGAACGCGCAGTTTTTCATTATATTTGCAAAGCGCATGGCGGTTTCAAGATCATCTGGACGCTGATTACCTTCCACAAAGCGGTCGATGATCTTTGCGATCTGTCTGTTTCCTTCCCGGCACGGAGTACATTTGCCGCAGCTTTCATGAATAAAGAAATCCTGGATCGACTTGACAAAGTCGATGACTCTGGTCCGGTCGTCCACTACAAGAATTCCGCCGGAACCGATGACCAGATTTTCCTTGTGCAGGTCGTCGTATGTATATGGGGTATCCACAAGCTTTGCCGATCCGGTCCTGCCGGAAGCTCCGCCCAACTGGAATATTTTAAGTTTGTGACCGTCGGGGATTCCTCCGCCGATATCGTAAATGATCTCTCTCAGGGTCAGGCCGAATGGGATTTCGTAAGCGCCGGGGAGTTTTACGTTTCCTGCGAGGCTGACGATCTTTGTTCCCGGACATTCAGGAGTGCCGTATTTCAGGTATTCCCCCGGACCGTGCTGCATGACCGCCGTCGCAATGGCGAGAGTTTCTACGTTGTTGACCAGGGTCGGCAGTTGGAAAAGACCGCATTCCTTGATGAAGGGAGGCTTGATCCTCGGCCTTCCGCTCTTTCCTTCGATGGACTCGATCAGCGTGGAGCCTTCTCCGCAGACATAGGCGCCGGCGCCGGAATAGAGATGAATATGAAAGGAAAACCCGGTTCCCAGAATATTGTCGCCAAGGAAGCCCTTCTCCTCCGATTCCTTGATCGCGTTATTGATCAAGGGCCTTAAATGGCGGTATTCCTCCCGAAGATAAATGTAACCGTTTTTGGCTCCTACGGTGTATCCGGCGATGATCATACCTTCCAGCAGACGGAACGGATCCTTTGACAGGATGCTTCTGTCCTTGAAGGTGCAGGGTTCGCCTTCATCCGCATTGCAGATGACTACTTTATC
>DAITKX010000057.1:19966-21326 GCA_036835995.1 Bacillota bacterium | reverse complement strand
CTTTCCCAGCCAGATTGAGGCGAATCCCTTCACCCCTCCCAGCAGGACCGAACCGACCAGTGATGCAGTCGTGAGGGCTAGAAGCATTCTCTTTGTAGTAAAAATAAGTACAAACAACACCGCAATAGGTAATAAGGTCAAAACTCCCAAGTCCATTGAAACACCTCCTGACAAAAAACTTAATTAATATTGAATGACTGCAACAAATTACATTCTCCAAAGCTTTGCTTTTGATGAAATCGCTCTTCCCGGCCTTGCATCCTCCGCCAGTTCGCCGTTTTGAATAACCGGCACGCCATTGACAAAAACATGTTCGATTCCGTCCGGAGCCGCCATCGGGTCTCCCAAACCCGGGAACGCGGCATTATCCTTTACCGTTTCGGGATCGAAAATTAAAATATCAGCATCGGAGCCTTCCCCGATCCAACCCTTTGACTTTAGTCCGAAAAACTCTGCGGGCATCAAGGTGGCTTTCTTAACAAACTCCATCATGGAAAGAGCGTCCTGATCTCTTACGATTTCCGCTAATATTTTAGGATAGGTTCCGGCTGTCTGTGGATGGCCGAGTCCCGGCGCCAGATTCGGGAAACCGCCGTCTGTCGAAATCATCGTATAAGGCTGCCGGAGGGCCAGCGTCACCTCATGCGGTTTGCCGACAAATGCGGTGACAGTTGCGTCCGGGTCTGTTTTTCGAAGTTCCTCAAAGGTCTTTTCCGTCAGCCTCTGCCCTACAAAGGGTCCGGTCCCCGCTAAAATATCATGATAGCTGCAGCCGTAGATCTCCTGCCATCCCTCGCAAAAGACTTCCGAACCGATAGGGCAGGCAAAATCGCCGTATGCTCCGCTGTCAACCGCAATTTTATAGCCCTGGCGATAAGCCTTCTCAATCGTTGGCAGAGACTCTGCCAGCATACCCTGTCCGCATTGGTATACGTGATGGGAAATCAAAACCCTTACCCCGGTCTCTTCCTGGAGTTTTATAATTTCCCTTGTGGCCGCCAGCCCATTCCAGCCGCCGGCTCTTGAATGGATTGGAACCGGTTTATCATATTTTGCAGCCACTTTGGCAATTGCAGTCATTTCCTCCCAGGAAGTCTTCGGAGCATATTCCAGGCCGAAAGACACTCCCATCGCGCCTTCCAAAAGATCCTGCTCCACCCAGTCCGCCATCATTGCGATCTGCTTTTCCGAAGCCTTGTGATAGGGGCTTTCAATGCCGGCCAGGTCCCGCAGCTTCCACGATTCAGGGGTAAGCGCGCCACAGTTGATGGGGTAACCGGATTCGTACAGTTCCTTTAGAAATGCTTGCGTCGGGTAAGGCCCGACACCGCAGGAACCTATAATAATTGAAGTCACTCCC
>DAITKX010000057.1:0-19956 GCA_036835995.1 Bacillota bacterium | reverse complement strand
GCCATCACCTGGGCGCTGAATATCTGACCGTCCGCATGGCTGTGCGGATCGACAATTCCGGGACATACGATTTTTCCCGTCGCATCGATTTTTTTCTTTGCTTTCAGTTCAGCCCTGGTGACTATCGCGACCTTATCACCCTTAAGCCCGACATTTGCAATGGTCCTGGTCTCGGTCTTCGGATCGATGACCGTACCGTTCTCAATCACATAGTCATACTCGACATTTAAAAAGTCGTCCTTCATATCCAATTTTCCTTCACCTTCTTATCCTTTTATATGGAACCTCTACTGCACCCCCTGCGCATCTTACCGCGCCTCATCCCGATATTTATACTGTATTTCCCTCCTTCTTCAAAATGATATCGAGGATGACCTGATCCATCTTATTCATACCATCGGTGGCTACCTTGATGAAATTTTCTATAGTCTGCTCCTCACTGTACCCCACGATCCCGTCCGTACCCTTGATTCCGCTGTTGTTCATCGCCATCAGGGCCGCCATGACTGCCGTATTGGTGCAAGTCGCAACTTTAAGGGCGCATCCCGCTTTTGCGCCGTCACACAGCATGCCTGCAATATCCCCCAGCGTATTCTGCAAGGCGGTCAGCATATTCTCTTTGCCTCCTCCAAGGAGATAAACAACGCCGCAGCTGGTGCCCGCTCCTGCGATGACGGCTCCGCAAACTGCGGAAAGCACTCCGAGCTTATCCTTGATATAGATCGTAACGAGGCTGCTGACAGCAACGGCACGGATCATCTTTTCGTAATCAGCGTTCATTTTATTCGCGATGCTGATCACAGGAATGGTGGAGGCCAAACCCTGGTTTCCGCTTCCCGTGTTGCTGATCACCGGAATTTCGCAGCCCGCCATTCTGGCGTCAGTGGCTGCGGCAGTCCACATCATGGCGGTGCTTGCATAATCCTCGGCCATTTTCCCTTCCTGGACAAAATCCTGTATGCTCTTGCCTACCGACACTCCATAGTCCTTGGAAATTCCTTCTTCCGCTATCGCCATATTCATCTTGACCGCTCTTTTAATGATCTCAAGCTTTTCCAGCGAAACTTCATTGACAAAGCCCAGAATGCGCTCGAGAGACAGGTCGTAAAGCAATCCGTCCGAGCCTGCCTGCCGTTCCGTATCTTTGCAGAAGACGACATTTTGATTCACGGTAACGGACGTAACCTCTGTGTAGCTGTCCTCAACCGTCACGGTAACTTCATCCTGGTCGGTCGTCACGGTCAGTTTCATAAAAAGCTTTTTTTCGTTCTGTGACACGTTTAAATTGATCAGACCGTTCTCAATAAATTTTTCAGCCTCCCTTACGTCCTCCTCTGTGATATCAGAGAGAACTTCCAGACCTTTTTCCGCGTTTCCTCCGATTGCGCCGACTGCTACCGCCAGAGAGATTCCGCATTTCCCTCCGGTTCTGGGAATACAGACCGCGGCCGCATTTTTAATAATATTCGGCGATAGCTCCCCGGCGACAGACTGCAGCCTGCCGTGCGCATACATTTTTGCATAAGCCGCGGCAAAGGCCACTCCGGCAGGATCCGTGCATCCGAGAGCAGGGATCATTTCTCTTTCCAGGATTCTGATAAACATATCCTCACTCATAAAACCCATCCTTTGCTAATCGTTGGTTTTTTCATTCAATATAATAGAGGTCCACTCCCTGCAAATTTTATCCATCGTCCTTCTTAAATCATCCCTGCAATGAACTTTGATCTCCTCAAAAGACTTTCTTTCCGCTCCCGTTTCAAAAATAAAGGAAACTCCGGCATCTCGAACCTCGTTGAGATCGCCTTCAAAGGATCCGACAACAGCCACTACGGGGATTTCATACGGTTTCGCACGCCTGCTGATTCCAATCACCGCCTTGCCGTTCATACTCTGGGCGTCCAGTTTGCCTTCTCCTGTCAAGATACAGTCGCAGCGGCGGATGATCTCTTCGAAGTGTACGATATCAAGAATGACGTCAATCCCCCTTTTCAAGCGCGCGCCTAAAAACGCATACGCGCCGGCGCCCATGCCCCCTGCGGCGCCGGCTCCGGCAACCCCGCTCACATCAATCCCCAGCGATCTGTATATCGTTTCGGAAAAGTGGCGCAGGTTGCGGTCTAAATTCTTTACCTTATCCGGGTCGGCCCCTTTCTGTGGGCCAAAGACATAAGCTGCTCCGCTTTCCCCGTATAACGGGTTGTCGATATCGCACATGGCATCGACCTCAATGCCTTTTAACTTTTCTCTTGCTTCGGTGATATCAATTTCCGCAACGCTGGCGAGGTTTCCGCCCACCGGTATCATGAGCCTGCCGTTTCGGTCATAGAATTTTGCGCCTAAAGCGGCGGCCATACCTGCGCCGGCGTCATTCGTACAGCTTCCTCCCAATCCAAGGATTATTTTCTTACAGCCTCTGCCTATCGCATCGTTTATCAGCTCGCCAACGCCATATGTGGAAGTTTTCTCCGGATCCAGCTTTCCGTCTGCGGCGGAGACTCCTGCAGATGCAGCCATTTCAATGATCCCCAGGTTATCAATGATTCCATAGAAGCTTTTAATTTCTCCAAAAAATGGGCCCTTGGTTTCCAGGTCAACCCTTCTCCCCCTGCTGAAAGCCTGCAGGAAGCAGTCTACGGTCCCTTCGCCGCCGTCGGCGATGGGTACGGATATAATCTCGCATTCCGGGTAGATATTATATATGCTCTCCCTCATAATTCCGCACACCTCAAAGGCGCTCATCGTGCCTTTAAAATACATTTCCTCATCTCACTGTCACCAAATCTGATACATAATAATGATCCGTCTGCGCGGAGCAATCGGTTTCCGGTTATTCTGCAAACCCGGGATTGTGATTCCAGTTTACATTGTCATTGACGTGTATTCCATATTATGTATAATAAAGATGTTTATGAATATTTGTTATAGGAACCATATTGAGATGAGGAGAGAAAGAGTTATGCTTCTGAACCAGCAAACCGCCATGGAAATTATCAGAAGAATTGAGAATGTAATCGACTTTGACCTTAACATTATGGACAGTACCGGCTTGATCCTGGCCAGCACGGATACAAAAAGAATCAACACCTTTCATGAAGGCGCGCACATTATCATCGAAAACGGTTTAGACGAGTTGATCGTCGACACGGACGGCGGCTATGCCGGATGCAGGAAGGGCGTCAATTTACCGATCTATTTTTCGGATGAAATCATCGGTGTTATCGGTATAACGGGGCACCCCGCCGAAACCATTAAATACGGACGGATCCTGCAGAAAATGACGGAAATGCTGATCCGGGAATACTTTGAAACCTCCCAGCAGAACGCTGCGGAACGCCGGCAGCTCGTCTTTATCAACAACTTCATTCACGGCAATCTGGATATCTCCTTTTCCGATTTGGAAAAATGGCTCGAGGACAACCTTCTCGATCCCCATGGTCCGTTTAGTGTGGCACTGCTGAAATATGTGGATAACCGGGAAATAGATTTATCTCCCGAGCTGCTGCAGGCGAATTATGATGTGATCAAGAGATATATCAGAAACCGGCTGTCCTCCTCTCATATCCTGACGGTTTACAGCGGAGGATTCTTTATCATCCTCTCGAATTATTCGGCGGCAAGGCTGCAGTCCTCGGTCTCCCGTCTTGCCAACGAGCTGGAATCCATGTACCAGCTTCCGATCCTATGCTGCATCGGCAACGAATACGCAAATTATCTGGATATTCCGAAGTCCTATAATGAAGCAAATACCGTATTCCATTATTTTGACACAAAAAAGAACGGCATTTTTCTGTACAGTACCATCGTGCTGGGCTTCACAATCAATCAAATTCCCATCATGCACAGGAGAAATTTATACAACAATGTTTTCCGCGATTGTTCCCCGGAAGAGATAAAAATCTTCAGCGATTTTATCATCGACTATTTCGAATGTAACGGCTCCTTGAACAGGCTGGCTGAAAAGCTCTTCATTCATAAAAATACGGTTCAGTACAAAATCCAGTGCCTTTACAAAAAAACCGGATTCAATCTGAGGCTTTATCAGGATCTTTTCATCCTGTATCTGGCGGCAACTTACAAGGGCAATGACTGATTCCTGTCTCCTGATTTTCGATTGAAAACTGGTTGTTTCGACTTATAAATTCGACGAATACTATTAATTTTTTAAGTAATTTTTTAGATTATTACAAATATTTTGGAAATTATTACAAAAATTAAATATTTACCATTTTTTTATATAAAATATTATTACTCCTACACGATGACCTAATATCACGAACAGTTCAAGTTCTCCTGAAAGGATGTGAATGTATATGAAATTTAAAAGTAGTAAGATTGCCAGTTATGAGCTGTATAAACCAGGAGAATTATGCTGCGCAATATGCGGTTCGCCGATAAAGATCACGCGTTTCAAGAACGGATATATCTGCAACGGCTGCGTACGATACATTAAATCACGTTGAGCAATGGATTTCTCTTTCTCTCGATAAACCATTCTCCACTCCGTTTTCCCATAAGTCAGTGATATTAGGTTATGGCAAAGGCTGATACAGCGCGTATCAGCCTTTGTTTATCCTTCTTCTCGCCTCGGCGGCAATTCTCTTTTTCGTTTTCGGCTTCATGACGGAAAATCCGAATTTTCCCAAGGGCTTCTTCTGCAGCCCGAAATAGTCCCCATGGCTGTAGCAGATCAGGTCCGCCCTGTCCAGCTCCAGTTTGCCCTTATCGCTCATCAATCTGCCATCTGCGTGGACCGTCAGAATGTCGGCAACGAACATATCATGGGACGGATAATGATGCACTTCTCTGACTTTGCATTCTATGTTCACGGGGGATTCCAGAATCATCGGGCACTTTACCAGCTGCCCCGGAACCGGGGTCAGGTTCTGATCCTTGAATTTATTCGCATCCCTTCCGGATTTGACGCCGCAGTAGTCGGCGGCCAAAGCCAGCTCCGCCGTACAGAGGTTGATGACGAATTCGCCGTTTTTTTCGATGATTCCGTGGGAATGCCTTGATTTCCTCACTGAAATATAGGTTATGGGCGGTTCGGAATTGACAATTCCGGTCCAGGCGACGGTGATAATGTTATACTCCTCTTCCGCTGCTCCGCAGGATACCATGACCACAGGTACCGGGTTCAGCATGGTTCCCGGTTTAAAGGTCACTTTTTGATTGTTTTTCTCATTGTTCATTCGATATGCCTTCCGCCTAATCGCCGGCGGTACCTCCCAACTTTTTAATAACCGCTGCAAATTCCTGGGGCAGCGGACTGTCAAACTCCATGTATTCTCCGGTTCTCGGATGACGGAAGCCCAGCAGCTTTGCGTGCAGCATCTGAGTTTCCACCCCAAGGGCTTTTTTCTTCGGGCCGTAAACGGCGTCCCCCAGAAGCGGATGGTTGATATGGGCCATATGAACCCGGATCTGATGCGTCCTCCCCGTTTCCAGCCGCGCCTCAATGTAAGTAAAGGAGCCGAAGCGCTGCAAGACTCTGTAGTGCGTCACGGCTTCCTTGCCGTTTACCGCAGTCACCGCCATCTTCAGCCGGTTTTTGGGATCCCTGCCGATGGGGGCGTCCACCGTCCCCTCGTCATTTTGGAAATTGTTATATACGACGGCGCGATATGCCCTTGTAATGCTGTGGGATGACAGCTGTTCCGCCAGACTGCGGTGGGCCGCGTCGTTTTTCGCGATCATGAGCAGGCCACTGGTATCCTTATCGATCCGGTGGACGATGCCCGGCCTGATTACGCCGTTGATGGAGGAAAGGGTTTTGCAGTGATAGAGAATGGCGTTGACCAGGGTCCCCGTATAATTTCCCGCGGCGGGATGGACCACCATGCCCTTCGGCTTGTCGACCACGAGAACGTCCTCGTCCTCGTAGACGATATCGATGGGGATATCCTCCGGCAGGACGTTCAGATGGACCGGCTCGGGAATCGTTACTTTGATCCTGTCCCCCACTTTTACCTTATACTTCTTTGAAGCTGCGGGATCCCCGTTGACTTCCACCCGCCCGATGTCGATGAGCTTCTGGAGATGGCTCCTGGAAGCCTCCTCAATAACAAGAGAGAGGACCACATCAAGCCGGGTCCCCTTCATATCTTCTTCTGCAATAAATTCAAAAACGTTCAAATCCTTTTCCATTTTCTCTATTCTCCGGACCTGTCGGCATCATTTGATCCGCCCCGGACCGGTTTCCTATCCCCGCCCCGCCTTGGATCGATAAAAAACATATAGAGAACCAGAAGCCCGCAGCCGACACAGACGGAAATATCCGCCACATTAAAGATGGGCCAGTGGGGCAACTGCAGAAAATCCACGACATAGCCGTTCACGGCGCGGTCGATGAGATTTCCCATACCGCCCGCCGCAATGAGTGAAACGCTCAGCAGCAGGCACCAGTGGTCCTTTTTACGCCTCGCGATGAGATATACCAAAACGATTGCAATGACAGTAACCTGTATCACAATCAGAAATACCGTTTTATTCTGGAAGATGCTGAAAGCGGCGCCGCTGTTGTGGATGTATGTGATGTGCAAAATCCCGTCGATCAGCGGCATGGAGCTGTTCAGGTCAAAGTTGGCGCTGATCAGAAATTTTGTCAGCTGGTCAAGCGCAACAATAATAGCAATGATAATAAAATACATTCTGCCGTCCTATCTTAAATTCGTAATAGTCCTGAACCCGAAAGAGGAAGTACTTTCCACCGCAGGGTCCGGGTCGGTATAGCTCTTCAGTTCCTCCATATCCTTATCGGCAAAGAGTTCCGCGCTCAGGTTATCAAACTTTTCAAGCTCGGATTCCAGCAGACTCCTGTACCTGGTCCTGAAAATATTCAGCCGGTTTCTCATAGAGACCAATTCTTCGCTGAGCCGTTCCATGGAATCTTTCGCTTCTCTCTGTATCAGCTCCGCGTCAAGCTCTGCGTTTTTCAGCAGGATTTCGGCGCGTTTCTCCGCGCTGGCTGAGATATCGCCCATCAGCGCTTTTGCCGCCTCCAGGGTTTCCAGCACGGTTCCCTCAGATTTATGGTAACGTTCAACCTCGGCGGAAAGCACCTTGACCTGATCTTTCAGCTTGTGGTTTTCCTCCAGCATTTTTTCCAGATCCAAAGTCAGAAGATCGAGAAAACCGTCTACTTCTTCCTCCTTATACCCTCGGACTACCTTGGAAAATTCCTTGTTTTGAATATCTAAAGGAGTAATCATTCTTCCACCTCAAATTAAAATCATCCCCAGAATGCTGATGATGACCCTGTCCAGGAGCGACAGGAGCAGGATCGCCAGCACCGGCGAAAAATCAACGGTTCCACCCAGGCCGAACCGGTAGAGCAGCCTTCTGCACGGCGCAAGGATCGGTTCCGTGATCCGGTTGATCACAGAATATATCTGATATAAGCTGCCGTAAGGGCCTCTGGCGAACCAGCTGAGGATCGCCCCGGCCAGAATCAGATATATCAGCAATTGAATAAAAAAATTGACCGCACGAATTAATATAAATACCATCGCCTATCTCCAGACATTCTTGGGAGAACCGCTGAAATCGATCCCCTTTTGATCTATATTTGCTGTAACATCAACGTTTTCAGGAGCAAAGATGAAAATATTGTTGGCAATTTTCTGCACATTGCCGTTTAAGGCATATGTAGCGCCGCTTAAAAAGTCAAAGATCTTTCTCGCAGTGTCCGATTCCACCTTTTCCAGATTGATGATTACCGGTTTTTTTGATTTCAGATTATCGACAAGCTTAGGGCTTTCATCAAAGCCCTTCGGCTCGATTACAACCATTTTAAACTGGCTTGTGTTTGAATTGATACTTTTATTCTGCAGCGGAAGAACCCTGTTGTCCTTGAGGTCCTTTCCATCTTTGCTATCGTTTCTGGACGGTAAATACGGGCCTCTGGGATCCATGGGCTTCCGCTCCAGAGATGATTCCGACGCCGATATTTCATCCATTTGATCGTCCTCTTCTATTTCTTCAATACCGATCAGTGTTTTCAGTTTATAGAACAAACCTTCTCCCATTTCTACTCCTCCTTTATTTGTTGTAATTTCTCTCCCCGAAAATCGCGGTGCCGACTCTGATCAGATTGGAGCCTTCCAAAATCGCCGCTTCATAATCGTGGGACATCCCCATGGAGAGATATTTGAAATCCAGCCTCGGATGAGAAATCCGCGCGTATTGGTCGTACAGCTCTTTCACCGCCCGGAAATAGATCCTCACATTCTCCGGATCGTCTTCGAAAGGCGCGATGCACATGAGCCCCCGGATTCTGATATTCGGGCAATGCTCCAGAATTTCTTCGATCAGCTTTCCCGTCTCCTCCGTTGTAATCCCGAATTTGCTTTCCTCCTGAGCCGAATTGACCTGGATCAGGATGTCCATCTCTGTTCCGTGCTGCTCCGCCCGCCTGTCGATCTCCTCGGCCAGCTTGAATGAATCGACGGAGTGGATCATCGATACCTTATCGATGATATATTTTACCTTATTCGTCTGCAAATGTCCAATCATATGCCAGCGGACCGGTTTCACGGCTTCATGCTTGTCCATGATCTCCTGGACCTTGTTTTCCCCGATATCCGTGATTCCCGCATCAATGGCTTCGTTGATTTCCTCCGCCGTCCTCGTCTTTGTCACCGCAACAAGCAAAACTTCGCCGGGCTTGCGTCCGACTCTGCCCGCGATCTCGCCCTTATTCCTGTTGATTGTTTCGATGTTCTCCTTAATACTCATAATAACCCGCCCTTTCTATTCAGTATAAGCGCCTGCCAGGGGTATTCCCTTGCCTTTTTGCCCCAAGCTTGCTTGGCTGGCAAAACGGACAGCAGCGAGCGTAGCGAGTCGGAGTTCCGAAGGAACGTTGGAAACCGCTCGCTTCGCTCGGACGGTTTCTATGGAAATACCCCGGCGCGGCGCTTCTTAAAAACAAATCAATTCGGTTTCTTTAGTATTTCGTCGTAGATATTTACCGTATCCACCTTCGTGCCGTCCTCTGTATAATAGTATGAGACCTCCACCAGAGAACATTCGCCGTCGCTGGTTATGATTTTTACCGGCTTGAACACATACGCGCCGCTTTTATCTCTGACATAGACTCCCGGCTGACCGTCCTTTGACGTGATGCTCTCATTTCTGATGATCAATCCGCTGTAATCCGACGTGACGACTTCCGCGTCCACCTTCCGGATTTGGGCGAATTCCTCATAATATCTGTTGAATTCCATGATGACGAGCCACTGGCCTTTGTCGTCGATGATATCTGAAATCTTTCCCTCAACCTGTCCCAAAGGAAGATTGATGGTAGCCTTTTTCCCTTTTTCATATTTTACGATATTCTGCGGAGCGACCCAAAAGACCGCATACCATTTCTGATTGTCGACGACCTTGTATAACGGTTCCTTCGCCAGCGTCGTCTCCCTGGTGACGTTCTGAACGTCTATGTTGAGGCCCCGGACCTTTTCATGGCTCAGAAGCGCCATGCTTTCCGGTGAAAATTCCGATTCATATCCGTCGATGTAATAGCTGATCACTCCGTTGGACTGACTTACATAATTCTCCGGCATGACCCCCGCTGCATTGGCAGCTTTATTCTCCTTGACGATCTCGTCTTTCGCCGATTCGTCAGTTGCCCGTATGTACTCCTCTTTCTGATTCAGCCGCTGAAGCTGCTGTTCGATCCTGGCCGCCTGCTCCTTTTCCCCCGATTTCAGGGCGGTGGCATGGTCGTTTTCAAGCTTGGTAATCTGCGCTTTGATCTTCTTGATATCGTCATTGAACAGACTTTCGCCGCCGTTAAATTTCGAAATCCGCTCCGTAAGCTTCTGATAGCTGCTCTCTTTGTCGCTGGCGCCTCCGGATGTGATGTCAAGAATCTTGGTGCCCTTTCGGACCTGTTCTCCCTCCGGTATATAATATTGAATGGTTCCCGATTTGTTGGCAAAATAAACAGTCTCATTTCGAACGATATAAGCCGTAACGTGGTCCGTCACCTGGAGGCTTCCGTATTCGATGATCTCAGTCTTTTTCAGGGCGCCGGTAACGTTGGGAAGCACGTATATGATGATAAAGAGAATGACAAGAGTCGTAAAAAATATCATTATGATTCTCTTTCTTCCCTTTTTCATGGTCGTCAGCACCTCCGTCAAAGCCTTTCAAGCTTTAATTATATATGAACGCCCTTCCAAATACAACCACTGCTATTCCAATTACTGAAAAACTGATCCAAAATATTCCTAGAATTTCCCTCATTTCGATTGTTCCGCTATTTTTTGAAGAATTTTTCTTTCGTCCTTTGTGAGCATGCTCTCCTTCTTCAGAAACTCTTCCCAGAGATCCGGCCTTCTTTCTCTTGTCAGCTCCAGGGATTTTTCAAACTGCCAGAGATGGATCAGCTTGTGATTACCCGAAACCAGAACCTCCGGGACATCCATTCCTTCATATTCCCGGGGCTTGGTATATTGGGGATATTCCAGCAGCCCGGAATAGATGGATTCCTCATTGTGGGCGGCGCTGCTGCCTAAAACCTCCGGCACCAGCCTTGCCACCGCGTCGATGAGGATCATCGCGGGCAGCTCCCCTCCGGTCAGGATGTAATCGCCTATTGAGATTTCTTCCATATTCCAGCAGTCGATGATCCTTTGATCAACGCCCTCATAATGACCGCATAAGATCACGAATTCCTCCGTTCCGGCCAGCTCTGCAATCAGCTCCTGATCCAGGATACGGCCTCTTGGGGACATATAGAATATCCTCTTTCCCCTGGCGCCTATGGCATCCAGCGCGCGAAAAACCGGATCGGCCATCATGACCATCCCGGCGCCGCCGCCGAAGGGATAATCGTCCGCCTTTTTATGCTTGTCCTGGCTGTATTCCCTGATATCCGCCAGCCGGATATCCAATATTCCGTTTTCTCTGGCTCTTCCCAGAATGCTCTCCTGGGTAACAGGGCCGAACATTTCCGGGAAAAGCGTCAATATATCGATCTTCATAGCCCTCACCCCTCCATCAGACCTTCGATGAGCCTGACGGTCACTGTTTTTTCCGCAAGGTCGATCTTTAAAACAAATTCTTCCACCGCCGGTATCAGGAATTTGCTTTTGTTCTCCTTCTCGACCTCGTACAGGTCCTGGGCGCTGTTCTGGATCACGTCGGAAATGGTTCCCAGCCTGACGCCGTTCTCGTCGATCACCGCAAGGCCGATGAGATCGAAAATATAATAGGTGTCCTTCGGCAGCACTCTCAAATCCTCTTGATCGATATAGATGTTTTCTCCCTTGTGCATTTCCGCCGACCCGCGGTCGTCGATCCCCTCAAGCTTCAGGATCACCATTTCCTTCATGTACCGAACCCCTGTGATATGATACCGGGTATCCTCCAGGTAAACCTTTGACAGCTCTTCGAAGCGCTCCTTGTAGTCCGAATAATGGTAGGCCTTGAGTTCGCCTTTGAGCCCCACCACGTTCACCACTTGTCCAACTTTTATCTTGTCCATAGTCATCCTCAACAGTTATAGCGGAAAAACCCCTTGACCGCAGGCCGGGGGATTTCCGTAAAAATAGAGGCACATATAATAAATATATGTGCCACAAACTTCGCAGTATTGCAGAATCCCTATTGTACGATTTCTACTACCACTTTTTTATTTGCTTTGGTCGCTGCGGCTTTAACGACGGTGCGAAGCGCCTTGGCGATCCTTCCCTGTTTGCCGATCACTTTTCCCATATCGTCGGGGGCAACCTTTAGCTCAATAACAATAGCCTGTCTTCCTTCTACCTCTTTTACTTCTACCGCATCAGGATTATCAACAAGTGATTTTGCAATAGCTTCAACCAGTTCTACCATAAGTCTTCACCGCTTTCCTTATTCCATAATTCCTGATTTTTTGAAAAGGCTTTTTACAGTTTCCGTAGGCTGAGCTCCGTTTGAAATCCACTTCTTTGCCATTTCTCCGTCAATCTTGATATCCGCTGGGTCGGTTAAAGGATTATAATAGCCTATTTCCTCAATAAACTTTCCGTCTCTCGGCGAACGGGAATCTGCAACGACTACTCTATAAAAAGGTTTTTTATGAGCGCCCATTCTCTTTAATCTGATCTTTACTGCCATATGTTACACCTCCTTCTTGTACTGTTCTTTTATATGATATTATAAAGGCTATACGATAAAAATCTACGAATCAAAGATTCGTGATTTTTCAGCATAAATTCTGTCAACGGCTCTAAAGAGCCGGACAGAATGTTAAAAGCCCTTGAACATCCTGTTTTTCTTGAATTTCGGCGCGCCGGTCAGCTGTTTCATCATCTTCCGGGCCTCGTCATATTTTCGGATCAGGTTGTTGATCCGGCTTACGGGCTGGCCGCTTCCCGCGGCAATCCGCTTTCTCCGGCTTGCGTTCAGGACGGAGGGATCTCTTCTCTCCTCTTTCGTCATGGACTGGATGATGGCTTCCATCTGGATGAACTCCTTCTCTCCGCCCTCAAGATCCACATCTTTCATCGCCTTGCCGCTCATGCCCGGCATCATGTCCAGAATCTTTGCCAGGCCGCCCATCTTCTTGATCTGACCGATCTGCTCCAGGAAATCCTCCAGGGTGAACTCGTTTTTCTTCATCTTTCTTTCGAGTTCGGCGGCCTTCTCATCGTCATAATTTTCCTGGGCCTTTTCAATGAGGCTCATCATGTCGCCCATTCCCAGAATTCTCGAGGCCATCCGCTCCGGGTGGAACGGCTCCAGGGCGTCGAGCTTTTCTCCGACGCCGATGAATTTGATCGGCTTGCCGGTGACGTTCTTTGCGGACAGCGCCGCGCCGCCTCTCGTGTCGCCGTCCAGCTTTGTCATGATGATGCCGTCGATGCCAAGCTTTTCATTGAAGCCCGCCGCCGCATTCACCGCGTCCTGTCCGGTCATGGCGTCCACCACGAGAAGGATCTCATGGGGCTTTGTCCTCTGCTTGATCCTGACAAGCTCATCCATCAGCTCGTCGTCGATGTGCAGCCTGCCCGACGTATCGAGTATGAGCACGTCATAGCCTTTATATTCCGCCTCCTTCATCGCTTTCTCCGCGATGATCTCAGGCTGTTTGCAGTCTCGCATGGTGAAAACCGGAACGTCCACGCTTTTCCCCACGATCTCAAGCTGGTCGATGGCGGCGGGACGATAGACGTCGCAGGCCGCAAGCATGGGTTTTTTTCCGTTTTTCCTGAGGTAGTTCGCCAGCTTGCCGCAGGTGGTGGTTTTACCGGTACCCTGCAGACCCGCCATCAGAATCACCGTAAATCCCTTTGGGGAATAGGTCAGTCTGCTGTTGGTTCCGCCCATAAGGGCTACCAGCTCGTCGTTTACGATTTTAACCACCTGCTGGGCGGGGGTCAGACTCGCCAAAACGTCCTGTCCCAGCGCTTTTTCCTTTACGCTGTCCACAAATTGCTTTACAACTTTGAAGTTGACGTCCGCTTCCAATAAAGCAAGCTTTACCTCGCGCATCGCCTCGTTGATATCCGCTTCGGTCAGAATTCCTTTGCCCTTCAGCTTTTTAAAAACACCCTGCAGTTTTTCAGATAGTCCTTCAAATGCCATTTGGCTCTCCCTTTAACATTCCACCCGGCTCTTTAGAGCTGTCGGTGGAATTTATGCTCTTCAATCGTTGATTTTATCGATAATGGTTTTAATATGCTTCAATCGCTCTGTCAGCTTTTGGTTTTGACTGTTTTCCCCCATGAGCCGGTCGATCTCGGAATCGATTTCCGCAACGGCTTCCTCCGTCGCGGTAAATTTGCTGACCAAACCCAGCTTGTTTTCATATGTGTGCAAGGACTTTTCCGCTTTTTTCACCGCGTCGTGAACGCCCTGTCTGCTGATCCCATACTCCTCCGCGATCTCCGAAAGGGAATAATTGTCCTCGTGATAAAGCCTCAGCAGCTCGCGCTGTTTCGCGGTCAGCAGCTGTCCGTAAAAATCATATAAAAGACTGATCTCAATCACATTTTCAAACATTCGCACCTAGCCTCACCGCTTTTTACACTCGTAAATTTATCATAAAAAAAAGCTGCTGTCAAGCTAAAAAACTTGCCAGCAGCTCAAGGGCGAAATCGCACATCATTTTTTCAGCATCGGGCATTCATAGCTGATGGGAAATCTATTTTCGCCTTTGACGGCATTCAGTATCGCGGAGACGTCCCCGCCTCTGAAATCGGGGATCTTGACCCCGCCCAAAATCGCTCCCCAAAGCGAGTTATCCTTGTAGACCACGTCGATCACATCACAGCCCCCAAGGCCGTACTCCTTCTCCATATCGTTCAGAGCGTCGTCTAAGGTCCCGATGAAATCCACAAGTCCGAGATCGTAGGCCTGCTGTGCGGAATAGATTCTGCCGTCGGCAAGCTTCTTCACGTCCTTCAGGTCGATCCCTCTCTCCTTGGAAACAATGCCGGTGAACTGCTCATAGGATTCGTCCACAAGAGACTGGAAAATATCCCGCTGTTCCTGGGTCATGGGTTCCACCATGCTTCCCATGGCTTTGTTCGAGCCGGCTGTGACAGTAACCGTCTTGACTCCGTATTTTTCAAGGAGGCCGGAGATGTCATAGATAGTTCCGATGGTGACGCCGATGGACCCGGTCCAGGTATTTCTGTTGGCTATGATCTTGTCGGCGGCCGTGGAGATATAGTAGCCGCCGGATGCGGCCATAGAACCCATCACAGCGTAAATAGGCCGTCCCGTCCTCTCTTTATAATCCTTGAGTTTCAAATAGAGCTCATCGCTTTCATAAACGCCGCCTCCCGGCGAATCCACAAAGACGATCAGTCCGCGGTTGTTCTGATCCGCCGCAAGCTCATCGATCTTATCCAGCGTCCAGTTGTGCTGGTATCCCACAGGCAGGCCGAAACTGTCCGTCTGCCCGGACATGATGTCGCCTTCGACGAAAATCTTCGCGATATACGGGCCGTTTGCCTTGATATCCTTGTCCGCCCCCCAGAACCCATTCCAGATGCTGTTTCCGACGACGGCCAGAACAATAACGCCCGCTAAAACGCATCCAAGGATGATCAGGTTCTTCCTCAGTCTCTTCCGGCCACTGTTTTGATCACTGTTCTTTCCTGCTGTCAACGCTTCTATATCGTATTCTCTGATTTCTGCCATTCCAAATCCCCTTTCGATTCACTTTCTTTCCCTATTTTCCGCTTTTTTATTCCATCTGTCAATGGATATCTGAGCCAAACCGCAAGGAGCCCTCAGGGCGTCACGGGGAATTGCAAAACAAAAACTGTTGACAGTGTATTATGTCATATAGTACACTGGGTACAGAAAGAGAAAGGGGGAAGCCGCTTATGTTTCAGCTTGACCTGAAAAGCAGAAAATCGATCTATGAGCAGATCGTCGATAATGTCAAGGAACTCATTATCACGGGAATACTGAAAACGGAAGATAAACTTCCTTCTGTCCGCGAACTGTCGAAAACCCTTACTGTAAATCCGAATACCATTCAAAAAGCGTATCGCGAGCTTGAATACCAGGGGTATCTTTACACTGTGTCCGGGCTGGGCACCTTTGTTGCCTCTCCCGGAGAGCTTCCTATCGACGAAAAGAGAATCGGTGAGGTGAAGGAGCATTTAAGGGAAAATATCAAAGAGCTGTTTTATATCGGCTGTTCTCTTGACAGAATCAGGAAGATACTGGACGAATTGTTGGAGGAAAGGAGTGATTGGGATGATAAAGGTAAATAATCTGGATAAATCCTTTGACGGTTTCAAAGCGCTTTCCGATTTAGGCCTGAATGTCAGAAAAGGTTCCATATACGGTCTCGTCGGCACCAACGGCGCGGGAAAAACCACGCTGATCAAGCATGTGACGGGGGTCTTAAAGCCGGACAGGGGGGAAGTCCTCATCGAAGGCGAGCCTGTCTATGAGAATATAAAGCTTAAGGAAAGGATGGGCTATATTCCTGACGATCTTTATTTCTTTTCGACCTACAACCTGAAGGAATCGGCGAAATTCTACCGCTCCATCTACCCCAGCTGGAATCAGGAACGCTATGCCCGCATGACAGATCAGTTTGATCTGAACGATAAGCGCAAGCTTTCCAAATTTTCAAAGGGGATGCAGAAGCAGGCCGCCTTTATTCTGACCATGTCCTCCATGCCGGATTATCTCGTTCTCGACGAACCCATCGACGGCCTGGATCCCATCATCCGCAAGCTGGTCTGGAAATACATCGTCGAAGATGTGGCGGAGCGGGAAATGACCGTTTTGGTTTCCTCCCACAATCTGCGCGAATTGGAAGGCATCTGCGATTGCATCGGCATCCTTTCCAAGGGCAGGATGATGATCGAGCGGGACCTTGACGAGTTGAAATCCGATATCCATAAAATCCAGGTCGCCTATAAGGATGCTCCTGGGGAAGATCCCTATAAAGGCCTGAACGTGCTGCACAGGGAATCCAGAGGGACTGTGGATCTGCTGATCATCCGGAACAGAAAAGACGTGGTGGAAAGCGTCATCAATCAGAGTCATCCTGTCATCTTCGACATGCTGCCTCTGTCTCTGGAGGAGATATTTATCTATGAAATGGGAGGTGGAGATAATGAGATCGAAAGCATCATATTTTAGCATATCAAAGCCGCTGGTCGTTGAAAATCTGCGCCGGTTCTGGGCGATCCCCGCTCTGGCTTTTCTGGTTTACTTCCTGTCGGGAGTATTTCCGATCCTCATGTCCTACAGGGATCTGAGCGGCATGGCCAGATATATCGCCGAAAGCCTGAACAACCAACAGCCCTTTTATATGTTTGCCCACCTGATTTTCCCGGCGGTGGCCGCAGTGGTCATTTTCAAGTATCTCCAGGGGGTAAGCTCCGTTTCGGTAATGCATTCCATGCCCTTCACCCGGGCAAAGCTCTACAACAGCGGCTTTCTTTCCGGGCTGATCCTCATCGCGGCGCCGATCCTGGCAAACGGACTGATCCTCCTTGCCATCAGCAAGCCGGCATATAGCCGCTATGCTACGGAATCGGGACTGGTGGTCGATACCGTCAACTGCTTTGCCAGAGCGGATATCCTCAACTGGATCTGGGTCTCCCTTTTGATCGCCTTCTCCATATACGCCGTATCGGTCTTTGCCGGCATTGTGACGGGGAATTCCCTGATGCATTTTGCTACCGCCCTTTGGTTCAACTTCCTGATCCCCGCGCTGTACGCCATCTTCATCGTCTATTTCTCCTACTACCTGTACGGCTTTAACACATCCGGAAACTGGACGGAGTTCGGCCTTTGGCTTTCGCCTTTCCTGAACGTGCTGCAAACAGAGGGCGCCTTCGGAGCAGGCGCCGTGATATTCTACATCGTAAGCTTCTTTATCCTCTACGGGATATCCCTTTTCTTTTATCGGAAAAGGAAGCTGGAGCGCGCGACAGATGCCCTTGCGTTCGGATTTATGGAGCTGATCATCTGCTTTCTCATCGCATTCTTCGGCATGACGCTTCTGGGCCTCTACTTTGGTTCTCTCGGCGAATCCGAAATGTATATGTACGCAGGCCTCGCGTCGGGCACGGTGATCTTCTTTATCATCGGCAGAATGATCGTAAAGAAAACGCCGCGGATCTTCAACGGGCAAAGCTTAAAGAGCTTTGGAGTCTATGCGCTCATCGCGGTGCTGTTCATCCTGAGCCTGAGATTCGACGTCACGGGCTTTGAGAAGCGGGTTCCCTCCCCCGACAGCGTGAAAAATTTTACTATGAGCGAGGATTTTGTTCTGGGTGCTAAAACCGGAATCTATGACTGGAACTCCAGCATTTTATATAAAAGCGCCGACGGAAAAGGATTCCGCCTGAAGGATCCCGCCAATATCGCCGCTGCCACCACGCTTCATCAGGCCTTGATCGACAATAAATCCAGATTTGAAAAAAACGATGGCAGCTTGTGGCTTACCGGCGTGAGTCTGGAATACAATCCGGATTCCACTTTCTCCATGACAAGGCGCTATCAGATGAGCTACGACTTCTTCCGCAGCAGCCCCGAGTTCAGACAGATCTATGAATCGAAGGAGTTCAAGGACTACTGTACTCCCGCCAATCTGAACTATGTCAATTTGACAGAGATCACTGTCAGCAGCGGCATTCCCTTCAGAGACGGCGTTGAAAGCTCTGATCAGAATGTTGAAATAAGAAGCCAGGCAGATATGAAAGAATTCATCGCGTGCCTCGACCATGACTATCAGAAGCAGAGCTTTGAGGAAATGGTGAGCCTGAAACACCCCTACGCTACGGCCAATATCACGTTCAACTACCGGAATGAAAATTCCGATACACCGAACCAACTGCTCACCAACAACGTATCCCATCAGATAACGGACAGCTACGTGAACACCATCAAGTGGCTTAGCGATCACGGTTACGATGTCAGATTCGCTCAGGACGCCGGTGAAGTCGACCATATTACCCTCTATCATTACATCGACGGTAAGGGATCGGCCGGCGGAAATCCTTCCGCCGCATATACCGACGATAAAGCGATGCCTACACCAGCCGGCCAGAAAGGACTCGAGATCTCCGATCCGGACAGGATCCAAAAGCTTCTCGACACCTATGAAACGCAGAATATCAATTACAAGGATTATTACTACGGCATCGTCTCATACAAAGGGGGAAGCCAGAAGGATCCGAATTCCGCGGCCACGGTGCAGATTTACTTCAATGAAGGAAATGTCCCGGACTATGTCCTGGAATATTTCAAATAACAGGCAATCAACGGGGGTTTTTATGATATATGACCTGATCATCATAGGCGCCGGAGCCGCCGGCCTCTTTGCGGGCGCTTCCCTGCCCAGCCCCGTCAGGGGGCTGGTGCTGGAGAAGAAACCGTCCCCCGGCCGGAAGCTCTTGCTCACGGGGGACCGCCAGTGCAATCTCACACACGGCGGAAGCATCAAGGATTTTATCACTCATTACGGCAGGAACGGATCGCGGGTCCGCTCTTGTCTGTATCGCTTTAACAACCTGGCCGTGGCGGATTTTTTCGAAAGCAGGGGACTTCCGCTTTTAGAGCGGGAGGATGGAAAAATCTTTCCACGGTCCCTGCGGGCCCAGGATGTTTTAGACGTCCTCATCACATGCTGTGTCGAAAACGGCTTGGACTTCCGCTATTCGTCCGCCGTGGACCGAATCGGCGTGAGGGGTGAGGGTCCCCTTTACACCGTGTACTGCGGCAAACATTCCTATGAGACAAAGAAGCTCATCGTCGCCACCGGAGGCTGTTCTTATCCAGCCACGGGCTCCGACGGGAGCTTTCTCTCTGTGCTTGAAAATATGGGGCTCGAAATCTGCCCTCCCGCTCCGGCTCTGGTTCCGATTTACCCGGAGCAATACCCTTACCAAGGTTTATCCGGCATTTCTTTTCAGGACGCTCTGGTGACCGTCAGCCACACACAGAGCAGAGACGCGCTGCTCCTCACTCATACCTGCTTTTCCGGTCCCGCGGTTTTGAATCTCTCCCGCCATGCACACGCAGGCGATACCGTGACGGTCAATTATTACCCAACAAAACCGGAAGAAACGATCTTACGGGAGCTGTCCCAAGCCGTGACCGGCAGCGGAAAGCAGCTTCTTACCGTTTTATACGAATACTCCGGGCTTCCAAAGCGGTTTCTGGAAGTCCTGTGCAGGCGCGCCGGGACCGATGGAGCCGAAAAGGCTTCCCGGATCTCCCCCGCCGAGCTGAAAGCGCTAATCAGGCTCATCGCCCGCGACGAGTATAAAATACAAAGGATGGGAGGATACGAGGCCGCAATGGTCACGAGAGGCGGCGTCGCCCTCTCGGAAGTCGACAGCAAAACGATGGAGTCCCTAAAATATCCCAGCCTCTTTTTCGCCGGCGAGGTGCTGGACGCGGACGCGTACACCGGAGGCTTCAATCTCCAGATCGCCTTTTCCACCGGCCGGCTGGCCGGGTTGTCGGTGTAAT
>DAITKX010000056.1:19902-21455 GCA_036835995.1 Bacillota bacterium | reverse complement strand
GATTGACGAAACGCTATGGCAGTCGGTCTTATATTGGTATATGATAAGGTATGGAATATTCAAAGGGGGGACCATACTATGAAAAACGAAACCAAGCGCCGCAGATGGAAGAGAACGCTGATCGCTGCCGCTGTGATTGTGGCGGTTTTGGGAACTACAGCCGCAGCCGCAGCAAGTAAGGGAATCAACATACTGGATATGGTTTTAAAGCCATTTTCAGACCGGGATGCCGCTGTCATTCAGGAGGAGCTTGATAACGGCCAGTGGGCCTATTTAAATGGAGACAACATTGCGGTTATCGTACCGGAGTCTCCCACCAAGGTCCTCTTGAGCGACGACGGAGGAAAGACATGGAAGAAGGTTTCCGTATCGGGCAGCGGTGAGGGATATCATAATGGGGCGATGCAGAAGGAAATGCAATATACGGGAGGTTATATCGGATTTAGCAGCAAAAAAGAGGGATATTTGGTTTTGACGACGGAAGCAGCGTTAGGTTCGCAGGATGCCCGTATATTCTTAACGGCTGACGGCGGGAAAAATTGGGATGAAATAGGGAATCTAAACGGGATTCATAACGCTATTATCACAGGCGCGGGTTTTGCTTCCTCACAAGTCGGCTTTATCAGCTACCGTTATTCAATGGATGCGGGACCGGATATATGGTGGACGGCAGACAGGGGAAAAACATGGAATCGACTTGAGGTAAAAGTACCGGAGCAATATCAAAGCGAACGATACCGTTTCACTCCTCTGTCTCCTTCTTTCGACGGTCTGAACGGCGTGTATCCCATAACAGTGATCGACCAATCGACGCCTAACTATGATAAAACGACCATTTCCATGTATAGCGATGATGGCGGAATGTCCTGGAGCTTCAGAAATGGATCGATATCGGCTGCTGATGCGAAGCAGGGTTCTGAAGCCGAAACTTTAGACGCTGTTTTAATGCAGAGAGGTACGGACAAGCTGCGCACCGGATTAAAAAATGACTCTGCCGATATTCTCAATTCGTATGGGATCGTAAGGAATGTAGAAGAGTTACTATGGATTGCACCCCGCGGCGGAGCGGGTATAGAAGCTGATGGAACGGAAAAGAACATTTCGGATCTGCCGGCGATAAAAGAAAGCGAAGCTGCCCTTACCGATAATCCAACGGATTGGTACAGCCTCGAGGTGGATACGGATAACCTTTGGATCAGACTTATTTATGATCCATATAAACCCGCTCCTGGAGTAAACAGCATGGCGCACAAAGACATAATGGTTTATTTAGATAATGATAATAACAGCAATGCCTATTTAGGAATACAAAATCCCGACGACGAAACACAGTGGACGGTGATCTCGCTGCCGGGATATGGTTCGTGGTTTGAACGGGAGATGGATATGATAATGAGGATCGCTGCCGGGTTATGAAAACAGCCCGGCCTAATTTCCGGCGCCTGCTCCGGCGGAAGCCGCTGATGCTTCGGCCTCCATTACGCAATCGATGGCAAGAACTACCGACAGGGCGATGATCTCATCCTGCTCGTCTGCGATGTCAAGCTCGTAGC
>DAITKX010000056.1:14598-19892 GCA_036835995.1 Bacillota bacterium | reverse complement strand
CCTTATGGATGGTAACGATGGAGCGTCCCTGCCGTGTGATCTCATAATCATGGGCCATAAAGCTGCCTTCGATTTCCCAACCGAGCCCCTGAATGCTGTATTTGGGGCGGAAGAAGGTGAACTCCTTGACGATTTCGGCAACCTGGCTGCCCTCTATGAACACAAAAAATTTCGGCAGGAAACTGAAGACTTTCTGCTGAATGAACGCAACTTCATTTCCCTGGAGGTCGCTGACATGGAGCTTTTTTCCCCAGGAGAAGAATTCGCCCTCGACGAAGTATTTGTCGTTTCCGGCTTCATCCTTTACAGCGAACCGGTCTACCCATGAAAAAACTTTCTGGCGTATATAAAGTTTCATTGTTTATTTCCCTTTCTGCCGCGGCGATCAGGTGCCGCAGTTTTTTATGCCTCGATGTGTTTCAATTAAAAATATTATATATCAGTCAGCCTGCGTTGTAAATTGGGGTATGGATATGAGCGTATTGGGAAAACTATCCTTAAAATATAAAGACTAAACAGTAGCATTAAGAATTTGGAGGATAGATCAATGCCAGAAAAAAATGCCGATTTGTCAAAACTGCCGATGCTGGCCATGGAGTTCGTTCCGGAGCCCAATGAAAACGCGAAGGAAATCGTCTCCCTGGTAAAGGAGGGGGGGAAAATTACGGGATATGAGCTGGAAGACGGGCAGATACTCGATAAGGCGGGAGCGGTGGAACTCGCCAAACAGGGTGGAATCCGGGGAGTCGGAATCGCGACGAACAAGGGGACTGAATATCTGAAATCCCTTCCGGATGAAACGGATGGAAACAATCTGGGAAATCTGCCGTCCCACACCGAATCTGAGCTGTAATAAACAGCTCTTTTTCTTTTTTTGATAGATGAGGGTTTATTTCTACCGGTTGACATAGATGGCCGGCGAGCCATATAATATGGGCCAGACCACAAAATGAACCAGATCGTAAAATGGGCCAGGCTATAAGCTATCCTGCCGCTGACCTGGCGGCATTAAATATAGGGGGTGAACAGCGATCAAACAGATTCTTTTGGTCGAGGACGACAAAACAATTTCAATGGGGCTTTCTTACTCCTTGAGTGAAGAGGGCTATGGGGTGACGGTCTGCCATGACGCATCCTCCGCGTTGAGGGAGATACAGTGCCGCAGATTCGATCTGGCCATACTGGACGTTTCGTTGCCCGACGGGAGCGGCTACGATATTTGCCGCGCTATGAAAGCTAAAACGGATACGCCCATCATCTTTCTTACGGTTCTGGGCGAAGAATCAAACGTGGTGATGGGGCTTGAGATGGGCGCGGACGATTATGTCACAAAACCTTTCCGCTTGCGGGAGCTTCTGTCCCGTGTGCGTACGGTGCTGCGCAGAGCGGGGGGAGAAGAGAAGGATGAAATTTCTGTAGAAGGGCTTACCATCCATGTCAAGCAGGCAAAGGCGACGAAAAATGGAAAAGAGATACCGCTAACAGCGCTGGAATACCGGATTTTGCTCACCCTTGCCATAAATCGCGGACAGCTTCTCACCCGCAGCAGACTCCTTGAAGACATCTGGGATATCGACGGAGACTTTGTTAACGATAACACTCTTACGGTTTACATAAAGCGTCTGAGGGAAAAAGTAGAAGATGATCCGCAAAATCCCGCCATTATTCGGACGATTCGTGGGCTGGGTTACAGGATGGGTGAGTAAAATGAAGCTGATGCGCAACAAAGAGATAAGATGGATGCTGTGGGCCGTATTGCTGATTATGATCGTCGCGGTGGCGGCGGTCTATGCCTTTTCCCCGGCTGCGTCGTTTGTAACCGGAACAGCCTGTCTGCTGCTCGGAATGCTTTTCCTGTTGTTTACAGGCCGGCGCTATCGGATGCTCGCCTCTCTGGGGGAATATTTGAAGCGCGTCAACAGCGGAGAATATCAGATGGAGCTTCCCGACAACGACGAGGGTGAGCTTTCCATTCTCAAGAGCGAGATTTACAAGGTTACAGTGTCTCTCAGAGAGCAGAACGAACGGTTGAAACAGGAAAAAGTCCGGCTGGCGGACACGCTTTCCGACATCTCCCATCAATTCAAGACGCCTCTCACCTCGATGTCCGTAATGGCGGATCTTCTTTCAGACGACAAGTTGGATGAGGTCCGGCGCGTTCAATTTGCCGCGCAGCTTCGCGGTCAGCTGGAACGGCTTACTTGGCTGACAGAAGCGCTGCTCAAGCTCTCCAAGCTTGATGCGGAAGCGGTTTTATTCAAGCCCAGGTTTGTTCCGCTCTCCACGCTCATCGACAAAGCCTGCAGTCCTCTGCTGATTCCGATGGAGCTGAAGGAGCAGACCCTAATCATCGAGGCGGAAGGGGATGTCTGCTGCGACTTAAACTGGACGGCCGAGGCCCTTTCAAATATCTTGAAAAATTGCATGGAACACATGCCAAAGGGCGGAAAAATCCGCATCATAGCATCGGAAAACGCCCTTTTTACGGAAATCAGGGTGTCTGACGACGGACCCGGCATTGCCTGGGACGATCTGCCCTACATTTTCGAGCGTTTTTACAGGGGAAAAAACGCGGCAAAGGACAGCGTCGGCATCGGACTGGCTATGGCTAGGTCGATTTTGGACGCTCAGGGGGCCGGCATTAAAGCAGGCAGCGCTCTGGGAGGGGGAGCGGAATTTATTCTGCGCTTTCCAAAAAACGATCACAGAGTCACCGTATAGTCATCTGCAGGGTTTAGAATAAAATAAAAAACACAAGGGGGTATGACTTTTGGAAATCCTGCGGGTTGAAAACCTGACGAAAACATACGGCAGCGGAGAGGCCGAGGTAAGAGCCTTGGACGATGTCAGCTTTGCTGTGGAGAAAGGCGAGTTTGTCGCCATCATAGGTCCGTCCGGTTCCGGCAAATCCACGCTGCTTCACATTTTAGGCGGAGTGGACCGGCCGACATCGGGCAAGGTATTTATAGAGGGAACTGATATCTATACTCTGGATGAAACAAAGCTCGCTATCTTCCGGCGCCGCCAGATCGGGCTGATCTATCAGTTTTACAATCTTATTCCGGTGCTGGATGTAGAAGAAAACATCACGCTTCCGCTGCTCCTCGACCAGAGGAAGGCGGACAGGGGACAGCTGACCGAATTGCTCGCCACTTTAAACCTGACTGACAGAGCGGGGCATCTGCCAAACCAGCTTTCGGGGGGCCAGCAGCAGCGCGTGTCCATCGGCCGCGCGCTGGTGAACAATCCGGCGCTGATGCTGGCCGACGAACCGACGGGAAACCTTGACAGCGCAAACAGCGCTGATATCATCCGGCTTCTGCGTATGTCCAATCAAAGGTATCATCAGACGCTCATCCTCATTACCCACGACCAGAATATTGCGCTGCAGGCGGACCGCATCATCTCAATCGAGGACGGACGCATTGCGAAGGACGAGGTGATACGGAAATGAACGTGATGAGACGCTTTGCCATGCGCAGCATGAGAGGAAACCGAAAATGGACGGCGGTCACATTGATCGGCATCATCCTTTCCACCGCCATGCTTTCCGGCGTGTCCACCTTCTGCGCATCCTTTACAGAGTTGATGCGCAGCGAGTCCGCCGCCGATAACGGCAACTGGCACGCGATGATTCCGGACGTGCGTGTGCGGGATGTGCCCGTCTTTGAAAACGCCGGATTTGATCCGGAGATCAGCCTCAGCCGGGGCGAGGAATACGCCCAGCTTGACGGTTTTAAAAACAAGAACAAGCCTTATCTGATTGTCCGTCAGTTCGATGAGAACAGCAGCAAAAATTTCCCTGTCAAGCTCATAGAAGGCCGAATGCCGCAAAACGGGAGCGAGCTTGTGCTTTCGCAATATCTTGAGGCAAATGGCGGCATAAAATACAAGGTCGGCGACAGAGTCACTCTGAATATCGGAAAGCGTACCTATCCGGAGGCTCCGTCAGATTTCTCATTCGGGCCAAACGACTCCTATCAGGGAGAACCGATCTATGAAAACGGAAAATATATCGGCGGTGAGATTTTTATTCCGGAAAAAATCAAGACTTATACCGTGGTGGGCATCATGAAGCACCCGGGTTTTGAGTCGTCCTGGTGGCCGGGGTACATGGCCATTACACGACTGGATGTAAACGCGCTGGGACCGGATGATCCTGTGACTGTCACTCTGCTTGCCGGAAAGCTCAGGCATTCCTTTTTCGACGACACAGCGGCGCTTTCGAAGCGTGTCGGAGTAGATCCCTCGCAGATTCTTTACAATAAGGAGCTCTTGCGCTACAGCGGCATCATGGCAAGCGACCCGGCACAGAATATGATCTACGGTTTTGCAGCGGTTTTCATCGCCATCATCATGATCGCTTCCATATCGCTTATTTACAACGCTTTCGCCATTTCGGTCTCCGAGCGTGTAAGGCAGCTTGGCATGCTGGCCAGCGTGGGAGCCACCAGGCGGCAGAAGCGCCGGAGTATTTATTTTGAGGGGATTGCGCTGGGACTTGTTGGGATTCCGCTGGGACTGCTTGGCGGCATTGCGGGCATCGGCATCACTCTTTCCGCTATCCGTCCGCTCATGGAGAGCTTTTCGAACTTTTCCTCCGAGGCGGGGCTTTCGCTGCACGTGTCCCTTCCGTCCATCGCAGTGGCTGTTGCGCTGGCCGCGCTGACGATCGCGGTTTCGGTATGGATTCCCGCGCGGCGCGCCTCGAAGATCATGCCTATCGACGCGATCCGCCAGTCTAAAGAGGTAAAGCTCACCCGAAAAGCCGTAAAGACGTCCCGGATCACCCGCTCGCTCTTCGGCTTCGAAGGGGAGCTTGCCCTGAAAAACCTCAAGCGCAACCGTAAAAAGTACCGCGCAACCGTCTTGTCTCTCATCATCAGCCTGGTGCTGTTCCTCACCGTCTCCTACTATACTGAAGCGATGAAGGCATCCTCCGACGCTGTGGAGACGGGCTATAACTTCGACCTGGAGGTATCCTATGCCAATGTTTCGAATGCGGAAGCCAGAGAGGCAAACGAGAAAATTGCCGCGTTGGGAGGCGTGACGGGCGCCGCGGAAATGGAGAGCGTATCGGGACGTTTCCTTCCGGAGAGTGGACAGCTCTCGGATCTGGCAAGGCGGCTTATCGCTTCCGGAGACCATGAGGAGGTTTCTCTTTCGGCGGCGCTTCACTGTCTTGACGACGCGTCCTTCGACCGCTATGTCAGCAGCCTGGGCGCCGATCCGAAGGAATACAGGGATCCCGATCATCCCAAGATGATTCTCATCAACTACGGTCAGGACTATGT
>DAITKX010000056.1:10724-14582 GCA_036835995.1 Bacillota bacterium | reverse complement strand
CGGCAGGAGAGATTTTTTCCGTCAAGAAAGGGGATCATCTGCGCTTTTCGGGTAAAACGCCGGAAGAAACGGGGCTGGAGGCCAGCGTGGAGCTTGAGGTGGGACTTCTCACGGACCAGAGGCCTATGGGTGTGCTCAACTCATCGCTTCGCAGCGCTTCCGCGGTGGTAAGCAGGGAAGTTTTCGACAGCCTTCCGGATGGGATGAAATTCATTGATTCCAACGGCGATCCGGTTTTCCAGGCTCTGGTCCTGACCGCTGAAAACCCGGATGCGCTGGAGCCGCAGATACAGCAACTGGCACAGGGAATTGAGGGACACGCATATGTTTTCAATGTTGGGGCTCAAGCCCGGACTGAAAGAAACGTGATGCTGGTGCTCGGCGTATTTATCTACGGGTTTATCATCCTCATCAGCCTGATCTGCATCGCCAATATCTTCAATACCGTAACCACCAATATCTCGCTGAGGCGGAAGGAATTCGCCATGCTGCGTTCGGTGGGAATGACGCCTGGGAGCTTCAACCGCATGGTTCGATTTGAAAGCGTCTTTTATGGGCTGAAGGCGCTGCTCTACGGTATTCCCATCAGCATTGCCGTCGCTTTGGTGCTCTACAAAATGCAGTCGGACGTGTTCGACATGGGCTTTTCGCTGCCCTGGGCAAGCTACGCTGCGGCCGTCGTGCTGATCTTTATCATTGTAGGCGCCACCATGCTCTATTCGATGTCCAAGGTCAAAAAAGAAAATATTATCGACGCGCTGAAGGCGGAGATCATGTAAATGCAGCGGAAATCATAAACATCGACTTATTTCGCTTTTTACGGTACAATATCAGTATGACTTTGGAAGGGGATATGGAGAGATGAGTTTAAGTAAAAAGAGAAGCGTCCTGATCTGTACCGTAATTGCGTTTGTTATAGCTTTCGGAATGATCCATCCTGTCGCCAGCTTTGGCGAGGATGAGAATAAAGCCGTGACCGCGGGTCCTGCGGACGGCTTCAAAGTGATCGGATATTATTGCGGAGAATGGTTTGACGTTTCGGTGGAAAAGCTGCAGGCCGACAAACTGACTCATGTGATGTACGGTTTTCTGATACCGAGGGAGGACGGGACCTGCAAGCCGTTTCTGGAGCCGGAGGAGCTGACGAAGCTCATCGAAAAGTGTCACAGCGCGGGGACCCAGGTATACGTCTCCGTAGGCGGATATTCGGAGAAAAACGGGCCGCCGCTGGCCGGCGTGTTTGAGAAGATCGGAGCCGATGAAGGGCTGCGGGAAACCTTCGCGGAGAATGTCATAGACGTCGTGGAGCAGTACGGATTTGACGGGGTTGAAATGGACTGGGAATACCCCCGGGAAGCCACCGGCGCCGATTATGAAAAGACCATCGCGCTGTTGTCTGAAAAGTTGAAGCCATTGGGAAAAGGGCTGTCGACGGCGCTGCCCGGCACAGGGAGCACCGACGGCCAGAACGTATGGGAAGCGTTGACCGCGGTCACCGATAAAACATTGGAATGTTTCGACTTCATCAGCCTGATGTGCTACGATCTGCATTCCGATCCGAACCACAGCCCCATATGGTTCGCAAATACAACCATAAATTATTGGGAAAACTTCAGAAATCTGCCGGCGGAGAAGATCGTGCTGGGAATGCCGCTCTACGCCAGACCAAGCTGGCAGCAGTACAGATTCCTGGTGGAAATGGACCGGGAAAACGCGTATAAGGATTATGTAAAAACGGAGCCTCTCGAGTCGACCTACAACGGCTTGAATACCCTTCGCGAAAAGACCATGATCGCCCTCCGAAAGGCGGGAGGCGTCATGCTGTTCGATGTAAACGAGGACACGTATGACGATACCAGCGCGGTATCGATGATAGACGACACCCTTACGGCCATGGACGGACTGAACCGGAAGGAAATCGACAGTTATATCTGGGTGGTGGCGGATAATAAAGCCATTGCATTCACTTCAAAGGATGGGATGGGAATTCCGTTTATCGACGGGAACAGCAGGACCCTCGTTCCGGTCCGCAAGCTGCTCGAATCCATCGGCGCGGAGGTCGGCTTCACCTCCGATGAGAGGGGAAATGTTGTTTCAGTTACAGCCAGCCGCGACGGGACACAGATCCTCCTCAATATCGGAAGCAGCGCCTATTCCGTGAATGGAAAAGCCCTGACGATGGACACCGCGGCGGTGATAAAGAACGGAAGGACCTACATCCCCGCCCGGCCGGTGCTGGAAGCCTTCGGGTATACTGTTACCTACAGCGAGGCGGGCAAATGCGTATACGCGGTATCAGGACGGCCTGCATCGCTGTAACCGCTGTGCCGATTCAGCCCGGATGCCGCGTGAATCGGCACAGGTCAGCCCTTTATGATCTTCCCGAGCATCCTGATTCCCTTTTCCAGGTCCTCTTCAGCGGCGTAGGCATAGGATAGACGCAGGCATTTATTTTCCTTATAGTCGTAAATGCTGCCCGGATTCAGCAGTATGTTTTTGCGCAAGGCTTCCTGGAACAGCTTTCCGCTGGGGATATTTTTCCTGATGCGGACCCAGATGTAAAATCCGCCTGTGGGCCTGTTCCATTCGGCGATATCGCTGAAATGCTTTTCCAGCGCGGCCAGTGCGATATCTCTGCGCTTTTTCAGCTTGGGCCGCAGCGCGTCCAGGTACTCGTCATATGCGCCGCCCTCCAGTATCTCTGTCAGCGCCCACTGGGACAGGGAGCTCGTTCCGTAATCCATCTGCATTTTTACGTCTCCGAGCCTTTCCACGACGGACTCAGGTCCCACAAGCCAGCCCGTGCGCAACCCAGGCGACAGGGTCTTGGAAATCGTGCCGGTATAGAGGATCATTCCGTTTTTATCCAGCGATTTCATTGGAAACGGCGGCTGCTCTTCCTCGAACCAGAGCTCTCCGTACGCGTCGTCCTCTATGATCGGAAGCCTGTGGACGCTGCAGAAATCATACACTTCCTTTCTTCTTTCCTGTGTCATGATCGTCCCTGTCGGGTTGTGATGAGTGGGGATCGTGTAGAGCAGCGATCCGTTGAGAATCTTTTCTATCTTCCAATACATGATGCCGCTCTGATCCATGGGCACGCCGCTGAATTCCATTCCCGCGGAGGGGAAAACCTGCAAGGACTTCAGGTAAGAGGGCGCTTCTGTGAACACGGTGGCTCCGGGCTTCATCATGCACACGGAAATGAGCTGCAGGGCCTGAAGAGAGCCTGAGGTGATGAGGATATTGGAGGGTTTTACATCGATCCCTCTTTTTTTTAGCCTCTTGCAAAGGCTTTGCTGCAGCTCCGGAAGCCCGAGAGGGCCCAGATAATTCAGGGACGGTATTCTGTCCGGCAGGGCATGAAGCACGTCCTTCATCATGGCTTCGGGAAACAGCTCCGGCGAGATCTCTCCCGTTCCGAGACGTACATATCTTTCGTCAAATTCCAGCTTATTGATGGTCTGTATGGTCTGCAAATTGGACTGAAAGGTGCCTGATGCAATATACCTGTTCCAGTCCGGCGGCGCCGACATGAGGAGAGACCAGGTATTGCTGGCGATTCTGGTGCCGCCGCCGTAGGAAGCTTCGATCATCCCGTATGACATCAGCTCCTCCATCGCCGAGACGATAGTGCTTCTGTTTACCTCGAAAATATCCGCCATTTCCCTCTGGGAGGGGAGCTTGCTGCCGATGGTCCAGTCGCCCCTTGACACCTGGCTGCTGACGTAATCGACGATCTGCCTGTAGAGCGGCACCTCTGATGTCTTATCCGGCTTCCAGGCCAGATGGACAAACTTCTCCTGGTTTTCTTTTCCGTTTTCTGCCATAATATTTCCTAAGGCGATAACCCATAAG
>DAITKX010000056.1:5888-10714 GCA_036835995.1 Bacillota bacterium | reverse complement strand
CCTTTTTCTATTTACTTTATATTTGGTTGGCTTGGAAGTCAACATTTGGATGGATACAATTTGAAAAATATGAGTTAAAATTGATCAATAATAAAATTTGGTTGGTTTTAGGGGAGTATACATGATTTATTTCTTACAGGGTTTCACCATGGGTCTTGCATATTGCGCGCCCATAGGGCTTCAAAATCTGTTCGTGATCAATACGGCGCTTACTCAGTCGAAATCGAGAGTTTTTTCAACGGTTTTGATCGTTATATTCTTTGATATCACGCTGTCTTTGGCCTGTTTTTTCGGAATAGGGGCCGTCATGGAAGCGTCCCGGTGGCTCGAACTGGCGATATTGCTGGTGGGAAGCTGTATCGTAATGTGGATCGGCGTCGGGCTGGTTCGCTCAAAAGCCTCTATGGACACGAGCACAAATGTCAATGTGCCGATCCTGAAAGTGATAACCACAGCCTGCGTCGTCACATGGTTCAATCCCCAGGCATTGATCGACGGCTCCATGATGCTGGGCGCTTTTAAGGCGACGCTGCCGGAAGGGGAGAATCTGCATTTTATTCTCGGCGTTGCGCTGGCGTCATGCTTGTGGTTTTCCGGCGTCTCGACGGTGATTTCACTTTTCAAGGCCAGAATCACGGATAAAGCCCTGAGGATCATCAACATCGTGTGCGGCGTTGTGATCATTTTCTATGGCGTGAAGCTGGGAATCAACTTCATTCAAATTTTAATCGATATCATTTAATCTGAAAAGGAGGACGCCGATGAACACAGATATCTCCGTCAGGATGGCGGCAGAGGAAGACGCGGAGGAGCTTCTGGAAATTTACTCCCCCTACGTGACGGATACCGCTATCTCTTTTGAATATGAAATACCGTCTGCCGCTGAATTTTCCCAGAGAATCAGGAATACCCTGCAGAGGTATCCCTACCTCGTCGTTCTGGAAGGACAGAGAATTTCCGGATATGCGTACGCGTCGCCCTTCATAAGGCGCCCGGCCTACGATTGGGCGGCGGAAGCCACGATCTATCTGAGGCAGGATAGCAGGGGAAAAGGTTTGGGCAGGAAGCTTTATCTCGCTTTGGAGGACATTCTGAAGCGCCAGAATATTACCAATCTGAACGCCTGTGTCGCATATACGCCTGTTGAAGATTTGCATCTTACCAATGCAAGCATGTTTTTTCATGAGCATTTAGGGTATTCTAAAGTAGGCCATTTTACGAAATGCGGCTATAAATTCGGAACCTGGTACGACATGATCTGGATGGAAAAGATCATTGGAGCGCACTTGGACGTACCGGAGCCGTTCATTCCCATAACAGAAATTCAAGTTTAAAGGAGAGAATTCGCACTATGTTTTTTGTACTTCCCGTATTTACCGTCGTCGGAATATACCTGTTAGCAGCTCTGCTGCCGGCCGTATTCCTTATGCGCTATATCTACCGGGAAGATAAGAGCGATAAAGAGCCCCCGGGACTTCTGCTCTCCCTGATTCTTCGGGGCGTGGCGGCGGCTATCGTCTCCAGCGTGCTGGAGCTCTTCGGGAGAAGCGTTCTGACATCTCTTTTAGGCAGCAGCAGTCCGGCATATGTCGTTGTCTGGGCGTTTCTGATTGTCGCGGTAATAGAGGAAGGCACGAAATTTCTGTTTCTCAAACATCGGACATGGCGGGATCCGAACTTTAACTACCGCTTCGACGGGATCGTCTATGCGGTCACCGTTTCGTTGGGCTTTGCGGCCTATGAAAACATAAACTATGTGTTCGGCTATGGATTGGCCGTCGCCGTTCCCCGTGCAATTCTTGCGATACCGGGACATATGGGGTTTGCCGTATTCATGGGGCTGTTTTACGGACGGGCGAAACTCTGCGAGGCGCGGGGACGCAAAATGGGAAAGACAGCAAATCTCTGGGCAGGGTATCTCGCCGCGGTTCTTCTGCACGGTTTCTATGATTCCTGCGTCATGATCGGAAACGTCGCCTCTACCACGGTGTTTGTCGTCTTTATTGTCGGAATGTATATTGCCGTCATCCGTCTGATCAAAAGGGAGTCTGACTCGGATCGGCCGCTGTGAATGCCGAAAAGCGGGGCGGTAAAAGCGGTTTGTTTTCCATCATAAATTCTGTCAACGACGCTAAAACGTCGGACAGAATGTTAAATGAAAATTTTTGCGGATATGTTTACCGCAGATGATTTGTGGTAAATATAAAATAGTATTTCAGATACTTTTAGAACTATGAGCAGACAAGGTTGAAACCATAAAACGCAGCGAGGCAGAGGACATTTTAAGCCTCGTTATATTTTAACCATGGATTAGCACTCTCGGCACAAGAGTGCTAAAACGATCAAAGGAGGAGGGATGCGCTATGGCGGAAAAACGGGATTATTACGAAGTGCTTGGCTTGAAAAAAGGAGCTTCCGGGGATGAAATAAAAAAAGCGTTCCGGAAAAAAGCCATGCAGTATCATCCTGATAAAAATTCTGGCGATAAAAAAGCAGAAGAAAAATTTAAGGAAGTAAATGAAGCGTACTGTATCTTGTCAGATGCAGATAAAAAAGACAAATATGACCGCTTCGGATTTGCAGGGGTAGACCCCAACGCGTCGTTCCGGGACGGTCCGGGACAGAGCGCCGGAGGCCAGGGCGGATACCAGTATCAGACCCACGGCAATTTCAATGGGGGAAATTTCAATTTTGAAGACCTTTCCGACAGCGATTTTGCAAATCTATTCAGCAATATGTTCGGAGGCGGTTTCGGCGCGCAGAGAAAGGCCGGGCCGAAAAAGGGCGCCGACCTGTTGACCAGCATCACAGTTACATTTGAAGAAGCGGCTTTTGGAACGAAAAAGAAGATCCGGCTGAACGGTAAGACGATTTCCGTTACAATACCTGAAGGTATAGACGACGGCGCAAAGATCTCGCTGAAGGGGCAGGGCCAGCCGGGCGTCAACGGAGGACCCAGCGGTGACCTGCTCGTGGAAATAAAGATAAAGCCTCACAGCAGGTTTACCAGAAAAGGCCCGGATATTTACACAGATGTGCCCATTCCCTTTACGCAGGCCGCTCTTGGAGCAAACATTATCGTTCCGACTCTCAAGGACAAGGTTTCCTATAAGGTTCCCGCGGGTACTCAGCCGGGCACGGTGTTCCGGCTGAAGGGCAAAGGGATCAAGGGCCTGAAGAACAATAAAACAGGCGATCTTTATGTGAAGGTCCTGGTAGAGATTCCCTCAAAGCTTACCAATGAGCAGGCGGACCTGCTGGAGAAATTCGACAAGACGCTTCACTAAACAGCTAAATAAAGAAATGGAGGAAAGAACCAAATGAAAGATGTAATCGTCTTAACCACAAGCACATGCCCGTATTGTAAAATGGCGAAGGAGTTTCTGACACAGAACAGGATCCACTTTGTTGAGAAGGACGTAAATACGGATCCCCAGGCTAGGCATGAGATGTCCAGCAGAAAGATCACGGGGGTGCCGACATTTCTCATCGGGCAGGATGTGGTGGTCGGCCTGGATAAAAACAAGATCCTGGAGCTGGTAGATCACCGGCTTGTTCAGTGCCCCAACTGCCATACGACGGTGCGGGTGCCGATCAAAGAGGGCAGGATCAACGCAAAGTGCCCGAAATGCAAGACCGCTCTCAACATGTAAATTATATACAGCCTGATATTGCCGCAAAGAGATAAGCGCTGATACTGAAATCTGAGATTCCAATATCAGCGCTTTTTGATTGCAATCCTCGCTTTGATGTCAAGACATTAAATTAATCTGAGCCCGTCAGGAATAATTTGCTGACTGATCTGGAAAGGATATTGATATGATAAATTTTCTTAGAAATAAAATAGGGAATGTGATCCCGATCTCGAATACGGTTTTGCTTCCGGGCGTCGTTTCCGTCATCCGGCTGAGCAGGCTTACCGCCGAGCAGATGATGTATCTGGAGGACGAGGATTTTGCAAATATTGCGCTGCCGCTGAAGCGGAACTTCGAGCAAAGGAAGCTGGCCGAGGGAGACTTTTACAGGATCGGCGTTTCTTTTCGAGTCAAAAAACTGGAAAAAGCGGAAAACGGCTTCCAGCTTATTATCGAAATACTGGATCGGGTCGAGGTAAAAGACCTCGTCGTCGCAGACGACTTTATCCACGCGGAATATGAGGTCAGCCCGGAGATTTCCGATTTGAACGAAATGAGCCGGCAAAAGATGATGGGATATATCCAGAAGGTTACCTGCGAAATAAGCGGGAAATTTGCGGGAGGAGAGAAGTACAGCAGGATCATCGGCGAATTCAGGGATTTGAATTCTCTCATCGTCTATTTGTCCCAGTTCATGCCGGTCTCAAACGAAGAAAAGTATGAACTCATTAAAATGCGATCCATAAAGGAGCGGAGCCTTCGATTTTTGGACGTCATGCTGAAGCAGAGGGAAGCCATAGAGCTGCAGCTTCAGGTGGCGGAGAAATTTTCCGAAAAGGCGAATAAGCATTACCGGGAATCTGTGCTGAGAGAGCAGTTGAAGGTGATCCAGGAGGAATTGAACGAAGGAAGAGAAGGCGGGAAAAAAGACAAGGATTACCTGAGCAGAATTGAATCGGCGGGGATGCCGACCGAAATACGGGATGCAGCCCTTGATGAACTGGATAAATTGCAGGCCCAGGGCCCCTCCAGCTCCGAGTATAACATCATAAGAAATTATCTCGATCTTTTGGTGCAGTTGCCGTGGAAAAAGGCGGAGCTGAAGCCGGTGGACCTGGGGAAGGCCAGGCGGATTCTGAACGAACAGCATTACGGCCTGGAAAAGGTCAAAGACAGAATCGTACAGCATCT
>DAITKX010000056.1:0-5878 GCA_036835995.1 Bacillota bacterium | reverse complement strand
CAAAGCGAGCGGGCGACCTTGCGCGATCATGGGCAGGTTCCGGCGACGCACCTGCTGCTTGTCGGGCCTCCAGGCACGGGAAAGACAAGCCTTGGCAGGAGCATTGCGGAAGCCCTTGACAGAAAGTATATCCGCCTGAGCCTGGGAGGGATCCGGGATGAGGCGGAGATTCGAGGACACCGCCGGACTTACGTCGGCGCACTGCCGGGAAGGATTCTTCAAAGCATAAAAAAGGCGGGGGAAAGCAATCCTGTTATGGTTCTGGACGAAGTGGACAAGCTGATGGCAGGAGGCTACAGCGGTGATCCGGCAAGCGCGCTGCTGGAGGTTTTAGACCCGGAGCAGAACAACACGTTTACGGATCATTATCTGGACCTGCCCTACGATCTATCGGATGTTTTCTTCATCGCTACGGCAAATTCGGCGGAGAGCATACCCGGGCCGCTGCTGGACCGGATGGAGGTCATCCAGATTTCCGGCTATACCTTTGATGAGAAATTTCACATCGGAAGGGATCATCTGATTCCGGCGGTCCTTGAGGACCACGGGCTGACGGAAGAACAGCTGGTTGTGGACGACGGCGTGCTGCGGAAAATCATCAGCGATTATACCCAGGAGGCAGGGGTCAGGGGGCTGAAAAAGCAGCTTGCGGGGATCGCCAGGGTGACCTCTGAGAAAATCGTGTCAAATACCGTAGAGCTGCCTTACAGAGTAAAGCCGGAGGAGTTGGAGGAACTGCTCGGCAAACAGGTTTCCCGCCATGACAAAGTCCAGGCGGACAATCCTCCGGGCGTCGTCACAGGCCTCGCGTGGACCCCCGCCGGCGGTGAAATCCTTTTCATAGAAGCGACGGACATGCCGGGGAACGGAAAGGTCACTCTGACGGGGAAGCTTGGCGATGTGATGAAAGAGTCGGCAAGAATCTCATTAAGCCTGTTAAAATCCAGGCTGCCGCTGAATTCGGTGAATTTTAAGAAGCGGGATCTTCATATCCATGTTCCTTCGGGTTCCGTGCCAAAGGACGGACCTTCCGCAGGCATTGCGATCTTTACCGCTCTCGCGTCTCTGGTCACAGGAATCAAGGTGGATCCTGAGATCGCCATGACGGGAGAGATCACCTTAAGGGGAGCCGTTTTGCCGGTGGGCGGCCTGAAGGAAAAACTGCTGGGAGCGCAGAGAGCAGGAATCCTCAAGGTGATGATTCCCAAGGACAATCTCGCCGATCTGAAAGATGTGCCGGAAGAAGTGAAAAACCAGCTTTCGGTCATATCCGTCGAGACCGTTGAAGACGTGCTCAAAGAAGCCCTGGGGATCTCGCTGCCGAGGATAGAGCATGCGCTTTCCCAAAAAGACTATCACATTCACCCGGGGGAGGCCATATTCTAAACCGAGGTGATGTATAAATGAACAGCGAACCTGTTGCAGTGGATAAAATCGTGCTGGAAGGCACTATGAACTACAAGGATACTCCTGTACTGCATTACAAGATCGAATATCCCCGGTTCCGCCATCCTGAATATCAGGATCAGCTGAATAAGATCAACGAGTGGTATCGCAGGAGAGTTGCAGGGCTTCAAAGAAAATATGAGACGGAATTATACAAGGAGGCGGTGGAACTGTATGAAAACAGCATAGAATCGCAGTTTCCGTTTCATATGTATGAAGCGGATTCCGCCTTTGAGGTCCCGTATAATGACAACGGTTTGTTAAGCCTGTATTTTGACGATTACATTTTTACGGGCGGCGCCCACGGAAGCACAGTGCGCCATTCAGATACGTGGGATGTAAAGGATGGCCGCCGTCTCCCTCTATACCGGTTCACCAGCGATCCCGCCGCCTTCCGGACGAAAATCCTGAATGAAATCAACAATCAGATTGAGGCTCAGATAAAAAGCGGGGAGGGCAACTATTTTGAGAACTATTCCCAGCTGGTTGAGGAGCATTTTGATCCGGAGAACTTTTATCTGACTCCCGAGGGTATCGTAATCTACTTCCAACAGTACGATATCGCGCCGTATTCCAGCGGCATGCCCGAGTTTGTAATCCGACAATAAAAGTGGTTGCGCTGCTTCCGCCAGGGACTCCAAGGTTCTAAGAACAAGGCTGTTTTGGTCTTGTTCTTGTTTTAATTTGCCGTAATCGCGTTATGATTGTATAATAGGCATATGCATTTGAAAAATAGATTTTGTTGGAGGCGCAGGAGCGATATGCCCGGCACAAAGGCGGAAATCAGAAATGGGGAAAATATGGCAAGGGTTTTAATAGCAATGAGCGGCGGCGTCGACAGCTCGGTGGCGGCGGTGCTTTTGATGGAAAGGGGTTTTGAGGTCGCCGGCGCAACCTTTAAGTTATTTGATAATGAGGATATCGGGGTCGAGAGGACCCGGACCTGTTGTTCTCTTGAGGATGTGCTGGACGCGAGAAGTGTGGCGGACAAGCTTGGATTTCGCCATGATGTGTTCAATTTCGGCCGGGAGTTTGAAAGGGACGTCATGATCCCATTTGCCGAAGCCTATCAGAACGGTGAAACGCCGAATCCGTGCATCGAATGCAACCGCAGCATCAAGTTTGAGAAATTTCTGGAGCGTGCGCTCCTTTTGGAATATGATTATATCGCCACAGGCCATTATGCGAGGATCGAACAGGACCCGGATTCAGGCAGATATCTGCTGAAAAAGGGGATGGACCAGTCGAAGGATCAGAGCTATGCCCTGTACACCATGACTCAGGAGGAGCTTTCCAGGACCCTGTTTCCGCTGGGAAACCTGAAAAAGACGGAAATCCGGGCCATTGCGGAAGAAAAGGGCTTTGTGAACGCAAAGAAGCCTGACAGCCAGGACATCTGCTTCGTAAAGGATGGCGATTATGCCGGCTTTCTGAAAAAGACCCTCGGGATAGACCCGGCAGAGGGCGAATTTGTAGATAAAGAGGGGACTGTCCTGGGGCGGCATAAAGGGATTATCCATTATACCGTCGGTCAGAGAAAGGGGCTGGGCAAAACCTTCGGAAAGCCCATGTACGTCGTTCATATCGACAGTGAAAACAACAGGGTGACCCTCGGCTCCAATGAGGACTTATTCACCGGGAGCTTTACGGTGGGCGGAGTCAATCTGATTTCCGTTCCAGAGCTGAAAGGACCGATGGAAGTCGCCGTGAAGACGAGGTATAAGGCGGCGGAAGTGCCCGCGACTATTTATCCGGCTGAGCAGGGCAGGATATTTGTGGAATTCAAAGAAAAGCAGCGGGCGGTCACGCCCGGGCAGGCGGCCGTGTTCTATCAGAGCGACGTCGTAGTGGGCGGCGGAACGATATTGAAAGCATAAACAGGGGGAGGTTTCCCCTGAGTTTCAGAGCATATTTAAAAGCTGCAGCAATTTTGTGTATTGCCGCAGCTTTTTATGTTCCCTCTATAATCGATTCTTTATCTGTTATCTGATTCTTCAACGGTTTCCGTTTCCATTTCCGGTTCTGCTGCCGGCTCTGGTTCAACATCTCTAGCTTCTGAACTTTCCGGCATATCAGCGAGAGGCGATTCACCGGCTTTTTTCATTCTCTTGGGCAGGGATTTCTTCGGAGCTTCATTCTGAGTATCTTCTTCAGGCTCCTCTTTTCTTGCTTTTTTGGAAGAATTGGCAGGCTCGTCCGTAACAACCTTAGAAACAGCCCATCTCATGATTTCAAACTTTGTCTTATCGGCGCCGACCTGGATCGTCAGAGTCTCATCCTTGGTCTTTACGATCTTTCCGCAGATTCCTCCGATGGTGATTACTTCATCTCCGACCTTGATGGCATTTCTCATAGCCGTGACTTGTTTTTCTCTCTTTTTCTGAGGCCGAATCAGCAAGAAATACATGATAACGATCAAAAGAATTAAAGGCATTAAGGTTACTAATTGTGAGTTGTTCATTATTTTTTCTCCTCTCCGATAATATAGAAATTATATAGTAAAAAAAATCAATTGTAAATGCCTTTTTTCTTGATTTCAGGCGCCGGATATGGTAATATAAGTTTTGTTACGCCGGCGTGATGGAATTGGCAGACGTGCGGGACTCAAAATCCCGTGGTGGCAACACCGTATCGGTTCGACCCCGATCGCCGGCACCAGGATAAGTTGACAAGTTTTCGGTATGAGAGCTTGTCAATTTTTATTTATGCGGATTGATAACTTAATCTTTCACTAATAAGCGAAATTAATTGGTTGAAGGCAGCTATGAATCTTCCGGGTATTAAGATCGACAGGGAATAGTTTTGAGGAAGCAGTTCAAAGCTCATTTCAGATCAGACGTTGTCAATAAGGCAATCGCTGAAACGCCGGCTAAGGCAGGAATCACAATAGAACAGCTGGAAGGGATAGCAAAGTCATGCATTAAGCTTGAAACAAATAACGTCTCAGCCATTTCTTTCGCTACTGGATTACCAGGCGGGATAGCTTTGATTGGAGCGATACCAGCGGATATTACGCAATACTTCGCACATATCATTCGGATATTGCAAAAGCTGATCTATCTTTACGGCTGGGAAGAACTCTATGAGTCAAAAGATGATTTAGACGATGAAACCTTATATTGGCTGACGTTATTCATTGGCATTATGTTTGGTGTCGGTACGGCAAATGCCGCAATCACTAAAATAGCACAAAGTGCTGCAAGTATTTGGTAAAGTGGTAGGTAAATTGGTTCCGATTATTGGAGGGTTTGTATCAGGTGGTTTTACATATGTTACCTTTAAGATATCATCTAATAGATTAAAGGACCACCTAAAAACGTTGTCTATGGCAGATCCTGATTTTTACCATGCAGAAAAAGCGGATTATGTAGACGTGGATCATGTTGTGGTAGAGGAAAGTGAAGAGGAACTGGCTTTTATAGCATCTCCAATTCCTCTGAAACAATCTGCCGACAAATCGGAAACGAAGCAAGAGTTTTTAAATACAAAAGAGGGTGAAAGAAAAGTAAAAATGTGGTATAATAAAATTAAACTGCGGAAGGAGGAAGGCCTTTGAAACAACGTTTATTAGAACTGCTACAGGAAGAAAAAGAAATGAAACTCAAGGGCGGGCTGTATCATCAGACCCAGGTCAAGATTGCATACAACTCGAATCGCATTGAAGGTAGCCGTCTTTCGGAGGATCAAACCCGATATATCTATGAAACCAACACAGTGAACATCGAACCAGATGAGGCGGCTAACGTAGATGATATTATTGAAGCCGTCAATCATTTCGCCTGCTTTGATTATATGCTTACTCATGCCGATGAGAAACTGACGGAAGAAATGATCAAGGAATTTCACAGGCTTCTGAAACGGAATACTTCTGATGAGCGTAAGGATTGGTTCCGTGTTGGCGAATATAAGGCAAGAGCAAATATTGTAGGTGACATGAAAACAACCGCTCCTGCAAAGGTAGGCAACGTGATGCAGGAACTAATTGCCGATTACAGCAAGAAAAAGGAAATCACAATTCAGGATATTATAGAATTTCACCACAGCTTTGAAAGCGTTCATCCATTTCAGGATGGGAACGGTAGAGTTGGACGCATCATCATGTTTAAAGAGTGTTTAAAGAACGACATTATGCCTTTCATCATTGGAGAGGAGCATAAGCTGTTTTATTATCGCGGCTTAAAAGAATATAAGCAGGAAAAAGGATATCTCACAGATACTTGTCTGTCGGCGCAGGATCAGTATGAGAAGCTGGTGTCATATTTTTCCCCAGAGCTTACTCAACCCAGGCTGGAGATGACTCACCCGCAATAGTCGAAAATTATATTTTACACTTAATCTTTTACGGTTTATGTTTAATATGCAGAGTGATAGTTCGACACCACTAAATTTTGGAGATGACGTTCAAATTACGTGGACTTAACAGGATAAGTTG
>DAITKX010000055.1:0-21752 GCA_036835995.1 Bacillota bacterium | reverse complement strand
ATGGTCAATTGAAAAAGTGAATTCCAGTTTGGAAAAGCAAAATCCATGGAATTCATATCGTTGAAAAGAACCGTGTTTATAGAATTTTAAATAGGTTTATTTATGATGATTTTTGACCTTTTAAGGAGTAGAATAGAGCTGACAAAGGCAAAATCCGCACCGTTTTGGGTACAATGAACCAAGGGTGAATTTCAGCTGACTGTTTTGCAAGAGTAAATTCCACCCCTTTTCATTTATGAAGCTGTGGAGAGCGGCGCCTCTTGTCATAAGATTTATTTTTTAAGAAGGAATGGGCGCAGGGTAACCTTATCTGGCGGGATAAGTTCTGCGCCCATCTTTCTTAAAACGTCTTCCCCATAGAGCGAGGCAAAGACCTCGTAGGGAGTTTTATCGCCGAGATTCGGCCTCCCATAGGAGTTGATGTGATTCATCATAAGGTTGATATCCTCCTGAATGAAAGGGTCAAGGGAAGTCCCCTTAGGGATAATGCGCCGGATCAATGTATGGTTGTTTTCGGCTGCCCCCTTCTGATAGGAGGCCTGTGGGTCGCAGTAAAAGACACGTGTTCTGCAGCTGCCCTGCGGATCGGTCTCAATTGCAGAAGGATTGGAAAACTCGCTGCCATTATCTCCGAGCAGCACTTGAAATAGCTTGCGGAAGGGACCGGAACCTAAATCCAGATAAATCTGGTCGAAGATGTCGATGACAGACTGGGAGGTATTGGCGTCCCTGATAAATGCAAGCATGAGCTGTGGTATGGTAAAATGCAGTGTCAGAAGCACCTTGCCACCTTTTTTCCCTTCCACAGAGTCCATTTCGACGACCGGAAGGCCTGGATGCTTTTTCAGGAACTCCAGGAAGGCTTGATAAGTGCGCCCGATCCGGCACTTTTTATCCACCTTGAAAGAGTCCCTCTTTTTTCTGCGTTTTGCCATACGCACAACACGTGGCAGATCAAGGTTTTTAGCGGTAAAGATGCCGGCGGTCACATAATTGTACAAAGAGCGTTCATCCACCATGATTTCGTCTGCATGGCTGGCGCATATATGGTGGAGTGACTGGCCTTTCATCAGGAGAGGGCTGATCAGGGAATCCAGTCTCAAAGCTTCCTCTTCGCTAAGCTGTATCCCCTGCCGGGATTCGGAACGGACTGCCTCATATTCCTTTTGTGCAAGGGATGCAGAATAGAGTCTTTTCTCTAAAGTGCAGGACGTTCGCTGTTCACAGCCGTTGCAGGCGTAGGGAGGCTTTGAAAGCCTCTGACATATTTCCTGACGATAGTCAGGGCATAGAGAAGAGCAGGGATGGGCACTGCAGAAGCCGCAGGCGCGATTGCACTTCAAGTTACCGCAGAGATGCCGGACCGTACAGTCTTTCCGAATGAGGCAGTTGTTGAAGCACTTCCCGTAACAGCCGCTTTTCCTGAATTGAATATGGTTTCTGACTTCCTTGGCAATAGTGGTTGGATCTTTGCCAAGCTCACGGCCGATCCTTTTAAAGGATTCTTTTTCCTGCAGCCTTTGCTCGATAATGATTCTTTCCGATAAAATCAGATGTCTGTTGTTCATAAGTACCTCCTAAAGAGGCGCCGCTTCAGACATCATAACTTTTTGAAAGACTGACTTCCATCCTTGACTTTGAAAAACTAATTTCCATACCGAATCCTGCAGGGGTGGAGTTTACTTTTTCAATTAAGGATTTCATTGAAATTCACGTAAAATACTACAAAGATATTGATTTTATGCCGCAACTGGTGTATCATACGTGTTCAACGATAAAATATAGGGAACTGCCGCACTGTCGGCGGCCGGGGCGGTCCATGAGCCGCCGCCGGAAGAGATAAAGGTGGTTGATAATTTATGAAATATAATATAGGAATATCCATCGGGACCCGGTTTATACAGGCGGGAATCGTGGATAAATACGGCAGGCTGGTCGCCAGATCGAAAATAGAATCCCATTCAGAACGCGCCATAAAGGACATCGTCTCCGACGCGGCAAGCTTGAGCAACTCTCTGCTTGAAAGCCAGGATCTGGACCTGAAAGACGTGAAGAGTATCGGGGTGGCGTGTCCCGGACTGGTGGACGAAGGCGGAAATGAAATCATCAAAACCCATATCATGAGCTTCAATAAGGCTCCCATACGGGATGAATTCAAGGCTTATTTCAATAAGCCGATCCATGTGGAAAACGATGCCCATTGCATTGCCCTGGCGGAAAGCGTCTCAGGGGCGGCGGAAGACCTGGACTATTCCGTCACCATCCACATCGGAAACGGAGTAAGCGGAGGAATCATCATCAACAACAAGCTCTATACCGGCTTTAACAGCGCCGGCGCGGTCATGGGGCACATGGTCATCGATAAAAACGGAAAAGAATGCTCCTGCGGAAGACGCGGCTGTTTTGAGACCGTGTGCTCTGAAAAGGCCCTGATCGAGCAGACACAGGAGGCCGCCAGGAAAAATCCCGATTCCCTGATCATGAAGCTCTGCGGAAACGACCTCTCCCAGGTGACCGGAACTACCGCCTATGAAGCGATGAAGCTCGGCGACGCCGACGCCAAAGAGGTATTTGACGAATATGTCGAAAACATGGCCATCGCCCTTACGAACATCGCAAATATCCTGATGCCCGAGGTCATCATACTCTCCGGAGGGATCACCGTTCTCGGAGAGGGCCTTTTAAAGCCCATACGCGAAAAAATGTACAGCTGTATCTACAGCAGGGAGTTTACCCTGCCGATGCTGAAGCTGTCGGAAATGGGAAGCGCATCCGTGCTCATCGGAGCCGGAATGCTGGACACCTACAGGAGATGACTGCCGGGAAATCCGCAAGTATCGTCCGGCCTCGGACGCACCGTTCAAAAAAGCAAAAGACCTTTCGCGACAGCTGCGAAGGGTCTTTCATTATCTATCAAATTAAAGTGAGGAGAAGCTTGTTTTACACTGAGCAGAGGATTATTTTACCTTGATGAATCCGTTTTCTTCAACGATTGACTGACCTTCGTCGCTCATTACGAAGTCGATGTACTTCTGAGCCGCTTCCGACAGGTCGCCGCCTGTGATGTAGATGAACGGTCTTTGGATCTTATATTCTCCGGAGAGCACCGTATCCACAGAGGGGGCGACGCCTTCCACTTTGAGAGCCTTTACCGTGTCGGCCAAGGATCCCAGGGATACGTATCCGATGGTGTTGGGGGTGCTGGCAACCGTCTGCATGACCGCTCCTGTGGAGCCCTGTACCAGCGCATCCTTTGTCGTCTGGTCGATTTCTTCTCCGGCTTCATTCTTTACCATTACCTTGGTGATTTCCGTGAAAGCGCCCCTTGTTCCGGAACCTTCTTCCCTGCTGACTACTACGATGGGAGCGTCATCTCCGCCGACTTCTTTCCAGTTCTTGATTTCACCGGTGTAGATCTTCCTGATCTGGTCAAGGGTCAGATCACCGACTTTGGTTTCCGGGTTGACGATCACCGCCACTCCATCCTTTGCGATCTCGTACTGCTGCGCCACGGAGGCCTTTTCTTCATCTTTTACTCCTCTTGAAAGAGCACCGAAGTCTGCGATCTTTTCTTCAATGGCCTTGATTCCCTGGCCGGAACCGCCGCCCTGTACTTCAACCGTGATTCCCGGGTTGGCATCCATGAATGCCGCCGCCAATTCTTCCGAAAGAGGCTGTACCGAGGTCGATCCGGCCGTCACCACTGTACCGGTAACCTCCGCGGCGCCGTTGCCGCTATCTGAATCCGTGCCGCTGTCCTTGGCGCCACAGCCTGCCAGCATTGCAAAGGCAAGTATGATTACTAACGAAATGGATAATATCTTTTTCATTTTTTCTTCCTTTCTGATCTCTTTTAATTTTATTTACTCTGTCCTTTTACAGTTTTAATCATAAAGAATCTTTGTTAAATACAAATAAAGTGAATGTTAATCTTATGTTAAAAATGGCATTGACTCAAAGCTTTGCTTTGTCCGCCGCAACCGGTATCCCCATAGCTTGTCCAAAAGCCGGATGCAAGTCAGAATCATTGCGTCAAAGTTAAGGACAAGTTAAATGCCCAACTTGCCGTTGATAAAATCCGCCAGGACCTTATTGAATTCATCCTTCTGGTCGTAGAACACCCCGTGGCCGCTGTATTGGAACGGCACGAGAATGGAATCCCTGATCAGCTCGTGCTGTATTTCAGCCAGATCAAAGGGAATGATCTTGTCATGGATTCCGTGGATGATCAGGGTGGGGATATGGATCGATTGCAGATCGGAGAAAAACACCTCTTTCAGCCACATCCTCGCGATGGCCGCCGTGGACCAGCCTGCGGCCTGGAGCCCCATATTGAAAAACCAGTCGGAGAAAGCCTGCGAAATATGCTTATAGAAGAATGTATCCCCGAAGTTTCGGAGCATTTGGGGGCGGTCGTTAAAAGTGCCCTGAATGATCTGCAGAATGGTCTCCCGGTCGACGCCGTAAGGAAAATCGGGACGCTTGACAAAGCTGGGCGCCACCGCGGCTACAAGAACGAGCTCCGACACGCCGTAACCCTTATGCCTCCCCATGTATCTTGACACGATTCCGCCCCCGTTGGAATGTCCCACCAGGGTGATATCCCTCAGATCCAGCGCCTCGATCACAGCTCTCAGATCGTCCGACAGGGTGTCAAAGGTGTAGCCTGTAAAGGGCTTATCCGAATTGCCGAAGCCCCTCGTGTCTATTCCAATGCACCGGAAGCCCATATTGGGAAGCTGGTTGAACTGATATTCGAAAAGATTGTGGTTTGCCGGCCAGCCGTGTATGAACAGAATGGCCTTATTCCCCTCCGGGTTGAGATCTTCCACAAAAATTTTAACGTCCGGCTCCACCTTAACATAATATCCCATCGATAACCTCCTAAAAAGCGGATATGCTATTTCCGCGAAATGATATTTCCTACTGCATAAAAATATATTCGTGACCCATAGGAAAAAGCCGTCATATTTTCGCTTTTTTTCGGGTTCGCTGCTCAATTGACTGGATAAGCCGCTATGCTATACTGAATGGAGGGGCCGGCACTCTATGGACCCCGAAGCTATGGGGCGCCGGAAAAACAAAGGGATTAGAAAATAAGGGGGATCATCATGAATATGGTAAATGTAAATCCTTTGGTGTACAGCACAGAGGAACTCCTCTCCGCCTGCAGCAGGAGCATCGTCGCGCCCGACATGATTATCGTAGAGACGAACCGGATCATGGCGATCATGAACGACCGCAACATCGACCGGAAATTTATCGTCGATGGCTGTGAGACACTGTCCATCCTGGCATCCAGCTTTCTTCGCAGCGGATATGATTTCTTTACCGCGAAATACGCTGATAAGACGGGGATCGATCACGGTCAGTCAGGCTTTGCAAACAAAGAGGAACTGATAAAATACTGCGAATTCTGCGTGAAGGACGGCGATGAGACCCTCGGAAAAATCCGGGCGTCTATAATGGAGCAGCTCGCGGTGGAGAACAGCATGACCAGAGACGAAATCTGCAATCTCAATATCAAAAAGTTTGAGCTGAAAAAAGAGATCCTGCGGGGGATCAAGGACTTTGAACTGGAAAGAGCATTCTGCGAATCCTATCAAAATCTGACCACCGTGCAGGATCAGGTTACGGATTATATAAAGTTGTCCCTGCTGGTCAACTCCCTGAAGGAATTTTTCAAGGAGTATTATAAGGGGTTGAATTGACTCACTTTTTCAGCGATACCTTCTGCCCGGTGGAGTAGATTTTTCCGTTCTCGGCGCCCTTTATAATGCGGGCCGCCCTTTCGGTATCCTTGATCACATACCCCGAAAGATCGCCGACGCCGTATTCAAAAAGCAGAGGCGCCATGGTTGTGGAAGGGCCTACGATGGTGACCTTCTGCGCGTTTTTCGAGAGCTCGAGGAGCCTTGGCAGCGTTTTCTCGACAAAGCACGCGCTTCCGATAAAGACGAACTCACTCTCCGGAATCAGATACTCCGCGGCGGTGACGGGATAATCACCGTCCAGAGGGATCTCTCCCCGGATGACTTTCACGTCGCAAACCGGTTCAAACATATTCTCAATATAGGGAAAATGTCCCAGGACGGTCACGCTCTTCCCCTTGATTTCATTCTGATTCATGATGAAAGGATCATAGATCCGGTCCTCCACGTGCATGGAGTCCTTCACCGGAGCTCCCGATTCTCTGGCCACATTGGGATTGTTATAATACGCGTTGAGCGCGGCATGCCCCACGGTGGCCTCATAAAAGTTCCACGATTTTATCAGCTCGGCCACCTCCCGCAAAGAAGCGCCTTCCATATTCTTTGACGATACCGGCATTCGGTAGTCGTAATCCACGTTGCCCGCGATTCCAAGCCCCCCTTCGCTTCTCACATATGCAAAGCTGCTGCCTCTTACGATTTCCTCAGTCTTCCATGATTCGGGAATCCCCCTGATCAATTCGTCATATATTTCCCACATACCTCTTCCTCTATCTTTCCAATATTTCCATACTGATCCTGTCCCCGCGCCGGATGCTCTTTCTGAGCCGGTACAGGGTTTCATCCATCTTTTCTACGGCGCTGAGACAGCCTTTTTCCTCCTCCGAGGTTTCTATTATTTTATCGACGCCCCCATTTTTGATCACGATCCTCTTATCCGCGCCCAGAGCCAGAAGTGGATCATGGGTGGAGATGAGGACGATCTTTTCCTTGCGGGCGAGGATTTCAACGGCCTGGCGGCGATCGATCCCCGCGTTCTCGATCTCATCGATCAAGACGATGGGAGAGTCGCTCATATATGCCGTATCCGCTATCATGAGCGCCCGGGACTGCCCGCCGGAGAGCTGGGTCACCTTGACGTCCCAGGAAAACTTTTCTCCCGCGAGCTCATTGGCACATTCAAAACACCGCCGAACGGCCTCCTGTGCGTTTCCTGAAATCCTGCTTCCTCCGTGCATCTCCAGAAATTCCCGCACCGTCAGGTCCATGACAAAATTCATGTTCTGCGACAATTGAGCCACAAGCCTGCCCTCCAGCTCGAACCGTTCCTCTTCCGTCGGCTTTCTGCCGTCGATCAATATCTTCCTGCCCGTAGGAGTGTCGCCGTCCGCAAGGCATTCGATATCCGCCAGAAGCCTGCTCTTCCCCGCGCCTGTGGGTCCGACGATGCTGACGATTTCTCCGGCGGAAACGGTCCATTGGGAGATTTCCGGTTCCCCCGATTTTCCATGTCCGCCGACCACTGTGACGGAATTGACCGCAAGCTTTTCTTCCGCGCCTTTTCCGAAGGCTTCCAGAAACTCGCAGAACTCCCGCAGGACCATCTCCCGATCCATTCCAAAGTCGAGAAGGATTTCATCATCCGCCTGCTCCAGCGCATCGTGAAGAGAGAGCGTCCAATCCAGATGGTCGAGCCTCAGATTCATAAAAAAATCCATGCAGACCGGGTATTCCCCCAGAATTTCATTCAAGGGCCTCTCAAAAACGAGCTTCACCAGTTCTTCTCTATTCATACCTTGCCAAACTCCATCTTCTTCATCGTGCCCATTTGATGCTCCACGCCGATTCCCAGTTCTCCGGTGCAATAGGAACATACGGCGGCCGGAGTCGTGAATCGCAGCCTGGCGTCCCTCAGCCCGGTGATCTCCCTGGCGCCATGCAGATGCCTGGCGAGAATCGACGCACCCTGACCTGTAATTCCGTTGACAAAGATGATCCTGGCGGCGGTGTTAACCTGCCGGATATTGAAGGAAAATACCTCCCTTTCCGCCTGGGACACGATATCGCCTTTGGTCACCACCACGATGTCGGCCATTTTCATCATGGGCCCGATCTTCCGCGGAGTGTTCACCCCGGAGAGGTTGTCGATAACGCAGACAGATGGGATCCCTTTGATATAAGGTGAGCAGCGGTTGCAGAGCCCTGCGCTTTCCGTGATCAGAAGCTTGAACCCGCACCGGTTCCCCCACTCCACAGCGTCTTCCACATTGCTTACAAAGAAATGGTCCGGGCAATACTTCCCCGAAAATCCCGTTTCCGTGCGAATACCCTGCTCCTCGTAGCGCAGGTTGTCAAAGGAGGTCAGACAGTCGAACTTGACGACTCCGATCTCCTTTCTGTCGATGGCAAGAGCCTCGATAAGCCTTAATATAACAGAAGTTTTTCCCGACGACGGCGGACCCGCCACTGTGATCAGCTTCATATCGTATCCTTTCGTATCTATTGAAATCCGTATCTACCTTAATCATTGTATCATTATATCTATTTTTTTTAAACGCGTACGTTGGCATACCAACGTAAAGATCATATAATTCATGATATGATATACACATGATATGATGTACAAAAGAAAGATTATCAATTCAGGATAGGATATACGAAACAGAGAAAGGGATAAATAGATGAGAACTATGGGCAAAAATTTAAAAATTGCGGTGATCGCCCTGGCCGCGATCATGATGCTGTCGGCATCCCCGGTATCTGCCGCCGCCAAAACCGTTGACGCACCCAGGAACCTGATGCTTTCCCTGATGGGAAACAGCTCTGAAATGGCGGTGACCTGGTGGAATGACGAGAGTGAAACCGCAGGCGAAGTCCGGTACGGAACCGTAGACACGCTGGAAAATTGCGCCACAGCGCCTGCGGTCCGAGTATACAGCAGCGATGGAACCTCCGTCTTTGAAAGCACGCTGACAGGACTGCTTCCCGATACCGTCTACTATTACCAGGCGGTAAACAATGGGGAAACGAGCCCGGTCAAAAGCTTCAAAACCCCCGAGAGCAATTTGCAGAGCTACTCCTTCTTTTATCTCGGCGACGTTCAACTGAGCGAGACAGGTGCGGAAAGCATAGCGGATTCCTACGCCTCCTGGGGTAAGCTTGTAAAGGCGGCGAAACAGAAAAATCCGGATCTGGCGTTTGGACTCCAGGGAGGAGATCTGGTGGAAAACGGAATCCGCATGGAGGAATGGGATGCGCTTTTAGAAAACGCCAGCTCGGTATTTTCTCAAATCCCCTTTATGCCGGCGAACGGCAATCATGAGAGCAATTTCCCCAGCGGAAAGCCGGAGCTCTATTTGAATCTCTTTACTCTGCCGGAAAATGGACCCGACGGCTTTAAGGAGGAATTCTACTCCTTTGATTACGGCAGCTGCCACATCGCCGTGCTGAATTCCTGGGTGTTTTCAGGGGAACAGAAACTGACGGCGGCGGACTTTGCCGCGTTGAAGGACTGGATCGCAAAGGATCTGACAAACAGCAAGGCCACATGGAAAATCGTGGTGACTCACGTCCCGGCCTATGCGCTGCACAGCGACGTGAACGCGGACGCCGTCAAAAAAAATTGGGCGCCCGTCTTTGAGCAGTGCGGCGTAGACCTGGTTTTCATAGGCCACCAGCACGTTTATTCCCGTTCTTTCCCCATGTACCAGGGCAAAGTCGACTATGAGAAAGGCGTAACATATATTATGGGAAACTCGGGCCCGAAATTCTATTCCTCCGCCGATGAGAAGTACTCCGAAAAGACGATTTATAACACGAGCACATATCAGGTCGTCCATATCGACGGAGACACGATGGAAGTGATGACCTATGACCTGAAGGGCAACGAGCTGGATTACTGGTCCGCTTTGGCAAAGAACCGGACAGCGCAGCAGGATTCGAGGGAAGATCAAAAACAGGCAGCGGCTCAGGAATCGAGTGAAGCGCTTACCCGGGCTGGGTTTGCCTCGATGCTCTACCGCATGGCCGAAGGAACATCTCCCGCTGGATTCGGAGACGCCATGTCCTGGGCTTCCGCAAAGGGCTTTATAAATGGTTACGGAAACGGCCGGTTCGGCGCTCAATACCCCATTACACGGGAGCAGCTGGCCGCTGTGCTGTACCGTTACGCATCGGCGATGGACCGCGATATCACCGCTCGAGATGATCTGTCGGGCTTCCCCGATGCCGCCAAGGCCAGCGAATGGTCCTTCCCGGCATTCCGTTGGGCGGCAGGCGCCGGATTGATCGGCGGCCGAACTCTGGATCCTGCGGGAACGGTGACCCAGGCTGAATGCGATAAAATCCTGGAGAAGTTCGAAAGTCAATAGAAAAGAACCTTGAGCGGAATTCCGGCTACAAAATCTACCGGCCCGGCTGGGTGCGGTTCAACAGGATCTGGGCTACCTGTGCGCGGGTGGCGGTGCCCTTCGGTGCGACGATTCCGTTCCCCATTCCATTGATGAGGCCCTTGCCGACAGCCCATGCCATCGCGTCTTTGGCGTAACCTGAAATTTGAGGGGAATCGGTGAAATTCGTCAGGCTTCCGCTTACTGCCGCGTCCTCGCCCTTATACTGAGCATGTCTCATGAGCATCGCCGCGATCTGTTCCCGGGTGATGCTCAGGTCGGGCCCAAATGCCGTATCGGAGACGCCTTTTACAACGCCGTTTTCATAGGCCCATTGGACGGCATCCCCATAGGGTGACGATAGCCCCACGTCGGTAAATGGATAGCTGATCGACACGGACGGAGATCCCTCCAGTCTGTAAAGCGCCGTCACGAGCATCTGGCGCGTCATGGGAGCGTCCGGCGCAAAGGTCTTGGGAGAAGCCGCGTCAAACAGGGCGTTTTTCATCACATAGCTCACGGCTCCATAGTACCATTTTCCGGAAGAAACATCCCCAAATGGATTCGTCCATCCAGTCTCCTTGCCGGCAGCCTTCAGGGTCAGCGTAACCACTCCCTTATCCGTATAGCCCTCCTTGACAGCCCGGGCCGTCATCGTCACCGTTCCGTCGGGGAAAAATGACTTGGGTACGATGATAGGGGAATCTGCCTCGCAGGGTTCGGTAGGGGTGTAGCTCGGGGAAATAAAGTTATGATTGTAGAGAACCCTGGCTCCCTCTGTCTCACAGGAAAAACGGATGTAGTAATTGTCGGCATCCTCTGTCATCGACGCCGTGGGAGCCGCTACGACCCCCAGGGATGCGACGGAAGGAGCTGTTTCCATCTCCAGGAGAATATTCGCCGTCCAGTATCGCGTGTCCGCCGCCGTCGGTGTCCCATCGAAGAGCTCATCCTTTGTCATGGGCTTCATGACCCTTATGGTGCGCTGATTGTCCAAAAGCCCCTGCTCCTGCCAACAGTTTTCCAGATTGTAATCCCCGGTGCCGAACTTGCCGTCCGTGACCATGTATCTCTGAGAAAATGCCCGCACAGACAGAAGGAAGGTTTCCGGTTCGCCGTTTTTGAAAATGTAATCGGCGGCCTCATCCCGGGTCATCTTTCCTGCGGGATCGTAATAATCCTGGGTTCCGTAATCCCAGTACTCGTAAAGGAGCGGAAAGTTGTAGCGCTGAACGCCGTAAAGCTGGTTCCATGTGTAAATATCCTTGTCGTCAAACCCGTTCTGATCGATTTCCCAGAACCTGATGGCGTCATTTCCCGCAAAGGAGAGCTTGAGATTCCGTATCGACGGCACTTCCGATTTTTTCTGAGCATAGGCCACGAAGTCAGACACGCTGAACCCCTGCGCCTCCTGATGGACCGTAGTGACATACCTGTCAAGAAGCGAGTAATTGTGGAGGGTACCGTCGATAAGCCCCGCCTTCATGTCCGCTTCCATTTCAGAGACAGGAATTTCCGATACGAGAATTCTCTCTCCGGCGGCGTTTGTAATGTAAAACAGCACATCGCCCACCGTCTGGCCCGAGGGTATCGTCTTTGCCGAAGCTGTGGAGACGGGCAGCGTCAAGGCGAGAGTCAACGCGATCGTGAAAATAAGCGCGCGCCTCAGAAGTCCCAACGGACGCGCCGGTATATCTTTCTTGGTTTTCATGGTGTTACCTCTTTTCATCATCCTGCTGGGCAGCGGCGGGTCCGGCATCCGTTCCGATCAAGCCATCGTAGCGCATGAGGATCGCCGCGGCCTGAGCCCTTGTCGCATTGCCCGAAGGTGCCAGCTTGCCGTCTATTCCGTTGATCAATCCATTTGAAACCGCCCATTTCATGGGATCAACAGCCCAATTTGGGACGGCGCTCACGTCGGGAAAAGAGTCAAAGGCTGTTCCATCGGCGTCTGCCGTTTCCCCTGCCGAAACCTTCGAGCAGCCGTACAGCATCCGCGCCATCTGGGCCCTGGTGATGAACCCATCCGGATCGAACCTGCCGTTTCCAACGCCGGAAGCGATACCCTTTTCTGCGGCCCATGCCGCGTAAGGTCCGTACCACGCGGTGATGCCGACATCGCTGAATCCGCTCTCCTCATACATGGATGTATCCGCCCCGAAAAGCCTTCCCAGGACCGTTACAAACATGCCCCGGGTGAGGGTGGCGTCCGGTGAAAATTTCCCCGGGCCGGTCCCGTTGAACAGACCTTTATCAACCACAAAGGCCACCGCCTCTTTATACCATGCCGATTGAGCCACGTCGCCGAATCCCGAGGACAAGACGATATTTACATCCTGGGTACCTGGCGAATAGGTATTGCTCACAAGGCTCAGCGTATAGCTGCCGGCTTCAGGCATCGCGCAGGAAGGAAGGGCAAAATAGGAGGGCTTGACCGTCACCTGTCCCGGAGTGCCGCGGTCGAGATAGGAAGCCGAAATGATGGTTCCCTGCTCTTCGCCGGTTTTTTTGACATACAGGCTGAGGCCCTTCTGGTAATCCGGATCGTCAAAGGTCAGGGTAACGCCGCCGCCCAGCGCATAGCTCTCCGCCGCCTTTACAGCCGGAACGGCCCTCTTCACCGTCAGAGAGATATTTCTGTTGGAATACTTTGACGCCTTAAATAGGAAGCTGTAGGAACCCGTTTCCGTAAACAGGCTCTTATCCACCGTGATGCTCCTCGCCGAATCGCTGATCTTGTATTTACTGGTGTCCACCGTAGCATACCCCTCTGTTGACGGGCTCTTCAGTGACATTCCGGAAAACGCCTTCGTCCAGGCAGTCCAGTCGGAATCCGTTACCTCTTCCGCCGCGGTGAACACGATATCCCTTCCCGCCATGCTGCTGTAGATCGTCTGGAAGGCGGGGGACATTCCGGGATATTTCACCGTGACGACGCCTCCGTCCTCGTACCCTTCCTTTACCGCCGTCATGTAAAATGTAATGGGATCCGACGTCAGATTCCTGCCGCTTACATCGAGGGATACCGGCTCCTTATACTCCGTCTGAGGCGCGCCGTCAAAGGAATAATAGATCGATGCCCCTTCCGTTTTGCAGGTGACCTTGATGGATGCAGTCTTTCCATCGGGGCTTAAGGTCACCGACGCGACGGGTTCGGCCACCATTCCCATGGATTTCATGGCGGGAGCCTCGGCGCCCATGTCGAGCTGCACGTTGTATATCCACTTGAAGTTGTCATAGGACGTCCGGTGAGCTACCATGAGGTCCGCCTCTGTCATGGGCAGGCTCAGCCTGAGGGAATAATCGTCGGTCAGTTCATCCTTCAGGCTGCCGGCGACGACACCGCTGTTTTTTTCGATGTACTCCGCAATTCCCACCTCTGTGGAAGCCTGAAGGGTCCGGGAAGTCGTCCTGCCTGAAAACGACTCGGTGGCGAGGATCACCGCCGTCTTCTTTCCGCTCTTAAACACGTCACGCTTTGCCTGGTAGTAAGGGTCGCTGTCCTCGTATCTGCTGTTGTACTCATCGAGAGTGACGCCGAATTTGGAGTTGTCGTCCCCGGCGATTTCCCAGCCGGTATTCCAGCCTGTCTTATCGTCGTACATGCCTTCAAAATAATAGCGGTCAACCCCGTAAAGCTGATCCCAGGTCCAGGACCTGCTGTAATTTCCGTAGCTGTCCGTCGCCATCAGGCGCAGGGTATCGCTCCCGGTGAAATCGATCCGATCAGCTCCGGTCACTGTGGTGACGCTCTTCACATAGGCCACCAGTTCCGGTATCGTAATCCCCCGGGCCTCACAGTATTGGGTCGTAGGATAATTGTCCGTCGTTGAAATGTAATAGTTTTCCCCGGTGTCCCTGCCCGTCGTAACCTCCGAAAGCTGACCGTGGCTCAACGCTTTCAGGTCGGCGATAGGAATTACTTTGAGCAGCACGCTCTTCCCCTCATGGTTCACCCCATAGAAAAATACCCGCTCCGCCTTTGCTGAAGAAAGGGTTTTTGCCTCAGTGGTCAATCCCATCAGCCACGGCTGTCCCATCAGACCGACGGCAAGAATAAAAGCCATCAGAAACAGCGATAACCTCTTTAACAGCCCATGCCGGTTGAAGCGCCCTTTTTCATTCATTCCCAATCACCTTCCCATTTCTCATTCATTTTCAATCCCATTCCCAGTTCCTATTACCTTTATTCATTTTTAACCATGTAGAGCTTCCCGGTCACGGGATCTTCATACACGATTCCTTTTTCCACATAATTTTTCATCTCGTCCTGCTTGCTGTCCGGGCCCTCAGCCAGCCCTTCCATCTGCAGCTTGACCTCGGCTCTGTTCTGAACCGTCTCGTTCAAGCCCGCCACATCCACGTTCCAGTTGATGATGAGGGCGAGCATCAGACCGCAGGCGAGGACCAGCATGATATCCGCCAGATTCGGCACACCTTCCAAAGGGTTGACGTCCTCTTCCACAGGATTCTCCCGGTCAAGCCGTCTGCCGTACTTTCGCTTCATCGCCTTCTCCCTCCTCCGAAACTTTAACCCCATCCGGCGGAACCGCGGCGCGGTCCGGCTGCTCTTCGACTTCCAAAAGGCACTCCATCACCATTTCCAGACCTCTCATGTACCGCTCATACCACTTCTTTCTGATGGTGGAAATGATCAGCGCTACAGCCGCGGTCGCCAGACCGGCTACGGTGGTGTCAAAGGCCGTGAGAAATGAGGTCGACAGCGTGTAGGTATCCCCGCGCCCCAGGGCGATGATCCCTGGCCCCAGCGGAATCAATGTTCCCAGCAGTCCAAGCATGGGGCCGACCCTCGCTATGGTATCCGTAATCTTAACGATGGTATTGTAATGCTCTCTTTCCTCAAAAATCAGCTCTACCGCCAGGGACTCCCGCATGGCGGGGGAGAGAGCCGGATGCTCTGTCACCGTAAGAAGCGCTTTTTTCTGGCGCTTCAACAGGCCGGAGGTCTCGATGATCCTGGCGGCGGACTCTTTTCCCGCCTTCAGCCGCTCCGCCACCTCCGGCAGCTTGACTTTAAGCTGCAGCCTTTCGGTAAAGCACTCCGCGATCAATGTGCCAAGCATCACCACGGTAATAGCGATCAGCACCACCACCACAGTCATTACCGGTATTAAAAGCACCTCGGAAAAGGACCTTAGCACACTACTGAGATTTGAAAAAGAAAGCATTGATTTTTCCTCCTATGTCCTTAAAGAATCGATATGTCCTGAATATCACCGACGCGGCCAGCAGGGTGAAAAGCGCCGCCCATGCCACCAGCGTGAGGGGGTTCTTCTCCTGGATGTCCGGGAGAGCGACAGCCGTTCCCGACATCCCCTGAGTCCGCCAGTTCTGCACTCCGCCCTCGCTTCCGATGCTTTTTTCCGCCTGGGACAGGCCTCTTTCTTCTATGACGGAAATTTCCACGGGCTTTCCGGCTGCTTCCGCTGTGGGAGAAAGGGCCGGCGGGGCCAGCGAAGCATTCGCTTTGCCCAGATCAGACGCCCCTTTGTCTCCGGAAGCGTCGCCGGCATTTCCTCCCTCGCCGCCGTTGATGACGAGAGTCGCGCTTGCGCCTCCGTAGCTTGCCGTTATCTTGACGGGGCCATCCCCCAACACTTTCACCGTCCCATCCTGAGAGACGACGGCCTTTTTCTCGTCGGAGGAGCTCCATGTCAGCGCTGCGTTTGCCGATATGGCCGAATCCGCCGCGTTTACCCTGGCCACCGCGCGGTACACGCTTCCGACCTTCAGCTTCAGCGCCGACCGGTCCATAGAGACGGTAGGCGCGCCTCCCAGCTCCACCACGATCTCGTGGACCCATTTAGCCGAACGGGACGCGGTGTGGGTAGTGATGTCGGTCTGCCCGTAGATCAGCCGGAAGCGCGTGTTTGTATTGAGGTTCAGATAGTCGCTGCCAAAGGTGGCGCCGGCGATCACGCGGGTCCAGTCGTCGGCCAGAGCCATAACAGTGTCCACCCGTTCCGCGTCCTGAGTCGCGTAAGCGTTTCCGACGCCCAGGTCGTTGTCATAATTCTCCGGCAGGCTGTGATAGACATAGCGCGGCGTGTCGATCAGGGATGCTTTCGTAAAGGCCGTATAATACGAGCTCGTCTTGTCGTTTGTCCAGAAATACAGCGTCTGCACGGAATTCAGATCGATGCCCGCCGCATCGATGATGTCCGACAGGCGCACTCCCGCCACGTGATCGATGACCACGGAGGGCATATTGTCGATGAAGGTGTAATCCCCATAGACGACATCCATCTTCCATAGCTCGGCGAGGGAAAAAACATGCTTCTCATAATATGGTCCCCCGAAATACCCGACTTTAACGGTCAGGTCGTCCGCCGGAATGCCGCTGAGTTCGTCGTCGTCAAAGGCGCATACCTGGGCAGGCGTCAGCATCGTCACACAAATCACCGCAAAGGCGGTTATGATTAAAATATACAGTTTTCTGAGGATCGTCTGTCTCATTGCGCTTTCTCTTCGTTGATAAAGTCGATCTGCGTCACGCCGTATACCCCGTAGGAGGATTCCTGTCCGGGCACGATGAGACGAAGCGGAGTCTCGCTGTCGCTGAGAGGATCCTTTCCGCCGGAAATGGATAAAAGGATTTTGTCGCTGTCCAGCAGCTCACCCCATAAGGTCTTCTTGTATCCGTCCTTTCCGGTAAAGCGTATCTTGTCAAAATCCGAGCGCTCTTTCCCGTAATGGGAGAGAAACGTGTCGAGAGCCGGTCCGTACCCGGTCACCGTTCCCGCCTTTTCGCTGCTCCCCTCAGAGCTTCCCGACACACAGTCCATCTGGATCAGTTCCGCCGGCGTAATGTCAAAATCTTCTTCCTCAAGGCCCGTAATGTGGATCTTCATATCCTGATATGCGGAAATATCCGGCTTCTGGCTTCCACAGGCTGAAATCAGGATGATTGAGATAAAAAGAGCCGCGATCAGGGCAAGCCGGGTTTTTCTTCCGCATGTCAAATCAGAGCTCCTTTTCTTCTCGCCCGTCCACCGGGAAAAATCTTTTTTCATTTCCTCTGTGCCCTCCGTCAAAATTCCTTTAGATTATACCAGAAAAAAATAAAAACGTACGTTGGCGTGCCAACATACGTTTTTATTTTAACCGGCTTATTTACGGCCGTTTTACGGATAAATCAGTTTACTTTCTGTGCCCCGGTGGGACATTGCCGCTTGGTATACAGAGATACTCATATAATGCCGTTTCGAGTACTCTGGAATAATTTACTCCTTCTTTCTCGGCAGCTTCTTTCAGCCATGCAGGCAGTGTAACATTGGTTTTAACCCGTTTATTATCCAATTCATTTCTTACCATATCCGGGAAAATAACTACCGGAGCGATCAAATAACCCGGTGCTGTATCAGGGTCAGCCTCTATCACCTTTGACGGTTCCGGAATCACTTCTCCGTCCTTCTCCATTCCGTAAATATGCAGTCCAAGCGCATCGGCTGCTTCCTGCTGTGCCCCCTCAAAAGTAGCGCCGTAACTGATACAACCGGGGAGATCAGGAAAATATACTCCATATCCGTCTTTGCCGGGTTCAAATATCGCTAAATATGATAATTTACGCATATTGCATCAGCTCCTTCCTTTTCAAAAACAGATCATTTAAGTCCTGCCTGTTCTTTTATACTATGTAAAGTTCCTGTCGGAAGATCTCCTGAATGATTTGGAACAGTGACTTTGCCGGGCTTTCTTTCAAAGCTCTTTTCATAGGGCTTCAGAATTTTTTCCATCAAAACGCATTCTTCGGTTGAGAACTCCGAAAAAAGCTTTGATTCCCTCATAAATTCTAAAGTTTTCTTTTTGTTCATAGATCATTTCACCGCCGTTTCCGGGCCGGATCAGCAATGATGCTATTCAGTTCCCAGGATTTCAGCCGCCTTTTCCTTGTCCAGCTCCACGTGATAGAACAGTTTATAGAATTTCTGAAACTCCGACGTGATATCGATCCCATACTGCTGGGGATAAAGGATATTCCCAAGCCACAGCACGCCGATGACCCGGTTCACAGAGGGAGGCGTCCCCAAAGCGCTGTAGGGAGCCGTCGGCGCCTTATATACTCTTCCGTTTTTGACGGCGTCCAGTTTGCCCCAGGTCTTGTCGGTCTTGATCAGATTGTATATATCCTTTGACTCCGCAATGATCACATCGGGATTCCAATTCAGGATCTGCTCCATGGAAACCTCTGTCCCCGCTCCCTGAGCGGCGGCTTCCACATCTGCGGCGTTGATTCCGCCGGCCTTGTCGATGATTTGCGCGTGGAAGGAACCTCTCGCGTTGGTGTTCAGCCCGGAGTCCCCCATAGCCTCGTAGACAGTGATCCGGTCTTCATCCTTTAAAGTCCCGTTGATCTGATCCGTTTTTTCTGAAACCTGCTTACAATAAGCCGCAAGCTGGTCCGTTTCCGACCTGTCGCCGATCAGTTCCCCGATTTTATCATAGGCTTCATCCATCGTATCAAGGGTGGCTTCGATAAAGATGACCGGCATATTAAGCTGTTTCTGGAGGCCGTCCATGTCTTCCTTCACCGTGTCCTTCGCCTCCCCGATGTCCACGATCACATCCGGGTTCGCCGCGATGAGGGCTTCCATGTTGAGGCTCGCGTTTTTCCCGTAAAACTGCCCGAAGATGGGCAGGCTCCAATATTTTTCATCAATCAGCTGCTTTGCGCTGTCCGAGAAAGGAGTGGCGATTCCCACCAGCTTGTCCGGGCAGGCCGTATAGAGGACGATCTGCGCCAGAGGTCCGGAAGGCGCGATGGAATCGATCTCCCCGGGGATTTCCACTTCCCTTCCAGCGGAATCGACAAAGGTTCTTGTGGCCTCCTTCGCTGTTTTATCCTCGGGTGCGTTTCCGCCCCCACCGCCGCAGGCCGCCATGCTGACCGCCAAAATAAGGACCATCACAAAGGCCGATAATTTCTTAAAACTCATACTCTCCTCCTCATCATGCGAACCCGTTCGCCGCACTGAAAAAACGCTTTATGTTCCGCCATGGAAGCGGCGTCGATTACGCCATCCCTGTCCGCCACCAGAAATCCGCTCATCTCATCCACGCCGTACCGGAAGAGGATCGGAGTCATAGGAGCGCTTGGTCCCACCAGGACCACCTGCGCCTTCCGGGATAGCTGGAGCAGCCTGGGCAGCGTCTTGTTGACCAGGGTGGAGCCGGTGATAAAGATGAAGTCCTGTTCCGGCAGTATATATTCGCAGGCGCTGTCTGGGTAGTCGCCGTCCAGGGGCCTTCTCTCCAGAACCGAAACCTCCTTCGCCTCCGTCAGGTAGTTTTCCAGATGCCTGAAATGTCCGATGATGGCCGCTTTCTTGCCCTTCACCGCCTGAGCATAACCATCAAAAGCATTCTCCGATCCGACGATCTCCCATAGCGCCGATCCGTCCGGGTTCGTCCGCGACGGTCCGCCGCCTGAATCGACCGGACTCTTTGCCTGCCCCTTCAGCTGCTCCCATGTTTCTCTATTATTGTAATAAGCGTTGATAGCTGCGACTCCCACAGAGGCTTCGAGAAAGTTCCACGATTTCGCCAGGGAAGCCAGGTGTTTTAAGGGCTGCCCCCTACGGCTTCCCGTCAACTCCGGGAAAGCTCCCTGTTCTGTCACCGTCATTGCGGTTCCGCAGTATTTCCCGGCGGTTACCACAGTCCAGTGAAGTCCCACGGTGATACAGTCCGCTGTGATCCCGTCGGGAATTCCTTCAACCAATTCGTCATAAAGCTCCCACATGATCTGTCTCCATTTCACTTTCGTCCGGCACACAGAATTTCAGATTTCTCTTCTCGATTTCGTGAAGGTTTACCCGGATGCCGTAAACCCTTTGAAGCAGCTCCTCCGTCAGGATATCCTCCGGCGGGCCCTTCGCCTCTGTTTTACCATCCAGCATCACCAGCACTTCATCGGCAAAGAGGAATACGTGCTCCGGATTGTGAGTGGACTGGATCACGAGATAGCCCTGCCTCGCCAGGTCCTTGACGGATTTCATGACCTTGATCTGATTTCCGTAGTCGAGATTGGAGCAGGGCTCGTCCATGATCAGTATTCTGGTCTGCTGGGCGATGGCCCTTGCGATCAGAACCAATTGCTGCTCTCCGCCGCTGATATTGCGAAAGCTCCTGCCCGCCAGGTGGCTGATGTTCATCATTTCAAGGGCGGTTTCCGCCGCGGCGCGCTGCCGTTTTCCCGGGTTTTGAAACCTGTCAAGACGGATCGTCGTGCCCATCGTTACCATATCCAGAACGGAATAGGAGTATACCGTCATATGATTCTGGGGGATATATGATATTTTCTTTGCCAGTTCCCGGGCTGAAAGTCTGCCTGCCGCAATGCCGTCGATGAGGATATCCCCTCGATAGCCCTTCAAGAGTCCCAGAATGCACCGAAACAGGGTGCTCTTCCCCGCTCCGTTCTTTCCCAGCACGCACAGCAGGGTCCCTTCCGAAGCGTCGAAGGAGATTCCTTTCAACACGTTTTCCGTCTTATATGAAAAGTTTAAATCTTTTACTTGAACCGTCACTGCTGCCTGTTCCCTTCCCTCAGAATCAGATAAACGAAAAACGGCGCACCGACAAATGCCGTCAGTATCCCTATGGGGATTTCGTGAGTCGCAAGCATGCGGGCAAGGTTATCGACGGCCACCATAAAGCTCGCCCCCAGCAGTGCTGCCGCCGGAAGCATGACCCGGTAGTCGTCTCCCATGATCATCCGGGCGAAGTGGGGAATCACCAGCCCCACCCAGCCAATCAGCCCGCTTACGGAAACGGCTGCTGCTGTAATCAAGGTAGAGCTGACGATGATCACCGTGCGGATCAGGTTCGCGTTGACCCCCAGGGTCCTGGCCTCGTCGTCGCCCATGGTCAGGACGTTGATCTGCCAGCGGCACAGCATGATGGGAACGATGCCCGCTATGATAAGCGGCCCCGCAAAGAAAACGTCGCCCAGACGAATGGACGCCAGGCTTCCCATCAGCCAGTATGTGATGGCCGGCAGCGTATCCGCAGGGTCCGCCACCAGCTTGATAAATGACACCCCCGCATTGAAGATGGATCCCACCATGATCCCCGTCAGGATCAAACCCAGCGTGATGTTGAGCTTGACCCTCCGGCTGATCAGAAACACCATGGAAACCGCCAGGAGTCCAAAGAAAAAAGCGCTCAGTGAAACTCCGGTGTATCCAAATGAAAAGAACAACCCAAATGCCGCTCCGAAGGCAGATCCGTTGGAGGCCCCCAGGATATCCGGCGAAACCATCGGGTTTTGAAATATCCCCTGATAGGCCGCACCGGCACAGGCAAGCCCGCCTCCGATGACCGCCCCCAGGAGCACCCGGGGCAACCTGACGTTGAACAGCACCGTCTCCGCCTGGTCCGGCCAGTCGTGAGGAATATCCACCACCCTTGACAGCAGCACCTTGACGACGGTAACCGGATCGACGGTATATTTCCCCAGAAGGAACGATCCGAAAAAGCAGACGGCAAACAGAATAACCAATAGGAAGTACCGCATTCTGATATGTTTTTGCTGTTCCATGTTCACACGCCGCTTTCCCCGAAAATGGTATGAATAAACTCGTCCAAAATCCGCTCTGCATCTCTTGTCCGGGCTCTTTCAAACCGCACG
>DAITKX010000054.1:0-21999 GCA_036835995.1 Bacillota bacterium | reverse complement strand
CAGCTCTTTCAGAGGTACCTTTCCGACGAAGCGTTCATTGAAGCGGAGTATGAGGAGTTTCAAAAGACCCTTGCCGCGAAGGGCGTCACATCCATCAAGGAGATCGGTTTTGACGATTACAGCGGATTTACAAGGTCACTGAAGAAGCTTGAGGACGGGAAGAAGCTCTTGCACAGGGTAAATCTGGTTTCCCAGCCTGTGGCAAAGGAGCCCGATTTTGAATATGCCGAAAGATGCGGAAAGGAGTTCACCGGGGAATATGTAAAATTCATGGGCTTCAACATCATGGTGGACGGTGAGATCTGCGGAGGCGAGGGGGATCTGCTGGAACCCTATGCCAACGGCTGCACCCCCGAGGAACCGGACTATGAAGAAATAGAAAAGACCCTTATTAAAGCTGACCGGCTCGGAATCCGCTGCGCGCTCCACGCCGAGGGAGACCGTGCGGTAAGGCGCACCGTCGATATGATCGAGCAAGCGGCGAAGGTCAATCAAACCGCAGGCAGAAGGCATGCCATTATCGATCTTGAAATGACCCATAGAGAGGACATCGAGCGGATGGCCCGCCTCGGAATTACGGCAATCAATTATCTGCAGATGATGAACTGTTATCCGGAATATGAGGGCTTTTACACGGAATACATCGGCGAAGAACGGTTAAAGAATATCTGGCGTTACAAAGACCAGGCGGAAGCAGGGGTCAACTATTGCACCGGCACCGACCTCCCCCTTGACGTTCCCGACGTTCCCGCATCGATCAGGTTTGCCGTGGGAAGGCGTTTCCCCGACGGCAAGCCCGAAGGCGGATTCCAGATGGGACAGGCTTTCACGACAGCGCAGGTTTTAAAGGCGTGGACGGTCAACGGGCAGTATGCCAATTTTGAGGAAGAGCGGCTCGGAACCCTGGCCCAGGGAAAGCTGGCGGACATTGCAGTCTTTGACAGGAATATCTTCAAATCGTCTGTTGAAGATATGGCCGAAGCGTCGGTCATCCTCACAATATTCGACGGAAAGGTGATCTATGAATAACTTTCACGGCGGTCTGGGATAATAATCAGATGATGATTCATTTAGAAGAATACAACAAAAAAAGAAATTTCGGAATAACGGTGGAACCGGAGGGCGGCGTACCTGAGCCGGAAGGACGGCCCAGATTTGTCGTTCAGCATCACATAGCCCGCAACGACCACTATGACTTCCGGCTCGAATGGGGCGGCGTTCTTTTGAGCTGGGCCGTGCCCAAGGGACCTTCCTACAATACCCGCGACAGGCGGCTCGCCATGCGGGTAGAGGATCACCCTCTGGAATACAGGAACTTTGAGGGCACCATTCCCAAAGGAGAATACGGCGGGGGAGTTGTGATGCTCTGGGACGAAGGTTATTGGGAGCCCCAGGCGGAATTCGATGCGGCGGAAGGACTCGCCAAGGGTTCCCTGAAGTTTATCCTGAAGGGGAGAAGGCTCAGAGGGAAATGGGCCCTGATCAAGATGAAGGGCAGGGGAGAGAACAACTGGCTTCTGATCAAAGAAAGGGACGAATATGCCAAGGCCGAGGGATCCCCGGAGTATTCCACCAGCATCCGGACCGGGCGCACCATGGCGGAGATCGAGGCAGGCCAGGACGAAGACAAAATCACGCGGAACCCCTTCCATGAGACCGATGTGCAGCTTGCCAGACTTTCCGGGACGGTTCCTGAAAGCGGAGACTGGCTGTACGAGATGAAATACGACGGTTACAGGATCCTTGCGTATCTGGAAGGCGGCGAAGTCCGGCTCATGACCAGAAACGGCAGCGACTATACGGCGCGGTTTCAGGATGTCGCATATTCCCTCATGGATTGGGCCGCCGGAAGAGCGATGGTCCTGGACGGGGAGATGGTGATCGCGGACGCAGAGGGGAGAACCGATTTCCAGGCTCTGCAGAATTATATGAAAAATCCCCAGGGCCGAAAGCTCACTTATATCGTCTTCGACCTCCTGGCGCTGGATGGTAAGGACTTGAGAGGACAGCCCCTGACAGAGAGGAAAGCGGCCCTGGAGGCGCTGATGAAGAACGCTCCGGGCAACCTCCACTACAGCCGGCATGTGGAGGGAAATGGAAAGATGTGCTTTCAGACGGCCTGTCAGTCAAGCATGGAAGGGATTGTGGGCAAAAGGGCCGATTCTGTCTACAGCGGAACGAGAAACGGGGACTGGATCAAGGTCAAGTGCGATAAAAGGCAGGAATTCGTCATCGGAGGATATATTCTTACGGAGAAAAAAACCAGCGGGGTAAGCTCGCTTCTCCTGGGCGTTTATGAAGGAGAGGCGCTGGTCTATACCGGGCGGGCCGGAACAGGCTTTACCCAACAGACCATGAAAGATCTGGAAGAGAGATTCCGCGTCATCAGGCGGGAGACGTCTCCTTTCATGTCGGCTCCTGGGGCAAGGAAAAACGAGACAATTACCTGGCTGGAGCCCGTGCTTGTTGCGGAAATCAAGTTCGCGGAATGGACCGAGGATCATCTGGTCCGTCAGGCAAGCTTCAAAGGCCTCCGGACGGATAAGGAGCCCAGGAGCATCAGGAGCGAAATGACGGCAGAGGAAGTGCAGTCACAGGAAGAGAAATTGCAGGAAGAGCCTGTAGCGGCGCCGTTATTTGAAGAGGAACTCTCAACCGGCGGGACGCCGTCAGGCAGGGAGATGGAGAGTACAGTGGAATCGACGGGAAATGGACTGACCATAGCGGGGATAAAGATCACAAACCCGGACAAAGTGATATTTGAAGAGCCTGCGGTCACGAAGGCGGACGTGGTCCGATACTATGAGAAGGTTTCGGAGCGCATGATGCCCTATGTGGCAGGCCGGATCCTCAGCATCGTCCGCTGCCCGAAGGGAATTTCCCAGTCGTGCTTTTTCAAAAAGCACCCCGGGCCGGACAACAAGGCGATCATTACGATACCCGTCGTGAAGACCAGCGGAGAGACGGAAGAGTATTTCTATATCCAAGACGTTTCCGGGCTGATATACGAAGCACAGATGGGCACTCTGGAATTCCACCTGTGGGGAAGCCGTGCGGAAAATCTGGAAAAGCCCGATATGATGGTATTCGACCTGGATCCGGACGAGGGAATGAGTCTGGAAACGGTACGCCAGGGCGTGAGAGACGTAAAGAGCATTCTTGAACAGCTTTCCCTGAAATCCTATCTCAAAACCAGCGGAGGAAAGGGATATCACGTGGTTGTACCCTTTACGCCTTCTGCGGATTGGGAAGCGTTTCACGATTTTGCCAGGCGGATCGCCGAAGTGATGGAACAGCGGTGGCCCGACCGCTACACCAGCAACGTCAGAAAGGCGAACCGGAAAAACAGAATTTTCATCGACTGGATTCGAAACGGAAGAGGAGCCACGAGCATCGCGCCCTATTCCATAAGGGCGAGGAACGGGGCCCGGGTTTCCATGCCCATCACCTGGGAAGAGCTTGACACGGTGGCTCCCGACGGCGTCGATATGGCGGACGCGTTGGAGAGAATCGGCCGTGATGATCCCTGGAACGGATTTTTTCAGAACGATCAGCAGCTGAAGTGAAACGGTCATACATGTTTTCTGATCATATCCCTCCTCAAAATATATGCACCTTCTGATAAAGAAAAGTTAATTTCAACAAGTTTAGCATGAAATTTACCATAACCCGGTGTCATGTCCATGATACGAGTGGTATAATCAGGCTGATAGTTAATTTTTTCCGTTTCAGGAGGTGTATTCTATGAAAAGAGTTGGGAAATTTATAATCTCTTTATCGCTGGCCCTGATCATGACATTTGGCATGCTGCCGGGAGCTGTTCCCGCCATTGCTGCCGAAAACGGGCCGGGCCCGGGCGACATCGTCATCCTCTATACAAACGACGTTCACTGCGGAGTGGACCAGGTCAAGGGAGATGACGGAACTGTCACCAACATTGGCTATGCCGGCGTTGCGGCATATAAGGCGGAGATGGAGAAACTGGTCGGCGAGGCCGACGTTACTCTGGTCGACGCCGGCGACGCGGTGCAGGGAGACGCCATCGGCACCCTTTCGCAGGGGCAGTACCTGGTGGACATCATGAACCAGGTCGGCTATGATATCGCGATCCCCGGAAACCATGAATTTGACTACGGAATGGACCGCATGCAGGAGCTGATGAAAAACCTTAATGCCAAGGTGATCTCCAGCAACTTTACCGATTTAAGGAGCAATAAGCTAGTTTACGATCCTTATACGATCGTCACATACGGCACGGGAGCCGATGCGACAAAGGTCGCCTTTGTGGGCATCACGACGCCCGAATCCTTTACGAAGTCGACGCCTGCTTATTTCCAGGACAGCACCGGTAAATTCATCTATGGCTTCAAAGAAGGGGGCAACGGAAAAGAGCTGTACGATGCCGTTCAGAACGCGGTAAACGCGGCTGAAAAGGAAGGCGCGGAGTACATTATCGCTCTTGGGCATTTGGGAATCGACGAACAGTCCAGCCCGTGGCGCTCTACCGACGTCATCAAAAATACCACCGGAATCGACGCGCTCATCGACGGACATTCCCACAGCACGGTGAAAGGCGATATCGTGAAGGATAAAGCCGGGGAAGACGTCATCCTCACTCAGACCGGAACCAAGCTGGCCGCCATCGGCCGCATGGTGATAGACGCCGACGATGGAAGTATCTCTACCGATCTGATCACAGACTATGCGGGGCAGGATGCGGCGACCGCCGGATTTATCGCCAACATTGAAAAGGACTTTGCGGAAGACCTGGCAGCAAAGGTCGGGAAAACAGAGGTAGCGCTGACGGTCAATGACCCGGCGACGGAAAAGCGCATGGTGCGCCACAGTGAAACCAACCTGGGAGATCTGTGCGCCGACGCATACCGGTATGTTCTGGGCAACGGCAAGACCGGCGCGGAGAGCGGTCCCGCCGACATTGCCTTTGTCAACGGCGGAGGTATCCGGGCGAACATCGATGCGGGGGATATCACCTTTGGCGAAGTCATCGCGGTGCATCCCTTTAACAACGTTGGCTGCGTCGTAAAGGCGACGGGCCAGGAGATTCTGGACGCGCTGGAAATGGCCTCGCGGGTAGCCCCGGATGAGAACGGCGGATTCCTGCAGGCTTCCGGCCTGATCTATACCATCGATACCTCGGTGGCGTCTACGGTCGTAGTAGATGACAAGAAAAATTTCGTAGAGGTTGCAGGCGCCCGCCGCGTTAAAGACGTCAAAGTCGGAGGCGAAGCCATCGACCCGGCGAAAACCTATACGCTGGCCTCTCATAACTACATGCTGCTGGACGGCGGCGACGGAATCAACATGTTCCGTGACAATGAAGTCGTTGTGCAGCCGGTTCTTTTGGACAATCAGGTTCTCATCAGCTATATTCAGGACAACTTGGGAGGTATCGTCGGCAAGGAGTATTCCAATCCTTACGGACAAGGCCGTATTCTGGTACAAGCGGGAGCGGTCGAAGCCATACCCTTCTCCGACGCGGTCAACCACTGGGCGGCTAAGTCCATTGGCTTTGTAACGGAAAAAGGGCTTTTCTCCGGCACGTCTGCAGACAAATTCTCACCGAACGCCGCCATGACCCGCGGCATGCTGGTTACCGTACTGTACCGCTATGCGGGCTCACCTCAGGGCGCGGCTCAGACCTTCGATGATGTTCAGGCGGATAAATACTACGCGCCTGCGGTTTCCTGGGCTGCGGAAAAGAAGATCGTGGAAGGTACGAATACCGGATTCCTGCCGGAAAACAATATCAGCCGCGAGCAGCTTGCCGCGATCCTTTACCGCTATGCGGCCCCGGCGACACCGGCGGCAGTCAGCCTGGACAAGTTCCCGGATAAAGCAAAGGTATCTCCCTGGGCATCCGACGCGGTGACCTGGGCGGTTGGAAGCGGACTCCTCTCCGGCGACACCGGCGGCAATCTCAACCCGTCCGGAAACGCGACGAGAGCGGAAGTCGCGACTATCCTGGAGCGGTTCATCGAGAGCACAGGGAAATAAAATATCAGGCCGTTTACTTAACGCAGTATCATTGAGTTAACACCAATCAACAAACAGAAGGAGCGCGAGCCGCACCCTGTCAATCAGACATGGTGGCAGTTCACGCTCCTTTGTCTTTCTTAGGTGATATTGAGCTTCTATTAATTTTCAATAGGAGCTTCTATTATTTTCAGCAAATTTAGCATTGTTTCTACAATTTTAGGCATGACCACTTGAAATCATAGTATAATTTCCCCATCATATTCGAACCTAACAGAATCTTCGGAGGCGTCAGTGTAAAAATCAGAAAAGTCGACGTGAAAAGACTACCTGTCTTTGGAGAAAAGACAAAGATCTATATGCTGTCGCCCTGCACCGCTTATACGACATTGGAAAACAGGCAGACCAGGTTTTATAATCCTTTTGATTATGAATTCAGCGATTATATCAGAAACAATTTATTGCGCAAATATGAGTCTCTTTACAATAAGCTGCCGGAGGATAACAACTTCTCAATCAGATCCATATATCGGGCTGTGAAAAAGAAAAAAAGAGGCTAAATCTTAGGCTGTGAAAGCAGAGGGTTACAATATTTACCACTCCGACTGTACGACTTCGTACCGGTGGTTTGAGGAGAACCCCGGGTTATCGAAATAATCGTACCCTGAAGCGCCGAATGTCGTATCCACGTTGAGCCATCTTTCCTCCTTGGGATCATAGACCTGATTCCATACATGTTCACCCCATTCCTCGCCGTTGTAGCCCAGGCCTGAAATCAGCCTGACCTTCAGATCCGCCGCGCGGCACATGGAAACATAGAGACAGGAATAGTCGAAGCACACGCCCATCTTGTCCTTAAAAGTGATGATGGATCCGGAATCGACATGGGAGGGTTTGTCCATGATGATAGCCGCCTTTGCATTGTCGTATTTGATATTGCTGCTGACCCATTTATAGAGAAGGTATGCTTTTTTCACGTCATCCTTCTCGTTTCCCACGATCAGCTTTGCGGCGTTGTCGATTTCCGTATTCGACTGGATCGCTTCGTCCACCGTTACCCCGTTAAAATACTTGATTGCCGGCAGATTCCAATAGTTTGGGGCCGCGGAGCTGTCCGCGTTGGCGGGGGTGAAATCCTCGGCAGCTCTCCGAAACGCATCGCCGATGATTACCGGCGCTTCCTTGACAAGATCGGCGCCCAAGATCGGCGCCAGCATGGTTTTATGGATCGCCTGATACGCCTTGGATGTGTTGATATAGTCTCTCGCGGAGGGATTATTGATGAAATTCGCATAAAAGTTCAGCAGCAGGGAAAAGACTAAAACCGTGCAAAGGGCTTTCGGAAGCTGCCACAATCCGCTGAAGGTCCGTTTCACATTGGGGCGCACCGAATCCAGTCTGGCGGAAAGCCTGTCCGCCAGGGGAAAGGCCGCATGCCGGCAGAATGAAAGCGCCGCAAGTCCCAGGAGGAAAAAGATAACGGCTGTAAAAACGAACATGGCGATCAGATAGGCTACGATGTCATGGCGATACTGATAAATCAATTCCCCGACAGCGGGAATCGCTCTGTTCACGAAGTTCTGAAAGCCGTTTCCCTCATCGGCAAAAAGCACCTTAACAAGCATGGCCGCCGAAACGGCGCTCACAATAAAGTTCAGGCAGTTGATAATAAAAAGAAACGAATGCCGGATACCGCCCCTCGTCAGAGGAGCCAAAACGCCTGCAATCACAGGCATCAGGAATATGCAGATGATAATAACCGATATAAAATTGATATGACCCAGTAAATTCATAGCCTTTCCGATTCCGGTCCCCTTGTTGAATATTTATCTGTGCTTTAAAGATTTCCATTGCAAAAAAGCATAATTGATTCCGTAGATTATTATACCACCATAAGCTGATTTTCAGACATTCGGAAAAATTTGCCAGACACTCTTAGAATTCTTTAAAGCTTCCGGTCAATTGCGGAGGAAACGCTGCAAAAGAAAAACCGCTCATGTTGGAGCGGTAAGATTCAATCGTCCGGGTTATCCTTCAGGGCTGTGATGGTGGAATAGACCACACGCAGGTCGTGGACGCTGCATTGCTGCAGACTTCGTTCGATTTTATACAGAAGTTCCTGGTCGCTTTTCCTGCCGGGAAAGAAGATATCGTCGACGGAAAAGTTCAATTCCAAAGCCAATTTATATAGAACTTCCACAGAAGGGCTTCGGTTTCCCGATTCGATCTGCTTTACATGAGAGGGTGCAATTCCAACCATTTCGGCCAATTGCTCCTGAGTTATTTTATTTTCCATGCGGGCTGCCCTGACGGCCGCTCCGAGTGCTTTGCGATCCATAACCATATTCTTTCAGCCTCCTTTACAGTAATCTTACAGATTACTTTGGGACTTGAAAATCAACTAAAAGAGTATTATAATAGATTCTAAAAGTGTATGTATAATATTCGGGTATTATCCCGTTTTTTCATTACGCGGACCTTCTAGGCCGGAGGGATAATGAGAGAAAAGAGTAAGTCATATCAGATTCGTGTGCTGATCATTTCAGACCGGTTGCAGAGCCAGGCTATGGCGTTGGCGAAATATCTCCGGGACGTGGGGAGCATTGATGTCTTAGGCATTGCCGAGAGCCGACAGCAGGTGTTGGAAATCGCACAGGAGCATTCCTTTGATTACCTTATCATTGCAGGCTATTTAAGGGTAGAGCATACCTATGGAGTGATTGCCGAGCTTCAAAGAGAGGGAAAAGAATTTTTGACAGTGCAATGGGCCATCCTCGATTCACTGATTTCCGATTTCTGTCAGCGATACGGGATCTCTCTGAAGTTTGAGCGCACCCGTCCAATGGAAGACTTTGTAAAATTCCTGGATGTTCACAGCGTAAACGATTGCCAGTAACCATCCGCTTCAACTTCCATATCCTATAACAAAAGGATTTGGAAGGGAGAGACGTTATGAAAGCTGATGCGATTTTTGAGGGCGGAGGCGTCAGAGGAATCAGCTTTGTCGGCGCCGTCAGCTGTCTGGAGGATAGGGGCTATGAGTTCCACAGGCTTGCGGGGACCTCGGCCGGAGCGGTCATGGCTGCGCTTCTTGCGGTGGGTTATACCGGCAAAGAGCTGAGCATGCTGGAGGATAAGAACTTCAGCCGGCTGCTGGATAAAACCGCTCTCCAGTCGGTGCCTCTGCTTGGGATCCCTATGAGTCTGCTGGCGGAAAAGGGGCTTTACCGTGGGGATCAGATAGAGGAGTGGATGGGGGAGCTCCTTGCGGCAAAGGGAAAAACAAAGTTTCGGGACGTGATTCTTGAAGGTAAAAGCAGGCTGAAGATCATCGCATCCGACATTACGCAAAGAAAAATCGTGATCCTTCCCGATGACCTTCCGCAGTACGGGCTGGACCCGATGGATTTTGAAATTGCCCGGGCGGTGAGGATGAGCACCGCCATCCCCTTGTTTTATAAGCCGGTGATCCTCAAGTATAAAAAATGCGAAAGCTATATCGTCGACGGCGGTATTTTAAGCAACTTCCCCGTCTGGATCTTCGATTCGGAGGGAATTCCGAGGTGGCCCACCTTCGGGTTCCGGCTCGTCGATTCTTCAGCAAGCAGCTGCTCCATTGGAAAGAAAGATCTGCTTTCCTACATCTTTGATATCTTTGAAGCCATGACTGATGACGACCAGTCCGTTTTTATGAGGGATAAAGACAGCGTCAGGACGATTTCGATTCCTACCTTGGGGATCAGGGCCACGGATTTCAACCTCCCGCCGCTGGATGCCTTCCGGCTTTACCGGTCCGGTTACGAAAGCTGCAGCAAATTCCTTAAAAACTGGGACTTTCGCAGTTATCTCGCGAAATACCGCTGACATTTTACTCCCATCCGGGCACCGAAAAACAACGTCCGAAAAACCCCAAAAAGAACTTTGAAAAACAAATAATTTGCATTGCAAACTAAACTTCTGATCATTATAATAAAATAAATAATTATTATAAAGGAGACGGGTATGGTTGGAGATATTTATAAAACTCATTTTAAAGCAGAAAAGACTGCATTGAAGCATAAGGGGCGCAGCATAACCTACGAACAGCTGGACCAGGCGGTTACAGCCTATGCAAGCTATCTGAAAAAGGCCGGCCTGAAGCCCGGAGACAAGGTGGTGCTAAGCTGCCTCAATTCACCGGAATTCTTATATTCCTATTTCGGCGTCGTGAGAAACGGCGGGGTCATCGTTCCCATCAACCTGATGCTGACCATGGAAGAAATCATGTACATAGTCAAGGATTCCGAAGCAAAATTTATGATCACGCAGCCCGCAATTTTACAAAAGGTAAAGCTTACAAAAGAGGCGGCGGAAGGCGCGCTGGGGATTTCCCTCATCGTGCTGGACGAAGCGTTCGACGAGGGGCTTGCAAAGATTTCAACCGCGGATTTTGAGGACTTTACAGACGAAAACGCAATTTCCACATTCTTATATACCTCCGGCACCACCGGCAGGCAGAAAGCGGCCATGCTCACTCAGAAAAACCTAGTGGCCAATTCCGAGCAGTGTTATATCGCGCTTCATGCGAAGCCGGACGACATTTACATGTGCGTGCTGCCGATGTTTCATGTATTTGCGTTTACAGCATGCGTTTTGCTGCCTCTATGGTCCGGCGCCACAATATCTATCGTGGAATCCTTTCAGCCGAAAGAAGTCATCGAGACCCTGATCAGGGATGAAGTCACGATCTTTATGGGCGTCCCTGCCATGTACGTGGTATTGCTGGAGGCCGGTAAAAAGAACATTGAGTTCCCGAAACTCCGTCTAGCCGTCTCGGGCGGAGCGGCGCTTCCTGTGGAAATTTACAGACAGGGCAGAGAAATCATGAAACTCCCCATCGTGGAAGGCTATGGACTGACGGAGGCCTCTCCGGCCGTATCCTTTAATCCGCCTGAGGGAGTGCAGAAAGAGGGTTCCATCGGATTGCCGCTGCCGAATATCGAATGCAGGATCTTCGACGGGAACGACAATGAACTGCCCGTGGAGGAAGTAGGCGAGCTTGTCGTCCGCGGCGAAAATGTGATGCTGGGATATTATAACCAGATCGAGGAAACGGAAAAGACGCTGCGCAACGGGTGGCTGCATACCGGCGACCTTGCTAAAAAGGATGAAGACGGCTATATTTACATCGTGGACAGGAAAAAAGACATGATAAACCGGGGTGGGGAGAAAATTTACTCCATCTCCGGACTGAACGTATATCCGCGGGAGGTGGAAGAGGTGATCTACCAGTTTCCGAAGGTAAAGGAAGCCGCCGTCATTGGGGTCGCAGACAAGCTGCGGGGCGAATTTGTCAAGGCTTACGTCGTCCTGAAGGAAGGGGAAGAATGCCATTCAAAAGAGCTTCTTCGCTTCATGGGGGAAAAGCTTGCAGCCTATAAGCTGCCGCGCTACATCGAGTTTGTGCCGAACCTTCCGAAAAACGCGTCCGGGAAGATTTTAAAGCGGATGCTGAAAGAGCAGTAAAGGAAGAGAAATATGGAAAGAACCTACATAATGCTGAAGCCCGACGCGGTTGAAAGAAAGCTTGCGGGGCAGATCATCAGTAGAATCGAAGCAAAAGGTTACCGCATCGCAGAGATCAAGGTGATGAACCTGAACGAGGAAATTCTGAGAGAGCATTACGCTCATGTGGCGGATCAACCCTTTTATCCGGCTATGGAGCGGTATATGATGTCGGGTCCGGTCTGGGGCATGATCGTCGAAGGCGAAAACGCCATTCAGGGAATGCGGATGCTCATAGGCGCCACAAAGTTTGAAGAAGCTGTCCCCGGGACCATTCGGGGGGATTTCGCCGCCTCTACCACCTTTAACGTCATTCACGGCTCCGATTCCGCCGAGAGTGCGGAAATCGAAATCGAACGGTTTTTCGGCGGGTTGAAAACCGATGCTTTTCGTGCTAGAATTTGAACTGAGAAGACAGAGGACGAAAAGGGAGCATCATGGGAGAACGAAGGACAATTCGCATCAATAAAAAAAGAATGGCAATCTTTCTGCTCAGCCTGCTGGGCGCGGTCGTCATACTGACGGCGGCCATAGCGGCGCTGCACTCCTATTTCGACGGCCGTCCTACCAAGCTGAGAGAGTCGGTGAGCGAGGTCGGCGGCATTCCCATCGTAACGGACTTCATCCCTTCGGGCACCATGGAACGGCCCGGCCAGCTCCGAAAGATCGAATACATCGTGATCCATGAAACCGGGAATGCCGGGAGAAATGCCAACGCGGCGTCCCACAACAATTATCTCCACACCGAGGCGAACAACCAGCGGAAATCCTGGCATTACACGGTGGACGACCATGAGATATTCTACCATATCCCTGACAATGAGATCGCGTTTCACGCCGGAGACGGCCTCTCCAAGGACGGGGGAAATCTGAACGGGATCGGCATCGAGATGTGTGTCAACCCGGAAAATGATTATGAAAAAACGCTGAAAAATACGGCAGCGCTCACCGCTATGCTGCTGAAAGCCTATGATCTGGACATCGAGAGCGTAAAGACGCACCACGACTTTTCAGGAAAAAACTGTCCGGAAATTTTGCTGAAAGAAGGCAGGTGGGACGAATTTATCGATATGGTAAAAGATTGCTTGACATAAACATGCAAAAAGCGGTATGCTCATATCGGTGAAGAGATTAAAAATTGAGAACATTATTTTTTTTCTTAACTCGCGTAACTAGTTTCGTCGTTTTATTTCGTTGATTTTTTATTTATATAAATCAAAATATTTTACAAAGGAGTGTAAGTATTATGTTTACTTGTGACAAAGGCAGAATGCAGGAAAAAATCACTACGTTCAGCAAATTTGGCGACGCCGGACACGGCGGAATCACCAGATACTCCCTTTCCCCGGAAGCACATATGGCCAGAGACTATTTTAAGAAGAGGATGGAAGCGATAGGCGCCACCATCGAGACCGACGATATGGCCAACATGTATGCTACAATCCCAGGCTCCGAACCGGGACTGAAGAGGATCGTAATGGGTTCCCACTGCGACTCCGTTAAAAACGGCGGAAACTATGACGGCATTTTAGGTGTTATGGGCGGAATGGAAGTTCTGGAAACCATCGTCGCCGAAAAGATCCCTCACAGACATCCGGTCACGGCCATGATCTGGACAAACGAAGAAGGTTCCCTTTATCCCCCTGCAATGATGTCCTCCGGCGTTGTCTGCAATGAATATCTTCCTGCGGATATCGCCAAGAACTTCACGAAGGAAAAAATGCTGGCATCCAAGAGTATTTTAGATAAAACCACCACTTTCGGCGATGCGCTGGCGAAGTCTCCTTATAAGGGAGAGGAAACGAACAGACTGAATCCCAACGACTACATGGCGATGTTTGAACTCCACATCGAACAGGGTCCGATCCTTGAAGATGCCGGAAACGAAATCGGCGTCGTAACCTGCGTACTGGGTATGTTCAACTATAGGATCCGGTTCTATGGCCAGTCCGACCATGCGGGAACCACTCCGATGCACAAGAGGCAGGACGCGCTCCACGCAGCCGCTTTGGCCCTTTGCTATCTGCATGAGGAAATCGATAAGCTGAACAGGCCGGAGCTGGTTTACACCACAGGCGAGATCCTCTGCCATCCCAATGTACACACCGTAATTCCGGACCTGATCGATTTCTCCATCGACGTAAGGCATGAAGATCCTGAAACCAGAGCAAAGGTTCTTGAGATCGTTAAGAGCCTTGAGAAAAAAGAATGGGCAAGATGCCGCTGCGAAGTTGAGCTGGCTTGGATGCGGGATACTGTTTACTTTGACAAAGAGCTGGTTGACTACGTTCAGGAAAGCGCTAACGAGCTGGGAACGAAGAATCAGCGGATCAACAGCGGCGCCGGACATGACGCTCAGTTCGTATCCTATATGATTCCTACCACCATGATCTTTGTTCCGTCAAAGGACGGCCACAGCCACTGCGAGCCGGAATTCACCTCCACAGAAGACTGCACACAGGGCGCAAGCGTAATGCTGAACGCAGTCCTGAAGGCAGATCAGAAATAAGATCCATCGATTTCATTTTTAAGCGAATTGAAACAACTGAAAAGACTGCCGGGGCGGAAACTCCGGCAGTCTTTTTCAATAAAAAATGATTCCTGTCCTCTGTCCAGATCATTCTTATGATGACGGCTTTGGAACCAAATGAATGACGACCAGCTCGGGAGGGTTAAAAATGCGCGGAATCCTTGTGGACTCTCGTGACAACCCTCTTGAAACAAGCATTTTCGTATTGCTTATCTCATGTATTCCAGTTGTGTATTTAGGAAACCAGCCCTGATTGGGAGCGAACAGGCCATTTGGCAAGATAAGCGGAATGCGCCACTGCCCGCCGTGTGCATGGCCTGATAAAACCAGGTCAAAATCATAGCCTGCATAACGCTCAAATAACTCCGGCCGGTGTGATAATAGAATGGAATACCGCTCCTCACTTATTAAACCCGCCACATGCTTTAGCTGCGCGTCAAATAGCTTCTCACCGACATCCGGATCATCGATCCCGCAAATGAAAAGATGCTGTCCGTTTACCGACACCTCCTCGCCATCGCCTTCCAGTACGTTAACACCATGCCTGCGGAACATATCCTTTTGCTCGTCTACTCTGCCGCTCCAAAACTCGTGGTTTCCAGTGACATAATAGCAGGGATATTGATTGGCTATGCCGTTTAAAAGCTCGATCACACCGACGTCCGGCAGCACGTCGTCCGCTATATCGCCAGCCATCAACACGAGATCGGGTTTCTGCCTGTTGATCTGTTGAAACACAGCGCATACTATCACGTCCTCATGCAACGCACTACCGGCCGATCCTGCCGAAATTAAAAAAATAGCGTTTCCTTGAAGGAAACGCTATATCTTTCTGGTCGGAGTGGAGAGATTTGAACTCTCGACCTCTTGACCCCCAGTCAAGCACGCTAACCAAGCTGCGCTACACCCCGGAAAGAAGTTTGAACATATTTGAACATAAAAAAAGAAAAATGGTCGGAGTGGCGAGATTCGAACTCGCGGCCTTTGCGTCCCGAACGCAACACTCTACCAAGCTGAGCCACACCCCGAATAAACCTAATTATAAAACATTCCAAGGCAAATGTAAATAGGATTCTTGCATAAGTTGTATATTCAAAACTTTCACAAAACTTTGGATTTCAATACATAACATGGACGAACCGCGAATAAGTTGTACCAATGTTCAATCAGGGAGGGATAATATTGGTAAACAGGATCATTACAGGAGTTTCAATTGCGGTTTTGGGGGCGCTGATCGCGTGTATTCCCAGTTTTATACTTACGATCGGCGATCAATGCCAGAGAATGATGATGGAATGCGTGGCTGCAGCGAAGGCGGAATACGGTATCGGCGTTTTGATCGTATTCCTGGCGATCCTGCTGGCCTTTGTGGAACCAAGGGAGATCAGAATGGGGATCAGCGCAGCTCTTGGTCTGGTGGGAATCCTTGCGGCGCTGTTCGCAACGGTATTGCTGGGCTTCTGCGACGGGTCCTGCAGCATGGAGTGCACCTGCAATCCGGCCGCCGGGCCGCTGGTGGCGGCGCTGGGGCTTTTGACCTCGGTTATTTCATTTATTAATGTGTTTTATTTAGGCCGTTCGAAAAATACATAGCTGTTTTCCATTTTGGGCATATTAGGCCTGGGAGGCGATAAAATGGGAAATAAAGATAAAGGTCTCAAGTCGGATCAGACGAAAGAGATCTACAAGAAAAAGGGAACCGGCAATGAATCCAATAAAACAAAATAAAAAGCGGAACTCACAGGAATCAATAAATTGAAAAGGCTGCTTCGGGACGATGAAACCATCATCCTGAAGCGGCTTTGTTTTTGCCCATCTCGATGCTCTTCTTCAAGGCGTCCATCAGATCGATGACGTTGCTTGGCGACTCTTCCTTCGGCGCAACGATCTCTTTCCCGGATATTTTCTGTTCGATGAGATCCCGAAGCCGCTCCTGATACTCATCCTTGTAAAGGGAAGGATCGAATGGCTGGACCATGGATTCGATCAGCGTCTTTGCCATGGTAAGCTCCCCTTCGTTTAATTGCGGCCTTACGAAGGATTTGGGAATTTCCTTGATATCATCCTCGAAAAACAGGGTATTGATGAGGATGCTGTCGTCGGCCGGGATGAGGGCGAGAAGCGTTTCCTTGTTGCCCATGACGGTTTTCGCGATGGCGACCTTGCTCTCTTCCTTCATGGCGGTGCGGAGAAGCTCAAAAGCTTTTTCGCCGCCTGTTTCCGGCGCGGTATGATAGGATTTTTCATAATAGATCGGATTGATGGTTTCCAGATCCGCGAAGTGAAGGATCTGAATGGTTTTGTCCTTTTCCGTCTTTATCTTTTCAAGATCGCTGTCGGTAATGACGACATATTTATCCTTATCGTATTCGAATCCTTTGATGATATCTTCGCCGGACACCTCTTTGCCGCAATGGGCGCAGATTTTTTTATATCTGATCCTGGAATTGTCTTCCTTGTGAAGCTGGTTGAAATGAACATCGTTATCCTGAGTCGCCGTATATAAAGCGATGGGGATATAGACCAGACCGAAGGAAATCGCTCCCTTGTGCGCTACTGCCATTTTTATCACCTCATTCATTTTTATTATCCTTTATCTTAGTATTAAAAAAATAAGGCAAAATATTCCGCACATATGGCCTCATGAAAAGAAAAAGATTTGCAATACTATATAACGAAAGTGATTCGATGAATCCTTCACATTTTCGGCCGATGATTCTGAGTCGGAAAAAAAGGCAGATCATGAAAAATTTGCTTGTAATATAAAAACTCACATCGGTTAAATTAATACCACAAAGGAGGTGAATACAAATGGCAAGCAATAACAACAGCAACAATCTGGTTAAGCCGAGCGCAAAGAATGGACTCAACAACATGAAGACTGAAATTGCTAACGAGCTTGGTATTTCCGGTTATGACACATTGGATAAGGGAAACCTTACAGCTAGACAGAATGGCTATGTTGGCGGCTATATGACGAAGAGATTAGTTGAAATGGCTGAACAACAGTTATCAGGAAGATAAAGTTTTAAGCTTATATTAACGATAAATCAGCTTATGAATCTCACGATCCATAAGCTGATTTTCTTTACAGTTCCGGAGAGTACGCAGGCGGAGGTGGAAACAGAATGAATCTTTCTTTAAGGCAAAGTGCGGAAATTAAGCGTATGAAGTCGGAGATCGCCTGGCAATACGGCGTAAAAGATTTTGAAGATATAGAAGAATTCGAGAATTAAAGCGCAGCAATGCGCTTTTCTTTTTTTTTCGTTCGCATCTAGCTCCATTTGCACGGAAGTTTCTGTAACTAGTAACAAATACTGCTGATATGCTTTTTTTTCTTGTAAATTAACTTATTTGATGACATAATGAAAGCAAATAAACAGTGCTCTGCAGCGTCTGAAAATGTTACAGGGTACCGGCGGACAAACCGAAAAAATAATAGAAATTGGAGTATGGTTGGTAATATGAACATTAAAGAGATAGCGAAACAGTCCGGAGTGTCTGTCGCGACGGTTTCAAGAGTTCTGAATCATCCGGAAAGCGTGGCTCCCGGCACGAAGGAACGGATACTGAATGTGATAGAAGAGTCGGAATACACTCCGAACTGGTTCGCAAGAGGACTGAATTTCAATAAAACCGATACCATTGGTCTGCTTATCCCCAACATATTGAATCCGAGCCATATGGAAGTCGCCAAGGGCGTGGAAGACGTGGCTCACCAGAAAAATTATACGGTTCTGCTCTGCAATACGGAAAATATGATCGATAAGGAGAGGAAGTATGTTGATTCCCTGGTCAAAAGAAGGATAGACGGCGTCGTTCTCGTCTCTTCCCTCCTTGAAAACGAGGATGTGGACTGGATACGGAAACAGGGAATCCCGGTGGTCCTCATCGGTGAGAACAAGGGGGACGTCAAGAATGTGCCCATTGTCAGGATCGATTGCGAGGGCGCCGCATATAAGGCCGTGAGGCATTTGCTTGATATCGGTTACAGGGACATCGGAATTATTTACGGTATAACGCCGGAAAGAGAGAATCAAAGAAAGATCGCAGGGTATAGGCGGGCGCTGGCGGAAGAAGGAATTGTAGAGCGGGAAGAATTTCTTCAGAAGGCTGTGAACTCTATCGAGGGCGGGTACATAGCGGCGAAAAAGCTCATCGATTTAAAAACACGGCCTCAGGCGATCTTTACCTCTTCCGATCTCCTGGCCTTCGGAGCCATCGACGCTATGAAGGACCATGGGATCAGGGTGCCTGAAGACATCGCATTCGTCGGGTTTGACAACATAAGGATGTCCAATTTGTTGGATCCGAAGCTTACAACAGTTGAAAAACCGTTGCATAAAATGGGTGTCGTAGGAGCCAGACTCCTGTTTGACATTATTGACAGCAAAGAGGAAGAGGGCAACAGCAGGGAGATCCTGCTGCAGTCCAAGCTGAAGATAAGAAAATCCTGTGGACACAGGGAGAGGATTGGAGAGATATTCTAATGAAAACAGATTTTTTAGGACTCAAGCTGAAGAACCCCGTCATTATCGCGGCCGGTCCATGGAACAGGGACGGCATGTGCATAAGAAAAGGTCTTGCCGCGGGAGCGGGAGCTGTGATTACGGAGACCATCGTCACCGACGCTGAGTTTGACGTCCGGCCCCGCATTGCGTACGATGGCCTGGGAGCGCAGAACATCAGGCTTTACAGCGATATTCAGGTTGAGGGCTGGCAAAGGGAAATGGACATCGCAAAGGGTCAGGACGGCATCGTCATCGCCAGCATTTCCGCTCACACACCTCCGGAATTGGCGTATCTCGCATTGAAGATGGAAAAATTCGGTGCGGACGCCATTGAAATGAACATATCGTCTCCTATGGGGGAGGCTCTGGAGGTAGTCGCTTCCGATGCGGAAAGGGTATACCAGATGACGAGAGAGGTGGTGCAGAATGTGAAGATTCCGGTGATGGTAAAACTGTCCCAGAACGCCACCAATATATCCAAAGCGGCAAAGGCCGTGAAGCGTGCCGGCGGCGCGGGCGTCAGCGCCATCAATACGGTCCGGTGCATTCTCGGAGTCGATATCGATACCATGGAGCCTACGCTGTCGACCTACGGAGGATATTCCGGCGCGCCTATCAGGCCCCTGGGGCTGGCTTCCGTCGCAAGCATTGCCCAGGCGGTGGACATTCCCATCTGCGGCATCGGCGGGATCGAAAACTATAAAAACGCGCTGGAATACATTATGCTCGGCGCTTCCGCCGTCGAAGTCGGCACCGCGGTCATGATCAACGGATTTGGACGGATCACGGAAATCGTAAACGACCTGGAACGATGGGCGGACGAAAAAGGCATAACGGAAGTGAAGGCGGTCAGCGGGGGTGCGTTAAAGAACCTGAAGTCCTTTGAGGAGATCAAGATCGAGCCCGTGGTCAGCCGCATCGACGATCCAGCCTGTGACGCCGACTGCGACGCCTGCGTAAAAGCGTGTATTTACGGGGCGATACGGAAGGAAGAGGGAAGGATGATCCAGAACTCGGAAGCGTGCACCGGATGCGGCCTCTGCATATTTATCTGTCCGGATAAAAAATACCGGCTGGATTGGTAAGAAAAAATCAAAATTTTTAAATTTTTTGAAGATTTCATGAAAGAAGTCCTTGCATAATAAAAAAAAGATGATACAATTATAATGTGCTGTAACTGGTTTCACAGTCACCTCAGCATTGGACAAATTCTATTTGTGATTCTTACAAATCAGTATCGAAGGCCGGAAACAAGCATTCAGGTTATCCAGAACTTTATTAAATGTGAGAAGGAGTTGAAAAGATTTGAGTAAGGTAGTGAAAGCAAAGTATACTGCTGACGCTGTAGACGGGTTTACACCGAGAACAGCGATGGAAGAAGCGGCGAGATGCTTGTTGTGTATCGACGCACCATGCAGTAAAGGCTGCCCGGCAGGAACCGATCCCGGGAAGTTTATCAGATCAATCAGATTCAGAAATGTTAAAGGTGCCGCCGAAACGATCAGAGAAAACAACGTTTTAGGTGGAAGCTGCGCAAGAGTATGTCCTTACGACAGGCTTTGCGAGGAAGCCTGCAGCAGATGCGGCATCGACAGGCCGATTGAAATCGGTAAATTGCAGAGATTTGCCGTCGAGCAGGAAAAAATTTATAAAATGAAGATTTTAACAGCCCCCGCAAAGAAAAAGGCCGCGAAGGTCGCTTGCGTAGGAGCTGGCCCGGCATCCCTTGCATGCGCTGCAAAACTTGCGCAGGAGGGCTATCAGGTAACCATTTTCGAAGCGGCGGAGAAAGCCGGCGGAGTGCTTACATATGGCATCACTCCGGCAAGACTTCCCCAGCATGTTGTGGACTTCGATATCAAATCCGTAAAAGATTTAGGCGTTAAATTTGTTTTCAATACAAAAGTTGGCGTGGACATCACGGTGGATGAACTGAAAAAGGACGGCTTCAAGGCCATCTTCATCGGCGCCGGACTTTGGGACGCCAAGACTCCCGATATCCCCGGGAAAGATCTGAAAGGCGTTACAAGCGCAATCGACTTCCTGAAGGCCGCAAGGGAATCAAAGGGCACTTTCAATCCTGGCAAGAAGGTCGTCGTCATCGGCGGCGGAGACGTTGCTATGGACTGCGCTACGACAGCGAAGCTTCTGGGAGCTGAAAGCGTAATGATTTATTACAGAAGAACCCTGGAAGAAGCCCCTGCAAACATGACAGAGATTCAGTATGCCATTTCTCTTGGCGTTACCATTACCACAAACTTTGCACCAAAGGAATTCATCGGTAACAATAAGGTCGAATTTGCAGTATTCCAAGGCAGAGACGGCGCTTCCGAAGCGAAGGTTGCCGCTGACACCGTAGTTCTGGCAATCGGCCAGGCTCCGGAAGACATGACGAAGGTCGCTCCCGTTAAGACGACGGAAAAGGGAATGATCGCTGCGAATGCAAAAGGCAAGACGAATGTGGCCGGAATCTATGCTGCAGGCGACGCTGTAAACGGTGGAAAGACTGTCGTTGAAGCGGTTGCCGCAGGAAAAGAAGCAGCTGCTGAAATCATTAGCTACCTTGAAAAGAAAGAAGGTGTAAAGTAATGGCTGTTAAGAAAGATTTATCCATAGAATATTTAGGCGTAAAATGTGAAAATCCATTCTTCCTTTCATCATCACCGGTCGGCGGAAACTATGACATGGTCAGAAAGGCTTATGAAGCCGGATGGGGCGGAGTGTTCTTCAAGACTGCAGGCATCTTTGTAGCTGACGAATGTTCTCCCAGATTTGACCAGGTAAACAAAGAAGGTTTACCCTGGCTCGGCTTCAAAAACATGGAACAGATTTCCGACAAACCGACGGAAGTAAACTTTGAGTTCATGCGCAGACTGAAGGAAGATTATCCGGAAAAGATCATGGTTGCTACCATCATGGGAAGCTCAGACGAAGAATGGAAAGAGCTCGCGAAGATGTGCGACCAGGCGGGCGCAGACCTGATCGAAGGAAACTTCTCATGTCCGCAGATGACGAGCCATGCCATGGGTTCCGACGTAGGTTCCACACCCGAGCTGGTAAAGCAGTATTGCAAAGCGGTCACATCCGTTACCAAGACTCCCTTCATCGCGAAGATGACTCCGAATGTAACGAATATGATCCTTCCCGCCCGCGCTGCCATCGAAGGCGGAGCTGCCGGTATTTCCGCAATCAACACAGTAAAATCTATCACAAACATTGACTTTGAGAATATGACCGCTATGCCGGTTGTAAACGGTAAGTCCTCCATTTCCGGTTATTCCGGAGCCGCGGTTAAGCCTATCGCTTTAAGATTTGTCGCTCAGATGCTGCAGGACGAAATCGTAAGCAAGGTTCCCATCAGCGGAATCGGCGGCATTGAAACCTGGAGAGACGCTATGGAATTTCTCGTGCTGGGCTGCA
>DAITKX010000053.1:20177-22093 GCA_036835995.1 Bacillota bacterium | reverse complement strand
GAAGAGTAAGATGAGCGTCTATATTCCGAATTCCGGAGAACGCCGGCAGCAGATGCTGGAGACGATGGACCTGAGTTCTCCGGAGGATCTTTTTCAGGAAATCCCCCGGGAGCTTCGGGTAAAAGCAGGGTTGAAGCTGGAGCCTGCCATGTCGGAATTGGAATTAATGCGCCGGATGAAGACCCTGGCTGAAAAAAACAGGGGGACGGAGCAGCTGACCTGCTTTACCGGCGCCGGAGCATATGACCGTTACATACCGTCGGTGATCAAACACCTGACCTCCAGGTCGGAGTTCTATACCGCCTACACGCCCTATCAGCCGGAGATCAGCCAGGGCACCTTGCAGGCTATCTTTGAATTCCAGACCATGATCGCCGAATTGACGGGAATGGACGTAGCCAACGCTTCCATGTACGACGGAGCGTCAGCCTGCGCGGAAGCCGCTCTGATGGCAGCCGCCTCCACAAACCGCAGGCGCATTCTGGTTTCCCGGGCGGTACATCCCGAGGTGAGGGAGGTTTTAGCCACCTACACAGGATTCCACGGGATCGAGCTTGTGGAAATCGGTCTGGCCGGCGGCGCCACCGACCCCGGCCATCTGCGCGCTTTATTAACAGAGGATACGGCGGGGGTCGTTCTGCAAAACCCAAACTTCCTGGGGATCGTTGAGGACCTGACTCCCTTGGAGGAGGCGATCCACGAAAAGAAGGCTCTGATGATCGTCAATGTTTCAGATCCCTTGTCTTTAGCCTTAATCAAGTGCCCCGGAGAACAAAAAGCGGATATCGTCGTGGGGGAAGGCCAGTCTCTCGGAATCAATCTGAACCTGGGGGGACCGTACCTCGGATTCATGGCGGCGACCAACAAGCTGATGCGAAAGCTGCCCGGGAGAATTGTGGGCGAAACGACGGATGTGGATGGAAAGAGAGCCTTTGTCCTGACGCTTCAGGCGAGAGAGCAGCATATCCGCCGGGAAAAAGCGACGTCCAATATCTGCACAAATCAAGGGCTCAACGCCCTGACGGCGACGATCTATCTGTCTGTCATGGGCCGGCAGGGCCTGATGGAGGCGGCGGAGCAGAGCATGAACAAGGCCCATTACGCCTTGGCGGAATTGAAGAAGGCCGGGGTGGAGCCCCTGTTCGACAAGCCGTTTTTCAATGAATTTGCCGTGACCCTGAAGGAGGACCCGAAGGCTGTAAACGAAAGGCTTTTAGAGCAGGGTATCCTGGGCGGATACGCTCTGGACAACGAATTGGACAATTTGGGTTTCGAACAGAAACATGCCATGCTTTTATGCGTGACGGAAAAGCGGACGAAGGAAGAGATCGACCGTCTGGTATCGGTTTTGGCAAAGGAGGGCAAATAGGATGAATCAGTACGATAAATTGATTTTTGAGCTTTCCGGCCAGGGGAAAAAGGGATATCGCCTGCCGGCCTGCGACGTCGGGGAAAGAGCCGAGCTTCCGGAGCATCTCAGGCGTCAAAAGGAGCTTGGGCTGCCCCAGGTCACCGAACCGGAAGCGGTGAGGCATTATACCCAACTGTCCATGAAAAACTACGGTCTGGACGGAGGATTCTATCCGCTGGGTTCCTGCACGATGAAATACAATCCCAAAATAAACGAGGATGCCGCCGCCATGGCGGGATTCCGCGACCTGCATCCCTATCAGCCGGAGTCGACCTTCCAGGGGGCTCTGGAGCTGATGTATGAGCTTGACGGGATGCTTTCCGAGATCACCGGCATGGAAAAGTTCAGCCTTCAGCCGGCGGCCGGAGCTCACGGAGAGCTGACGGGGCTTATGATGATCAAGGCGTATCACGATAACCGCGGAGACGGAAAGAGGAAGAAGATCATCGTTCCGGATTCCTCTCACGGTACGAATCCGGCAAGCGCGGCGGAAGCGGGATTTGAA